>NZ_QDKQ01000001.1 GCF_003116815.1 Caulobacter endophyticus
TGTCGTTTCCAAGAAGGTTGTTCACCCGCTGCCAGGGCGTGAGGCCTTTTATGCCTGAGTGTGGGCGGTCGAGGTTGTAGCTGTCGGTCCAAGGCTTGATGGCCTTGGCGCGATCGTCCGAGCAGGCGTAGGGACGGCCATAGGCCCATTCGCGCAAGGACGTCTGGATGAAGCGTTCGGCCTTGCCGTTAGTTCTGGGCGTGTAGGGCCGGGTACGCACGTGCCGGGCCCCGGCGGCCTGGAGGGCGCTGGCGAAGAGCTTCGAGCGGTAGGCCGAACCGTTGTCGGTCATCACCCTCTGGACGGCGACGCCGTGGCGGGCGAGCCAGGCGATGGCCCTCTCCAGGAAGGCGGTTGTGTCGGCTTGGCCTTCGGAGGGCAGGATCTCGGTGTAGGCCAGGCGCGAGGCGTCATCGACGCAGACGTGCAGGAAGTCCCAGCCGGCCCTCCTGGAGCGCCCTAGCCGCCGATCGCCGGTGACGCGGTGGCCTTCGACGTTGAATTTGCCCAGCTTCTTGATGTCCAGGTGGATCATCTCGCCTGGCGCGGCGCGCTCGTAGCGGACGATCGGGATTTTCGGGTCCAAGGCCGACAGCTTGCCCAGGCCCAGCCGGCGCAGGATCAGCCCCACCGTCGAGCGGGCCAGCCCCAGGGCCTGGGCGATGGCTGGACCGGTCATGCGCTGGCGGCGCAACGCCTGGATCTGGTCGATGGTCCAGGCAGGCGTCTTGCGCGGACATCGGCGGGGCGCCGAGCTGCGGTCGTGAAGCCTTCGCTCGCCGCCCCGCCGATGCCGTTGCAGCCACTTGCCGGCCGTGCGGCGCGAGATCCCGAACGCCTGGGCGGCCTTAGCCACCGACAAACCGCGCTCGATCCGTTCCACCATCAGGGCTCGACCAACTGGGGTCAGCCGCGCATTCTCATGCACGTTCATCCGGGGCCTCCGGGCTAGAGTTTGGAGCTTCGCAACCCCAGCCTCTCAGCACCGCCCCGGGTGAACAACCTTCATAGCTTCGACA
>NZ_QDKQ01000002.1 GCF_003116815.1 Caulobacter endophyticus
GTGTTGCGAAATTAGCCGATTGTGATTCCCTGGGTTTAGTACGGGGAGGCCAGGCATGGCGGTGAAGCAGACGGGTCAGTTCAGTTTCGCCGAGGCGCTGATGCCGGTGGGGGCGGGCCGTAACGATCAGCTGGAGCGGCTGCACGGGCTGGTGCGCTGGTATCGTTTCGAGAAGGTGCTGTCGGGCTTGCGCGACGACGGCCCGGGACGGGCGGCCTGGCCGGTGCTGGTGATGTTCAAGGCGCTGCTGCTGCAGGCTTTGTACGGGCTCTCGGAGCGAGAGCTGGAGGCGGCTCTGGATGACCGTCTGTCGTTCCGCCGGTTCGTGGGACTGTCGATCGAAGACGCGATCCCCGACCAC
The DNA here is from genome assembly GCF_003116815.1 of Caulobacter endophyticus. Taxonomy (GTDB): domain Bacteria; phylum Pseudomonadota; class Alphaproteobacteria; order Caulobacterales; family Caulobacteraceae; genus Caulobacter; species Caulobacter endophyticus. The sequence goes on from NZ_QDKQ01000002.1 coordinate 362, forward strand.
ACGACGCTGAACCGCTTCCGCAACGGCCTGATCGGTGCGGGCCTGCTGGAGAAGCTGTTTTCGGAGCTGGACCGGCAACTGGATCAGGCGGGGATGATCCTGCGCCGGGGCACGATGCTGGACGCCACCCTGATCGAGGCGGCGTCGGTTCCGCCCAGCGACGGGCGCGACGGGCGTGAGCCCAGGCCCGGCCGAGACCCCGACGCAGCCTTCGCCAAGCGCTCGGGCAAGCCGGGATCGACCTACGGCTACAAGGCTCACGTCGGCGTCGACGAAGGATCGGGCCTGATCCGCTCGCTGATCACGACCCCGGCCAACGTCAACGACACCGTCCCGGCCGACGCCCTGATCCTGGGCGATGAAAAGGTGGTGTGGGCCGACAGCGCCTATCACACCCACGCCCGTCAGCGCCGCCTGAAAGAGGCCAAGATCAAGCCGCGCCTGATGCGGCGGCCCAATAAGCACCACCCCGATCTGCCGCCCAGGCTCAAGCGCTACAACGACCTGATCGCCCGAAGAAGGGCGGCTGTGGAGACCACCTTCGCCACCCTCAAGAACCGCATGAACCTGCGCGTCATCCGCTATGTCGGCCTGACAAAGGCCCGCGCCCAAGTCCTGATGGCCGCCATCGCCTTCAACCTGCGCCGCTGGACCGCACTCACCGCGACCTGAGCGGAGGCTTCCA
>NZ_QDKQ01000003.1 GCF_003116815.1 Caulobacter endophyticus
CGGCCGACTTGGCCCCTTCGGCGTCCAGGAACTGGTTGCATCCCCAGCCGACGAGGATCCCCAGCACCATCGCGCCGATGATCAGATAGGCGAAGCGTTTGTTCATCGAGCAGCCTTTGCGCACGCGGCGAACGCGGCGGACGCCGCCTGGGCGTCCGTGGAGCGCGTGGATTTTGGGGAAAGGTAAAGACAGCAGGCGCGGCGAGGCCGGCCCGTCGGTGTCGGATGCGCTTGGGAGCGCTAGGTCAGGACGCGGCGGCCTTCTGCAGGCGCTCGTAACGGCTCAGGAGGCGCTCCCAGGTGACGCGCTTGATCGGCTCGCCGCGGCGCAGCTTGGTCCAGGTGGTCTCGCTGATGCCGTAGACGTTGTTGAGGTGCTCGCGGGTGATGGCGGGCAGGCGGCTCTTCAATCGCTCGAAATGTTCGGCGGGAATCTGGATCACGTCCGGCATGGCGGTCCCGTAGCTCTGTTCAGGAGGCCGACATGAGCGGCCCGCATCTATCAAGACGCAGGCCGTCGGCGTTTCCTCACGTCCGAAAGCAAAAATTTTTCTCCTTACCAATCCGTGACTTGGGTCTACGGCAAAAAGTTGTCTGGAAGGTGTGGGTTCGGAAACAGGCTGCGTCTTGAGGATCGGAAGCGCGAGGGGCGCGACCCAATCCAAAGGGGATGCAAGCATGCGATCGAGGACCTTGAAGCGGATGATGGCCGGCGGCTGCGCGTATGGCGCGCTGATGCTCGGCGTCGCCCACGCCCAGGAGGCCGCCGCTCCCGAAGAGCCGCAGGCCGTAGAGGCCGTCGTCGTCACCGGCTCGCGCATCGCCCGCCAGGACTATGTGGCCAACAGCCCGATCCAGACCGTCGGGGCCGCCGCCATCGAGGCCACCGGCCAGGTGACGGTCGAAAAGGCCCTGTCGCAGATGCCGCAGTTCACCGGCTCGTTCGGCCAGGGCAACACCGGCTCGACCAGCACGGGCCTCAACGGCGGCCAGTCCTACGCCAGCCTTCGCGGCCTTGGCGCCAAGCGCACCCTGATCCTGCTGGACGGCCGCCGCCTGCAGCCGTCCAACCCCGACGGTTCGGTCGACCTCAACATCATCCCCGAAGCCCTGATCGAGAACGTCGAAGTCATCACCGGCGGCGCCTCCACCGCCTACGGCTCGGACGCCACCGCCGGCGTCGTCAACTTCAAGCTCAAGCGCAGCTTCAACGGCCTGACCGCCGACGCCCAGTACGGCATCTCGGAAAAGGGCGACGCGGAGTCGTTCCGCTTCTCGATCACCGGCGGCTCGGACTTCGCCGAGGGCCGCGGCCGGGCGGTGCTGTCGTTCGACTACACCAACCGCGACCGCGCCCTGCAGAGCGCCCGCGACTACTACATCTTCCGCACCTCGGCGCCGGGCCTGTCGACCATCCCGCAGGGCACGGTGCTGTTCGGCGCCAACCTGCCGACCCTGGCCTCGATCAACACGCTGTTCCAGGGCAGCTATGGCACCGCGGCCCTGAGCGGCAACAGCGCCGGCCGCTACACCGGCCAGATCGGCTTCAACACCGACCAGACCCTGTTCTCGACCTCGGGCGTGCCGGTCCTGAACTTCCGCGACCCGCAGACCGACAACGCCTACATCGTCAACGCCAACGCCGCGGGCACCTCCCAGCAGGTCAACTTCGGCTACAACGGCAGCTCGATGCAGGCCGATCTCGACCGCTACGCGGTGTTCGCCAAGGTCGATTACGACCTGACCGACAATCTGAAGTTCTTCTCGCAGTTCACCTTCACCGACTACGTCTCGGTGGGCGTCTCCAACCCGACCCTGGCCTCGAACGTCTATGGCCTGACCGTTCCGGTCTCCAATCCGTTCGTCCCGTCCGACTTCCGTCCGATCCTGGCCTCGCGCCCGACCCCGAACGCCGCCTTCACCTTCTACAAGGCGCTGGATATCCTGGGTCCGCGCATCCAGAAGTACAGCTACGACGTCTTCCAGTTCACCAATGGCCTGTCGGGCGAAACGGGCTTCAAGGACTGGACCTGGGACGGCTATGTCTCGTTCAGCCGCGCCAAGTTCGACAACGAGCAGACCGGCGGCGCCAGCGCCAGCGCCATCTCGCGCCTGCTCAACAGCCCGACCGGCGGCACGGAATACTGCGCCGGCGGCTGGAATCCCTTCGGCAACCTGACCCCGTCGGCCGAGTGCGTGCGCTACATGTCGCGCCGCACCCTGAACCAGAACACCCTCGAGCAGCGCATGGTCGAGGTGAACATGTCCGGTTCGCTGTTCGACCTGCCGGCCGGCACGGTGAAGTTCGCCGCCGGTACGGACTACCGCTCCAACGAATACACCTTCAAGCCCGACGCCCAGCTGAACCAGCCCGACGGCACCAGCGACATCCTCGGCTACAGCGTGCTGCGCGACGCCGCCGGCTCGGTCGACACCTACGAGGTCTACGGCGAACTGCTGGTGCCGGTCCTGAAGGACCTGCCGTTCATCGAGGAGTTCAACCTCGACCTGGGCTATCGCTATTCCGACTACAGCTCGGTGGGCGGGGTGCAGACCTACAAGGCCGACTTCGACTGGAAGATCGTCGAGCCGGTCCGCCTGCGCGGCGGCTACAACCGCGCTATCCGCGCCCCCAGCGTCGGCGAGCTCTACGCGCCGGTCTCGACGGGTTCGGTGGCCATCGGCACGGCGTCGTCGACGACCACCAACGGCGATCCCTGCGACGTGCGCTCGTCCTGGCGGACCGGCGCCAACGCCGCGGCGGTGCGCAGCCTCTGCCTGGCGCAGGGCGTGCCGACCGCGATCATCGACAGCTACCAGCTGGGCACGGCCCAGGTGTTCGCCCTGACTGGCGGCAACCCCGACCTGCAGGAAGAAACTGCCGACACCTACTCGTTCGGCGCCGTCCTGCGCTCGCCGTTCGAGCACCCGCTGCTCAGCCGCCTGACGGCCTCGGTCGACTGGTACGACATCAAGGTGAAGGACGCGATCGGCAGCCTGTCGATCGTCAACGCCTTCCAGTTCTGCTTCAACTCGGGCGGCTCCAACCCGACCTACGACCCCAGCAACTACTACTGCTCGCTGCTGACCCGCAACTCGGCCAGCGGCGTGCCGACCAACCCGGTGCAGCCGCTGCTGAATCTCGGCCAGTTCCAGACCACGGGCGTGGACGTGCAGGTCGACTGGAGCTTCGACTTCGCCGACAGCGCCCTGGACATGATCCCGGGCTCCTTCGCCCTGAACGTGGCCCTGGGCTACACCGACAAGTTCAAGATTCAGAACCTGCCGGGGGCGCCGGTCTACGACTATGTCGGTACGATCGGCACGGGTGTGGAAAGCACCGCCGGCACCGCTCACCCGAAGTGGAAGTCGGTCACCTCGGGCACGTATACCTGGGGTCCGGCGAGCCTGGGCCTGCGCTGGCGCTGGATCGAGGCCATGGAGAACTCGGCCAAGGTCGTCTCCCCCAGCAGTACCTCGCGGGGCGTGAAGGCCTACAACGCCTTCGACCTCAACGGCCGCGTCGAACTGCCCTGGGACACCGCCCTGCGCTTCGGCGTCAACAACCTGTTCGACAAGGCGCCGCCGCAGGTGGGCGACACCGAGGGCAACTACGACCCGCAGAACTACGACGTGCTCGGCCGCTCCTACTATGTGGGCATCCGCAAGCGCTTCTAGTCGAAGCCTGAAGCTAACCCGGGCGCGCTTCTCCCCCTTTGCGCGCCCGGCGCTCGCCGCCCAGTCAGCCCCGGCGGCGGCGAGGAAGGGCGCCGGTCTTGGCGGACCGGCGCCCTTTTCGCGTTCAGTGGATCAGCAGTCCGGCCGCCGCCGCCAGCCCGCCGGCCCCCAGGGCAAGGGCGCCCAGGATCGGCCAGGGCGAGACGGGCGCGGGCGGATCCCAGCTGGTGATCTCGGCGTCGACGGCCCTGAGCGCCTCGAAGGCGTCGCGGCGGCGCGGATGGGCCACCCAGGTCTCGAACTCCTCCCGGTCGCCTTGGCCGGCCTCGGGCGAGCGCAGGCGCTCCAGCCAGGCGGCGGCTTCGCGGACGTCGTCTTCGGTTCGGGTCATGGGCTGCTCCTTGCCCGCGATCATGCCGCCGGTTGTTGCGCCGGTGTTTCGGGGCGGGACGCGTCGCGATATCGACCTGTGTCCCCGACCCTCCGTTCCTAAACAGATGCGCGAGCGGTTTCTTCAAACCGCAACCTTGCCGCAACACTGGCGAAATCGAGAGCCGCCATGCCCCGGCTTCAGCTGGCTAAGCGCGTGGGGCGTGCTCATGGACTTCCTGGAACAGACCCAGTTTCACAACCGCATCTGCGAGGATCTGGAAGCCGCCATGGCGGAGGGGCGCGCCGTCGACGCCGCCGCCGTACGGGCCGAGCGGACCTGCGCCGCCGGCCAGTGGCTGCACGGCGAGGGCCACAAGCGCATGCCCGGCAGCCACCTGCACCTGCACTGCCTGGAGGCCCATCGCGACTTCCACCGCATCGCCGGCCAGGTGGCCGAGCAGATCAACCGCGGCGCGGCGGCCGACGCCCGCCGGGCGATCCGCAACGGCGGGGCGCTGGCCAGCGCCAAGGGTGAATTGGCCGCCGCCTTGCGCAAGCTGCGCGTGGTGATGGAAGCATCGGCGGGGTAGGGGCTACTTGCCCTCCAGCCCCGTCCAGCCGCCGCCGATCGCCTGCACCAGCGCCACGGCCGCCGTCTGGCGCGAGACGCGGGCGGAGGCCAGGTCGCGACGCGCCGACAGGGCCGAGGCCTGGGCGGTGACGACGTCGGTATAGGCCACCTGGCCGGCGCGGTACTGGTTCAGCAGCATCTGCTCGGTCTGGTCGGCGGCTTTGGAGGCGGTCTCCAGCAGGGCGTACTGGCGCTCAAGCACCCGCACCGCCGTCAGCTGGTTCTCGACGTCCTGGAAGGCGGTAAGGGCGGTCTGGCGATAGTTGGCGGCGGCCGCGTCGTAGGCGGCGCGGGACTGGGCGACCTGGGCCTTGCGGGCGCCGGCGTCGAACAGGGTCTGGGCCGCGGCCAGGCCCAGCGACCAGGTGTTGGCCGAGGCCGAGAACAGGTCGCCAAGCACGCTGGCGGTCGAGTTGCCCGAACCGCTGAGCGTGAAGGTCGGGAAGTAGGCGGCGCGGGCCACGCCGATCTGGGCGTTGGCGGCGGCCACGCGGCGCTCGGCGGCGGCGACGTCGGGACGGCGCTCCAGCAGGGTCGAGGGCAGGCCGGTCGGGATCTCCGGCACGCTCGCCGTCCAGTTCGGATCGGCGGCGATGCGGAAGCCGCTGGCCGGCTGGCCGACCAGCACGGCGATGGCGTTCTCGTACGTCGCGCGGGTCTGGGTCAGGCCCTCCAGGCTGGACTGGGCGTTGGCCAGGGTGGTCTGGGCCTGCAGCACGTCCGAGCGCGGGGCGACGCCGGCGTCGTAGCGGTTCTGGGTGATCTTCAGCGCGCGCTGGTAGCCCTCGACGGTGGCCTGGACCAGGGCGATCTCGATGTCGCTCTGGCGCAGGCCCAGGTAGTTGGTCGCCAGTTCACCCTGGGCCGACAGCTGGGCGGCCGCCAGGTCGGCGGCGCTGGCCTGGGCGCTGGCGTTCGCATTGCCGATCGAGGCGCGGATGCGGCCCCAGACGTCGGGCTCCCAGCTGGCGCCGATGCTGGCCGAATAGCGCTTGGTGTCGCCCGAGCTGGTGGCCCCGCCGGCGCCGGGGGCGCTGCTGGTGCCGCCGCCGCCCGAGCGCGTGCCCGAGGCCGACAGGTCGATGCTGGGGAACAGCGAGGCGCGCTGTTCGCGCACCAGGGCCCGGGCCTGACGATAGGCGGCCTCGGCGGCGGCGATGGTCTGGTTGTCCACCTTCACCCGCTCGGCCAGGGCGTTCAGCTGGGGATCGCCCAACAAGGTCCACCAGTCGCCGCGATCCAGGTGATCGGACGGCGTGGCCGTCTTCCAGCCGTCCATGGCCTTCCAGGTCGAAGGCGCGGGCGAGGCCAGCTTTGGCGTCTCGTAGGCCGGCGTCGTCGAGCAGGCGGTCACGAGGGCGACGAGGGGCAGGGCGGTCAGCAGGCGGGCGGTCATCGGGCGAGTTCCGGGGCGGAGGGCATGTGGGTCAGGTCGCGCTCGTCGCGCCGCTTGCCGCGCAGGCGGTCGAGATAGACGTAGACCACGGGGGTGGTGATGAGGGTCAAAAGCTGGCTGGCGATCAGGCCGCCGATGATGGTGACGCCCAGCGGCCGGCGCAGCTCGGCGCCTTCGCCGAAGCCGATGGCCAGGGGCAGGGCGCCCAGGGCCGCGGCCAGGGTGGTCATCAGGATGGGGCGGAAGCGCAGGAGGCTGGCCTCCCGCACGGCCTCGATCGCGCTCAGACCCCGGCCGCGCTGGGCCTCCAGGGCGAAGTCGATGATCAGGATGGCGTTCTTCTTGACGATGCCCAGCAGCAGGAACACCCCGATCAGGGCGATGATCGAGAACTCCATGCCGAACAGCAGCAGGGCCAGCACCGCCCCGACGCCGGCGGCCGGCAGGGTCGACAGCACCGTCACCGGGTGGACATAGCTCTCGTAGAGAATGCCCAGCACGATGTAGATCGCGATGATGGCCGCCGCGATCAGGTAGGGCTGCTGCTTCATCTGCTCGTTGTAGCTGCGGGCGCTGCCCTGGAAGCTGCCGCGCACATTGGTCGGCAGGCCGATGTCGGCCTCGGCCTGGGCGATGGCGGCCTGGGCCTGGGACAGCGACACGCCGTCGGGCAGGTTGAACGACACCGTCGTGGCCAGCTCGCCGTTCTGGTGGTTGACCGAGGTGGGGGTGGCGCTCTGGGCGACGCTGGCGATCGCGGTCAGCGGGGTCATCGGCGTGGCCGTGGTGTTCAGGGCCGAGCCCGTGGAGGCGTCGCGCAGCGACGGGTTCACCGCCGCCCCGCTGGTGCTGGAGGTGGTGGTCGAAGTGCTGCTGGTGGTCGGCACGTAGACGTCGTTCAGCGCCTCGGGGCCCTGGGCGAACTGTTGCTGCCACTCCATGATCACCGAGTACTGGTTGACGTCCTCGTAGATCGTCGCGACCTGGCGCTGGCCGAAGGCGTTGTAGAGCGCGTTGTCCACGGCCCGGGGCGTGACGCCCATGCGCGAGGCGCTGTCGCGGTCGATGGTGACGAAGGTCTCGACGCCGTTCTCCGACTGGTCGCTGTCGACGTCGGTCATGACGTCGGAATGCGCCTTCATCGCCTCGGCCAGCTTGGGCGCCCATTCCTTGAGGGCGTCGCTGGAGTCGCTGGTCAGGGTGTACTGGTAGGTCGAGTTGCTCGACCGCCCGCCCATGCGCAGGTCCTGCACCGGGTTGAGGAAGATCGACACGCCGGTCACCTTCTGCAGCTGCGGCCGCAGCCGGGCGATCACGGCGCTGCCCTTCTCCTTGCGCTCGCTGGCGGGCTTGAGATTGACGAACATGAAGCCGCCGCCGGCCCGGGCGCCGCCGGTGAAGCCTACCACGGTGTCGACGGCGGGGTCCTTGCGGATGATCTCGACCACGGCCCGCAGCTTCTGCTCCATGGTCTGGAACGAGACGCTCTGGTCGGCGCGGATGCCGGCCATCAGCTGGCCGTTGTCCTGCTGGGGGAAGAAGCCCTTGGGCACGGCGATGTAGAGCCACACCGTCATGCCGATGACGGCGACCAGCAGCAGCATGACCAGCGGCTTGGCGTGCAGCGCCCAGTCCAGCGAGCGGGCGTAGATCGCCTGGACCTTGTCGAACATCTTCTCGAAGAAGCGGGCGATGCGGCCTTCCTTGTGGCCCTCGGGGCGGGGCTTGAGCAGGTAGGCGCACATCATCGGCGTGGTCGTCAGGCTGATGACCAGCGAGATCAGCACCGCCGCCGACAGGGTGACGGCGAACTCGCGGAACAGGCGCCCGACCTGGCCGCCCATGAACAGCAGCGGGATGAACACCGCCACCAGCGAGACGCTGATCGACAGCACGGTGAAGCCGACCTCGCGCGCGCCCAGGGTGGCGGCCTTGAAGCGCTCCATGCCCGCCTCGATGTGGCGCTGGGTGTTCTCCAGCACGACGATGGCGTCATCGACGACGAATCCCGTCGCCACCGTGATGGCCATGAGGCTGAGATTGTTGAGCGAGAAGCCCAGCAGGTACATGACGCCAAAGGTGCCCAGCAGCGAGACGATGGTCGCCGCCGCCGGAATGAAGGTCGCCCGGCCGCTGCGCAGGAAGGCGCTGACCACCAGCACCACCAGCACGATCGAGATCAGCAGGGTGACTTCGATCTCGTGCAGCGAGGCGCGGATCGAGTTGGTGCTGTCGCTGGCCACCTGCACGTTGATGTCGCCGGGCAGCTGTTCGCGCAGTTCGGGCAGGGCGGCGCGCACGCTGTCGACGGTCTCGATGATGTTGGCGCCGGGCTGGCGGGTGATCAGGACGATGATCGCCGGCTTGCCGTTGAACAGGCCGATGGTGCGGGTGTCGGCGACGCTGTCGGTGACGCTGGCCACGTCCGACAGCTTGACCCCCGCCTCGCCGCGCCAGGCGACCAGCAGCCCGGCATAGTCGGCCGCCTTTCGACCGCTGCTGGAGGTGTAGATCTGGAAGCGCTTGCCGTCGCCTTCGACCGCGCCCTTGGGGCGATTGGCGTTGGCCGACTGGATGGCCGCGCGCACGTCTTCCAGGCTGACGCCGTACTTGTTGAGCAGGAACGGATTCACCGAGATCCGCACGGCCGGCAGCGAGCCGCCGCCGATCTCGACGTCGCCCACGCCCTTCACCTGCGAGATGCGCTGGGCCACGACATTGGAGACCGCGTCGTAGATCTGGCCGGGCGTCTTAGTGTCGGAGGTCAGGGCCAGGATGATCACCGGCGCGTCCGACGGGTTCATCTTGCGGTAGGTCGGGTTGCTGCGCAGCGTGGCGGGCAGGTCGGCGCGGGCGGCGTTGATGGCCGCCTGCACCTCGCGCGCGGCGCCGTCGATCTTGCGGTTGAGGTCGAACTGCAGCGTCACCCGCGTCGAGCCCGACGAGCTTTGCGAGGTCATCTCGTTGACGCCGGAGATCACGCCCAGGCGCCGTTCCAGCGGGGTTGCGACGCTGGAGGCCATGGTCTCGGGGCTGGCCCCCGACAGGCTGGCCGACACCGAGATGGTCGGATAGTCCACCTGCGGCAGCGGCGAGACCGGCAGCACCAGGAAGGCGAAGACGCCGGCCAGGGCCAGGCCGATGGTCAGCAGGACCGTCGCCACCGGCCGGCGGATGAAGGGCGCCGACAGGTTCATGACGGCAGCCCCGGCAGCGGCTGGTCGACGCGGTCTTCGTCGTTCCGATCCTCGTCCCGGCGCTTCTTGCCCGATGGGGCGATGCGGTCGAAGGCCAGATAGACCACCGGCGTCGTGAACATGGTCAGCAGCTGGCTGACCAGCAGGCCGCCGAAGATGGCGATGCCCAGCGGGCGGCGCAGCTCGGCGCCTTCGCCAAAGCCCAGCATCAGCGGCACGGCGGCGAACAGGGCCGCCAGCGTGGTCATCAGGATCGGGCGGAAGCGCAGTATGGCGGCCTGGAAGATCGCCTCCTCGGGCGACTTGCCCTCGTTGCGCTCGGCCTCGATGGCGAAGTCGATCATCATGATCGCGTTCTTCTTGACGATGCCGATCAGGAGGATGATGCCGATGATCCCGATCACGCCCAGGTCATGGCCGGTCAGCCACAGGGCCAGCAGGGCCCCGACGCCGGCCGAGGGCAGGGTCGACAGGATGGTGAGCGGGTGGATGTAGCTCTCGTAGAGCACGCCCAGCACGATGTAGACGCAGACCACGGCCGCCAGGATCAGCCACAGCTGGTTGCTGAGCGAGTTCTCGTAGGCCCCGGCCGCGCCCAGGAAGGTGTGGGTCACCGACGTGGGCATGTCGATGTCCTTCATCGCCGCGCGGATCTCGTCGACCGCATGGCCCAGCGAGACGCCCGGCGCGGTGTCGAAGCCGATCGTGGTGGCCGGGAACTGGGCCACGTGGGTCACCTGCAGCGGCGACTGCTGCTCCTTGATGGTCGAGAACGCCGCCAGCGGGGCGGGCGAGCCGCCGCCGGTGCGCAGGTTCAGGTTCCCCAGCGAGGCCGGGTCGGTCAGCAGGCCGGGCTTGGCCTCCAGGATCACGCGGTACTGGTTGGTTTCGGTGAAGATCGTCGAGACGATCCGCTGGCCAAAGGCGCTGTAGAGGGCGTCGTCGACGTCCGAGGCGGTGATCGAAAGCCGGGCGGCGGTGTCGCGATCGATGTCGATATAGGCCGCGGCGCCGGTGGCCGAGGCGTCGCTGTAGATGTTGCGCACGGCCTTCACGCTGGCCAGCTTTTCCGACAGCTTGCCGGCCCACTCCTTGACCGTGGCGGTGTCGGCGCCTTCCAGCGACAGGCGGTACTGGGTCGGACCGCTTTCGGCGTCGATGGTCAGGTCCTGGGTCGGCTGGAGATAGAGGGTGACGCCGGGCACGCCGGCCACGCGCTCGCGCAGCCGCTGCATGATCTTCTCCTGCGAGCCCTTGCGGTCGCCCTTCAGGTTGATCTGCATCTGGCCGGTGTGGAGCATGCTGTTGTTGGCCCCGTCGACGCCGATGAACGAGGCCACGCTGGCCACGGCCGGGTCCTCGAGGATGGTCGCGGCCGCCTGCTGCTGCAGGCCGGCCATGCGCTCGTACGACACCGACTGCTCGACCTCGGTGCGGGCCTGCAGCTGGCCGGTGTCCTGGGTCGGGAACAGGCCCTTGGGAATGACCATGTAGAGCACGCCGGTCAGCACCAGGGTGGCGACGGCGACGACCAAGGTGGCGGTCTGGCGGGCCACGACCCAGGCCAGGGCCGTCTCATAGCGGGCCTCGACCTTCTCGAAGAAGGCCTGGGCCTTCTGGCCGATACGGCCTGGCTTGTCCTCCTCGTGGCTCTTCAGCCAGCGGGCCGACAGCATGGGCGTCAGGGTCAGCGAAACCACGGCCGAGATCAGAATGGTGATGGCCAGGCTGACGGCGAACTCGCGGAACAGGCGTCCGACCACGTCGCCCATGAACAGCAGCGGGATCAGCACCGCGATCAGAGAGATGGTCAGCGAGATGATGGTGAAGCCGATCTCGCGCGCGCCCTTCAGCGCCGCCTGCATCGGCTTTTCGCCCTTCTCCATGTGGCGGATGATGTTCTCGATCATCACGATGGCGTCGTCGACGACGAAGCCGGTCGCGATGGTCAGGGCCATCAGGGAGAGGTTGTTGAGCGAGTAGCCCAGCAGGTACATCACCCCGCACGAGCCGATCAGCGAGATCGGCACGGCCAGGCTGGCGATGATCGTCGCCCGCATGGAGTGCAGGAAGAAGAAGATCACCAGCACGACCATCACCACGGCCAGGATCAGCTCCAGCTCCACGTGGTGCACCGAGGCGCGGATGCCGGTGGTGCGGTCGGCCAGCACCTCGACCTTCAGCGTCGCCGGCAGGCCGGCCTGCAGCTCGGGCAGCTTGGCCTTGATGGCGTCTACAGTCTTGATGACATTGGCGCCGGGCTGGCGCTGGACGTTGACGATGATCGCCGGGGTCTTGCCGGCCCATGCGCCCAGGCGGGTGTTCTCGGCGCTCTGCACCACGCTGGCCACGTCGCGGATACGGATCGGGGCCTCGTTCTTGTAGGTGACGATCAGGTTCAGATAGTCGTCGACCGTCAGCAGCTGGTCGTTGGCGTTGATCGTGTAGGTGCGGGTGGGGCCGTCGAAGCTGCCCTTGGCGCTGTTGGCGTTGGAGCTGTCGATGGCGCTCTGCAGCTCGGCCAGCGTCAGGCCGTAAGAGGCCATGGCCTGGGTGTCGGCCTGGATGCGGATGGCCGGCTTCTGGCCGCCGCTGAGGGAGACGAGGCCCACGCCCGAGACCTGGCTGATCTTCTGCGCCAGGCGGGTGTTGACGAGGTTCTGCACCTCGGTCAGCGGCAGGGTGTCGGAGGTTATGGCGAGCGTCAGCACCGGCGCGTCGGCCGGATTGACCTTGGCGTAGACCGGCGGGGCGGGCAGGTCGGCCGGCAGCAGCGAGTTGGCCGCGTTCATCGCCGCCTGCACTTCCTGCTCGGCGACGTCGAGGGTTTCCCCCAGGTTGAACTGCAGGGTGATGACGCTGGCGCCGGCCGTGCTGACCGAGCTCATGCGCGCAAGGCCCGACATCTCTCCCAACTGGCGCTCCAGCGGAGCGGTGACGGTCTGGCTCATCACCTCGGGGCTGGCGCCCGGATAGAGGGTCTGCACCTGGATGGTGGGATAGTCGACCTGCGGCAGGGCCGACAGCGGCAGCAGCCGGAAGCCGACCAGGCCGGCCAGCACGATGGCCGCCATGAACAGGGCCGTGGCGACCGGCCGCTGGATGAAGGGGCGCGAGGGGTTCATCGACCGTACGCCGGCTTACTCGGGACGCCGACGGCGCTCGCCGCCTTCACCGCCTTCGGGACGCTTTCCGCGCTCGCCGCGCTGACCGCCCTGGCGCTGGGCCGCCTGGCCCGGCAGCTGCACCTTGCCGCCCTCGGTCAGGCGGTCGCCGCCTTCCGTGATGACCTTGTCGCCGACGGCGAGGCCCTCCGTGATCGCCACCTGGGTGGTGGTCGACTGGCCGGTCTTGACCTTGGTCTTGGTTACGGTCTGATCGCTCTTCAGCTTCCAGACGAAGGCGCCGTCCGAGCCCTGGCGCACGGCGGTGGCCGGCACGACCACGGCGTCCTTGAGGGTGTCGAGCTGGATGCGGACGTTGACGAACTGGCTGGGGAACAGCTTGCCGCCGGTGTTGGGGAAGCGGGCCTTGCCCTTCACCGTGCCGGTGCCGGTGTCCACGAGGTTGTCCAGCGTCGAGAACGTGCCCTGGTCCAGGGTGTTGGTGCGGGTGCGGTCCAGCACGGTGACCGGCAGGGTCGCGCCGCCGAACACCCGCTGCGAGATGCGCGGCACGTCGTCCTGCGGGACGGTGAATTCCACGTCGATCGGCGACAGGGTGGTGATCACCGCCACCCCGCTGGCGTCGCCCGAGGCGATGTAGTTGCCGACGTCGACGACGCGCAGGCCCACGCGCCCGCTGACCGGGGCTGTGATGCGCGAGAAGCCGACATTCAGGCGGGCCGTGCCGACCGCGGCGCGGTCGCTCATCACCGTGCCTTCCAGCTGCTTGACGGTGGCGGCCTGGGTGTCGACCTCCTGGCGGGCGATGGAGTCCTGCTCCAGCAGGGTCTGGTAGCGCTTGAGGGTCAGGCGGGCGACGGCCAGCTGGGCCTCGTCGCGGGTCAGGTTCCCTTGCGCCTCCATCAGCGCCATCTGGAACGCCCGCTGGTCGATCTGCACCAGGGTCTGGCCGGCCTGGACCATCTGGCCCTCGCGGAACAGCACCTGGGTGATGACGCCCGAGACCTGCGGCTTGACGGTGACGGTCGCGGCCGGGGTCACCGTGCCCAGGGCTTCGATCACCACCGGCAGGTCGGCCTTGGCCGCCGTGGCCACCGCCACGGTGCTGGCCGGACCGCGACGACCGCCGCCGCCGCCCGGGCCGCCAGGACCGCCAGGGCCTCCCGGCCCGCCCATGTCGCCGCCACCGCCGCCGCCGTTCAGCAGGGTCCAGGCCAGGACGCCCACGCCCGCCAGGGCGGCCAGGGCGACGGCGCCGCCGATGATCCGCGCCCGGCGGCTGGGCTTGCGGACGGCGAGGGACGGGCGGGGTTCGGTCATGGACGGCCTCTGGGCGCGGACGGACGGCGGCGAAGATGGTCGAAAAAGCCGTCGTCCCTGGGGGAGCCGGCGGGAAGCTTAGGCGATGCAAGAAAAGTCGGGTCGCCGACCCTGGCGACCCGACGCTCAAGCTAAACTGCTAGAGACGGCATTTGATCCATCGGCCGCCCTGGCCGCGGTACGCGTCGCGCTTGACGTCGTAGGAGCGGTACTTGGCCTTGCAGGCGCGCACGTGGCGGACTTGCTTGCTTTCCTTGCCCGGCTTGGCCTGCTCGTGGCGCGGGGCGGGCGCCTCGTGGCGGTCGTGGCCCTGGGCGAGCACAGGGGTGGACAGGGCGAGGGCGCCGAGGGCGAGCGCGGTGACGACGACTTTCATGTCGATCTCCAGTGTATTGGGATCGACTGGCTAACAACGCTACGTCGCGATGATGTTGCCGCTTTGAAACGGCTTTCGGCGAAGCTGCAACACGTCGTGGCGGGAGTTGGGCAAAGGCCCTGCGTCCTTCGAGGATTCCCTTTGGGTCGCACCTCAGGCTGAGGATCTCGCCGCACTGACTTCCTTATGCTGAGGCGCTCGCGCAGCGGGCCTCGAAGGACGCAACGCGTTCTAGCCCCGGATCAGCGCCTCGCGCTCGGCGGGCGTCAGGGGGCGCCAGCGGCCTTCGGGCAGGTCGCCCAGTTCGATCGGGCCGACGCGATGGCGGAAGAGGTCGATGACGTCCAGTTCGACCAAGTCGCACATCCGGCGGATCTGGCGGTTGCGGCCTTCGGTCAGCACGAAGCGCAGGGTCTCCTGGCCCAGGCGGTCGACGACGGCGCGCTTGAGCTTGCGGCCGTCGAGTTCGAGGCCATGCCGCAGCCAGTCGATCTTCTCGCGGGTCAGTTCGCCGCGAACCCGGACGCGGTACTCCTTCTCCAGCGTCGACTCCGGGCCGATCACCGCCTTGGCCACCACGCCGTCCTCCGAGAGGATCAAGAGGCCGCGGGAGTCCATGTCCAGCCGCCCCACCGGCGCCAGCTTGCTGTCGCGGCCGGGCACGGGGCCGGGCTGGCCGAACTGGGCGGCCTTGGTCAGCAGGCGCACGGCCGGGATCTGCTCGCCCTCGGGCTGGGACGAGACGATGCCGACCGGCTTGTGGATCATCACCGTCATCGCCGCGCCGAGCTGCCTGGTCGCGCCGTCGTTCAGCACCAGGGTCTGGCCGGGCTGGATCTTGCGGCCGGCGTCTTCCACCACCTCGCCGTCGATGGTCACCAGGCCCTGGCCGATCAGGGCCTCGGCCTCGCGCCGCGAGCAGACCCCGCTCTGGGCCAGCCACTTGTTGACGCGCTGAGGCTCGGCCTCGTCGTAGGTGCGGGTCCAGGCCATGGGGTCAGTCGACTTTCGGGGGATAGGCGTGGGTCTGGCCGCGTGGGTCTTCGACCGCGCCGGCGTCCAGGTAGGTGGGGCCGATCGGCACCTTGCCGTGGCCGTCGGGGATGTCGAGCACGTAGGTCGGCTGGCACAGGCCCGAATAGCGGCCACGGATGGCCTTCATCAGCGCCTGGCCTTCCTCGACCGAGGTGCGCAGGTGGCTGGTGCCGGGGGCGAGATCGCCCTGGTGCAGGTAGTAGGGCTTGATCCGCGTCTCGACGAGCGCCCGCATCAGCGCGCCCAGGCTTTCGGGGTCGTCGTTGACGCCCTTTAGCAGCACGGTCTGGCCGATCATCGGCACGCCCGCATCGACCAGTCGCGCGCAGGCGGCGCGGACGGCGGGGGTCAGCTCGCGGGCGTGGTTGGCGTGCAGGGCCACATAGACCGCCTTGGAGCCCCGCTTCAGCGCCGCCACCAGCTCCGGCGTCACCGCCTCGGGATCGACGGACGGGATGCGTGTGTGGAAGCGCACGACCTTGACGTGCTCGATCGCTTCGAGCCGGTCCATCAGGTCGGCGATGCGGCGCGCCGACAGCACGAAGGGATCGCCGCCGGTGACGATCACCTCCCAGATCTGCGGGCGGGCGGCGACATAGGCGAAGGCCGCGTCCAGCTCGTCCGGCGACAGGGTCTTCAGGCCCTCGGGCCCCACCATCTCGCGCCGGAAGCAGAACCGGCAATAGACGGCGCAGGTGTGGGTCGGCTTGAGCAGCACGCGATCGGGATAGCGGTGGACGATCCCTTCGACCGGGCTGTGGGCGAAGTCGCCGATCGGGTCTTCGGACTCGGCGGGCAGGGTGGTCAGCTCGGCGTCGGTGGGCACGAACTGGCGGGCGATCGGGTCGAACGGGTCGGCCTCGTCGATCAGCTGGGTCATGTCGGGCGTGATGGCCACCGCGTACTGGGCGGCCACGCGCTCCAGCGCCGGCAGGCGGTCGGCGGCGACGAGTCCGGCGTCGGCCAGCGCGCTGGCGCTGCGAAGGGTCTTCTTGGCGGCGATCATGATCGCTGCGGGATATGCGCCGAACGGGCGTGGTTGGCAAATGCGGCGGGTGGGCGCGGTTCACCGCGGGCTGTGGATCGGCACGCTGCCGGGCCAGGGCTCGGGGTTGACGGGCGAGGTGGGCGCGCGGTCGAGCGCGGTCATCAGGGCGAGCGCCAGGGCGCCGCCGGCGAGCAGCAGTTTCATCGTCTTGGTCCTGTTAGATGCGGTCGAATGGGAGGGCGGCCGCAGGAAGACGATCCCAAATCCCGGCGTGCTTTACGAACGATGGCTTCTGCGTCAGCTTGTGAGTCTGGCTAACAAGTGAGGCGCCCGTGCGGCTTCCGCCCTTTGGCTCCCTGGTCGCCCTGGAGGCGGCCTATCGTCATCGCGGCTACAGCCGCGCCGCCGACGAACTGAACGTCACCCACGGCGCGGTCAGCCAGCAGATCCGCAAGCTGGAAGAGGAGCTGGGCGCGGTGCTGTTCCGGCGCGAGGGCAACGACATGGTCCCCACGCCCACCGCCCGGCGGCTGGCCGAGCACGTGGCCGAGGCGCTGGCGACCCTGCGGGCGGGCGTGGAGAGCGCCCGCCAGACCCAGGCCGGGCCCCTGGTGGTCAGCGCCACCTCGGCCTTCGCCAGCCGCTGGCTGGTCACGCGCCTGGCCCGCCTGGCGGCCGACACCGGCGAGGCCGACCTTCAGCTGCGCATCGAGGATCGCAAGGCCGACCTGCGCACCGACGGCGTCGACATCGCCCTGCGCTTCGGGCGCGGACCCTGGGAAGGGCTGGAGTCGATCCCGCTGCTGGGCGAGCGGCTGTTCCCGGTCTGCTCGCCAGGCTTTCTCGAGAAGCACCCGATGAGCGGTCCGGCCGATCTCCTGACCGTGCCGCTGCTGCGCCACACCGGCGTGCACTGGGCCGTGTGGTTCCGGGGCATGGGGCTGGAGCCGCCGCAGATGATCACCGGCATCGCCTTCGACGACACCTCGGTGATGCTCGACGCCGCCGCGCAGGGGATCGGCGTCGCTCTGGCCCGCGAAGGTCTGTCCGAACGCGACCTGCGCGACGGCCGGCTGGTGCGGCCCTTCGCCGGCGAGGTCGAGGTCGAGACCGGCCACCACGTCGTCTGGCGCGCCGACGCGCCCCGCCTGTCGCGGATCCTCAAAGTGCGCGACTGGTTGCTGGCCGAGGTGGGCCGCGAGGCGGGGTAGGGGGCTACGCCCCGCCCGGCTTCCAGTCCGCGCCCGGGATCGTGTTGACCATCCACGGAATGCCGAACTGGTCGGTCAGGCTGCCGTAGCCGGGCGACCAGAAGGTGGCCGCGAACGGCATGCCCACCTTGCCGCCTTCGGACAGGGCGTCGAACACCCGCTTGGCCTCGGCCGCGTCTTCGGTATGGAAGGTGACGTCGAAGCCGTTCTTGGGCTTGTCGATGTTGGGGGCGAACTCGGGCGGCATGTCGGCGCCCATCAGCGACTGGTCGCCGACATCGAGCCAGGCGTGCATCAGCCAGTCCTTGTATTTCGGATCGACCGGCATGTCGGCGGGGCCTTCGCCGAACGGAAAGGCCGAGGTGACCTTGCCGCCCAGCACCTTGGCGTAGAACTCGAAGGCCTGGCGGCATTCGCCCTGGAAGCTCAGGCTGGTGACGATCTTCATGGCGGATCTCCCATGTTCCGCGGCTGATATTCGGACCATAGGACGTACGAGCCCGGCCGGAACCGACAATCGGCCGAGAAAAAGATCGCTCAGACCTCAGCCACCGGGACCCACAGCACCTCATCGATGCGCCGAGCGCCCGTGGCCAGAAGCGCCAGCCGGTCGAAGCCCAGCGCCGAGCCCGACGCCGGCGGCATGTGCTCCAGCGCCGCCAGGAAGTCCTCGTCGATGGGATAGCGCTCGCCGTAGACGCGCTGCTTCTCGTCCATCTCGGCCACGAACCGGCGGCGCTGTTCGGCCGCGTCGGTCAGTTCGCCGAAGGCGTTGGCCAGCTCCACCCCGCAGGCATAGAGCTCGAAGCGCTCGGCCACGCGCGGGTCGCCCGGCTTGGGCCGGGCCAGGGCCGCCTCGGCCGTGGGGTACTCGCACAGCACCGTGGCCCGTCCGATCCCGAGGTTGGGCTCGACCTTCTCGACGATCACCCGGCTGAAGACATCGGCCCAGGTGTCGTCGGCCGAGACCCGGATCCCCGTCGCGCTCGCCGAGGCCGCCAGGGCGTCGCGGTCGGTCGCTCCGCCTTCGCCCAGGCTCGCCAGCAGGTCGACGCCGGCGTGGCGCATGAAGGCGTCGGCCACCGTCAGCCGCTCGGGCGCGGCGAAGGGATCGCAGTTCAGGCCCCGGAACGAGAACAGCCTTGTCCCCGCCGTTTCCGCCGCCAGGGCCAGCAGGGCCGCGCAGTCGCCCATCAGGGTCTCGTAGGGCTCGCCGACCCGGTACCACTCCAGCATGGTGAACTCCGGATGGTGCAGCGGCCCGCGCTCCCTGTTCCGCCAGACCTTGCCCAGGCTGAAGATCCGCTGCTCGCCGGCCGCGAGCAGCTTCTTGCAGGCGAATTCAGGCGAGGTGTGCAGGTGCATCTCGGCGCGCTCGCCCGACAGGCCGATCGCCTGGGTCGAGAAGGCGTGCAGGTGCGCCTCGTTGCCGGGCGAGACCTGGAGGCAGGCCGCGTCGATCTCCAGGAAGTCACGGGCCGCGAACCAGCCCCGCACCGCCGCGGTGATCCGGTTGCGGGCCAGCAGGAACGGGCGGCGGTCCTGGTGCTTGCCGCGGCTCCACCAGGGAGAAGGAGAGGGGGACGACACGGGCGGCCTCGATAGGGACGAAACGACGGAAGGGCTGGCGATCTAGCCCCGTTCGCTATAGAGGGGCACACGGATTCATCTGCAATATACGCGCGCGCGGTCTACGCGCCGTCGCCCGATCTTCGAGGACTCTCACGTGAAGGTAGCCGCCAGCTCGCTCCGCAAGGGCGCCGTCGTCGATATGGAAGGCAAGCTCTATGTCGTCCTGACCGTCGATAACATCCACCCGGGCAAGGGCACCCCGGTGACCCAGCTCAACATGCGCCGCATCAGCGACGGCGTTAAGGTGTCGGAACGCTACCGCACCACCGAGCAGGTCGAGCGCGCCTTCGTCGACCAGCGCAACCACACCTTCCTGTATCAGGACGGCGAAGGCTTCCACTTCATGAACCCGGAAACCTACGACCAGCTCGTGGCCACCGAGGAAGTGATCGGCGACGCCGCGCCCTACCTGCAGGAAAACATGACGGTCCAGCTGTCGACCCACAACGACGTGCCGATCGCCATCGAGCTGCCGCGCACCGTGGTCCTCGAGATCGTCGAGACCGAACCGTCAGTGAAGGGTCAGACCGCTTCGTCGTCGTACAAGCCGGCCGTGCTCAGCAACGGCGTCAAGACCACGGTCCCGCCGTACATCACCGTGGGCACCCGCGTGATCATCCTGACGGAAGACAACAGCTATCAGGAACGCGCCAAGGACTGATCGTCCTCGACAGCTTCCGAAAACAGATGATCCCGGCGGCCGCGAGGCCGCCGGGATTTTTCTTGGGCGCTACTCGGCGGCCGCCACCTGCGGCGGGGCCAGGCGCGCCAGGGCCTCGGCCACGCCCGCGCCATAGGCCGGGTCGGCCTTGGTGCAGTTGGCGATGTGGCGCTGCTGGATGTCGAGGCTGGCGCCGCCAAGCGAGCGGGCGGTGTTGTCGAACAGGGCCTGCCTCTGATCGGCGTCCATCAGCCGGAACAGGTCGCCCGGCTGCTGGTAGTGATCGTCGTCGACGCGGTGGTCCCAGTGGGCGGCCGCGCCGTCGAGGGCCAGCGGCGGCTCGGCCATGTGCGGGTGGTCGATCCACTCGCCTCGGCTGTTGGGCCAGTAGGTCGGCGTGGCGCCGAGATTGCCGTCGACCCGCATCGCCCCGTCGCGATGGTAGCTGTGATAGGGGCACTTGGGCGCGTTCACCGGGATGTGGACGTGGTTCACCCCCAGGCGATAGCGCTGGGCGTCGCCGTACGAAAAGAGGCGCGCCTGCAGCATCTTGTCGGGCGAGAAGCCGATGCCCGGCACGATGTTGGCCGGCGTGAAGGCCGCCTGCTCGACCTCGGCGAAAACGTTTTGGGGGTTGCGGTTCAGCTCCAGCACGCCCGCCTCGATCAGCGGGAACTCGCCCTTGGGCCAGACCTTGGTCAGGTCGAAGGGATTGAAGCGGAAGGCCTTGGCTTCCGCGTCGGTCATGATCTGCACATAGAGGGTCCAGCGCGGGAACTCGCCGCGCTCGATGGCCTCGTAGAGGTCGCGCTGGCTGCTCTCGCGGTCCTTGCCGACCAGCACCTCGGCCTCGCGATCCGTCAGGTTCTCGATCGGCTGCTGGCTGCGGAAGTGGAACTTCACCCATACCCGCTCATTGGCCGCGTCGATGAAGCTGAAGGTGTGGCTGCCGAAGCCGTGCATGTGGCGATAGCCGCGCGGCAGGCCCCGCTCGCTCATCACGATCGTCACCTGGTGCAGGGCCTCGGGCAGCAGGGTCCAGAAGTCCCAGTTGTTCTGGGCGCTGCGCATGCCCGTGCGCGGGTCGCGCTTGACCGCGTGGTTGAGGTCGGGGAAGCGCAGCGGGTCGCGGAAGAAGAACACCGGGGTGTTGTTGCCCACCAGGTCCCAGTTGCCTTCCTCGGTGTAGAACTTCACCGCGAAGCCGCGGATGTCGCGCTCGGCGTCCGCCGCCCCGCGCTCGCCGGCCACGGTCGAGAAGCGCAGGAACACCGGCGTTTCCTTGCCGACCTCCGAAAACAGCCTGGCCTTGGTGAAGCGGGTGATGTCGCCGGTGACGGTGAAGGTCCCGTAGGCGCCCGAGCCCTTGGCGTGCATGCGCCGCTCGGGGATCACCTCGCGGTCGAAATGGGCCAGCTTCTCCAGCAGCCAGATGTCCTGCAGCAGGGCCGGACCGCGCGGGCCGGCGGTCTCGATATTGACGTTGTCATGGACGGGCGCGCCGTTGGCGCGGGTGAAACGGGCGTCCGACATGGCGGTCTCCGGCGGTGTTGCGTGGCGGGAGTCTCGCCGATGGCGCCGGTTTCGGGCTTGAACGATCGCGTCGTTCAGAAGGTGCAAGCGGGAGGCGGCGTAACGCCGCTACCGACAAAATTCGCCGACCCGCCCTTGACCTGGTGTTATGTAATAACATTTAAGTCGCCTCGACCGTTCGCATCCGGAGTACCTTCATGGCCCGCCACAACCACCTGCAACGGGGTCTAGACGGCGCTGCGATCGGCCTTTCGGGCCTTTGCCTGGTGCACTGCCTGGCCCTGCCGGCCATGGCCGCCCTGCTGCCGCTGGCCGCCAACCTGTCGCACGCCGAGTGGCTGCACCCGCTGTTCCTGGCCATGGCCGCGCCGATCTCGGTCTTCGCCCTGGCGCGCTCGGGCAACTGGAAGCGCCCTGGCATGGTGGCTCTGGCGGCGGTCGGCCTTTCGCTGATGGCGGCCGGCGCCTTCGTGCCGATGAACGACTGGGCCGAAGCCGCCCTGACCAGCCTGGGCGGCCTGGCCCTGGCCGGCGTCCATCTGCTCAACGCCCGCATCTGCTCGTGCGCCGAACAGTCGAAACTGGAGCCGGCCCCGCAGGCTTGAACACCCTTTCGGGACGGTCGTGGCTGAGCTATCGTCTCAACCGACAAGACAGCGCGAGGTCCGCCCATGAAGTCCGCGTCTCTCATCGCTTTGGCCGCACTGGCGCTCGGCGCCGCGCCCGCCTTGGCCGACAACGGCCAGGTCTTCGACTACGCCGCCCAACAGCGCGCCTATTCCAGCGTGCTGCCGCGCGACAACGCCCGTCAGTGCTTCAATGGCGCGTTCATCGCCGGCGCCGACCGCTCGGGCGACAAGACGGTCTACGTACAGTCCGCCCAGGGCATCTACCGGTTGCGCCTGGCCAGCGATTGCGAAGGCCTGAACGCCGCCGAGAAGATCAATGTCCGCTCGAGCGGCAGCGACATCGTCTGCCCGGGCGAGGTCGCCGACGTCGTCGCCAAGACGGCTGCAGGCCCGCAGCATTGCCGCGTGGCCGAGGTGCGTCGTCTGAGCGCCGACGAAGTCACCGCCCTGTCGACGGCGAGCCGGCGCTAGTACGCCGCCCGATCCCTAGGTCCCCTCGTCGAGGAACGCCGCCACCCAGAAGAACGGTGCGTTCCAGTTGATGGCGACCTCGTTCTGGGTGAAGGCGTCGATGCTGTCGGTCCAGCAGGTCTGGGCCGCGCACTTGCCTTCCATCGCCTTGGCCACTTCGTCGCTGAAGGCGGTGTTGTTGGGCCCGCCCGAGATCACGCCGGGCGGCGGGGCAGGGTACTTGCCCTTGCCCACCCAGAAGCGGTGGTGCGGATGCTTCATCGGCCGCGCGCCCCAGCCGGTGACGTAGGACTGGTCCAGGGGATTGCGGCCCAGCACGTAGTCCATGGCGTCGGCCGCAGCCTGACGATAGGCGGGCTGGCCGGTAAAGTCGTAGGCCAGGCCCAGCACCATGGCGCGGTTCATGATCACGCCGTTCGAGCCCCAGACATAGCGCGTCCCCGCATCCGGCAGGCGATAGCCGGCCTGCAGGTCCTCGGCGGCGTAGCGGTCGGCGGCGGCGGCCAGACCGGCGCGGGCGGCGTCGCGCACCTGCGCCGGAACCTTGTCCGACAGCGCCAGCGAGATCACCCCCAGGGTCGAGGTCGAGCCCCAGCCGGGCGCGTCGGCCGGCTTGCCGGCGGCGGGCATGTAGGGCGAGGCCTGTACGACCTCGCCGTAAGACCCCTCGCCGGTGGTCGCCCACAGTTCGGCCGCCGCCCAGAACAGCTCGTCGCCCAGTTCGCCGTCGCCGTAGCCGCCCCCGCCGTTGAACTGGCTGTGGGCGTAGATTTCCGGATTGCGCCGCGCCGCGTCGAAGGCGCTGCGGGCGACCTTCAGGCAGCGCGCCGAGAAAGCCGGGTCGATGTCCTTCCACACACGCGCGCATTGGGCGGCGACGGCGGCCAGGTTGAGGGTCGCGCCGGTGGTCGGATGGAAGAGGTAGCGCGGCGCGGGATCCTCGTGCGGGGCGGTCGGCACGCCGGTCCAATAGGCGTCGGTCAGCTTCTGATGGGCCATGCCCGAGGCGTCGACCTCGGTCAGCGCCAGTTGCTCCTTGCCCTGCCTGCCGATCGGCAGGGCCATGCTTGTCCCCGGCGGCGCCTGCATGCGCAGCATGAACTCCAGCTCCCATCGGGCCTCGTCCAAGAGGTCGGAGACGCCGTTGCCGGCCTCGGGGATGCGCTGGCTGCCGTCGGCGAAGTCGGCCTTCTTGCCCTGGGCGGCCAGGCGCTCGTGATAGTTCACCAGCGTCCATACCGAGATGCCGCCGTTGACGACGTACTTGCCGTGGTCGCCGGCGTCGTACCAGCCCTTGCTGGCGTTCAGTTCGTAGCCGCAGCCGGCCCAGACCTGGCCGCGCTGGTCCTGGCCGTTGAAACAGGTGGCCCGGTCGGGCGCGTGGGCGGCCGGGCGCGCCAGCTTCGGATCGTCGCCGAACCGTGCCTCGATCGCGGCGCCGCTGCGGTTCTGGTAGAAGAAGGCCAGGGCGTCGCGCTTGAGCCGCGCATAGGGATGGGCGTCGATGGCGAACGGCCGGCTGGCCCGCTGGCCGACCTTCAGCCGATAGCCATAGCCGGCCGGGGCCGTCGAGAAGTCGATCTGGTGCAGGCTTTCGCCCGAGGCCGCGTCGGGACCGACCACCCTGGTCCAGCCCTTGGTGACCACCCGGCCGTCCTTGTCCTCCAGGACCCAGGGCAGGGGCGTCGTCGAGGTCTCCGGCAACACCGCCAGCTTTCCCGCGCGCTCCAGCACCCCGACCTGGTTCAGCCGGATCGGGGCGAGCGGTTCGGCCGCGAGGCTGGGCGAGGCGAGGGCGGCCAGGGTGGTCAGCGCGGTCGCCGCCAGCAGGACGGGCATCGAACGGTGCGGCAAGGGCTTCCTCCGGGACGCGAAACAGATGGACGTCTTTTCGCGCCCCGGCGAGACCCTAGGCGATATCTGACAGCGTTGTCACGTCTCGATGCGGTTGCGGCCCGCCGCCCGGGCGGAGGGCGCGCGTCGGCCGGTCCTAGTAGCCCACGAACGGCAGCGAGGAGTGGTGGACGATAATGCGCAGGACGCCGCGATCGTCCTTCTTGAACACCCAGGTCTTGTCGACCACCGTCACATTGTCGTCCTTGTCGCGCAGTTCCAGCGTGCCCATGGTGTTGGCGACCGCGCCGTTGATCTGGATGCCGACCGGCTTGTAGGTCACGCTGCGCCACGGCAGCAGGGCGAAGCCGTCGTCATAGGGATAGGCTTTGTCGTGGCCAACGAAATAGGCCAGGGCGCCGACCTTGGTCTTGCGGAAGGTCTGCGGCTTGCGGGTCAGGGTCGGCTTGAACAGCACCGGCCCCAGGTCATAGCCGTAGGCCTTTTCGATGAAGGCGCTGGCCTGGGCCCTGGCCTTGTCGATATTGGCCTCGTTCTCGTCATAGACCAGGGAGATCGACACCAGGCCCTTGCCCCAGGCTTCGGCCGCGGCGGTGACCTCGGCCTCGGAAATCCGGGGCGGGATGACCTGGGCGGCGGCGGGCGAGGCCGTGGCGGCGACGGCGGCCAGGGCGAAGGCCGAGGCGATCAGGGAGCGGCGGGTGTTCGAAGTCATCTTGTCGTACCTCCACGGATAGGCGGCGGCCGACGTGGCCGCGCGCAGTTGGCTGGATGCGGACGCTGACTGGTCACTGGGGCGTTCGGATCGGTCCCCCGAGGGACGTCGTCGAAGACGCGCGGGGCTTGATCGGGAGGGAGTGCGCGGTGTCAGGCCTGACGCCCGGCGGCCCCCCAAAGCCCCCCCCCCGCCACCTTTGGGATGGTTCTGCAGTTATTGCAATCTATGAATGTATTGCCGGTGTCTGCGTGGCGTGACGCTAGCCCAAGGGGGCTGCTCATCCGCAGCCAGCGTAAGTCGAGTTCGCCGCCCAGCTGCGCCGCGACGAGATCGAGACCCGATTCCCGGGCCTGCTGGCCCTGGTCGCCGCCGAGGACCAGTCCCTCTAGACACCGGTGTCTTTCCCGCTACGACAGGGGGTAACGAGAGAATAGGGAGGCGGCCGGATGATCGATCGTCGCGTGATGATGCTGCTGGCCGGCGCCGGCCTGGCCGCGGGTCCCGCCTGGGCTCAGGATGGCGACGCGGCGCTGAAGACCCTGCTGGACGGCTTCGCCAGGGGCGCAACCGCCGCCGACAAGCTGAAGGCCCTGGCGGGCCTTGACCTCCAGACCCTGTCGCCCAAGGCCCGCCTCGACTACGACGCCGTCCGCATCGCGACTCAGGCCGAGGCCGAGCTGGTCCGTCGTTTCCCGTTCGGCGGCGGGATCGCCGGCCCCTACGTCGTCACAACCCGGTCCGGCGCCTGGCAGAAGGCGTCGGAGGCCTGGGGCGACGCCGCGCCGGCGATGGTCGCGCGTATCCAGGCCGAGACCGACCGGATCCTGAAGGACGCCGCCGCCGGCGTCATCCCGCCCGCCTTCCTGATCGATCGCCTGGACAAGGCCCTGGTCGAGGCGCGGTCGAAGTCCTCGCCGTCGGTGGGGGGCGCGCTGAACGGCCAGCGCAAGGCCCTCCTGGCCCTGAAGCCCCGCGCCGGGGCCGGCGCCGGAGTCGGCTTCAAGGATCGCGAGGCCTACTATGCCGCCGTTCTGAAGACCCAGCTGGGCGCGCCCCTGGCCCCGGCGCAGGCCCGCCGCCGGCTGGACGACGCCATCAGGAGCCTGCACGCCCGCGCTGACGTCCTGCTGAAGGCCCAGGGCCTGACCCAGGGCGGGGTGGGCCAGCGCCTGCGGGCGCTGATGGCCGACGAGCGGTATCTCTATTCCGACGACGACGCGGGCCGCGACCGCGCCGTCGCCGACATGGCGCCCTGGCTGGCCAAGGCCCGCGCCCGCTTGCCCCTGGCCTTTGGAAACCTGCCGGGCGCGGTCGACGCGGTGTCGGTGCGCCGCATGTCGCCCGCCGACGAGGCGATAGGGCGTCGAGGCTATCGCGACTTGCCCTCCGCCGACGGGGCGAAGCCTGGCGCCTACTATGTCGACCTCAAGCGCATCGGCGACCGGCCCAGCTGGAGCCTGCCGGCCGTGGTGCATCACGAGGTGCTGCCCGGCCACATGCTGCAGATCCCCAAGGAAGAGATGTCGGGCGCCCATCCCTACCGCTCGCGCGTGGCCTGTCCCGCGGCCATGGAGGGCTGGGCCGTCTATGCCGAGCACCTGGCCTGGGAGATGGGCGCCTTCGACGGCGAGCCCCTGGCCGAGATCGGCGGCCTCTATTGGATCCTGTTCCGCGCCGCTCGCGCCCGCATGGATATCGGCATCCACCTGGAAGGCTGGACGGCCGAGCAGGCCATGGCCTTCCTGGCGAAGGTGCAGGGCGCGCCGGTGATCTTCGCGCCGTTCGCCCAGGAGGTCGAACGCGCCGCCATCGCCCCGGGCGCGGCGGCGGGGCAGGGGATGTACTGGCTGGAGCTCTCTCGCCTGCGTCGCGCCTGGGGCGGAACCCTGCGCGAGTTCCACGGCCGCGTTCTGGATCGCGGGACGCTGCCGCTGGCGATGATCTGATCCTCCCCCCGAAGGGGGAGGTGGCCCGGAGGGCCGGAGGGGGAAGTCTCCGCCGACGTGGGGGGCGCTGTTGGCTCACAAGACACATCCCCCTCCGTCGCTTCGCGACACCTCCCCCCTTCAGGGGGAGGATTTCTACGCCGCCCCGACGTACTTCAGCAGCGTGACCATGTTCTCGATATAGCTGCCGGTCGAAATGCCGATCTTCGGCTTGTCGGTCACATAGGGCGAGGTGTCGGACGCATCGCCCACGTGGGTGCGGCTGAAATCGCCGGGAGCCGGCGTCTTCGAGCCGTCGCCGATATAGGGATTGCTGGTCGCCTTCAGTTCGGTCGGCCACCAGCCGGCCTCGTTGAGCGCGGCGATCAGGCCGGCGGCCTTGTCCGGCGCGCCCGCCGTCGCGTCGCCCTTCACGGCGCCGACGTTCAGGTCGGATACCGAGACGTCCTTCAGCGTGTAGTATTTCGGCAGCGCCTGGCGACCGCCCTTCAGCGGCGAGTTCTTGCTGGCGACGTCCGGCGGGGTGGCCTTCAGGGTCTCCAGCCGCTTGCGCAGGGCCGGGATGTTGACGCTCCGGAACGAGGAATAGTGCGCCACCGTGTTCTCGGGGTTTCCGTCGACATAGTAGCGGCCGTTGACGACGTTGCTGCCGGTGCGGTGCACGAACAAGGGCTTGTTGCTGCCGATCTCGACGAAGGTCGGGAACTGGCGGCCCTTCTGGTGTTCGACGGGAAGTCTGGTGGTCTCCAGCCAGTCCAGCGCCTCGCCAAGGCGCGCCAGGTACTTCGGATCGCCCGTCAGCTCGTAGAAGCCCATGCAGGCGGTGATGTTGGCGGCCGTGGTGTGGGTGGCGAAGGCCTCGGGCTCGTAGGTGCGCGCGCCCGACGGCTTGAGGTCGGAGACCTTGTGCTGCAGGCCCCAGCCGGCCTGGGGCAGGGGCTGCTGGCAGGCGACGAAGCAGTCCATCGCCTTCCTCACCGCCGGCAGCACGCGCGGGTCGCCCAACGCCTGCCAGACCATGAGCAGGAACTCGATGTTCTCGCCGGCCACGTCGTCGTTGAAGGTGATGTAGCCGGTGTAGTCGGGACGGCCGTGGTGGTGGAACTCGTCCTTCAGCGGGAAGCGCTGGGGCCAGCCGCCGACCGGGTACTGGCTGTCGAGGACGAAGGCGATGGCCTTGTCCAGGGCGGGCTTGAACGCCGGGTCCTTCTTCTCGACATAGAGCCGCAGCAGGAACTGCGAGCTTTCGGCCGTGCCGGCGTCGTCGAAGGTGGCGTTGCCGTAGTAGTGCTGGAATTCCTCGAGCCGCCAGCCGTTCTTGCCGATGGTGTCGTACCACTTTCTGATCGACGGCTCGCCGGCGAGGTCGCCCAGATAGTTCCAGCCGCCGGCCGGGTGCTGGATACTGATCAGGGCGCCGGCCACCTGCTTGGCGGCCTCGTAGTAATATTCGTCGCCGGTGGCGTGATAGGCGTCGAGGAACAGATGCCCCATGGTCGCCGTGCCGGGCGGCTGCACCCAGATCATCGTCGGATAGGCTTCCATCTCGCCCCAGCGGCGCGAAAAGTCGGGCAGGTAGCTCCAGACGTAGCCGCCCTGGTAGGCGACCTTCTCGACCATAAAGGTGGTGGCCCGCTTCATCGTCGCCAGCGCCGCTTCCCTACTCGGGGCCTCGGCCGCCAGGGCCTTGAAGGGCGCCAGGCCCGCCGAGGCGGCGAGGGCGGCCGCGGTGGTCGCCAGCAGGCGGCGGCGGGAAAGGGGGCTGAGCGGCATCGACGCGATAACTCCAGAGCGGGCGGGCGCGACGCGGGGACGCAGGCGGCAGGGTCCGGAGGCTGGTCGCGCGCCTGTTCCCAAGCTGCGCCTTGGTTTCCTTCCCCGTCGAGGCCGAGAGGCCTCGAATCCTTGCCGCCGTTGGCCCAGCGCGTGTTTGAACGACACAATGTCCACCGGTGTCATGCTTGGCAAGCGTCCCCTTGGCGAACCGCGTCGAAAATTCCCGTGACGCGTGTGCGACAGGCCGCCGCGTTGTCTCGGAAGGCGAAATCCAACAAATGGCGATCATCGGTTCATGAGGCGACGCCGCCGCGCCGGATGGCAGCGGGCGACGCCGTCCTGTTGGGGAACAGGACGACACCCCCGGGTCCACAGGACCCGGGGGTGTTTTCATATGTGCCACTGCACGTAACCGGCTGAGAGCGTTAACAAATCCCTTCTACCTGCGTCGCGCGGTCGCATGGAGAACGACGTTCATTCGCAGTAAAGAATCAAACCATGCCGAGCCAAAACGATCATCTCAGGGAAGCCGAACGGCTGGAGCGTCAGGCCGAGATCGCCGACAGCGCCCACGCCCGCGAAGCCCTTCGCCGCATGGCCCAGACCTCGCGGATCACCGCGGCCATGGTCGGGCTTATGGAGGCATGCGCCGAGGACGCCCCCGCCGGCTCCTGCTGAGGCGGCGCCGCCCAGGCGTTCCTGAAGGCCGTCGCGGCCTCGCGCAGGACCTCATGGACGATGGCGTTCTGGCGAGCGCCGGCGCCCACTTCCTTAGCGTGCTGGAAGCCAGCCAGGACTGCATCCGCGCCCTGGCCAGCGAACTGGAGGGCGAGGTTTTCGCCCCGGCGCCGGCGCTTGCGTCGGCAACCTCCGCCCTGCTGTGACGCTTTCCTGCCGCAAGTCCTTGCCATTCAGGGGCGGGCTGAAACGGGAAACGGGGGCCACTTGGCCGATTTTGACTGGCGAGCCTGGACAGTGAAGGCCCGGCATGCGGCGCTGGCCGCAGCCGCCTTCGTCGCTGCGAGGGCGCGTGGAACCGTCGCCTTCGTCCGCCGCCATCCGCGCTGGATGGGCTTTTTCGGCCTCGTGTTCGCCGCCCTGCTGGCCGCCTTCGTCTGGATCGGCGTCAGCCTGCCGCTGTCGCGCTCGCTGGAGCCGCTGGACAGCCCGGCTGTCGTGCTGCTGGACGCCCAGGGCAAGCCCTTCGCCCGGCGCGGGGCCTACAAGGAGGCGCCCGTCGTGGTCGCCGACCTGCCGGCCTATGTGCCCAACGCCTTCATCGCCGTCGAGGACCGGCGCTTCCGCCGCCACTTCGGCCTGGATCTCTGGGGCATGGGCCGGGCGGCGGCGGTGAACATCAAGGCCGGCAAGGCCCGCGAGGGCGCCAGCACCATCACCCAGCAGCTGGCCAAGAACGCCTTCCTCAGCAACGAGCGCACCCTTCGCCGCAAGGCTCAGGAGGCGGTGATCGCCGTGTGGCTGGAACTGCGGCTGTCGAAGGACGAGATCCTCGCCCGCTATCTCTCCAGCATCTATTTCGGCGACGGGGTCTATGGCCTGGGCGCGGCCTCGCGGCACTATTTCGGCCGCCCGCCCGAGAAGCTGACCCTGGGCCAGGCGGCGATCCTGGCCGGCATGGTCAACGCCCCCAGCCGCCTGGACCCGGTCGACAACCCCAAGGCTACGCAGGCTCGCGCCAACCAGGTGCTGGCGGACATGGTCGAGGTCAAGTTCATCACCCCCGAGCAGGCCCAGAACGCCCGCGGCGCCCGCGCCCGGGCCACGCGCGCCAGCCTGCCGGTCGGCGGCTACTTCGCCGACTGGGTCTCGCCCCAGATCGCCGACGCCTTCGAGACCGCCCGCTACGGCGAGGTGCGCGTGCCCACCACCCTGGACGGCCGCCTGCAGCGCCGCGCCGAACAGGCGGTCAACAGCGCCTTGGCCAAGTCGGGAGCCCGGCTGAAGGCGGGGCAGGCGGCCCTGGTCGCCATGCGTCCCGACGGCAAGGTGGTGGCGATGGTCGGGGGGCGCTCCTACGCCAAGAGCCAGTTCAACCGCGCCGTCCAGGCCAAGCGCCAGCCGGGCAGCGCCTTCAAGCTGTTCGTCTACCTGGCCGCCCTGCGCGACGGGGCGCGGCCCGACATGCGGGTGGTCGGCGATCCCGTCACCATCAACGGCTGGACGCCCAAGAACTACGAGGGCGGGGCGGGGACGGACCTGACCCTGCGGGACGCCTTCGCCCAGTCCAACAACGTGATCGCCGCCCGCATCTGGCAGACGGCGGGCGGCGAGGCGGTGGTGCAGGCCGCCCGTGATCTGGGGATCGTCTCGCCGCTGAAGGCCACGGACGCCAGCCTGTCTCTGGGCGCGGCCGAGACCACCCTGCTGGAGCTGACCTCCGCCTACGCCGCCGTCGCCTCGGGCCACATGCCGGTCGCGCCCTACGGGCGTCCGCGCAAGGACGGCGAGGCTGCTGCGCCCAGCCGCCAGCTCGACACCGCCCAGCGCGCCGCCCTGTACGAACTGCTTGGCGCGGTGGTCGAGGAGGGCACGGGCCGCGCGGCCCGCACCGGCCAGCTCACCTACGGCAAGACCGGCACCACCCAGGAGCACCGCGACGCCGTCTTCGTCGGCTTCACCGGCGACCTGGTGGTGGGCGTGTGGGTCGGCAACGACGACCATTCGCCGATGAACGGCGTCACCGGCGGCGGCCTGCCCGCCCAGATCTGGCGCGACTTTGTCGGCCAGGGGCTGAAAGCCGGCCTGATCGCCCGCGACCGCGCCCCGGTTCCCCGCGTGCAGCCGCCGTCCGAGGAAGAGGGACTGGAGCGCGAGCTGGAACAGGACCTTGGCGGCATTCCGCGCTGGCTGCGGCGGATCTTCGGGGGGTGATGAAGCGGTGGACGCGAGGTTGTCCCACATCCCGTAAAATCCCCGCGAAAGCGGGGACCCAGGCTTTTTCTGCTCCCCAAGGCGCTCGACGATAAAACACCTGGGTCCCCGCTTTCGCGGGGATTTTACGGAGTTGCGGTGCGCTCTTCCAGACCCTCCCCCCGAAGGGGGAAGTGTCCGCTGACGTCGAGGCGGGCGCCGGCTCACAAGCTGCTTCCCCCTCAGTCGCTCCGCGACAGCTCCCCCTTCAGGGGGAGCATCTCAGCGACAAACCTCCACGCACTTCCGCGCCAGCGCCTGCGTCGCATCCACGAACGGCACGGTCAGGTCCGCCTGGCCCATCACCAGCGGCACCTCGGTGCAGCCCGCCACCACCGCCTGCGCGCCCAGCCCGATCAGCCGGTGCGCCAGGGCCGCCATGGTCTCGCGCGAGGCCGCCGACAGGTCGCCGCGCTTGATGCGGTAGAGCAGGGCCATGAACTCGACCTGCTCGTGGTCGCCCAGGGTGATGGCCTCGAGCCCCAGGTGGGCGAGCCGGTCGCGATAGATAGCAAGCCCGCCGGCCGTGCCCAGCACGCCGATGCGCGTCGCACCGTCGATACGGGCGGCCTCGACCGCCGCCTGCGGAAGGTCGATCAGCGGCAGGCCGCTGGACTTCACCTCGCCGGCGAAGGCGTGGGCGGTGTTGCAGGCGATGGCCAGCACCTGGGCCCCTGCATCGCGCAGCCCGGCGGCCATGGCCGCCAGCACCGGGCCGGCCGCGTCGCCCTCGGTGTTGCGGTCGGGAATCTTGGGATTGATGTCGACCAGCACCCGGATGTGGTCCTGCTCGCGCACCACGGGCGTGGCGGCCTGCAGCTTGGCCAGGAAGTCGAGGGTGGCGGCCGGACCCATGCCGCCCAGCACGCCGAGAACCTTGCTCATCGGGTATCTCCTGGCCAGCGCCTTGCGTGGTCCACGTCTTCGGTTCCTCAGCCCAGGGCCGGCTCCAGCACCGACTGGTAGCCGAACAGACCCTGCGCGCCGCCGGTATGCAGGAACACCACCCGCTGATTCTTGAACGTTCCCTTGCGGGCCTGGTCGATCAGGCCCTTCATCGCCTTGCCCGAATAGACCGGATCCAGCAGCAGGCCCTCGGTGCGGGCCGCCAGCGCCAGGGCGTCGATCACGCCCTGGTCGACCAGGCCGTAGCCTTCGCCCACATAGTCGCAGTCGGCCACGACGGCCTCACGCCTGACCCGGCCCGCGGCGCCGATCGTCTCGGCGGTGGCGACGGCGAGGTTGAAGACGTTCTCCTCCTGCCTGGCCCTGGGCGCGCGCACGCCGAAGCCGAGGATCGGCACGTCCACCGACAGGGCCGCGAAGCCGGCCACGAGGCCCGCATGGGTGCCGGCGCTGCCGGTGGCGGTGACCAGGCGGTCGATCTTCAGGTCCAGGCTGTCGGCCTGCACCATCAGCTCGCGGGCGCAGTCGACATACCCCAGGGCGCCCACCGTGTTGGAGCCGCCGCCGGGGATCACATAGGGCTTGCCGCCGCGACGGCGGACGATCTCGGCGCTGGCTTCCAGCTCTTGGTTCATGTCGGTCCCGGCGGGCGTGAAGCGGATCGACGCCCCCATCAGCCGGTCGAGCAGCACATTGCCGTTACCCATGTAGTCGCTGGCCTTGGAGCCGGTGCGCTCTTCCAGGATCACTTCGGTCGCAAGGCCGTAGCGTGCGCCCGCCGCGATCGTCTGGCGCACGTGGTTGGACTGCACCGCGCCTTGGGTCACCAGCGTGTCGGCGCCCAGCGCCAGGGCCTCGCCGAGCAGGAATTCCAGCTTGCGGGTCTTGTTGCCGCCGCCAGCCAGGCCCGTGCAGTCGTCGCGCTTGACCCAGAGATCGATCCCCAGCTCAGCGCCTAGCCTGGGCAACGGCTCCAGCGGCGTCGGCAGGTGAGCGAAGCGGGCGCGGGGAAAGCGGGCCAGGTGCATGCGGGTACTCCGATCCGGACGTCTGGAGATAGGCCGCCCCGCGCGGGCTGGCAAAGCGTTTCGGCGAGGCTTTCAGCGCTGAGGGTGCTATGCTGGCGCTCGCTGGCGGCCTCGACGTCGCCTGGCGCTGAAAGCCTGTCCCCGCGTACCCGCGGCTTGGTTTCCCCATTCCCCGCGGGCCTGTCGGAAGGCCGGGCGGACGTTGGGAGAAAACGCATGAAAGCCAAGACCCTGAAGTCTCGGCCGCTGTCCCGCATCGGTCTTTCCGGCGCGCGGTCGTTTCGCGGTCGGATGCTCTGCGTGGCCGTGCTGGCGATGCTGTCGCCGCTCGGCGGCGCATCGGCCTCGACGCTGATCATCGGCGGCGGCATGGCCAAGGACTGTTCCGAGGCGGTGATCCGCGGACGCAACGACGACGACACCATGCGCCTGTGCACCGCGGCGCTGCAGGTCGAGACCCTGTCGTACGGCGACCGGGCCCGCACCCTGGTCAATCGCGGCGTGATCCAGCTGCGCCGCCAGGCCTATGCCGAGGCGCGGGCCGATTTCGACGCGGCCGGGCGCATCGATCCCAAACTGGGCGAGGTCTATGTCAACAGGGGCGCGGCCCTGGTGGCCGAAGACCGTTTCGCCGAAGGCCTGCGCGAGATCGACCAGGGCCTGGCCCTGGGCGTCAGCCAGCCCGAGCGCGCCTACTACAACCGCGCCCTGGCCCACGAGAACCTGGGCGACGTCAAGGCGGCCTATCACGACTTCCAGCGCGCGGCCGAGCTCGATCCGAAATGGACGGCGCCGAAGGAAGAGCTGGCGCGTTTCTCGTTCAAGAGCCGCTGAGGCCGCGCTTTTCCGGCGCGCGGGGCGGCGACGGAGGCGTGGCATGAGGCGGATCCTGGCGACGACGACGGCGACCTGCCTGGCGCTGGCGGCGAGCGCGGCCAGCGCCCAGACCGACGCGCTCCAGGCCCAGGAGCGGGCGGCCTCCCGGATGGAGGTCGAGGCCCTGCGCCAACAGCAGATGGCGGCCGCCCGTGAGGCGCAGGCCGCCCGCGACCGTGCGGCGACGGCGCAGACCCTGCGTGCGCTGCAGGGGCAGGGCGCTTCGGCCGGCCAGCCCTATCGGCCGCCGCCGGCGATGGTCCTGCCCGAGCGCGGCGACCCCACGGCGGGCCTGTCGCCGGGACTGGGCGAACTGGACCGCTTGACCGACGCCCGCCTGGCGCGGAGCAATGAGGTGCTTCGGGCCATCAAGCCCGCTTCGGAACGCTAGAGGTCTTTCGGCTCATGGAATGGGAAGGCGGCCGGCAGTCCGGCAACATCGAGGACCGGCGCGGCCTGGGACCCGTCGCGGCGGCCGGCGGCGGCATCGGCGCGCTGGTGCTGGCGGCGGTGGGCTATTTCGTGTTCGGCGTCGATCCGCAGGCCACGCTGAACGCCGTGGAGGGCGCGCAGGGCCCTGCGGCCCAGCAGCAGGAAGGCCGGCGCGGCTCGGTGCAGGACCAGGGCGGCCGCTTCGTCGACGTCATCGAGACCTCCAACACCGACGTCTGGGGGCCGATCTTCGCCCGCTCCGGTGGAAAGTACGTCCCGCCGACCTCCGTGGTGCTCTACGACGACCAGACCGGCACCGGCTGCGGCCTGGGCCAGTCGGCGATGGGGCCGTTCTATTGCCCGGCCGATCGCAAGGTCTATCTCGACCTCAGCTTCTGGAACGAGCTGGAGAGCCGCTTCGGGGCCAGGGGCGAGTTCGCCCGCGCCTATGTCATCAGCCACGAGATCGGCCACCACATCCAGAACCAGCTGGGGGCCACCCGCCAGGCCCAGCGCCTGGGACGCCAGGGCGCGGAGAGCGGCTCGGTGAGGCTTGAGCTGCAGGCCGACTGCTACGCCGGCGTCTGGGCCCGCCACGCGCCCGAGGTCTCCAGCATCCGCATCACCCGCGCCGACATCGAGGACGGCCTGGGCGCGGCGGCCGCCGTCGGCGACGACGCCATCCAGTCGAGGGCGCAGGGGCGGGTGATGCCCGACAGCTTCACCCACGGCACCAGCGAGCAGCGCATGCGCTGGTTCGGCAAGGGCTATGACGCCGGCAAGCCGGCCGCCTGCGACACCTTCGCCACGGACGAGCTCTGACGATCGCCGTTCCGTCTTGACCCGCGCGTCAATCCTCCTAGTGTCCGCCCTGTTCACCGGGGGGTCGCTGTCGCGGCTGAGATTGGGCTTGAGCCCTGACCCGTCGAACCTGATCCGGGTCATGCCGGCGAAGGGAGGGAACGCGGTCCGGGTGCGTACAGTCCAGGCCGTAAAACCGACTTAGCTCGACACGTCCGGGTCTCTTCAGTGCTTGAGGAGCCCGCAACATGAACGCTCAAACCCCCATCGTTCCAGCGACCGGCGACGTCGCCACCGGCCCCGTGCCGGGATCGCGCAAGGTCTACCAGGCCGGCGAGATCTTCCCCGACATTCGCGTGCCGTTCCGCGAGGTGGCTGTCCACCCGTCGGCCAATGAGCCGCCGGTGACGATCTACGACCCGTCCGGCCCGTATACCGACCCGAACGCGATCATCGACATCGCCAAGGGCCTGGACCGCGCCCGCGACGCCTGGGTGGTCGCCCGCGGCGACGTCGAGGTCGTGGCCAACCCGCGCGAGGTCAAGCCCGAGGACAACGGCTTCGCCCAGGGCAAGCACCTGGCCCCGCAGTTTCCCGACAATGGCCGCAAGATCTTCCGCGGCACGCAAGGCAAGCTGGTCACCCAGCTGGAATACGCCCGCGCCGGGATCGTCACCGCCGAGATGGAATATGTCGCCATCCGCGAGAACCTGCGCCGCGAACAGACCCGTCCGTGCGTGCGCGACGGCGAGGACTTCGGCGCCAGCATCCCCGACTTCGTGACGCCCGAGTTCGTGCGCCAGGAAGTGGCCCGCGGTCGCGCCATCATCCCGGCCAACATCAACCACGGCGAACTGGAGCCGATGGCCATCGGCCGCAACTTCCTGGTCAAGATCAACGCCAACATCGGCAACTCGGCCGTGCTCGGCACCGTCGCCGAGGAAGTCGACAAGATGGTCTGGGCCACCCGCTGGGGCGCCGACACGGTCATGGACCTGTCGACGGGCCGCAACATCCACAACATCCGCGACTGGATCATCCGCAACAGCGCCGTGCCGATCGGCACCGTGCCGATCTACCAGGCGCTCGAGAAGGTCGGCGGGGTCGCCGAGGACCTGAACTGGGAAGTCTTCCGCGACACCCTGATCGAGCAGGCCGAGCAGGGCGTCGACTACTTCACGATCCACGCCGGCGTGCGCCTGCCGTTCGTTCCGATGACCGCCAAGCGGGTGACCGGCATCGTGTCGCGCGGCGGCTCGATCATGGCCAAGTGGTGTCTGGCCCACCACAAGGAGAACTTCCTCTACGAGCGCTTCGACGAGATCTGCGAGATCATGCGCGCCTACGACGTGTCGTTCAGCCTCGGCGACGGCCTGCGTCCGGGCTCGACCGCCGACGCCAACGACGAGGCCCAGTTCAGCGAGCTGCGCACCCTGGGCGAGCTGACCAAGGTGGCCTGGAGCCACGGCGTGCAGGTGATGATCGAGGGGCCGGGCCACGTGGCCATGCACAAGATCAAGGCCAACATGGAAGAGCAGCTCAAGCACTGCCACGAGGCCCCCTTCTACACCCTCGGCCCGTTGACCACCGATATCGCCCCTGGCTACGACCACATCACCTCGGCGATCGGCGCGGCCATGATCGGCTGGTTCGGCACGGCGATGCTCTGCTACGTCACGCCCAAGGAGCACCTGGGCCTGCCCGACCGCAACGACGTCAAGGTGGGCGTGGTCACCTACAAGCTGGCCGCCCACGCCGCCGACCTGGCCAAGGGCCATCCCGGCGCCTCGATGCGCGACGACGCCATCAGCCGGGCGCGCTTCGAGTTCCGCTGGGAGGACCAGTTCAACCTCGGCCTCGACCCCGAGACCGCCCAGGCCTTCCACGACGAGACCCTGCCCAAGGAGGCGCACAAGACCGCGCACTTCTGCTCGATGTGCGGCCCGAAGTTCTGCTCGATGAAGATCAGCCAGGAAGTCCGCGACTTCGCTGCCGCCCAGGCGCCGAACACGGCCGAGCTTGGGATGGCCGAAATGAGCGAGAAGTTCCGCGAGCAGGGGTCTGAGATCTATCTGAAGACGGAGTAGGCGCGGCTTTCCAAAAGTCGTTCTTGCGATGAAGCTGACGGGGCCCGGTTCTCAGGAGCCGGGTCCTTGTCATGTGGAGGCTCATGCCGACCGTCCTGATCATCGCCGGGCCGAACGGGGCGGGCAAAACGACTTTCGCCAACGCCCTGCTGGCGCGTCGCGTCGAGCCCTTCGAGTTCGTCAACGCCGACGAGATCGCTCGCCGGATGCATCTGCCATCCCTGGATGCGGGGACGGACATGCTGGCGGGACGGCAGATGCTGAGTCTGCTCGACACGCTGACGGCGGAAAGACGAGACATAGCGCTGGAGACGACGTTAGCCAGCCGTTCGTATGCGCGCCGGATCGGGCGCTGGCGAAGCGATGGCTATCGTGTGGAACTGGTTTATCTGCGGCTGCCCACCGTTGAGGACTCGCTAGCCCGCGTGCGACGGCGGGTCGAGATGGGCGGCCATGACATTCCGGAGCACGATATCCGGCGTCGATTTCCAAGAAGCCTTGTGTATCTCGAAGAGATCTACAAGCCGCTCGTCGACGCTTGGCAGGTGTGGCTGAGTGGCGAGGAGGGGTTGGAACTGCTAGATTCATCGACATGACCCAGCGCACCGACATCAAGCTTGTCGAGGAGGCCTTGAAGGAGGCCGCCTGGAAGGCGCGTCACGGCACGCGCGAGGAGCGGGCGGGCAAGTTCCTAGGCAGGCAGGCGGCGGTCGAAAAGGCGGTCGCGGTGCTCCAGAAGAAGTCCGGCGACTAGGTTCGGACCTGACGGGCGGCATGAAGATCCTGGCCGGCGCAGCCCTGATCGCGGGATTGCTCGTCGCCGCGCCCGTCGCGGCCGCTCAGGCCGATTTCCATCCCGTCGTTGAAGCCGGCTCCGTCCCCAAGCCCCTGCAAGGTGTCTGGAAGTCTCGGGGCTACGGCTGGGTCGTGCTGTTCGAGGCCGGCGGGCCGAGCCTGTATCACCTCGCCGGCGACGACTGCTGGCGCGACCCCCGGCCCGAAGCGGACCCGGACGGGGTCCTGAAACTGTGGCGGCCCGGCGGCGCCGCCATCGAGACGGCGGGCGAGCCCGACGGCACGGTCTATCGCTTCGATCGGTTGAAGGCCTTGCCGGCGGCCTGTTCCAACACGCGGCCCTGGACGCCTCAGCGCAGGCTGGCCGTCGTCGCCGACACCTTCGCCGCCTACTACCCGCTGTCCGATGAACGGGGCCTCGACTGGACCGCCCGGCGGCGCGAGGCTTTCGTGGCCCTGGGGCCGGCGCCCGACGACGCGGCGCTGTGGAAGGCGCTGGGCGTGCTGCTGCGCGGGATCGACGACGCCCACGTGGCGCTCGACGGAGTGATCGGCGGCCAGCCGCGCACCCGGCGCTTCGGCGAGGCGGCGGCGGTGATGCGCGCCAAGGCCGCGCCTGGCGGCGAGGCGGCCTGGGGGCGGGCCTGGCGGGCGCAGGTGCTTGCCGCGCCGCTCCTGGGGTCTTCAGGGGGCCGCGAGGCGGCCGGCGGCCGGATCCTGTGGGGCCGCAAGGGCGAGGTCGGCTATCTGGCCGTCACCGCCATGGGCGGCTTCGATCCCAGGGCTGGCGACGACGACACGGCGCTGCTCGACGCCACGCTGGACGAGGCCATGGCCGCCTTCGCCGGCGCCGAGGCGGTGATCCTCGACGTCAGCGACAATCGCGGCGGCTACGACGTCATCGCCCGCCGGATCGCCGCCCGCTTCGCCGACCGGCGGCGCGTGATCGGCTCCAAGGTCGCGGTCGGCGGCGACGGCGCGGCCCAGCCGCTGTTCGTCGCGCCGTCGGAACGTGCGCGCTATCTGGGCCCCGTCTGGCTGCTGACCAGCCAGGTCACGGTCAGCGCCGGCGAGACCTTTAGCCTGTCGATGCGGGCCTTGCCCAATGTCCGCCACGCGGGCGAGGCGACACGCGGGGCGCTGTCGGACCAGCTGCAGAAGCCGTTGCCGGACGGCTGGCGCTTCGCCCTGCCGGCCGAGGTGCATCGCGAGGCCGGCGGGGCGGTGGTCGAGGGCCGGGGGATCGCGCCGCAGGTTCCGATACCGGTCTTTCCGCTGGGCGACCCGCCCATTGACCCGCAAGGCCACGCCAGGGCCCTGGGCCGCCTGCTGGAGTTGATCGGCGGGCGCTGAATTTTTTCAGAGCGTCCCTGTCGGGCCTCTCCGCGTTGAAACGTCCTAGGGGGCCAACAACGATCCAAGGGAGGATCCCCATGACCTATGTCGACGGTTTCGTGGTCGCCGTGCCCAAGGCCAATGTCGAGCGCTACAAGGAGATGGCCACGC
Source organism: Caulobacter endophyticus (assembly GCF_003116815.1). Lineage (GTDB taxonomy): Bacteria > Pseudomonadota > Alphaproteobacteria > Caulobacterales > Caulobacteraceae > Caulobacter > Caulobacter endophyticus. The sequence goes on from NZ_QDKQ01000003.1 coordinate 39,912, forward strand.
TGGCCGGCACGATCTGGATGGAGCTGGGCGCGCTGTCCTATGTCGAGGCCCTGGCCGACGACGTGCCCTATGGCGAGCTGACCTCGTTCCCCCGCGCCGTCCAGCTGAAGGACGACGAGGTGACGGTGTTTTCGTGGATCACCTACGAGAGCAAGGCCAAGCGCGACGAGGTGATGGCCAAGGTGATGGAGGACGAGCGCCTCAAGCCGTACATGGACAACATGCCGTTCGACGGCAAACGCATGATCTTCGGCGGCTTCGAGACCATCGTCGAGCGCTGAACCCCCTGCCGTGGAACGCCGGCGACCCGGCCGGCATTCCACGGTCATGCTCGAACTGATCCTCGACCTCTGCAACCTCGTCGGCGGCTTTCTGCTGGCGATCGGTCTCCTGGCCTTGCTGCCCCGGGCGGGCGACGACCTGGGGCGCTTCGCTGGGCGGCTGGCGCCGTTCGGCTGGATCGTCGGTATCGCCGCCCTGGTCTGCGGCGGCTACTTCCTGATTGTGCATCTGGTCTCGGGGCCGCACGTCTTCCATTTCGAGATCGTCGGCCTCGCGGTCGGCGTCCTGTTGCTGTGGGACCGCTTGAGAGCGGGCGCGGTGGCGCGGCGCCTGGGCGGGTCCGGCGAACTGCCGGCCAGCGGCTCGCGGGGCGCCGGGCTGGTCTTGGCGATCTTCGGGATCATCGCCATGATCGTCGGGTTGCAGGGACTCCTGACGCCCGATTGACGGGTAACGACCGCTTAAGGGGCGAGGCGCAGACTCCGGGGCCAGAGCGATGCGGTCAGGGAGGCCGTCATGTCGTCTACCGTCACGTCCAGCACGCGTCGCTTCAGCGACCATTTCGAGCCGCAGGACATCGATCCCCAGGAGCAGCGCCGCCTGCGCGGCCACCTCGAGCAGATCGACTACACGGCCTTTCTCTCCAATCGCGAGATCATGGCCCAGACCCTGGGTCGGCTCGACGCCGGCCATTTCCAAAAGCTGGCCGTAACCACGGCCCAGGCCCGAGCGCGCTGGGCGGCCATGGCGCTGGCCATCGGCCAGTCGGGCCGCGCGCCGGACGCCGCCGAGGTCGAGAAACTGGCCGCCCTGCGCCTGGCCTATGACGAACTGTCGGCCGCCTACGAGGCGCTGCGCCGGATGGTCGAGCGCGGCTACGTCGCCTACGGCCCCGCGGCGTCCTGAGCGGTCGGTTTCTGGGAAAACGGGTTCGCGTCGGGAGAAGACTGGGGGGAAGGAGCCTTCTCCCGACGCGTCCGCCATGGAGCGCTGCAACCCTGCCGGAGGTTGTGCGCGGGCGGTTCGGGCCGTCGCCTAGGGAGCGCCGTCCGAGCGAGTCGCCGCACCTGCGGCCTCGGATCGACCATGCTCTTTATAGTTGTGCCGGGCAATCCATTTTTTCCACCGGGGGTCGAAGTTCCGCAGAGGAAAGCTTTGCCTTGTATCTGGGCGCCCCGACGAGAGGCGCCCCGCCGTCTAGGGCAGATGGTCGCCGCGATGCAGCGGGTCGGGCAGGGGATCGCCGGTCTTCACGAACTGCAGCGACACCGAGTTGATGCAGTAGCGCAGCTGAGTCGGCGCCGGGCCGTCCGGGAAGACGTGGCCCTGGTGGCTATCGCAGCGGGCGCAGCGGGTCTCGATGCGCACCATGCCGTAGGAGGTGTCGCGCACGGCCTTGACGTGGTCCTCGTCGAACGGGGCGTAGAAGCTGGGCCAGCCGGTGCCGCTCTCGAACTTGGTCTCGTGCTTGAACAGCGGCAGGCCGCACAGCCGGCAGCCGTAGACGCCGGGGCTCTTCTCGCCCAGCAGGCCGCCGCAGAACGGGGCTTCGGTGCCGTGGTGCAGCAGGACGCGCGCCTCCTCGGCGGTCAGGTCGGCCTCCAGGCGCTCGCGCTCGGGCTCGGTAGGCGGGGTCAGGTCGAAACCTGTGGAAGAGAGGGTGGCGGCTTGGGTCATGCGTGCCAATCTAGGGGCTCGCACGGCCCGCCGGTAGGGCAGGCCGCATCAAGGGACGGGAACCGCATGATCACCTCGACCACTCCGTACGTCGCCGAACGCGAGACCGTGGCCACCCTGGGCGTCGTCTCGGGCGAGGCGATCATCGGCGCGCACATCTTCCGCGACCTGTTCGCCGGCATCACCAACATCATCGGCGGCCGCGCCGGCGGCTACGAGAAGGCCCTGCGCGAGGCCCGCGACATCGCCCTGCAGGAAATGATCGACGAGGCCCGCCGCCAGGGCGCCGACGCCGTGGTGGGTGTTGATCTCGACTACGAGGCCCTGGGCGCCGACAACGGCATGCTGATGGTCACCGCCGCCGGCACCGCCGTGAAGCTGCGCTGATGACGATCGCCGTCGCCTTCCTCCAGCCCGGCTGGGCCGACTGGGAAGCCGGTCCCGTGCTGGCCTCCCTGCGCGAATATTTCGGCGTCCAGATCGAGATCGCCACCCCCACGGGCGATCCGGAAACCTCGATCGGCGGCATACTGGCCGCCGCCGACTACCGGTTCGACGATCCGGTGCTGTCGGACGCCGACGCCTATCTGCTGATCGGCTCTGACGCCTGGCAGGGCTACGAGAACGACGCGGTGTTCAGCCTGCTGCGCCAGGCCCACGCCGACGGCAAGATCGTCGCCGGCATCTGCGGGGCGACGATCGCCCTGGCCAAGGCCGGCCTCTTGGCCGGCAAGGCCCACACCTCCAACGGCAAGGACTGGCTGGCCGAGCAGGCCCCGGGCTACGCGGGCGCCGAAGGCTATGTCGAAAGCCCTCGCGCGGTGGTCGACGGCCGGATCGTCACCGCCGCCGGCTCGGCCCCGGTGACCTTCTCGGCCGAGGTCACGCGCCTGATCGCGCCAGAAGCCTCCGAGCGCCTCGACGGCTACGTGGCGATGTTCGCCCGGGAGTTCGGGGAGGGCTGAGGCTTTCTGAGGCGGTTCCTACTTCACCGCCGCCGCGCCCGCCCGGGCCAGGACGCCGTCCTGCTCGGGCGTGGCCCCGGCCACGCCGACCGCTCCGACGATCCGGCCCTCGACCAGCAGCAGCTCGCCGCCCTCGATGGCCAGGGCGCCGTTGGAGATGGCGTTGAGGTTGCCGCCCTTGACCGCGTCCTGGAACGCCTTGGTCGGGCGGCGATAGGCGGTGGCGGTCTCGGCCTTGCGGCGCGAGACCTCGGGGGCCGAGTACGAGGCCCCGTCCATCTTCCACACCAGCACCGGCTGCCCGTTCGGCTCGACCACCGTGATGGTCACGGCCACGCCGCTCTTCAGGGCCTCGGCCTCGGCGGCGGCGGCCACGGCCTTGGCCTCCTTCAGCGTGACATTGCGGCCGTAGGGTTCGGCCGCCCAGGCGGTGGAGGCCGCCAGCAGGCCGGCGGCGATCAGTGCGGAAGCACTCAGGATGGGGCGGATCATGGCAGCTTCACCTCGTCGTTGAGGGCGGTGATCTGCGGCTGGTCGCTGACGATGCGCAGGCGCAGTTCCGACGGCCTGGCGCCGGCCGGGATCTTCAGGCGGGCGGCGTGCACCTTCGGCAGAAGGTCCTTGGGCGCGGCCAGGGCAGGGACGGCGACACTGGCCAGCACCTTGCCCGCGGCATCGACCAGCTCCAGCTTCGAAGCCTTGGCGTCCTGGGCGCCCAGGCTGTGGACCTTGGCCGTGATCATCGAGCCCTTCACGCTCACGTCGCCGCGGCCGATGCCGAGGTCGGCGCGCCGGGCGGGATCGTCGCCGGGCGTGGCCAGCGCCATGTCGATGATCGTCGTCTGGCCCGGCGCCAGCACGACGGTGACGGCCTTGGTGCGCTCGAAGGCGACCTGCCGCGTCTCGCCCGCACCGTCGATCACGTCGTCGCCCGTGGTGTCGACGCCCTGCGTCAGGGTCCACTGGCCCGGCGCGACCATCCAGCCGGTCATCGTCGCCGTCACCGGCTTGTCCGACAGGTTGTAGGCCACGACCTTGAAGCCCTTGGCCGCGCCGTCCCTGACCAGGATCGCCACGTCCTCACCTTTCGCGCCGTCTTCGAAGCGCCAGCTGACCAGGTGCCCCGGGTTCATCTGGCCGCGCTTGTTGGCGATGCCGCCCAGGCGCGAACGCTGCAGCACGTCGGACGGGATCTCCACCCGGTCCGACCACCAGTGGCCCTCGGTGTGCATGTACATGTGCTGGTCGGCCCACTGGATCTCGTCGGCATAGGCCTTTTCGAGCCAGGTCTTGTCGCCGGTCAGGCTCCAGGCGGCGAAGCGCTCCATGGCCCCGCCCCTGGCGGCCGACTTGACGATCGCGTCCTTGTTGGCCTCGCCCAGGTTCAGCATCGACAGGGCGTTGTCGTTGAGGTCGTTGAGCGACTTGATCCCGTTCTTGCCCATCCGCCACTGGATCGGCGCCAGGTACTTGGCCTCGCCAGTCCAGCGCCAGGCCTGCCAGAAGATCTGGAACGGCCCGCTGGCCCCCGAGCCCTGCAGCACCGTGCCGCCGCGCTCGGCGTCGGTGCGCCAGTTGATCTCGTTGGGATAGGAGCCGTCGGGCTTGACGTGCGCCAGATAGCCGTCGGCCAGGCCCAGCACGATGTCGCGGGCGGTCTGGTCGCGGTTGTAGTCGCCGATCAGGATCGCCGGGTGCGCCACGCCGAACGAATAGGGCTTCTGCCACTCCCACGGGCCTTCGCGGTACGAGATCGAGCCGCTGTACCAGTTGGTGTTGAAGTGGACGTGGCCGGCCGGATTGCGATCGATGATCCTGGGCAGGGCCTTCACCGTCGTGAACAGCCGCTCGACGGCCAGGGGATCGCCGTAGTCGAGATACATCGCCTCGCTGTTGGAGTTGATGCCTTCCTCGTAGGCGTGCAACTCGTCCGTGGCGATGGTCGACAGGCCATTGGTGAACATGCCGTTGCGGTAGACCGCGTCGGTCAGCAGGTTCAGCGAGCCCCTCACCTTGTCGGGATCGACGCCCATCAAGGCCAGGCCCGGCCACTGTTGCAGGAGGTCGGTGTCGTCCGACAGGCCGCCGCCGAAGTCGCCGTAGGGAACCTGGCGCTCGTCGATCCACCAGTTGATGAACTTGGCCACCCGCTTGAGGTCTTCCGTCTGGCGGAAGGCCCACAGCGGAACCCCCGCCGGCGCCTTGGGCTGCTCGAAGGCCGGCCAGCCCTGGCTGCCATAGGTGATGTCGCCCCAGTACTCGCGGCCTTCCTTGTGGTCGGGCTCGACGCGCAGCAGGTCGGAGATGTCGGCATAGAGGCGGCGATAGAGGCCCTGGCGCTTGGAGGTGGTGTGCTCCTCCACCAGGAAGGCCCAGTTGTCCTTCACCTGGTTGAAGCGGTCGGCCACGTGCTCGGCCCTGGCCTCCTCGCGGGCCTTGAACACCAGCCGCACCTTGGCGCCGTCCAGGGCCTTGGGGCCGAACTCGGCGCTGTCGGCGGCGATGGTCAGGTACAGGCTGTCTGCCGTGAGAATCCGGTCGCGCAGGTCCAGCCACAGGGTGCGGGCCTCGCCCGCCTTCACCGAGACCGAAACGTCGATCATGTTGCGGCCCGGCCAGATCGGGTCCTTGACCTGGATGTTCAGCGGGATCGTGGTTCCCGCAGCGCCGGGCAGGGCGGGGATGTCCAGCGCGACGCCGTCCAGGCCGTCGCGGGCGTTCTCCCAGCCATAGGCCCAGTTGCGGGCCAGGGCTTGCGCGGCCGGGGCGTCGCCGAAGCCCGACGGGATCATCACGTGGACGATCGGCAGGCCTTTGGCGGTGAGGTCGGCGGCCGGGCGCTTGCGCTGCGGGGCCGCATCGGGGATGGCCACCACCGTCGCCCGCTCGCCGGCCGGGAAGCGCCCGGCGACATAGGCGTTGAGGTCGGAGAGGTTCAGATAGTCCGGCGCCACCTCGGCGCGGACCGTGTAGCTCATCTTGAAGACGCCCGCGGGCTCCTTGCCGGCGCTGACGTCATAGGCCCAGATCTCCTGGATCGGGGTTTCCTGGTCGGTGTTGGTGAAGGTCAGCACGCCGCCCTTCAGCGGCTGGGCCAGGGTGGTCACCGAGCGGTAGAGGCCCTTGGGCCGCACGCCGACCTTTTGGCCCTTCTCACCGGCTCTCGCCGCCCAGGTCAGGTCGCCATAGGCCGGGCCCTGGATCTCCAGGCGGCTGATCGGCTCGTCGGGCAGGGCCAGGGTCAGGGCCTTGCCGCCCTCGACATAGGTGTTCCAGTCCGGCAGCGGGAAATAGTCGTCGCGGCCTTCAAGGCGCGAGCGGTTGTAGACGCCAGGCCAGGTGGTCTCGGGGATGCCGTCGTTGGCCCGCCACATCCATTCCTTGATGTCCTTGGCGTCGGCGAACTCGACCTTGCGGATGCGGGTGGCCGGATCGGTCAGCAGGGGCGGGGCCTCGCCGGTCCAGCCATGGCGCAGACGCCAGGCCGCGCGCGTGGCCGGATCCTCCAGCGTCGGAACCGGGGCGGCCGCGGCGGGCGCCGCGTTGCGGGCGAGAGCCGCGATGCCGGCCCCGTCCAGCGCGCGGTCGTAGACGCGGATTTCGTCCAGGTCGCCGCCGCGCAGGAAGTTGTAGCGGCTCTGCACCTGGTGCGGGGCGATCACCCGGCCGGCGATGCCGAACTGATCCAGGCCCGCGTCATAGACCCGCCTGGCCTCCTTCCTGGCGACCGGCTTGCCGTCGATGAACAGCTGCACGCCGGTCTGCTCGTCCCAGGTGAAGGCCAGGTGCGTCCAAGCGTCAGCGGCGGGCGGCTTGTCCAGCTTGAACGAGACGCGGGTGCGGGCCAGGCCGTTGTCGGTGACGAAGGCGTCGAAGCCGGAGCCGTTCCAGTCGATACGCAGGAACGCCATGTCCCAGCTGGTGTGGTCGGCGTAGCCGACGCGGAAGATCACGAACGGCGCGACGCCCACGGGATATCCCGAGCGCCAGAAGAACGACAGGGTCCCGCGCTGGGCCTGGATGTTGCCCGGCGCGTTCCAGGCCAGGATCCCGTCGTCCTGGGCCGACAGCGCCGGTCCGGTCTTGCCGGTGGGGATCACCGCCACCTTGTCGGCGAAGTTGGGAACGGCGTCGCCGGCGGCGTAATCGGCCTTCAGGCCGTTGTCGCCCGAGACATGGAAGAGGAGGGCGGGCTCGGCCGCTGCCGCGTCGGCCGCCCCGGCCGCCCCGGCCGCCCCGGCCGCAACGAGAACCGAGAAGGCCGAGGCCACAAAAAGCGCCTGCTTTACCACGCGTCACTCCCTGGTCGTTCTTATTGGAAACCGGTGTCATGGCTCCTGCGACGCTTTTAGCGCGACCGGCCCGCGTTGCAAACCGGCCTTGGCCTGTTACGCCTTACGGGTGGGTGTGCCGAGCGAGATGCTCCCCCTAAGGGGGAGCTGTCGCGAAGCGACTGAGGGGGAAGTGGTCTGTGAACCAGCAGCCGCTTCGACCTCAGCAGATACTTCCCCCTCCGGCCCTCCGGGCCGCCTCCCCCTTCGAGGGGAGGATCTGCAAAGACCAACCGTCCGAGGCCGCCGATGTTCACGAAGATCCTGATCGCCAACCGGGGCGAGATCGCGGTGCGGGTGATCAAGACGTGCCGGCGGTTGGGGATAGCCACGGTGGTGGTCTATTCGGACGCCGACGCCGACAGCCTGGCGGTGGAGATGGCCGACGAGGCCGTGCACATCGGGGCCTCGCCGGCC
>NZ_QDKQ01000004.1 GCF_003116815.1 Caulobacter endophyticus
ATCGTCTGGTGGCTGACTTCCTGACCACCACAGCCAATATGCGCCTGGATCTGACCAACCCCTCGCTGCTTCAGGCGATCGGCGGCGGCTCGTTCATCGTCGATATCGAGCGTGTCGACATCGTAACCGGCTCGGGAGCCGACACTCTGATCGGCGGGGCCCTGTCGGACACCCTGAACGGCTCTGGCGGCGACGACGTTCTGGCCGGCGCCGGCGGAGACGACCGGCTCATCGGCGGCGCCGGTTCTGATCGCTTCGTGTTCGCCGGGGGCTGGGGAAGCGACACGGTCGTTGATTTCGAAGCGGGCGTCGACCGCTTCGATCTTCAAAGCGTCGGGGTCACCTTCGAACAGCTTCAGATCATAGCTCAGGGGACATCGACCATCGTCCATGTCCCCGACCATGGGGAGATCGTCGTCCTGAACGCCACGCCAAGTCTGCTGAAGGCCGAGGATTTCCTGTTCTAGGGTCAGGCCCGCAGGATCTCGAGGTAGCTGGCCGCCGCACGCTCGACGGAGAACACCTTCGCGCGCTCGGCGGCGATCGGGCCTGCGTCAGGGTTATCGAGCACTGCGCTCATCGCCATGGCCAGGCCCGAAGCGTCTCCGACCTTGACCAGAGGCCCGTAGCGTCCTCCGTCGAGGATTTCCTGCGGCCCGCTCGGGCAATCGGTGGCGGCCACGGCCGCGCCGCAGCTCATCGCCTCGACCAAGACGTTCGGAAAGCCTTCCCATCGCGAGCTGAGAACAAGCATCGCGGCTCGCGACATGGCCGCGAAGGGATTGGTGCAAAACCCCGGGAGCGCGACATCGGCGGCGAATGCAGAGCCCGAGATCAGCCGTTCGAGGGCTTGGCGCTCGGGGCCCTCGCCGAAAATGATCAAACGCGCTGGCCGCGTGGCGCGCAACTCAAAGAACCCCGCCAGCAGCGTGGCGAAGTCTTTCTGCTCGTGCAGACGGCCTACAGCGATGATAACCGGAGCCCCGCCATCCTCCAGCCATGGATGCGGGGCCGGGGCCTCGCCGCGAACGGCGAGCCCTGCATCATAGACCGGATTGTGTACGTAGTGGACGATTTCGGCCGGAAGCCGGGCAAAGGTGATGAGGTCCTTGGCCACGCCGTCGGAGACCGCAACGATGCCGTCCGTCCGCGCGTACGCCCACGGAGCGACGGCGTAGGTGATCTTTTCTCGCAAGGATTTCGCCGCTGCGGCCTTGGCCGAAATCTGATTGCGCTCGGAGACGACAAGGCGGCCCCTGTAGCCAGCCAGGGCCGCGGCGATGATAGCGGCGACATTGACGTGAGTAAGAGCGGCCAGAAACGCCCTCGGCTGATAAGTCTTGAGGGCCTTGGCGATCGCGGGAATCGCACCGAAAACCGAACCGCCGCCCAGGTCGCTCATGGTGACGGCCGGGGGTATCTCGGACAGATAATCGCCCTGAGCGCTGACGAGCAGCAGATGAACACGGCGGCCTGCGGCGGCCATGCCGCCGGCCAGCCTTAGCATGGCGCGCTCTGCGCCGCCGCCGCGCAGATCGTGCAGCAGGATGAGGACATCTGGACGGGCTGGCTGGGCGGCGAGGCTCATTGCGGGTCCTTGACCAAGGCTGGGAAGCGGCCAAGAGCCCCCTACCCTGTTGCGAGACGACCGGCTAGTCTCGCCTTCGATTTGAAGGACGGCTTGTTAAAGCGCGCGCACCGCCAGAGCTAATCCGACCCACAGAGCCCCAGCGGCGCCGAAAATGGCGACCATGCGCATGCCGACGGGCCAGGGTCGCGGAAGAGCGGCCTGTTGCTCGGTCTCGAAGTTTCGAAGGAGCGCTTCTTGCAAGGTGCGGCTTTGTGATTGCACAGGCGCGTGGTCAGGTCCTGCTTCCTGCAGGCGGCCGATGTTTGCATCTGGCGCGTTCGCCCCAGCGCTTGAAAGCTCGTTCTTCGCGCTCGCGGCACGCGCCATAGTCAGCCCTCCTCGACGGCTCGAAAGCGCGACGGCGCGACGATCGAACGGTCAATGCGTGAGCTATGCCGTCAACGGGCTTAATCGCCGGTTCTCAGCCATGGTAAAGCAACGCTGAACGGCCTACGGCGTGCGGCCGCCAAGCAGGGCGTTGTGACGCGCCGCGTAGCGTAGCAGGGCCCCGGTTGTTCCAGGCGCGGCGCGCCAGTCGGGCTCTGACGGGCCAGGCGGCGGCCAGGGCAGATCCGGACCGTCGCGCCACCCGCCGGTGCGATCCAACACCGCGCGTCGAATACGTTCGGAAAATCCGTCGGCGAGGGTGGGACGGGCGCCGCAATGGGTGATGGTCGCCCGCACGGAAGCAGGCAAGGCCTGATCCAGCATCACCCGTCCATTGTCGTAAATCTCGACGGTTCCGCTGGTCATCGGCTGGGGCTTGGCCACAGCCGCGCTGACACGATTGCCGTGGAGCTTAGGGCCGTCGACGAGCCAGTTTCCGGAGAAGACAGCTTCTCGGGGCCCTTGACCCTTATCGACATAGACGTGAGCTGCGTTCTCAAAGGGCGAGTAGATGATGTTGCCGACCACACAGGCTTGACTGGCCACGTGCACGGCCGGATTGCGAAAAAAGTTGAAGGCGAAGAGGTTGGAGACGATACGCACGCCGAGATTGCGCCGGCCAATGAGCATGCCCATCGAGTGGGCGCCCTTGGGGTGGGTCCAGTCAGGGTGAGACGTCCCGCCGGCGATCCTCAGCGCCTCAGCGAATATACAATCTTGGACAAGAGCGTCCTCCACCGCGCCGTGGGCGAAGCTGAAGACCTCGTCGCAGCTCCACCCCACGGTGAGGTTGATGGCGCGAAACCCGCGCACCGGTGTTTTGTCGCGACGTGGAAGAACTCTTATTCCATCACGATCCTGAGCGCGGGGCCCTGGTCCTGGCAGCACTGTCAAATGGCGAAGGGTGACGTTGCTGGCCTGAACGCGCAGGCCAAAACGCGAAAAAATGACAGGCTCCGGCGCTGTTTCTCCCATAACGACGATGTCGTCATGGTCAATGACGGTTTCACGGTCGAGTTCGTAGTAACCGCCACGATCAAACACCACCGCGCGCGGTCCCTGTGCACCGCAGGCAGCCTGCCACTCCGCAACGGTCTTAACGCGAAGAATTTTCATAAAGCCCGTCGTCCGTTCCTACCTGCGAGTCTGATCCTGGGCAATTTTGCCAATTTGATGATCGACGATCCCCTCGGAACCGTGGTGCAAGCGCTGCCGCACAATGTTTATTGCAGTCACGAAATGCGCTTGGCGCCACCCCGGGGTTTGCGCAACATGGCGACCTCAACCTTTGCAGGCAGGTCATGGCGTCGCGGATCATTAACTGGGTGCAGGTCGGGCGTCTGATCGGTTGGGAAGAGGCAAAGCTTCTGGCGTCCAAGGCCGGCGGCTCGTTGCTCAAGGAAGACAGCAGTCCAAGCTCGCGCTTCCTGGCGCGCCTGGCGGAGGCGGGCCCCAGCGACAGCGCTCATGAAACCCCCAGCTGGACGGGGGCGCACAAGAATGGGGTTGGCTGGGTCTGGATGGACGGCTCGCCTGTCTCGGCGGAGAAGCTTCGCGATGAGAGCAATAGCGACGCCGATCCTGGCAATGACAGCGCTTATGTCGCTGCGGTGGGACCCTTCCTTGCCGACCCCTACGAAGACGTCTCAGCCTTCCTGATGGAATATTCCGGCTCGCGCGTCGAAGGGACCACCTTCAGCGACTGGTTCTCGCTCGGGGGCGCGGCTCCCGGCGTGACCATCCTGATGGGCGATGGAGATGACTTCTACTCCGACTACAATGAAGGACTGGCGAGCGCGCCTTCGGGCGGCGGCCTCATCGACGCTGGGGCGGGCGATGATTACGTGCTTTCGTCGAGCCTCGTCTTCACAACCGCCTTCGACGGCGACGGTCGCGATGACATCACCCTCGCCAACGGCGTAATCAAGGCCGCCATCGATGGCGACGAGGACTGGCTCACCACCTTCCAGGGCCGGGTCAGCTACGAGCATGCGAGCGAAGGATTGACCACCAGCGCCGGTCCGTTCGGCGCAGTCACGGTGTCCAGCCGAGCGAGCGGGCGCGATATCGTCAGCACGCGGGAACTGATCGGCGGATCGGGCGACGACGTCCTTTCTGGTGTCGAGCGGCTTTCCGGCGGCGGCGGGAACGACAAGCTGACGCCGCTCGCCTACGCGGCGGGCGGACGCGGCGATGATATCCTTGTGGCGGAAGCCGGGCGCAAGGTCGTCCTCCTGGGCGACGCGGGGGCCGACACCTTCATTTTTCGAGGTCAGGCTGAGGCGACCGGAGGCGCAGGCGGCGACCTGTTCGTGTTCAGCACCGGGGGCTTTGCGAGGATCAACGACCTCACAGCGGGTGACAAGCTGGACATGTCGGCGCTGTTCAACGCGACGGTCGGTGATCCGCTCGCAGAGGGCTTTTTGCGCGTAACCTGCACTAACGGCTATACGCAAATCGCCATCGATAGCGATGGCGGCGGAGATGAGTTCGTAGCGATCGCCTCGATAAAGGGCGCGTTCTCCGATCTGTCGGGCTTCTGGCTGCTCTGAGCCGGCGAAGATTCGCGCCACAAGGCCGTAGTCTGCGTCCAACCGCGGCGGCCTGCTGGCAAGCACCTGAAGGTAAGCGTTAAGCCTCTCGCGGCCGCACAAGCGGGCGCCTCGCGCAAGAATTGATTGCCCGGCGAGCAAAGAACCTCACGGTAAATCAATAATCCTTCGGATTCGCCGTGCTGTCACAGCGTTGTGCCAACATGGCGTCTGTGTATAAAGGGCCGCGATCCTCGAAGTGCCCGACGGCCGGCTCTGCCAACGCAGTAAATCGGTCGCGCCCAAAAATCGGAAGACGGTTAATGACAGTTGCGCCTCATCGACGCTTTCTGGACTACCTCGAGGAACATCACCATTCGGCCCTGGAACTGCTTGTTAAGGGCCGCCCAGCGCCTAATCTAGCGTTGCAGGACGCGTGCGACGTCGTCTACACGCTAGAGCTTATTGGACAAACCGGCCTTATCGGCCCCGATGGGGCTCAGGCCTTCTGGGACCACGCTCGTCGTTGGCGGCTTGCTGGGGGTTTGAACGCGGCCGCACCGGACGCTCCCTCGGCGAATGTCCATCTTACGGCTTACGCGCTCGGCGCGCTGCGGCTGCTCTTGAGTCACGACCTTCTGGTCGCCCGGCCGCTCTTTGCGGTCGACGGTTGGAAGATTTCGGACCTGCTCGATGCTGACGCTCGGCCCAAGTGGCCTAAGAAGTGGAGCCACCACAGCTGGCGCGTCAGCCATTGGATCGGCGGTTCGGCGTCGATCGTACTCTCACTGTGGGCCTTGGATCCCGCCGGCGCCGAACGGCGCGGCGTGCCTGCGGTTGATTCGGTGCTCAAGGCAGCCGACAGCCTCATCGATCCACGCACGGGACTGCTCAAATGCTACAAGAGCGATCTCGTGCAAAAAGGCTTCCGAGCCCTTTATCGGCTCAGGCATGATCCCGATGCGGGCGATGTCGGCGGCATCGTCCACCTGCATTGGGTCAATTACGCCACTGGCCGACTGCCCTATAAGGCCGCCGCCCCGCTGTTTGAGCGATCCGTGGCCGTTTCGCACAATCAGCCCTTCATTGAGGCGGCGCCCTATTGTCTGGACTTCGACATCGTCCAGATCATTCGGACCTCGGCTGACGGGCCAGACCTGCCTGATCAGCAAAAGGCGCGCGCCGCGGCGTTCATCGATGACATCGCGCGCTTCTTCGAAACGCACCTGAACGGCGGATATGCGCTGCACAAACTTCCCGGCGCACTAGCGACCCAGCACGAGGCGGCCCTCATCCTGGGTCAAGCCGAGCTTGCTCCGTTGGGTATCGCGCCCATCGACATCATCAAGCGCGCTGGATGGATCTGACCCATGCACAAGGCCCTTCAGCTGCGCCCGCTTAAGATCGTATCGATCGCCTCGTTCATGAACGTCGCCGGCGCCCAGGAGGCGTTGGTTCGGCTTTCGCGGCAGTTGCGCGCCCGCGGCCATCAAGTCGAGGTCCGCTTCCTCTATCAGGAAGCCTCGGCCTTCGAGGGCGATCCCCACGTTAAGGCGTTGATCCGGAGCCCCCGCCTTGGAGCCAAAGGCTATCTGAAGGCTTTCGCCATGCTGCTGGGCGAGCTACGACGCGAGAAGCCCGATGCGGTCATATGCTTCATGCCCCTGGGCACCGTGATGGGAGCGATGGCGGCCTTCCTCGCAGGAGTGCCCATAAGAATCGCCTCCCAAAGAGCGCCTGGGCCCACCTTTGGTAAGCTCATGCGCGCGCTTGACCGCGTCTGGGGCACGATCGGCCTTTATGATCAGATCGTTTGCGTCTCGGGCGCGGTGAAAGACTCGTTCGACAGCTATCCCGCCGCCTACCGCAGGAAACTTTCCGTGGTTCACAACGGCATCGAATGGTCGCCCTCCCGGCTCGATCGTTCGGCGGTGAGGACGCAGTTCGGCCTGCCTCAGGACGAGATCCTCATCCTTGCCCTGGGCCGGATGAAACGCCAGAAGAACTACAGCTTCCTGCTTGAACGTATAGCCGAGACCCCGGGCGCCTTCCTGGTCGTCGCGGGCGACGGCGAGGAGCGTCCGATGCTCGAGGACAAGGTCAAGGCGCTAAACCTCACCCAACGGGTTCGTTTCCTGGGTAATGTCGATCGCGCCGGAGCAGCCGCCTTGCTCGCCGGTTGCGACGTTTTCATCCAGCCAAGCCTGTACGAAGGGCAGAGCAACGCCGTCTTGGAAGCCATGCACGCGGGTCTGCCGATCATCGTCAGCGACATCCCCGAGCAGCGCGAGACGGTATGCGACATCGATGGGACCGAAGCGGCGGTTCTGTGCAAGCTCGACGAGCCGGCCTCCTGGGCGCCGGCCATCAAGGATGTCATCTCCAGCGGGCAACGTCGCGCGGCGTTGGGCGCTATGGCCAAGGCTGTTGTGGAACGGCGCTTCAGCCTGAAAGCGATGATCGACGGCTTCGAAAAGGTTCTGGCTGAGGAGGTCCGAGCATGACAAATGTTCTTGGACGCACAAAAGTGGTGATTGGCGGCATTCCGGTCGAACGCCTCAGCGCCGGCGAGTGGTGCGAGCAGTTGCTCAGCGACTGGCGCGCAATCGGCAGTGGGCACGGTCGCCCAAAGGTCGTGACAACCGCCAATGGGCAGGTCGTTTCCCTGTTCGCCACCGATCCAGTCTATCGCAAAGCCGTGTTGGCGGCCGATCACGTCGCCGCCGACGGCATGTCGGTGGTCAAGGCCTCGCGCTGGAGAGGCCGCGAAGCCATTCCCGAGCGCGTCTCCACCACTGATTGGTTCCACGATGCAGCCCGCGCGGCGTCCGAGCATGGTCTGAAATTCTACATGATCGGCGCCACCGAGGAAGCCAACGAACGCGCCGTCGCCCGGGTCCGGGAGATGTACCCAAAGCTTCAGGTCGTAGGCCGGCGCAATGGCTACTTCAAGGACGAGGAAATACCGGCCATCGCTGAGCAGGTTGCGGCTTCAGGAGCCGACGTACTCTGGCTGGCCGTCGGCAATCCGCGGCAGGTCGTTGTCGCTCACCGCTTCAAGACCCTGTTGCCTCGAGTGACCTGGGTGCGGACCTGCGGGGGATTGTTTGACTTCCTCGCCGGCGAGCGCGCTCGCGCGCCGCTTTTCCTTCAGAAGGCCGGTCTTGAGTGGGCTTGGCGCGCGGCCCTGGAGCCGCGGCGTCTGCTGTGGCGCTACCTGACCACCAATGTCCATTCAACCTATCTGATGGCTTTCCGTTCGGGCCGCGCCACCTAACCCTCCCTTTCCCGCCCCCTCGCGAGCAAAACGACATATGCCAGGCACCATTATCGTCACCGGCGCAGCCGGTTTCGTCGGCTTTCACCTGACCCAAGCCCTGCTGCGACGGGGCGAGCGCGTCGTCGGGTTCGACAATCTCAATCCCTATTACGACCCTGCCCTCAAGCATGGCCGGCTGGCTGAGCTGGCCGGTATGGCGGAGGCGGATCGGTTCACCTTCGTCGAGGGCGATTTGGCCGATCGCGAAGCCGTCAAAGCGCTGATCACGGCTCCAGACGTCGACCGCGTCGTGCATCTGGGGGCGCAGGCCGGCGTGCGTTACTCGATCGACGCGCCCTTCGCCTATCTCGACTCCAACCTATCTGGCCATCTTGGGGTGCTCGAGGCCGTGCGCGCCACGGAGGGGCGGATCAAGCACTTGGTCTACGCCTCCTCAAGCTCGGTCTACGGCAATCGCGCCGAGGGCGCGTTCAGCGAAACCGACGCCGTGGATAGTCCCATATCGCTCTATGCGGCGACCAAGCGCTGCGACGAACTCATGTCGCAGACCTACTCCCACCTCTATGGAATCAAGCAAAGCGGACTGAGGTTCTTCACGGTCTACGGGCCCTGGGGGCGACCGGACATGGCCTATTGGCTATTCACCAAGGCGATCTTCGCCGGCGAGCCGATCAAGGTCTTCAACCAGGGGGCCATGCGCCGTGACTTCACCTATATCGACGACATCGTCGCGGGCGTGATCGCCACGCTCGACAACCCACCGCCCGAACCGGCCAACCGCATCTACAACATCGGCAATCATAATCCCGAGCAGCTGGGTGACATGATCGCCATCCTCGAGCGCGAGATCGGCATCGAGGCCAAAAAGATCATGTTGCCCATGCAGCCGGGAGATGTGGTCTCCACCTACGCCAATATCGGCAAGATGCAGTCTGACTTCGGATGGAGCCCGACGACGAGCCTGGCCGATGGATTGTCCCGGTTCGTGGCGTGGTATCGCCAGCGCTTCATTCAGGCCTGATCAAAGCTGAGCTGCGCATCGCCGCCGCCTCCGGGCGGCGGCGTTTTTGCGCCTGCCTCGCTGATGCGGCCGCAGACAGCATGGGCCGGCAACGTCGAGCGGTTGAGGCCGGTCGTGACGTCCTTGGCGATGTCCCCCCTCCCCTCCCCGCGCCGCCCATCCGCGCGGCCTATGTCGGGAAGAAAACACTTCGCTTTCGCGAAAGTAGAGCAGCCCCTGTCTGCAAGTGGGCCAACGGCGAAAGAATCTTTCACGCGACCACAGTTAGCGAACGACGTTCTCTGCTTTTGTGTCATAATGCCTCCCAGCTGGCACACACGCTGCAAGCCTGACACTCGGCGCGCCTAGGCGAGCCGAAATGACGCAGGTGGCCGGTTGACGGGGGAAGAATGCGCAGGCGCGAGCGGGGTGAGCGTTGGATTCAGGTTGAAGCTCTGTGCCTTTGCGCGGAGCTGGAACGGCGCCACGGCGCGGTCGTCCCTGTGCATCTGGATCAAGCGAGCGGGGATGAGCGGCTCATCGCGGAGGCTCGGCGAATTCTGGCGCGTCAGCGCGGGCCATCGCGCCGACCAGATGTGAGCGTCGGCCCAGGCGCCATGCACCAGACGGGCAACATGCACACTTATTGATCAATAGCCGGAACGAAACCACGATTTCGGACTTCAACATCCGCCGGGGGCACAACCGGCAAACCAATCGGGGGAAACGTCAATTGCTCACCCGGACCAGTCACCGTCGTCCGCCTGCCGCGGCCGATATGGGCACAGCGGCGCGACCCTATCAGAGAGCTTTTGACATCGCGATCGCCGCGGCTCTGCTCTTGTTCTGGACCCCGACGCTATTGCTGCTTCTGGCCTATGCGAGGATCGCATACGGCCGGTCCGGGCTCATCAAGGTCCAAGTTCTTGGGAAGGGTCAGCGCGGTTTCTCACGGGTGATGCTCATGCCGGATTTGGCGGAGCTGGCGATATGCCGTGACACCGGCTTGTGCCTGGCGCCAGGGGCTTTCAATGTGCTGGCCGGCGAGATGTCGATGGTCGGACCTGTCGCGGTCGACGCGGAACGGGAAGCTGTTTTGCGCAGCGTCGCGCCCGAGTTCGCCAGGCGCTACCAAGTTCGGCCTGGATTGATCGGACCCTACGACGGGACGATCAATCTTCTGACCGTGCGAACGGCGGCCAAATCCGAAGCCGACTATATCCAGAACTGGAGCTTGCTAGGCGACTTGCGGTTGATGGCAAGTCGGCTCGTTGCGTTCGGACAAATCGCTTCACGAGAAGAATAGGCGGGCGACAACGATGACGCCGGCCCAAAGGGCGATGTTGAGGGCGATCGCCGCAAGGCGAAACATGCCAGGGCTGATGGTTAACCGCTCGCGGCGATGGGATATGTAAGCCATCACAAACCTCTTTTTCTCCCAACCGTCAAAAACGTACTCCACACACGCTTGAGATACGTTCGGGAGCGGCCAGGGTTGCAACATTCTCCCTTCAAGCAAAGTAAAATCGAACGCGCGCGCCAAAACGTCGCGTTGTTTTTGACGCGGGCGGCAAAACGTGCGGCTTTATCGGCCGCGCGCGAGGCTGTTTGCGGCGAAATACTCGCTAGTCAGATATCACCGCCCGTTCCAGGCTGCCGACGGCGTCTTGAAGTTGGTTGAGACGGGCGCGGAACGCCGTGTCAGTGCTGAGCTGGCGCGGCGCTGACTTGAGTCGGTGCAGCGCTCGCGCGGTCGACGCGGCGGCCAAAGGGTCGAAAGCCGACAAGAGCTTGTCGACCACCGGCCGCTCGGCGCGCACCTTTGGTTTGGATCCGCCGCGATGAGCCTGGTCCCCGTAGCGCGCCCGGAAGTCAGCCAACAACGCCTCATTGGTTGGAACGCCCGACGGCGGCTTGGCCTTGGCGCGGGCGCGCATCTGAACCAGCGCCTGCTTTGCGCGCGCCGGCGCAACGAAGTGGGGGGCATAGACAAGATCCAATGAGCGGGTCCAGTCGTGCCACTTGAGGTCTAGAATCTTTTGCGAGGTCACGACCGGCACCCACGGCACGCGGAGCGTATCGGACAGGATCGCGCCGTGCATGGCCTCTGTAATCACCACATCGGCGCGCTGAATGGCGCTGATCACGCGCTCTACGCTCCAACGCGGATCAATATAGTCGAGATCGGCGAGTTGACAGACCTTGGCCCAGTCCCCGGTCAACGCCGAACTGATGTGGGGAATGTATGCGGCGCGGGGGCCGCGCTCGATCGGTTGGCACTCGGGCAGCGTTGCTAGGAGAGCCGCGCCGTCCGTGGCGGCTCGGTCGGGCTGACTGACCAGAGCCGCGGTCAGCGGACCGCGGACGGCCAGGATCTTCGCAGATTCGATGATCTCAGGCGCGGCCAGGCGGCCGTAACCCGCACCCGAGCCGAGAATGAAGACGCGGGCGTCGCCGAGCGATTCTCTGCTGAGACGGTCGGCGTTTAGAATGGTGCCGATGCCCACCAGAACAGTGTCGGGCGCGTCCCAAACCCGGGGGTCCAGAACCCTACGCCACAGGCTCTCGTTGAGATCGTCGCCGAAATTACCGTGTTCCGCATGGAAGTGTAGAACCTGCATCAGGGGTGCTGGGCCTTTCCGGTATGATAAACTTCGGATTCCGCTCAATGGTTGAGCGACGTTGCCGCGGCTGACGTGCAATCCGACGCCGGCGTGGAGTTCACGCTGTGCTTTGTCATCTGCCGTCGCTATCTGGTTGATTGAGGACAGAGCGCCTCATGGCATGGATTGATGACCGGCGTCGACCTCGTCGGTGTTAATAAGGATCATGACTTATGGCGGAACTGAAGGTTGCGGTCGTCATACCCTTCTTCAACGGCGCAGCGTTCATTTCTGAGGCGCTGGCCATGCTTGCGGCTCAGACGCGCCGTCCAGACCAGATCATCATCGTTGACGATGGGTCGGATCCTCACGACGCAAAGGTGCTTGCCGAATGCGCCGCCGCGTATGGGGCGACAGTTTTGATTCAAGTAAACCAGGGCCCTGGCGTGGCGCGAAACTCGGGCGTGGCGGCGGCGGACGCTCAGCTCATCGCTTTCCTCGACGTCGACGATGTCTGGGATGACGACAAGCTGGAGAAGCAGGTCGCATGCTTCCTAGCCGACGAGGGTCTGGACCTGGTGATGTGCGAGAGCCGCACGGCCAGGCCCGACGGGGGCATCGACCACGTCAGCACCTTGGCCAAACTTGAGCGCGATCGCTTCGTCGAACTGATCCTCAAGGGGCGCATCCATTCGTTCACCTCGTCCATGCTGTTCAAGCGTAGCTTTTTCCAGCGACTAGGCGGCTTCGAGCCTGGGCTGCGGTTCCGAGAGGATCATCTGCTTCTTATGCGAAGCCTACTTGAAGGCCGGGTCCATATCCTTGCCGCGCCGCTGTCGACACGCCGCCTTCACCCCAACAGCATGTCGGGCGCAGGCGCAAATCCTGACCTCACCCTGCGCCTTCAGCGGGCTGAACTTTTCTGGACCTACGCCGGTCGTTTTGTGCCGCGCCTCCGTAAGCGCAGCCTGCTGGCGTTCGAAATGCAGCGCCTGGCCAAGAACTACATTGTCGCGGGCAGGCCGACGGCGGCGATCGCCGCTGCTGTCCATGCGTTTCTGCTCGAACCCACCCGTCCCAAGCGTTTGGCGTATGCGGGGGCGGCCGTCTGGAGCTGCGTTCAGCCGGGTCGGTTCGATCACTGGCATTCTGGCCTGGCCTCGATGCGCAAACTGCGCACCAGGCGCTAAGACGCCACCGCCCTAATCCTGATAATACCGATTTTCGAAGTCGACATAACCGGCTTGCGACGTCCAGCTGAACCGATGCGGACGACCGCGAGCGCGTCGTCGCTGGTGCCGGGCGCCCTGAGGAAACATCAGAAATGCGCCGCAGGCGCTCATCAGACCAAGAAGAAGCAGCGCCAAACTCCGCTGCCCCTCCCCGCGCATCGCGTAGCCCAGGGAAGCGACAAGCGAACCGACAGAGGCTATGCAAAGCAAAGTAATGATGGCGGCGATCAAGCGCTTCACGAGTCTGGGCCTCATTGGCGGTCAGGCGACATGTTTATATCGCAGTCATCTTCGACCCGCCTGGCAAAACGAAGGCGACCCAGCCGAGTTGCGGACATAATAGCGCATGAGACGGCCCGAAGCTGCAATGCCTAACCTTGCGGCGCCTTAACGCCTGTCCATGCTGAGCGGTGAAGCAAGGAGCGTTATTGGCCGGTTGCAGCGTGGCTTCTGTCGACGTCACGCTGCGGTTTTCGGCCCCTGCGTTCATTCGACAGCTCCTCGAAGAGCATTGTTGTGTGACGGGGCCGCAGACCTTATCAAGGGTCGCCCGGAAACGGCCATCCCCCGGCTCGGCGACGGGCGTCGCTCCCTCGTAGATCTCGACTTGCGAGGGAGCGACCTTCATCGTCCTGCCTTACGGGATGGTTCAGCGGCAGGTCAGGGCGCTGAACGAGTCCAATCCTCGGCTGAGGGCTTGGCTTGCGCTGGCAATCCGCTGCGGTCCCAGACAAGGCGCTCCCCAGGCTGCAGCCGAACCGTCGCGCCGATCCGCGGAGTAGTCAGCTCGACGCGCGCCGTGCGAGCGGTGACATCGACCCCTCCGTCTGGGGTGAAGCCAAGATCCACAAGGCCGTTGGCAGCGTCGATCCGCGCGTCTCCCGCCTCGATCACGGCCGGTCGACGCACTTCGATCCGGGCCCTGCCCTGTTCGAGCCTGAGGACTTCACCCTCGTAAGTCTGGTTGACGCTGACACGACTGGCGCGGTCAAGAACGAGGCGACGGCCATCGGCCAGCTGGTCAGTGCGAACCTCGTCATGCCCCGTCTCGTACACGCTCTTCCCAGGGGAGGGCGGTTGAGATCTGGAGCAGCCGCCGCTCGCCAGGGAAACGGCGATGACCGCAAGGCCGGCGGCCGACATCCAAAAGCGAACCGGCAAAGGCCCGTGAGCGGTGCTCGGCCCTGATAACGATTCCATGTCGACTCCCTGGCTGCAGCGTCGGGTGAAAGGGACTGCTGACCGCTCGCAGATTCTCGCCGGCGCCAGGTTCTTGCGCAAGAAGGACAAGCATCGCCAGGCTCGCATCTATGCTGGCGAGCATGCAAGGCAGAATGCTTGCCTAGGCGCCTTTGCTGTGCCCCGTCCTACGGCTCGAGCCGGCCGGCGGACCAGCCTTAGCGCGTTACGGACCCGAGCCCATCGTGCGGCGAGCGCGTCGAACCGCCTTCAGCAAGCTGGCCGCAAACCGCCGCGCTCGCAGCTTCGACGCGCCGATCGACCAAGAGGGGGTAGAGCGCCGTCAACAAATCCCGGCGGATATCGCCAGCGCCGGTTGCACCCAGATCGACGAGCAGACGTTCATGGAGATCTTCCAGCTGTTCCAGCGGCAAGCGCTCAAGATCATGCCGCGTATTCACCTGGCATCCCGGCATCAGCAGCGGCGCCAACTGGGTGAGCGTTTCGATCGGCGTGCGCGGCGCGTGCACGCCAAGTTGAACCGCTACGCGCTTACCAAACAGGCCACGCCAAGACCAGTGCCCCATCATCCGCCGAAAGCCTTCCCTCACCCTTCAAAGAACAACGATCTTTGGGCGGCTAGGGATCCGCTCGATTTGTCTTTCAGACAGCGACGGCGACCTCATCGGCCGCAATGCCTCCATAGCGCCGGTCACGGCTGCGATACTCCGCGACGGCGGCGGCCAGGTGTTCGGGCCCATAGTCAGGCCACAGCACATCCTGGAACACCAGTTCTGCGTAGGCGCATTCCCACAGCAGGAAATTCGAGATCCGGTGC
>NZ_QDKQ01000005.1 GCF_003116815.1 Caulobacter endophyticus
GCGCAGGCGGCCAGCGGCGGCGTCCAGGCGCCCGACGACACCGGGCCGGCATGCGCCCAACGCAGGCCGGCGGCCGCGGCGATCCCGCCGAGCACCGCGCCGACCGGCGCGGCGACGAGGCCCGCCAGCAGGGTCATGGCGCTTCGGGCGCCCGCAGGTCGCGCTTGGTCCCGTTGCCGCCCGGCTTGCGGTCGCCGCCCAGGCTGACCACCCGGTACTGGGTCTCGGGATCGGCCTCGTAGCGGACCGGCTCGCCCCAGGGATCGTTCAGCGCCTTGGCGTTCTTGGCGTAGGGGCCCGACCAGCCCTCGACGTCGGCGGGCTCGGTCAGCAGGGCCTTCAGCCCCTCCGCCTGCGTCGGATAACGACCAACGTCGGCGCGGAACATCTCCACCGCCGAGGAGAGGGTCTCCAGCTGCAGGTTGGCCGACTTGACGCGCGCCCGGCCCAGCTGGCCGATCAGGCTGGGGGTGAGGACGGCCGCGATCAGGCCGATGATGGCGATCACCACCAGCATCTCGGTCAAGGTATAGCCGTCCTGGCCGCCGGTGCGGCGCTCTAGGCCGGATCGATGATTACGCCGCATCCCTGGTCCTTGTCGCTGCGACGCGAAACGCGTCGCCAGATCACCGTCGCCGGCCGCTCGGGCCGTCCGACCATTCGCACTATTCGCTCGTCGCGCCATCCCTCGGCCGTGGTCGCCACCACCCGCCAGACCTCGCCGCGCCGCATGACCCCCGTATTCGAGGTCGGCGGCCCCGCCTGGGGCAGGAACGGCGCCTGCGCCAGTCCCCAGGGCGAAATCAGGCTGGACGCGCAGGCCCGCCAGACCGGCCCCGCGTCCGCCGCCTCCACGTCCTCCGGCGTCGCGGTCCCGGCCGGCAATCGTCCGATCGCGACCGAAGCCGCCACCGCATCGCGCGCGCCCAGCGCGCTCAGCAGCCCCGGATCGGCCTGGCCGGCCGCCTCCAGGCCAAGCTTGGCGCTCTCCGGCTCGGCCAGGATGCCGACCGAACCGGCGCCCGGAACCGACAGGCTCCAGGCCGCGCGGCGCGGATCGATACCCTCGGCCATCCGCCGCGCCGCCAGCAGGTGCGCCCCGTCGAGGGCGTAGCGCGCCTGGGTGCGGGCGTGGTCGGCGCGAGCGCGCTTGAGGTCGGCGACCGCGCGCACCATCAGGCCCGTCGCCACCATCGCCATGGCCAGGCTGACGGCGATCGCCGCGCCGCTGGCGTAGCCCGCGTCGACCGGCTCAGCGCAGCAACCCACGGGCCTGCAGCTCCTTCATGTCGCTCAGCAGATCGCTGGTGACCCGGTCGGCCGTCGACGGATCGCCGACGATGCGGGCGGTCAGCAGCACCACCAGTTCGGTGCGGGCGTCGTCGCGGCTGCGCGAGCGGAACAGCGCACCCAGGCCCTTGACGTCCTTCAGGCCCGGCACGCCGCTGTTGCTGTTGGTGCGCGTGCGGCTGATCAGCCCGCCCAGCGCCACCACCGCGCCGTCCTGGAGCACCAGGGTGCTCTCCAGCTTGCGCTGCTGGATGGTCGGCGAGTCGATGCCGGAGGTGACGGTGCGCGCCACGGCGCTGACCTCCTGCGAGATTTCGACCACCACCTTGTCGTCGCCCGAGATGCGCGGCGTGACCTCCAGGATCACGCCGGTGTCCTTGTAGTTGACCGTGCTGACCAGGGCCGGGTTGTCGGTGGCCGTGCTGGTCGCCGTCTGGGTGACGATCGGCACCTGGTCGCCGATCTGCAGGCGCGCCACATGGTTGTCGAGCGTGATGATATTGGGCGTCGAGACCACGTCGATGGCCGTGCGCGAACCCAACGCATTGACCGCCGCGTCGATGTTGCCGCCCAGGATGGTGACGGAGAAGCCCGGATAGCTCGGCCCGATCGTGCCGCCGGTGTTGTAGATCGAGCGGCCGATGACATCGCCGTTGCTGGAGATCGCCGACCAGTCGACTCCGAACCGGAAGTCGTCGGTAAGGCTGACCTCGACGATCGAGGCCTGGATCTGCACCTGCTTGGGCGGCCGGTCGATTTCCGACAGGGTCTGCTGCAGGCTCATCCAGCGATAGGCTGGGGCGCGGATGATCAGGCTGTTGCTCTCGCGGTCGACGCCGATGCGGACGCCGTCCTCCAGGTTCGTCTGGGCGGCGGCGTCGCCGCCGTCCGAGGTGCTGGCCGAAGGCGTGGACTTGTCCGCGCGGCTCGACGACCCGGCGGCGGTATCGGCCTGAGGCGACCCGGACGAGCGGCCCAGGCCGTCGGACGAGGGCGCGTTCTCGCCGCCGCTCGACAGCACCTGCGACAGGGTGCGGGCCAGCGAGGCGGCCGAGGCGCTGCGCGGGTGATAGACGTAGATCTGGGTCGACAGGTCGCGCGAGGGCGTGTCCAGACGGGCGACCCAGCGGGCCACCTCGTCCAGCGCGTTTTCGGTGCGGGCCGAGACGATCAGGCCGTTCAGTCGCTTCAGCGGCGTCAGGCCCACGCCCTCGACGCCGGCCGAGACGAAGATCTTGTCCAGCTCGCCGGCGACGGCGGCGCTGGTGGCGTTGCGCAGGTCGAACCAGCGGATTCGGGCGCCTTCCAGCATGTTGCGGTCAAGGACCTTGATGGTCTCCAGCGCCGCCTGCAGCTCCGAGCCCGAACCGCCCAGCACCAGCAGGCCCGATTTGTCGTCGGCATAGAGCACCGGCTTGGCGCCGGTCATGGCCTCCAGCGCCTTGCCCACCTCGGTGGGCGCGGCGAACGAAAGCGAGGTGGCCACGATGTCGTAGCCGCCGCCGCGACGGGGCGCGACGGCGCCGGGGCTGCCGGGCTCGCGCAGCGCCGCCGATCCCCGCAGGCGTTCGCGCGGGGCCAGCACCAGGGAATCTCCCTCGCGCAGAAGGGCGATGTCGCTGGCCGCAAGCGCCGCCTCGAAGGCTTCCAGCAGCTGGGCGGGCGTCAGGCGGCGGTCGATGCGGAACGAGACCTTGGCGTTGACGGCCGGATCGACGGTGTAGGTCAGGCCCAGGCCCTGGCCCAGGATCGCCTCGGCCACCTGGGCGACGTCGGCGTCGCGGAAGGCGAAGGTGAACGACTGGGCCGACGCGCGCGGGGCGGCCTGCGCGGTATGCATCGGCGAGACGGCGCCAAGGCCCGCAGCCGCCAGGACAGTGCAGGCGGTCAGTCGGGCGACCAGGGACTTGGACACGCTGTTGCTACTCCTCGCCGTCACGTCGCGGCGCTCACTGGGGACCGCCGCGCGGGGCGCTGGCGGGCGGCGGCGGCATGCGATAGCCGGCCGGCGGGGCGTCGCCGCCGATCGCCGGCGACGGCGTTGGACCGCCCGCGGG
>NZ_QDKQ01000006.1 GCF_003116815.1 Caulobacter endophyticus
GCCGCGGCCTGGCCGCGCGACGGGGCGCCGCGCCAGCCGGCCGCCTGGCTGTACGCGACCGCCCGCCGCTGCGCGCTGGACGCCCTGCGCAAGCGGGCGGTGCGTTCGCGGCTGGCGCCGGACGCGCCCGAGCCGGCGCCGACCGTGGAGCAGGTGCTGGCCGCCGACGAGACCCTGATCCCCGACGAGCGACTGCGGCTGATCTTCGTCTGCTGCCATCCGGCGGTGGCCGCCGAAGCGCGGGCGGCCCTGACCCTGCGCCTGGTCTGCGGCCTGTCGACGCCCGAGATCGCTCGCGCCTTCCTGGTGAGCGAGGCGGCGATGTTCCAGCGCCTGACCCGCGCCAAGCGCAAGATCGCCCAGGCCGGCGTGCCCTTCGAGATCCCCGGCCCCCAGGCCTGGCCCGAGCGGCTGGGGGCGGTGCTCTCGACGCTGGAGGTGGCCTACGCCAAGGCCCACGAGGACGCCGCCGGCGCCAGCGCCCACGCCGGCTACGCCCGCGAGATGCTGGACCTGACGGCCGTGCTGGCCGATCTGCTGCCGGACGAGCCCGAGTGCCTGGGCCTGGCCGCCCTGGTCCGCTTCGCCGAGGCCCGGCGGCCCGCGCGGCTGGACGAGACCGGGGCGATGACGCCGCTGTCGGAGCAGGACCCGGCCCTGTGGCGGAGGGCGCTGATCGGCGAGGGCGAGGTCCTGCTGCGCCGCGCCGCCGCGCTCGACCGTCCTGGTCCGCGCCAGCTGCAGGCCGCCTTGCACGCGGTGTGGAGCCGCCGGACCAGCCTCGCCGAGCCGCCGCGCTGGGGCGCGGTCCTGGCGCTGTACGACGCCCTCCTGGCCTGGCGCGACGACGAGGTCGTGCGTCTCAACCGCGCCGTGGCCCTGGCCGAGGTCGCCGGGCCGCAGGCCGCGATGGCCGAGCTCGACCGGCTGGATGCGACGCGCCTGGAGGCCTTCGGTCCGTTCCACGCCCTGCGCGCCGACCTGCTGGTCCGCCTGTCGCGTCCCGCCGAGGCCCGCGCCGCCTATGACCGCGCCCTGGCCCTGGCGCCCGCCCCGGCCGAGCGGCTGTGGCTGCAGCGCCGGCGAACGATGCTCGGCCAGGATTGAACGCTCGTTTGGGGCGGGACATAACAGAGGGATGGAATCCCTCGACGACGCCCCCTTCCGCGACGCCCGCTACGCTCCGCGCGCCCTGGAGGTCGAACGTCACGGCCAGGCGCTGATCCTGCGCAACCCCATGCCCTATTCCGACGCCGTGCGGACCGTCACCGCCCCGCTCGCCCGCTGGGCCTCCGAGGCGCCGGACCGCGTGTGGCTGGCCGAGCGGGTCGATGGTCAGGAGGGCTGGCGGACGGTGACCTACGGCCAGGCGGCCTCGCGCGTGGCGGTCCTGGCGGGTGGGCTTGCAAGCCTTGGCCTGTCGCGCGGCAAGCCGCTGCTGATCCTGGCGCGCAACGGGATCGACCACGCCCTGATCGCCTATGCCGCCATGAGCCTGGGCGCGCCGGCCGCGCCGGTGTCGCCGCAGTACGGCCTGTCGGGCGCGGATCTCTCGCGCCTGGCCCTGGCCGTGGAGCGGATCAGGCCGGCGGCGGTCTATGTGGACGACGCGGCCGCCTTCGCCGGCGCGCTCGATCATGAGGCCATCGACAGTCTGCCGGTGATCGCCAGCCGCAACCCGCGCCCCGGCGACCAGCCGTTCGAGGCGCTGCTGGCCAGCCCGCCGGCGGCCGCCGTGGCGCGTCCCGAAGACGTCGCCAAGCTGCTGCTGACTTCCGGCTCGACCGGTCGGCCCAAGGCGGTGGTCTGCACCCACGCCAACATCGCGCTCAACGCCGCCCAGATCCAGGCCTGCTACGCCGATCCCGAGCCGCCGGTGCTGGTCAATTCCGCGCCCTGGAGCCACAGCCTGGGGGCCAACGCCATCCTCCACATGGTGCTGCACCGAGGCGGCACGCTGCACATCGACGCCGGCCAGCCCGCGCCGGGGCGCTTTGGCGAAACCCTGCGCAACCTGCGCGAGGTCTCGCCGACCTATCACAACATGGTCCCGGCCGGCTGGGGCCTGCTGGTGGGCGAGCTGGAGCGCGACCGGGCGCTGGCGGAGACCTTCTTTTCGCGCGTGCGGGTGCTGCAGTACGGCGGCGCTTCAATGGCCCAGTCGATCCTCGACCGGGTGCAGGCCGCAGCCCTGGCCGTGACCGGCGAGCGCATCACCTTCGCGGCCGGCTACGGGGCCACCGAGACCGGCCCGACCGCCTGCAACATCCACTGGCTGAACGCCCGCTCAGGCATGGTCGGCCTGCCCACGCCCGGCACGGCGGTGAAGCTGGTCCCGGCCGGAGACGGCGGCAAGTTCGAGATCCGGGTGAAGGGCCCGCAGGTCTCGCCCGGCTATCTCGACCAGCCCGAGGCGACGGCCCAGGCCTTCGACGAGGACGGCTTCTACCGCCTGGGCGACGCCGCGCGGCTGGCCGATCCGGAGGACCCGACCGCCGGCCTCGTCTTCGACGGGCGCCTGGTGGAGAACTTCAAGCTGGCCAGCGGCGCCTTCGTGGCCGCCAGCGCCCTGCGGGTGGCGGCGATCTCGGCCATCGGCGGGGCGGCGAGCGACGCCGTGGTCTGCGGCGAGGGCCGCGACGGGGTCGGGCTGATGCTGTTCCTGGAGCCGCGCACCTGCGAGGCGCTGGGCGGGGCGGGGGCCGCCCGGGCGGCGGTGCGCGAAGGCCTCGAAAGGTTCAACGCCAGCGGCAAGGGCGGGACTGGCAAGGTCGCCCGCGCCCTGATCCTGCCCGGCGCCCCCGACGCGGCCAGCGGCGAGCTGACCGACAAGGGCTATATCAACCAGGCCCTGGCGCGGGAGCGACGCCCCGTCGAGGTCGAGCGCCTGTTCGCGGCCGCGCCGGACGAGGACGTGATGGTGTTTGGTTGATCTAAGATCCTCCCCCTTCAGGGGGAGGTGGCCCGAAGGGCCGGAGGGGGAAGCGGCGGCTGAGCTGCCGCGACTACTTCCTCCTCAGTCGCTCCGCGACAGCTCCCCCTTCAGGGGGAGCATCCAGTGAGTAGGGAGAAAACAATGAACGGCGCCGACGCCCTGATCACCACCCTGGCCGACAACGGCGTCACAGCCTGCTTCGCCAACCCCGGCACCAGCGAGATGCAGTTCGTCTCGGCCCTGGACCGCGAGCCGCGCATGCGCTCGATCCTGTGCCTGTTCGAGGGCGTGGCGACTGGCGCGGCCGACGGCTATGGCCGGATCGCGGGCAGGCCGGCCTGCACCCTGCTGCATCTTGGCCCCGGCTACGCCAACGGCGCGGCCAACCTGCACAACGCCCGCCGGGCCTTCACCCCGATCGTCAACGTGGTGGGCGACCACGCCACCTATCACCGCGGCTTCGACGCGCCGCTCAACAGCGACATCGCCGCCCTGGCCGCGCCCAACTCGCTGTGGGCGAAGTCGGCCGAGACCGCCGACAGCGTCGGCCCCTTGGCGGCCGAGGCGATCACCGCGTCCTACGGAACGCCAGCCGGTAACGCCTGCCTGATCCTGCCCGCGGACGCGGCCTGGAACGAGGCGACCGTGCAGGGCGGCTTGGCCGAGGTTCCGGTCCCGGCCGCGCCCGACGCCGAGGCCGTGGCGGCCGTCGCCCATGCAGTGAAGGCCGCCAGGGCGCCGGTGCTGCTGCTGGGCTCGGGCGCCTGCCGCGAGGACGGCCTCGCCGCCGCCGCACGCCTGGCCGCCCTGGGGATCCGGGTGCTGACTGACACCTTCACCGCCCGCCAGGCGCGCGGCGAGGGCCGCTTTCGTCCCGACAAGCTGCCCTATTTCGGCGAACAGGCCCTGAAGGACCTCGACGGCGCCGATCTGATGGTGCTGGTCGCCACCGAGCGGCCGGTGGCCTTCTTCGCCTATCCCGACCGGCCCAGCGTGCTGGTTCCCGAACACTGCGGGCTGGAGACCCTGTGCGGCCGGGAAGTCGACGCGGCTGCCGCCCTCAACGCCCTGGCCGACGCCCTGGAGGCCCCCGCCGCCGGCCCGGTCGAGCCCTACGCCCCGCCGCCGGCGCCCGCCGGCAAGCTGGACGCCTGGGCCATCGGCGCGGCCATCGCCCGTCACATGCCTGCCGATGCGGTGATCTCCGACGACGCGGTGACGGCGGGCCTGCCGATCTTCACCCAGACCCGCGCGGCCCGCGCCCACGATTGGCTGTCGCTGACCGGCGGGGCGATCGGACAAGGCATTCCGCTGGCCATCGGCGCGGCCGTGGCGCGGCCCGACGCCAAGGTGCTGGCCCTGACCGGCGACGGGGCGGGCATGTACACGGTGCAGGGCCTGTGGACGATCGCCCGCGAGCGGCTGGACGTCGTGGTCGTGGTCTTCGCCAACCACGTCTACCGCATCCTCGGCATCGAGCTTGGCCGCACCGGCGCGGGCGCGGCGGGGCCGGCGGCGAGCAAGCTGCTCGACATCGGCGATCCGCGCATCGACTGGGTGGCCGTCTCGCAGGGGATGGGCGTGCCGGCGCAGCGGGTCGACACCGCCGAGGCTTTCGACGAGGCGTTCGAGCGGGCCATGGCGGCCAAGGGACCGCGGCTGATCGAGGCGGCGCTCTAGGCTCTGCGAAGCAAGGAACCTCCCCCTGTGGGGGAGGCGATCGCGCAGCGATCGGTGGGGGGAGTCGGCGAGAAGCTGGCCAAGGCCTCGAAAGCTGAAAACGTCCCCCCTCCGGCCCTCCGGGCCACCTCCCCCAGAGGGGGAGGATCCTGAGGGGCGGGAGCGATCAAAAGCTCCAAACACAAAAAACCCCGCCGGTTCGCACCGGCGGGGTTCTTCGTCAGAGCTCTCTGGAAGCCCTTACTTCTTGATGTTGGTCGGCAGCTTGCAGCCGCCGCCGACGCCCTTGGCCTGCAGGCAGGACAGGAGTTCGTTCGGCTTGGGCGACGCCTGGTTCAGCGGGTAGGACAGCACCCAGCCCGGCAGGCCGTCGGCGCAGGCCACTTCGACGAAGCCGCTGGTGTCGGTGCGGCCGATGATGCGCGCGCCCGAGACCTGGCAGCCGGCCTTGTTGTAGCTCTTCAGGTCGTCCCACAGGCGGGTGAACTCGACGTCCGCCTTGGTGTAGCTGCAGCGGAAGCCGTTCAGCTCGCCGGTGACGCAGTCATAGACGCGGTTGTCGGCGGCCGAGAAGACGCCGATGCCGCCCCGCGGCGTGTTCGAGCACTTCAGCTCGACGATTTCCTTCTTGGGGTCCTGCGACGGGAACAGGCCGTAGGACTCGACCTTGCAGTCGTAGCCGGCCTTCTTGGCCAGGTTGGTGTAGAGGCCGGCCTGCTCGGTCTTGGCCGCGCGGCTGTCGGTCAGGGTGCACTCGGCGCCGCCGGGAGCGTTGGCGCAGTCGATGGCGCGCACCAGGGCGCCGTTCGCCGTAGCCTGTTGCAGCACGTAGCCCTTGCCGTCCTGGCAGGCGACTTCGAAGTAGTTATCGGTCTTGGTGGTCAGGATGTAGCGCTTGTCCTTGACCGCGCAGTTGTTCTTGGCCGCGGCGGCCAGGGTGTCGACGACCTGCAGCTGGGTGGCGCGGTCGGTCAGCTTGCACGAGATGTTGCCGGTTTCTTCGTACAGCAGGCAGCTGTTGGCCACCGTGCCATCGACCTTCATCGGCACCGGGATCTGCAGGATGTAGCCCGTGCCGCCGGCGCAGGCGACTTCGAAGAACGAGTTGTTGTTGCCGGTGCCGATGGCGCGGGCGTTCTGCAGGTCGCAGGTCGCGCCGGCCTTGGCCAGGTACGGCTTCAGGCCCTGCTTGGGGTCGGCGTTGGCGGGCAGCAGGCACTTCAGGCCCGAGTCCTTGCCGTCGGCGCCGGGCTGGCCGGTCTCGACGCACGAGAAGCTCTGCGGCGCGGTGTCCTTCTTGGCCACCAGCGCGTAGCCCATGCCTTCCTGGCAGGCCACTTCGTAGTAGGAGGTGTTCGACTTCTTGTCGGCGCCGATCAGGCGGGCGTCCGACACCTGGCAGGCCACGCCGGCCTGGGCGACCAGGGGCGGGGCTTCCTTCATACCGGCTTCACGCGACTTGGCGTCGACGGCGGCGGCGGCGGGCTTGGCGTCCTTCGGCGCTGCAAAAGCAGCGGCCGGAACGAGCGCGGCGACCGCGAGGGCGGCCGTCAGGCCGATCGCGAATGGCCTCATGTCTTTAGTCTCCTGGGGGTGGATTCCTCGGGGCGGACTTAAGCCCCCCCTTGCATCAAGGGTCAAGATGTCGTCCGACGGGGGCGCAATCATGGCGCGGCTTGACCATGAAAAATGGGCTGGCGAGACGCCCCAGGGAACGCGGCAAGGGGAGTGAGGCGGCGATGAACGACGGGTTCGAGGAGACGGCGGGCGACAGCGAAGCCCCGCGCCGTCCGCGCCTGGCCTATCCGTTCGAGGTCGAGCCAGATCCCGGCTCGGGTCAGGCCGTCGAGGTCGCGCCGGGCGTCCTGTGGCTGCGCCAGCCCCTGGGCGGGTCGCTGGGCTTCATCAACGTCTGGGCGCTGGAGGATGGCGAGGGCTGGGCGATTGTCGACACCGGCATGGCCACCAAGGACACCAGCGCCGCCTGGAAGGCCGCCTTCGCGGGCGCGCTTGCGGGACGGCCCGTCACCCGCGTCATCGTCACCCACCTGCATCCCGACCACGTGGGCCTGGCCGGCTGGCTGACCCGGCGCTTCGACTGCCGGCTGTGGATGACGCGGCTGGAATACTTCCAGTGCCGCATGCTGGTGGCCGACACCGGCCGCGAGGCGCCCGAGGACGGGGTGCGGTTCTTCCACGCCGCCGGCTGGGACGACGACGCCATCGACAACTACAAGACCCGCTTCGGAGGCTTCGGCCGCGCCGTCCACGCCCTGCCCGACAGCTATCGCCGCATGACCGATGGCGAGACCTTCCGCATCGGCGCGCACGACTGGACCGTGGTGACCGGCCAGGGTCACTCGCCCGACCACGCCTGCCTGTGGAGCCCGTCGCTGGGCCTCCTGATCTCGGGCGACCAGGTGCTGCCGAAGATATCGTCCAACGTCTCGGTGTTTCCCACCGAGCCCGACGCCGACCCGCTGGCCGACTGGCTGACCTCGCTGGCCAAGGTCAAGGCCGCCGTGCCCGACGAGGTGCTGGTGCTGCCGGCCCACAACGCGCCGTTCCGGGGGCTGCACGCCCGCATCGACCAGCTGATCGCCGGCCATGAACGCGGCCTTGCGCGCCTCAAGGGCAAGCTGGAGGAGCCGCGCCGGGCGGTCGATACGTTCGGCGCCCTGTTCGCCCGTCCGATCGGACCCGACCTCCTGGGCATGGCCACCGGCGAGGCCCTGGCCCATCTCAACTGCCTGATCGCCCGCGGCCAGGCCGCGCGCGAGGTCGATCAGGCCGGGGTGGCCTGGTACCGGGCGCTCTAGACGCTCAAGGCGCCCGCGGCGCGTCGAGGTCGAAGGAAACCCGGAACAGCCGGCCCGGGCGCGACAGCTCGTAGGTGAAGGCCTGGTCGGTGAGGCCCAGCGCCCAGACGTTGGTGTTCGACACCGCGCGGTCCAGCCGCGTGAACATCGCCCTGGACTCGGCGTCGACCGGGAAGCGCTGCAGCTGCGCGGTTCCAGCCTCGACCGTGTCGCCGCCGTAGCGCGACAGCTGGTCCTCGACGCCGTCGGGGTGGCGGTGGTCGTGCTTCAGGCGCAGGCGGCCGCCTTCGAGGCGGGTGACGATCCAGGTGCGCGAGCGGTCCTCGCCCACGCGGAAGGGGATGCGGATCTCGCGGGCGTCGCATTGGGCCACGGTCATCACCAGCTCGGCCTTGCGGAAGGCCTCGTCGGAGGCGTCGCCCTCGACGACCTTGCCCGTCAGGGTCTTGCCGCACAGGGCGGTCAGGCGCGCGAAAAATGCGTCGGCGGGCGTCTGCGCGGCGGCGATCGCGGGCGCGGCCGCCAGGCTGAGCACGGCGCACAGCGCCAGGACCGGCTTCATCGGATCAGGCCGAGGGGCTGGCTTCGTCGTCGGAACGGCGACGGCGGCGACGGGGGGAGACCTTGAGCTTCGGCTCGGCCTCGGCGGCGGGTTCGCCGGCCGCGTCGCCTGCGCCGAGCGGCAGTTCCGGCGCGGCGTCGGCGACCGGCGCTTCGGGCGGCGGGATTTCGACGACGGGGGCGGCTTCCGGCGGCGCGATGACCACCGGGCCCCGCGCCTCGTCCAGCAGCTCGATCGCCGTCCGCACCACCTTGGCCACCGGCAGGTCGCTCATGTGGCGGATGGCCTGCGACAGGTCGGGGTCGATGGCCTTGAACTGGTCGAAGTCGCGCGGGCCGCGCACGGCGCGGGTCAAAGCGCCCCACGGGCCATATCGGCGCTCGTCCGAAGGGCCGAACAGGCCCACGGTCGGCACGCCGGCGGCGGCGGCGATGTGCATCAGGCCGCTGTCGTTGCCGATGAAGAGGTCGGCGCGCTTGAGGGCGGCGTAGGCGGTCAGAAGATCCACCTTGCCGGTGAGGTCGATGCAGCGGCCCCTGGCGGAGGCCATGCGCAGCTCCTCGACCATGCGGCCGTCTTCGGGGCCGCCCAGGATCAGGAGGCGCCCGCCGGCCAGCCGGCCGCCGGGGCCCAGCAACTGGGCGGCGGTCTGGGTGAAGCGCTCGATCGGCCAGACCTTGCCGATCCAGTTGGCGGCCGGGCCCATGGCCAGGATCGGACCGGCCGGCTCGCCGCCGCGCGGGGCCAGCATCTGGTCGGCCAGGGCCTGGACGTCCGGGGTGATGTAGAGGTGCGGGGCCGGCGGCTCGCCGTCGATCTTCAGCACGCGGGCGGTTTCAACCACCTTGTGGGCGATCTCGCCGGGGATCTTCTTCCAGATCGCCCGCTTCTCGCGGCGCAGGAAGAGGGCGGTCGCCGAGCCTCGAAGATCGACCACCAGGCCCCACTTGCGATGGCGCACCTGGTTCCACAGCCTGAACCAGTGGCCCTTGCCCTTGCCCTTCTCCATGACGATCACGCGATCCAGGCCAGGAACGTGGGCGAACAGCGGCGCGGCCAGCGGGCCGGCGACGATGGTGAAGCGGGCGTTGGGGATCTGGTCGGAGAGAAGTTTGATCAGGCCGGACGACAGCACGGCGTCGCCGATCCGCGTGGCGGTGATGAAGAGAATCGGGAAGGCCCGCTGTGTCATCGGTCCATGTATAGGGTGAACCGGCTGTCAACGCATCCCGTTATCCCGCTTAAGCTTTCCTGAGCATCAGGACTGGCGCCGGCGTCGCCTCGGCGCCACATGTGCGGCCATGACCAAGACGCGTCTCGCCCGCCTGTCCTCCCGCGCCGTCATCGCCGTCGCCGGCCCCGACTGGCGCAGCTTCCTGCAAGGCCTGCTGACCCAGGACGTCGACACCCTGGCGGCCGGCGAGCTGCGATTTTCCGGCCTGCTGACGCCGCAGGGACGGCTGCTGTACGACCTGTTCGTGGCCGGGCTGCCGGACGGCGCGTTGCTGGACGTGGCCGCCGAGCACCGCGACACCATCGTGGCGCGGCTTTCCATGTATCGCCTGCGGGCCAAGGTCGAGATCGGTCCGCTCGACCTGGTGGTCGCCGCGGCCTTCGATCCCGACGGCGCGCCGGTCAGCGGCGAGGGCCTCTACGCCGATCCGCGCCTGCCGGCCCTGGGCGCGCGGGTCTATGGCCCGGCCGCCGAGCCCGACGCGGACGAGGCCGCCTACGAGGCCCACCGTCTGGCCCTGGGCGTGCCCGGCCCGGCCGACTGGCTGTCGGACAAGAACTATCCGATCGAGGCCGACTTCGACCTGCTCTGCGGCATCGACTTCAAGAAGGGCTGCTTCGTCGGCCAGGAGACCACCAGCCGCATGAAGCGGCGGGGCACGATCAAGAACCGCATGCTGCCGATCGTCTTCGACGGCCCGGCCCCGGCCTTCGGCGCCGAGGTGCTGGCCGGGACCTTGCGCGCCGGCGAGGTGCTGAGCGGACGCGACGGCCGGGCCATGGCCCTGCTGCGCCTCGACCGCATCGAGGGCGCTGACCTCACGGTCGACGGCCGCCCGGTGCGGGTCGAGCGGCCGGACTGGGTTCCCGAAACGCCGGCGGCGGGCTGACCCGCCGCCGGCGTTCCAGGATCTAGCGGCAGCGCCCGTAGCGGTCGGGCGAGGCGCCGGGACCGCCGCGCCAGCCGGGCGGGTTCTCCCAGTTGGTGCCGCGGCCGCCGCGCGGACCGGGCGGATTGTCGTCGCGGTCGAGCCAGCAGCGGCGGGCCTGGTTCCACCAGCCGTGGGTCGGATGCCAGTAGCCCCAGCGCGGGTTGTAGTAGTAGCCGTTGCGGTAGTCGAAGCGGACCTTCTGGCCTTTCCAGCGATAGAAGCGGCGATCGGGCGAGGCGCCCGGGCCGCCGCGCCAGCCGGGCGGGTTCTCCCAGTTCGTGCCCGGTCCGCCGCGCGGACCCGGCGGGTTGTTGTCCCTGTCGCGATGCTGGGCGAGAACCGGCGTGGCGGCCATGGCCGCGGTCGCCAGGACGAGCGCGGTCAGGGTTCGGAAAGCTCGCATGGGCGGCTTCTCCTTGTCGTTGGCGTCCCTCTGACCAGCCAAACGCG
This sequence comes from Caulobacter endophyticus, assembly GCF_003116815.1. Classification (GTDB taxonomy): domain Bacteria; phylum Pseudomonadota; class Alphaproteobacteria; order Caulobacterales; family Caulobacteraceae; genus Caulobacter; species Caulobacter endophyticus. The sequence continues at coordinate 10,612 of NZ_QDKQ01000006.1, forward strand.
CGAGACCGGCGTTTCCGTCGCGGGCGCGCGCATGTTCCCTGAAAGTTCTGGTTTTTGGCGCGCGGTCTGCTAGCGTCGCCACATGACAGAGATCCATCGCTGCACCTGGCGGGGCATGAACGGCGACCCGCTGTACGAGGCCTATCACGACACCGAGTGGGGCGTGCCCGAGTGGGACAGCCGCGCCCTGTGGGAGAAGCTGGTGCTCGACGGTTTTCAGGCCGGGCTGTCGTGGATCACCATCCTGCGCAAGCGCGAGGCCTTTCGCGCCGCCTTCGCCGATTTCGACCCGGAGGTCGTGGCCCGGTTCGGCGAGGCCGACCGCGCCCGGCTGATGGCCGACGCCGGCATCATCCGCTCCAACGCCAAGATCGACGCGGCCGTCAACGGCGCGCGCATCTATCTCGACATGCGCGAGCGGGGCGAGGACTTCTCCACCTTCCTGTGGGACATCGTCGGCGGCGCCCCGATCCAGAACAGCTTCACCGGCATGGGCGACGTGCCGGCACAGACGCCGCTGGCGGTCGATATGGCCAAGGCGCTGAAGGTCAAGGGCTACAAGTTCTGCGGCCCAGTGATCGTCTACGCCTTCATGCAGGCGGTCGGCATGGTCAACGACCACTTCGTCACCTGCTTCCGCCACGACGAGTGCAAGGCGCTGGGCCACCGTCACTGACCCTGGGGGCCTGAAGCTGATCCTGGGCCGGCCAGGACTGTGCGGCCTCAACCGTTCCGTGCTAGAGGCCCGGTGGTGGCGTTCGGGGGCGTGTCGCGACATGGAATGGGTGTTCATCGTCGGCCTGACGACGTGGATCGCGGTGCAGCACCAGTCGCTCGACATGGTCAAGCGGCAGCTGGGCAAGGCCCTGGCCGACCTGGAGCAGCTGAAGAAGACCCGTGACTGGGGCGCGGCCCCCGAGGCGCGCGAAGGCGTCGCGCCCGCTGCGCCCGCCGCGCCAAGGCAGGTTCCGCCGGCGTCCGAGCCCCCGCCAGCGGCGAAGCCTTCTCCCTGGACGGTCGAGCCGAAGGCGCCCGAGCCGCGTCCTGAGCCGAGCTTCAATCCCAGGCCGATCCCCGCGCCGGCCCCGCGTCCGCCGGTCCAGGCCCGGCCGCTGGTCACCCGCGAGGCGGCCTCGACCTGGCTGGCCGAGAACGGCCTGGCCTGGATCGGCGGCGGCGGCCTGGCGCTGGGCGGCCTGCTGCTGGTGGCCTACGCCGCCCAGAAGGGGATCTTCACCCCGCCATTGCGCATCGCCGCGGCGGTGGTGCTGGGCGCCTTGATGGTGCTGGCCAGCGAGTGGATCCTGCGCCGCAAGGCCGAGACGAGCCGCCACCTGCTGGCCGCGTCCATCGCCGCCGGAGCCGGGGCGGTCACCCTCTATGGCGCGGTCTGCGCCGCCCACGGCCTCTATCACCTGATCCCTTTCTGGCTGGCGGCGGTGCTGGCCGCGTCGGTGTCGCTGGGCCTGCTGGCCCTGTCGCTGCGCCATGGCGAGCCCCTGGCCCTGGTGGCCATGGTCGGGGCCGCCGCCACTCCGATCGTCACCGGCATCTCGTCCTGGTCGCCCATCGTCTTCGAGGCCTACGCCATTCTGATCGGCGCCACCGGCTTCGCGCTGGCGGCCGGCCGCCGCTGGGGCTGGACCAGCCTGGCCGCCGCCGGCGGGGTGCTGCTGCTGAGCGTGCCGCCCCTGGCCGATCACCAGTATGCGGCCGCCGCCGTCCTGGTCGTCCTGGCCGCCGCCGGACCCCTGGTCGCGCTGTGGCGCCGCCGCCGTACGGGTGAGACCCAGGCCCAGGTGCTGCGCCTGCGCCAGGCCGCCATGGCGGCGCTGTTCCTGGCCGACGTGTTCGCCGTGGCGGTGTGGTTCTGGTCGCCGTCCCAGGCCTCGGCCGCGGCCGGCGTGCTGAGCGCGGTGCTGCTGGGCCTGACCGCCCTGGCGATCGCCGCGCGCCAGGTTCCGGCCGGCCTGTTCGCCGCGCCGGCCATCGCTACGGTCCTTGTGGCCATGGCCTGCCTGCTGTTCGGCGGCGACAAGGCGGGGATCGCCGTGCGGCCGCCATGGCTGCACCTGCTGCTGGCGCTGATTCCGCTGACGGCCCTGCCGGCGGCGCTGCGGCTGCACGCGGGCCAGCGCACCCAGCTCCTGATGCTGGCCGGCATCGCCACGGCCGTCGGCGCCAGCCTGGCCTGGCCGCTGCTGGACCACGCGGGCTTCGGCCACAGCTGGACGCCGGCCGCCCTGCTGGGCCTGGGCATGTTCGGCCTGGCCGCGCTGATCGCCCGCCGCAGCGAGACGCCGTCCAGCGATCCTGGCCTGGCGATCTGGCTCGCCGCGGCCGCCGAGATGGTCTTCCTGGCGATCCACGGGGCGGTCCAGCCCCGGTTCGAGCCACCGGCCTTCGCCGCCGCCGCCCTGGTCCTGGCCTTCGCCGCCCGCCGCCTGCCCTGGAGCGGCCTGGCCCAGGCCAGCGTGGTCGGCGGCCTGCTGGCCCTGGTGGTCATGCTGCGCCCGGCCTTCATCGGTCCGGCGCTGGACGGCCGCCTGCCGCTGCCGATGATCGCCGCGGCGTCCGGCGAGGCGGCCCTGCTGGCCTTCGCCGCCGCCTGGCTGCTGAAGGCGGCCGGTCGCCGCAACGAGGCGGAGTCGCAAGGCGCGGCCGCCCTGATGATCCTGCTGCTGGGCCTGTTCATCGGCGTGCACGTCGTCGTCGTCGGCAAGCCCGGCGATGACGGAGCCTTCCTGCTCGACGCTTCGCTGCGCACCCTGATCCTGCTGGCCGCCGGCCTGGTGCTGGTGCTGCGCGCGGGGCCGGGCGACGGCCCCGTGGCTCGCTGGCGCACCCTGGCGGCAGTCGCCGCGGGCCTGGCCCACGGCCTGCTGTTCCAGGGCCTTCTGGCCAATCCCTGGTGGGGCTGGGGAGAGGTCCCGGCCGGGCCGCCGCTCTTCAACACACTGATCCTCTCCTACCTGGCGCCGGCCGTGCTGCTGGCGGTCGCGGCCTGGCGACGGCCGGTCGACGCGGCCGGACGCGGCTGGGTGGTCGGCTCGGCCGTCTTCGGCCTGCTCTGGGCGGTCCTGGCCCTGCGCCACGGGATCCATGGCAAGGCCATGCACGACGCCGGGATCGGCCGCGGCGAGCTCGCCGGCTACGCGGTGCTGGCGCTGGCGGCCGCGCGCGGCTTCTTCGATCCGCGCCTGGCCGCGCGGCCGGCGGCCAGCTGGCTGGCCCGCGCCGCGCCGGTCGTCGGCTGGATCGCCGTCGTCCTGGCGATCCTGACCTTCGGATTCCTGGCCAATCCCTGGTGGGGACCCGAGCAGGCGCGGGTGTCGCCGCTGGCCGCGGCCCTGCTGATGGCCCTGGCCCATGGCGCGGCCGCGGCCCTGCTGCTGGACCTCAGCCGCCAGGGCGGGGGCTTTGGGACGACCGCCCGGGCCAGCGCCGTCGGCGTGCTGTTCGTGCTGGTCAGCCTGGTGGTGCGCTATGGCTTCCACGGCCCGGCCATGGGGGCCTCGACGGACGCGGGCGGGCTGGAGACCTGGACCTTCTCGGCCGTCTGGGCCGCCTTCGGCCTGGCGGTCCTGAGCCTGGGTTCGGCCCGCAAGGACGCGGTGCTGCGCTGGGCCGGCCTGACCGTGCTGCTGCTGACCGCCGGCAAGGTGCTGCTGTTCGACCTGGCGCGGCTGGAGGGCGTGGTCCGCGCGGCCTCGTTCCTGGCGGTCGGCGCCCTGCTGCTGGGCGGGGCGGTGCTGGTGCGCCGCCTCAACGCCCGGACGGCGAAGGTCCCCCCGCCGCCCGACGCCGATTGAGCCGGCCCTGCAGCCTGGCCGGTCAGCTTTCCGGCGCCGCCGCATCCAGGCCCTTCAGCCGATTGACGGCATTGGTGTTGCCCGGATCCAGCGCCAGCGAGCGGCGGTAGTGGACGATCGCGGCGGCCTTGTCGCCGTTGGCGGCGTAGGCCTCGGCCAGGCTGTCCTGGGCGTTGCCGCTTTTGGGGAACAGCTCGGCGGTCAGGGCCAGCACCGCAAGGGCCTTGGCCGCGTCGCCGAAGGCCAGCAGGCGATAGCCCCAGTCGTTCAGCTCGTGCTCGGACGGCTTGAAGGTCGGGTCTTTCCGCTGGCCGGCGATCACCGCGGCGAAGGCGGATTTCGGCTGGTCGGCCAGGGCCGCGCGCAGGGCCGCCACGCCCGTCAGCCTCATGCCGGGGATGAAGGCCTGGGCGATCTCGTCGATGACGTCTTCCGGCGTGCCGCCCGCCAGGTTGCTGAGGATCGCCACGCCCACTTCGTCGCCGGGATAGAGGTAGGCCGCGTTGCGGCTGCCGCCGGTCATGCCCACCACCAGGCGGTCGGGGCGCTCCAGCACCAGCCAGCCCAGCCCCCACTGGCCAAGCTGGCCGTCGCTGTAGGGAACCTGGGTCCACATGGTCTTGCGGGACGCGGCGTCCAGCAGCCGGCCGTCCATCAGGGCGATCATCCAGCGGCCCATGTCGTCGCCGGTGCTGTCGAGGCCGGCGGCGGCGCGGGCCAGGGGCGAGAACACCTCCTTGCGCACGGTCGGCTGGTCGGGGCTCTCCTTGCGGTAGCCGTAGGAGGTGGCGCGCGAGGGGCCGGGGTCGAGGCTGTCGCCGTAGCGCGAGCTCTTCATGCCGGCGATGGCGAACTGCTCGTCGCCCAGGGGCGTGCTGTCTGGCCGGCCGTGCAGCCGGTCGATGGCCATCTGCACCAGGGCGTAGTTGGTCTGGCAGTAGTGGAAGCGCTGGCCCGGCGGAAACAGCACCGGCGCGGCCAGGGCCTCCTTCCAGGCCGTGGCCTCGTCGACCGCGCCGTCCTTCTGGCGCGGCACGAAGTCGGGCAGGCCCGAGGTGTGACTCAGCAGCCGGCGAACCTGGACGCCGCGCCAGGCTTCGGGAAGGTCGCCCACATAGGCGCCGATCGGCTTGTCGAGGTCGAGCCGCCCGGCCTGGACCTCGCGCATGGCCGCCACGCCGGTGAAGGCCTTGGTGATCGAGTTGATCGGGAAGGCGGTCGTCGGTGTCGCCCTGGTCCCGCTGGCGAGGTCGGCCACGCCGTAGCTGCGCGAGAAGACGATCGCGCCGTCCTTGACCACCACGGCCTGCAGGCCCGGCACGTGGCGGTCGGCCATGAAGCGCCGGACGATGGCGTCGGCGCGCGCGGCCGGATCCGGTCGGGTCGCCCAGGCGCGTGCTGAGAAGGCCAGCGTTGATGAGGCGAGCGCCGGACAGGCCAGTCCGGTCGCCAGCAAGGTGCGGCGGTTCATGATCGAAGTACCCCTGGAGCCGTCCCCGCCCCGTTGGCCAGGGGATCAGGCGAGGGCGCGGCGGGCCAGTTAATCTTCGGTCATGAGCCGGCGGGCGTGGGTCCGTAGCGGACGAAGGCGGCCAGCAGGGCGTCGGCCTGTTCGCCCTGGGCGATGGCGTTGAAGTGGATCAGCGCCTGGGCCGCCTGGGCGGTGTCCTTGGCCAGGTCGAGCCTGGCGGCCGCCAGCACCGTCTGCGCGGCCTTCTGGTCGGGGCAGGTCTCGCCGTTCAGCAGCTTCTCGGCCATGGGGCCGTAGACCCGCGCCGCATTGACCCGGAAGCAGGCCCGGGCCGCCGGATCGGCCTGGTTCCAGAGGGTTCGCAAGCCGTCGCTCGTCAGGCCGGCGGGCGCCAGCCGCTGGGCCGAGGCCGCGCGGATCATGGCCGAGGTCGTGGCGAACTGGACGAACAGCCTGGGCGCGCCCTCGCGGCCCACGCAGGCGGCCGCGGCCGCCTGAATCGCCTTGTTGCGACTGGCCAGGGCCTTGGTCGCCGAATTCATGTCGCGCCCGTAGGCCGTCAGCACCTCGGCCCGGTCGGCCTCGGGCAGGGCGTTCCACAGGCAGTCTCCGGGGGAGGGCCTCGCCGAGGGGGCGGTCGCCGTCTGGGCCATGACCGGCTGCGTCCAGCCGGCGGCGGTCGCGACGGCCAGGGCCGCCAGCATCCTGAGCGTCATCCTCAATCCCCCGAGGTCGTCCTTAAGGTCATATCAGTCTAAGCTCCACTTTAAGTCGAGATCGTGACGACCGGTTTCCTTCGCCGGCGAACCCGCCTAGGAAGGCGTCATGCCGAGCGGTCCCGACATGATGCTGGAAGCCGCCTGCGGACCGGGACCGGTCTGCGGGGTGGACGAGGCCGGCCGCGGGCCTTGGGCCGGGCCTGTCAGCGCCGCCGCCGTGATCCTCGATCCGGCCCGCGTGCCCAAGGGCCTCAACGACTCCAAGAAGCTCTCGGCCAAGGCCCGCGCGGCTCTGGAGGACGAGATCAAGGACGTGGCGATCGCCTGGTGCGTCGGGATGGCCAGCGTCGAGGAGATCGCGCAGCTCAACATCCTGCACGCCGCGGGCCTGGCCATGCGGCGCGCGGTCGAGGGCCTGTCGGTGGCGCCGAGCTTCGCGCTGGTCGACGGCAACTACCGCTTCGTCCTGCCGTGCGAGGTCAAGACCGTGGTCAAGGGCGACGCCCTGTCGTGCTCGATCGCGGCGGCCTCGATCCTGGCCAAGGAAGCCCGCGACCGCATCATGGTCGAGATGGACAGCGTCTATCCCGGCTACGGCTTCGCCGGCCACAAGGGCTATCACGCCCCGATCCATCTGGAGGGCCTGCGCAAGCTGGGCCCCTCGCCGATCCACCGCCTGGGCTGGGCCCCGGTGAAGCTGGCCCTCGCGGGCGCACTCGCCGACGGGCTGGCCGACGAGGCCTGAGAGCTTACGTCCGCCAAACCTTCTCCCGCAGGGCCGCACGGCAGCTTGACAGTTGCGATAGCGCAGCCATGATTTCGCCTGGGGATTGAGTTTGGCGTAAGCGAGCGGGGGCTACATGCGCAGATTTATCCGGGGCCTGTGTCTTGCCCTGTTTGCTGCCGGCCTGGCGACAGGCGCGGCGGCCCAGGGCATGGGCCTGGAGTTCCTGGATGCAGGAACCTACAACGGCATACCGATCGCCGAGCTGCCCTATTCGGGCGACGAGCTTCCGGCTTCGGTCGACCTGAGCATGGGCATGCCAACGCCCGACACCCAAGGCAATCAGCAATCCTGCGTGGGTTGGGCCGTGGCCTACGGCTTGAAGACCTATGACGAGCGCCAGAAGCGCGGATGGGTGATCCAGGATCCGACCGGGGCGCCTTACCGGAGTCGCATCTTCAGTCCCGCCTTCATCTACAACCAGATCAACAACGGCAATGATCGCGGGTCGTTCATCACCCACGCGCTCAGCCTCGTGGCGCAGCAGGGTGTGGCCTCGCTGGCCACCGCCCCCTACAGCGACAACGATTATCGCAGCCAGCCAAGCGCGGCGGCGCGCGGCGAGGCGGGGAATTACAAGATCCTCACCTGGCGCCGGGTCAACGCCACCAATCCGGTCGAGGTGAAGTCGCTGCTGGCGGCCGACTTCCCCATCGTGATCGGCGCACTGGTCGATCAGAGCTTCAAGAACCTGCCCGCCGGCCAGGTCTGGACCAGCAGCGGCGGCGGTCCCGGCGGCGGCCATGCGATGGTCGTGGTCGGCTACGACGACTCCCGGCAGGCCTTCAAGGTGATGAATTCCTGGGGGCGATCCTGGGGCGACAACGGCTTCGGCTGGATCGGATACGGTCAGTTCGCCGCTGTGGTGCGCGAGGCCTATCAGGTCGTCGGCGCCAAGCCCCCGTCCGTGACCCCGACGACGACCACGACGCCAACGACGCCCACGCCGACCGTCTTCACCCCGACGCCGCCGACCGTGCCTGCGCAGGGAGCCTCGATCCAGGTCACCAACGTCACGCACAACATGGCCCTGGGCCCCGGCGTGGCGGGCATGGTGATCAACGGGTTGGTCAGCGTGCCGTCCGGCGTGAAAGGTCAGATGCAGATCGTGATCACCTTCGCGAACGGGGTGAATCAGCCGGTGCCGGCCGTGATGCCCGGCTTCGCCACTCCCCTTGGTCAGGCGGCCACCGGCACGCAAGCGGTGACCCTGTACGGCCAGGGCATCTACGGCGCGCCATGGCAGGCGGTCATTCCCTATTGCGCGCTGGGCGTGCCCAAGGGCGTGATGTGCCTTCCGCAGCCGCCGATGTTCCCCAATCCCATCAGGTCGGACCTCGTGGCGCACACCACCCTGTTCATCGACAAGTTCGGCGCAGCGTCCGGAAACTCGTTCAACTTCTTTGTCTCGATGTAGGGAGGGCCTTGTCCTGGTCCTCGGCCTCCCAGGCCGCCAGGGCGCCCAGCGGGCGCAGGCGGGCGAACAGGCGCTTGAGGTTGGCGTGGTTGGCCTGGGCCATGGCGGTCAGGCGGGGCAGGGCGGCCGGCGGCGCCATCGCCACCCAGCCGTCGTCGCGCTGCAGGCAGAAGCCTTCCGTCTCCAGGCCGTTGAGGTGGCGGCGCACGGTCTCGGGCGGCACGCGCAGCGAGCGGGCCAGGGCCGCCGTGCGGGCGGCGCGGCCGACGCGGGCGGGATCGTCGGCCCATTCGGGCAGGGCCTGGACCGGCAGGTCCGCGATATTGGCCAGCACCAGCTCCAGCAGCACCCGGCTGGCGACCAGGGCGCCGGTCAGCAGGATCAGGTCGTTGCAGGCCCGCAGCACATATTCGGACAGCGCCCAGTTCACCGCCCGCAGCGGCGGCTCGCTGTCGGGCGCGGCCGGCGGGGCGGGATCTTCCCCGAGCGTTCCGATGGCCTTCAGCTCGCGATGGAAGCGGCGGGCGCGCTCATAGCGGCCCAGCATCTGGTCGCGATAGGCCGGGGTGGTCACCGCGGCGTTGGGCACCACCACGCCCTGCGGGCCGACCACGCACAGCCCGGCCCGGGCCAGCCGGGCCACGCGCCGGCGCACGGTCTCGAACGGCAGGGCCAGCGACTGGGCCACGGCGTTGACGCTGACCGGGCGGCGCAGGTCGTCGGGCGTGGATTCGGCTGCGGCGCCGTAGGCCGCCATCAGGGCCGGGTCGCGGGTCACGGGCGCCATGTTGGCGTCGAGGGCGGCGGTCAGGATCCAGGCGTCCAGCAGGTCGTGGTCGCCACGGGTGATCTCGATGGTGTCGCGCAGATAGGCCAGGCTGGCGCGGATCTCTTCGCCGAGACGACGCGCCTGCGATGGGGCGATGGGGCGGGATGTCGCCGTCGGGTCAAGCATCGGGGAAGCAGAGCAAGCGCCCGGAGCTGGCGCAAGGCCGACCCTCGCTCAGAATGGGTAGCGAGACGAGTATTTTTTGCCCGACGGCCCCGCTTACAGTCCGCGCCGTCCGATTGCGGGCGCTCTCGGGAGAGGGCGCGCCGCGACCGTTCGTGATCCAGCTGGGGGGCTGGAGGCCGGCGGGGGAGCGGGGGGCGTGCGGGGGCGCGCTTTCCGCTCCTGGGGCCTCGGATGCGGACCTAGCGCCGCCGCGCGGCCAGCGCCCAGACGGTCACCACGACCGAGACGCCCAGCGCCGCCGCCCCGATCCAGTCCCAGGCGCCGTCGTCGAGCAGGGCGGCCACCAGGCCGAACAGGCTGAGCGCCGCCACCACGACCGGGATGCGGAACACCTGCCAGAGCGTCAGATGCGGACGGCTCATTTCGCGGCCCCCCGCTTGACGAGCCATAGATAGACGCCCGAGCCCAGGATCACGATGGTGGCCAGGTCGAGCAGCGCCCACAGGATCTTCAGCGGCAGGCCGCCGTAGTCGCCGAAGTGCAGCGGCTGCGACAGCGACAGGGTCTTCACGTACCAGGGCGTGGGGGCCACGGCCGCCAGCTCGCCGGTCCGGGCGTCGATCAGGGCCGGCGTCGTCAGGTGCGCCGTCAGCGGCGTGTCGCCGTGGAAGAACACCGCGTAGTGGTGGTCGGTCGAGTAGCTGCTGCCGGGGAAGGCCACGAACTGCAGCTGCTTGCCCGGCAGGGCCAGCCTGGCGCGCTCGACCGCGGCGGCCAGCGAGCTGCGCTCGTCGCTGGGCGCGGGCTTGTCATAGGCCTGCGTCAGCGCCTTCAGCGCCGTGTTCTTCCAGTAGCCGATGATCGGCGTGGCCAGGGTGTTGACCACCCCGGTGACGCCCACGACCAGCACCCAGGCCAGGGTCACCGCGCCCAGCAGGTTGTGGTAGTCGAGCCAGCGCGTGCGGGCGGCCTTGCGGGCCCGCACCGTGCCGAACGGCAGCTTGCGCATGAAGGGGGCGTAGAGGACGACGCCCGAGACCAGCGCGGCCACGAGCAGCAGGCCCATGGCCCCCAGGAACAGCATCCCCGCCAGGCCCAGGAACATGTCGGTGTGCAGCTGGAGCAGGAACTCCATCACCGGATGGCCGGCCACGGACGGGGCGGGGTCGCCGCTGGTCTGGTCGATCGGCTGGAAACTGTAGCCAGCCTTGCCCGGCTGGACGGTGGTGACGTTCACCACCGGCCGCTCCACGTCGAAGCTCATGAAGGCCGCCACCTCGCCCGGCTTGCGGGAGAGCGCCGTCTCCAGCACCTGGTCGAGACTGAGCCTGGGGCCGTCCGGGTGGGCCGGCGTCCAGGGCTGGTGCATCACCGCCTCCTCGATCTCGTGGGTGAACACGAGCGGCAGGCCGGTGACGCACAGCATCAGCAGGAACAGGGTCGAGACCAGGCTCGACCACTTGTGGACCCACGACCAGGCGCGGAGCGTCGACGGCTTCATCGGTTCCCTAGAAGTCCGTGGTGACCGACAGGCGCACGGTGCGCGGCGCGCCCAGCGTCAGGTAGTTGGCGCCCGGATAGCCGCCGACCGCCACCCACTGGTTCTTGTCGGCCAGGTTCTCGACGCGGGCCCGCAGGGTGACCGGACGACCGCCGGCCTCGAAGTCGTAGCGCGCGCCGATGTCCAGCCGGGTCCACGAGCCCAGCTCCACCGTATTGGCCTCGTTGGCGGCCTGCGAGCCGGTGTAGACCAGGCGACCATCGAGCGTCAGGCCATCGAGCGCGGGGATGTCGTACTCGACGTTCAGGTTGGCCTGGAACTCCGGCACGCCAATCGCCGACTTGCCTTCGAGAGCGGCGGTCTGGGCGCGGTTGATCTTGGTGTCCATCCAGGTGGCGCCGCCGATCAGGCGCAGGCCGGGGGTGAGCTCACCATAGGCCGTCAGCTCGACGCCCTTGTTCTCCTGCTCGCCGTCGGCGCTGTAGATGCGGGTGGCGGCGTTGAAATACTCGCTGGGCTTGGTGGTACGGAACACGCTCAGGGCGCCGCCGAACGCGCCGCTGTCGTACTTCACGCCCGCCTCGGCCTGTTCGGCGCGGAACGGCGAGAGGATCTCGTTGCCGTTGGCCACGGTGACGCCGTTGACCACGGTGGGCGCGATCTTTCCGGGAACCAGGGCCTCGGCGTAGTTGGCGTAGAGCGAGATCCTGTCGTCGGGCTTGTAGACCACGGCCACTGCCGGGGTGGTGGCGTCGCTGTCATAGGCCGCGCCGCCGACGCCGGTGTTGTAGTCGTAGGTGCGGGTCCAGATCTCCTGGTAGCGCACGCCGACCGTGACCAGCAGCGTCTCGTCCAGCAACGACAGGGTGTCGGCGATCGCCACGCTGCGGTTCTTGGCCCGCTCGGTGACGTTCGGGTCCGACAGCGAGCCGCCGATGAAGAAGTCGGCCGCCGGCTTAGCGACCTGCACCGGCGTATAGAGGTTGCTGGCGAAGCCGGCGAAGCTGGAGAACGCGTAGGCGTTGCGCGACTTCAGGTCGACCTGGGCGATCGAAGCGACCACGCTGTGGCCCACCGATCCGGTGGCGAACTTGGCGCGCAAGCCCACGTCCGCCGACAGGATGGTGTCCTCGCGGACGTTGTCGAAGCGATAGGCGCTGATCGTACCGTCCGCCTGGGCGGTCGGGTTGGCCAGGACGTTGTCTTCCTTGCCCTTGCGACCGCCGACGGCGGCCCAGGCGCTCACCGTGTCGGTCAGGTCGAACTCGCCGCGCGCCGCGCCGAACAGCTGGCGTTCGTCGGTGTAGGTCCAGTCCTGGGCGAAGTTCTTGTCGGCCGACGGGGCCTTGGGGATGGCGCTGGCCGGGGTGACGGTCGGGCGCGGGGCGTCGATGTGGTGGTCCTGCCAGCCCAGGTCGGCCGAGAAGCGGGCGCGCTCGCCGCGGCGATCCAGGCCCAGGCCGATCACCTTCAGGTCGCGCTTCTCGCCGTCGACGGCCGTCTCGCCCCCGTGCAGGCCAAGATTCAGGCGCGCGCCATAGGCGTCGTCCTGGCCAAAGCGACGGGCGACGTCGGCCTTGGCGTAGAGCTGCTCGCCGCCGTCCCACCCGGCGGTGAAGCGGGTCAGGGGCGCTGAGCCCGCCCGCTTGGGAACCAGGTTGAAGGCGCCGCCGATACCGCTGCCGCCCGGGGCCGCGCCATTGAGGAACGAGTTGGCGCCGCGGAACACGTCCACGCGCTCGACCAGCTCGGCGGCTACGAACTGCCGGGGCAGCACGCCGTAGAGGCCGTTATAGGTCATGTCGTCGGAGTACACGGGGAAGCCGCGCACGACGTACAGCTCCTGGAAGTTGCCGAAGCCCTTGCTGACGCGAACCGTCGGGTCGTTCTGCAGCACGTCGCCGATGCCCAGCGCCTGCTGGTTGCGGATCAGCTCCTCGGTGTAGCTGGTCACCGAGAAGGGGGCGTCCATGGTGTCCAGCGCGCCCAGCAGGCCCACGCGAGCGCCCTTGGCGACCTGGCCGCCGGCATAGGCGGGCGGCAGGCGCACCTGCGAGCCGGTGACGATCACCTCCTCGACCGCGGTCGGGGCGGCTTCCTGGGCCAGGACGGGGCTCGCCGCCAGGGGCGCGAGCAGGGCGGTGGTCAGCAGCAGGGACAGGCGGGGCGACACAGGATTTCTCCGACAGGTGAGAATGCGTCGCGATAAAGGGAAAGCGCCAAGGTTACAACAACATGACGCTCGATGCGCGAACGATCCGGTAACCCGTTGCCGGAGCTCGCGTTTCGATTGCGCGCCTACCCATTCTGGGGGCGAAGGACTCGTACATCTTCAGGCTGCATGTTGATCTTCGCCGCCTTAGATTGAACGGAGGGGGCGATGCCCACGGAGATCAAGTTTCCCACCAAGCCTTTCTACATCATGTCCAAGATCAACCGCTCGAACTGGAGCCTGACGATCAACGCGGCGGGGGGCGTGGCCCTGACGCCGCTGGAGGGCAAGATCGAGCAGCTGTGGACGGCCGCGCCCGACCCGCGCGGCGGCGCCGTGCTGCACCACGTGGCCACCGGCCTGGTGCTGAGCTGCCAGCTGCAGAAGATATTCGGCCAGATCGAGTTCCCCTCCGGTCCGCTGAAGGCCGTGCAGTTCGACGCCAGCGACGCCCGCCAGCTGTGGCGCGCCGAGGACCTGGGCGACGGGTGGTCGGGGATCAACACGCTGCTGAACTGGGAGGCCAAGATCAATGTCTACGGCTCGAACGTCCGGGGCGTGATCGGCGTCTATGGCTGGGACGGCGGGGCCGACAACGAGGAGTGGAAGCTGGTCCCCGAGGCCGGTGAGATCACCGTCGACTCGGTGGAGTACTTCCTGGAAAGGGCCGTCGCGGACCTGCACCTGCCGCCGAGCCACTGCGCGATCACCTCGGTCGACAACACCAAGGGCGGGGCGCCGGTGACCAGCACCTATTCCCTGGCCCGCACCGTCACGACCCAGCGCTCGATCAGCAACTCGACCTCCGAGACCACGGGCCGCAAGTACACCCAGACCTTCGGCGTGAAGGGCGGGGTCGACAAGGTGTTCGAGGTCAGCGCCTCGGCCTCGTTCGAGGAGAGCGAAAGCCAGACGATCTCGTTCACCGACCAGACGGTGCACACCGAGACCGTCACCGACACCATCTCGACCCAGGTGCAGGTGCCGATCGGCAAGAAGTACGCCTACCACGTGGTCGTCTATTACGGGAGAGCCGCCGTGCCCTACCGCGCCAACCTGACCTTCACGTCGTCGGCGCCCGGCGGGGCGGTGGTGAAGTTCGTGGTCGACGGGATTTTCACCGGGGTCAACCAGGTCAACAGCGAGATCGTCGTGCGCGACATCACCGCGCCGCAGAACGGCGAGGCGCCGCTGGTCAAGACCCTGGAACTGGCCTGAGGCCGCGAAGGCGGCGTCCTTACGGGCGCCGCCAACCGGTCGGCTGGCCCACGCCGGCCGCGTCGATGCGGGTGATCGCCTCGGCCAGCGGCTCGACCGCCACGGCCATGTGGTGGGCGTTGGCGTGGACGATGGTGTCGCGGTCGAGCAGGACGGCCACGTGGCCCTTCCAGAACACCAGGTCGCCGCGCCGGCGCTCGGCCTCCTCGATCGGCTGGAAGAAGGAGAACTGCATGTCGGTGTCGCGAGGAACCGCCTTGCCGACGGCTCCCAGGGCCTGCTGCACCAGGCCCGAGCAGTCCAGGCCCAGGCTTTCGCGCCCGCCCCACTGGTAGGGCGCGCCCAGGAAGCCGAGGGCGACCTCGGCCGGGTCGATGGCGCTGGCCAGGCCGATCGGGGCCAGGTGGGCCTCGACGAACCAGCCCGCGCCCGCGCCCTTGGCGAAGCGGCCCTCGCGGGCCTCGACCGTCACCAGCGCGCCCAGCGAATAGAGCCCCTGTGGACGCGACTTGATGTTGGGCTCGCTGAACGCATAGGTCCGCAAGCTCGCCACCTGGTGGGTCGCCGGCTCGCCCAGCGGGCCGAGGTCGGCCTGGGCCACCCAGCCCACATAGCCGTCGCGGGCCGCCTGGCCCCAGGCGAAGCCGTCCTTCACGTCGAGCACGGCGAAGCGCTCGCCGAACAGCAGCTGGTTCCACTGCTCGGCGTCGGCCGCCGGGGCCTTGCGCAGGGCGGCCGTCGGGGCGGTGACCTGCAAGGCCTTGGGGGCGTCGTAGCGTTCGGCGGCGACGATCCCCTCCAGCGCGATGTCGGCCAGGTCGGGACGGGCCAGGGTCAGGCGCGGATCCATCAGGCGAACCGGCTCTTCAGCATCGCATAGAGGCCGCGGATGGCCTGGGCCTCGCCGCCGCTCGGACGGCCGGGAGCGCCCTTGGGGTTCCAGGCGAAGATGTCGAGATGGACCCACGCGCCGGTGGTGGGGGCGAAGCGCTGCAGGAACAGGGCGGCGGTCACCGAGCCGGCCTGGGCCCAGGCGTCGGGGTCGTTCTTCAAGTCGGCGATGTCGCTTTCCAGCGCCTCGCGGTAGCCGTCCCACAGCGGCATGCGCCAGACGGGGTCGGAGGCCTTGCGGGCCCCCGCCTCGATCTGCCCGGCCAGGGCGTCGTCGGGGGTATAGAAGGGGATCACCTGCGGGCCCAGGGCGATGCGGGCCGCGCCGGTCAGGGTGGCCAGGTCGATGGTCAGGGCCGGCGACAGCTCGGCGGCGCGGGTCAGGGCGTCGGCCAGGATCAGGCGGCCTTCGGCGTCGGTGTTGCCGACCTCGATGGTCAGGCCCGCGCGGCTGTCAAGCACGTCGCCCGGACGCATGGCGTCGCCGGCGATGGCGTTCTCGACCACCGGGACCAGAACCACCAGCCGCACCGGCAGCTTCGCCGCCATCACCATGCGGGCAAGCGCCAGGGCGTGGGCGGCGCCGCCCATGTCCTTCTTCATCAGCCGCATGCCGGCCGAGGGCTTGATATCCAGGCCGCCGGTGTCGAACACCACGCCCTTGCCGACGATGGCGACGACGGGGTTCTTCTCGTCGCCCCACTGGATCTCCAGCATGCGCGGCGCGCGCTCGGGCACGGCGGCGCGGCCCACGGCGTGGACGGCCGGATAGTTCTGCTCCAGCAGCGCGTCGCCGACGATGGCGGAGAAGGTCGCGCCGAACTGCTCGGCGATCTCACGGGCGATGGTCTCGATCTGGCGCGGGCCCATGGCGTTGGCCGGGCTGTTGACCATGTCGCGGGCGAGAGCGCAGGCGTGGGCGACCGCCTGGATCTCGGCGACATCGACGCCGTCCGGCGCGACAAGGCGTCGCGCCCCGTCCGCGCCCCGGGCCTTGAAGCGGTCGAAGCGATAGGTCCCCAGGGCGAAGGCGAGAGCGATCTGGGCCGCGTCCAGGCCCTCGGGGACGGCGTGCAGGCGATAGTCGCCGGCCGGCAGCTTGGCCGGCAGGGCGCGGAAGGCCATGGCGTCGGCCTTGCCGCCCTTAACCCGTTGTCCCAGGCCGAAAAGCACGCGGTCGAGGGCGCCTTCGGGGGTGGGCACGGCCACCGTCTGGCCGGCCTTGGCCGAGAAGTCCGACAGCTGGGCGAAGCCGCGCACGAAGCTGGGCCGCGCGTCGAGGAAGGCCGCCAGTTCGTCCACATGCAGGGCGTGCACCGGGATCACGGGACCGTCGGCCGGGCCGCGCGAGGACGAAGTGATCAGGGGTTCGGTCATGGGCCGGGGCCTTCGCGAATTTATGCTTAACGATTCCTTGAGGCGGCCGCGCGATGCTCGGCCGACCTTCCGGAGACATGCCTTCCATGTGTCGCAAGCCTGCCCTGCTCGCAACCGTCCTGACGTCCATTCTTCTGGTGAGCGTTCCGGCCCTGGCCGCGGGCAAGGGCGACAAGGCCGCGAAATCCGCCGCCAGCGCCCCGACGGCCGCTCAGCCCGCTGCGCCGCGCAAGGCCAGTCCCGCCGAGCGCGCCGAGGCTCGCCGCCTGGACCCGCTGGCCCGCGCCGCCTTCTGGAGCAACCAGTTCGACGCCGACCCGCGCGACGCCGAGGCGGGCGCGGCCCTGTCGCAGGCCCTGCGCTCGCTCGGCCGCTATGAAGACGCCGCCGCCGCCGCCAGCCGGGTGCTGGTCTCGCATCCGGGCGACGTCGAGGCCCTGCTGGAATCGGCGCGGGTGCAACTGGCGCAGGGCGAGGGCTTCTTCGCCATCGAGCCGGCCAAGGCCGCCGCCGCCGCCGCGCCGCGCGACTGGCGTCCGCAATCCCTGCTGGGCGTGGCCCTGGAGCAGTCCAAACGCGACGACGAGGCCCTGGCCGCCCACCGCCAGGCCGTGGCCCTGGCCCCGAACGAGGCCGCTCCGGCCGCCAACCTCGCCATGTACCTGGCCGGCCACGGCGACCTGGCCGGCGCCGAGGCCCTGCTGCGCAAGGCGGCGGTCATGCCGTCCTCGACGATCCAGGTCCGCCAGAACCTGGCCCTCGTGGTCGGCCTGCAGGGCCGCGTCGACGAGGCCGAGCGCATGGCCCGCCAGGACCTGCCGCCGCAGATGGTCGACAATAACCTGGCCTGGCTGCGCGCCGCCCTTGGCCAGGCCCAGGGCTCGGCCACCCGCACCTGGGACGCGGTCAAGGCCGGCGGCTAGGGCGCCAGGCTCACCCCGACATCGGGCCGGGTCTCGCCGTTGACCTGGGCCAGCCAGGCCGCCTGGATCGCCTCGAAGCCTTGCGAGCGCTGGACGTGCAGCCAGCGCGGGGCGTCGGCGACGAAGCCGGCCCAGGCCTGGCCATAGCGCTCGTCAAACCCGCCCGGACCCCAGTCCTGTCGCCGCTTGGCGATGCGGTCGGGGGCGAAGAAGAACACCGGCCCGGGACCCGGCAGGGCGCCCTGGGCGCCGCCGGCCTCCCAGTGGGCGCCGCCCACCAGCATCGAATAGGCCAGTTCCTCGCCGAAGGTCGCGTGCAGCCCCGCCAGCACGCCCGCGTCGCCGGCGAAGTCGACCGAGACCGCCGGCCGGGCGATCGCCGCCTCGGCCAGGTCGTCATAGGTCAGCACCTGGTCGTGATAGCCCAGGGCCTCGACGAAGCTGCGACCGCGCGGCGAGGTCAGTCCGACCACTCGCACTGCGCCGCGCCTCTTCAAGAGGTGGGCGAGGCCGATCGCCGTCTTGGACGAGGCGCTGGTCAGCACCACCGATTTTCCGCCGAAGCCGCCGTGCTCGTCGAGGAAGTCCTCGATCAGGAACGAGGTGATGAACAGCGGCTGCAGCAGGGCGCGGTAGTCGTCCTGGCCGGGATCGTCTTCCACGGCCAGATAGTGGTTGTAGGCGGCCGCCAGTCCCTGGCGATGGGGCGAGGCGTCTGAGAGGCCCGTCCGGCCGGGCCGCGCCTTGATCGTCAGGTGCGTCGACATCGGCAGGTAGCCGTAGAACCGCCGCCCGACCGCGACCTCCGGATGGGCCGAGGCCTCGACCCGCGCATGGCCCCACACCGGCGCCCGCCCCCATCCCTCGGGGGCGGGAAAGAAGTCCCAGTAGCGCATGGTCTCGCCGAAAGCGGCGTAGGTGACGTTGTTGGCCGTCAGGGCAAAGCTTTCGACCGCCAGCCGGACCTCGCCTTCCTCGAGCGGGGACGGCTCGATCTCCTGGAGCCGCGTGCTGCGCAGGTCGGACTTGGCGACCAGAAAATCCCAGGCCATGGCCGTCTCCCTCGTCGATCGACGTCGCGGAGTAGGCGGCGGGCAGGGATAGAAGTCAAACGATTGTTTGAATTTCTATCGCCCCAACCTCGTTCACCTAAACAGATGCAGCGCGGCGTACTGCAGCAGCATGATCGTCTTGGCGTCGCGGATGGCGCC
Source organism: Caulobacter endophyticus (assembly GCF_003116815.1). Lineage (GTDB taxonomy): Bacteria > Pseudomonadota > Alphaproteobacteria > Caulobacterales > Caulobacteraceae > Caulobacter > Caulobacter endophyticus. The sequence goes on from NZ_QDKQ01000006.1 coordinate 29,103, forward strand.
GGAGCCGATCATCGCCAGGGCGTCCTCGATCGTCACCTCCTCGACGGCGATGTCCTCGCCTTCGTCGGCCTCGCCGCCGCCGGCCGAGACCCGGTCGCCCGGCGCATATTCGCCGACGAAGAAATGCAGGCGCTCGGTTACCGAGCCCGGGCTCATGAAGGCGTCGAAGATCTTGCGCACGGCCTTCACGCGAAAGCCGGTCTCCTCCTCGACCTCGGCGCGGATGCGGGTCTCGGGCTCGGCGTCGTCGAGCAGGCCGGCCGGGACTTCCAGCAGCAGGTCGTCGTGGCCGTTGACGAAGGCCGGATAGCGGAACTGGCTGACCAGCACGATCGTGCGCCGCTCAAGGTCGTAGAGCAGGATCGCCGCGCCGTTGCCCCGGTCGTAGGTCTCGCGCGTCTGGCGCTGCCAGGTCCCGTCGGCGCGCAGGTACGAGAAGGTGGTCTTCTTCAGCGTGTACCAGTCGTCGGACAGCAGGGTGACGTCCTCCACGCGGACGCGATCGGCGATGGTCATGGCGGGGTCCTTGGATAGGCCTGGATCGGGCGCCTAAATTCGTGCAGTATCGTGCGGAGTCAAGAAGGTTCGTGCATCGATGCTGACATCCGAGCGCAAGGCGCTGATCCTGCGGGTTCTGGGGCGGGAGGGGCGGCTGGTCGCCAAGCCGTTCAGCCAGGACCTGGGCGTCTCGGAGGACACGATCCGGCGCGACCTGCGGGAGCTGGCGGCCGAGGGCCTGCTGCAGCGGGTGCATGGCGGCGCCCTGCCGGCCTCGCCGGCGGTGGCCCCGTTCGGCGTGCGCGAGGGGCGCGCCGGCGCCGAAAAGCGCCTGCTGGCGCGGGCGGCGGCGGGGCTGATCCGGCCGGGGCAGATCATCTTCCTCGACGGCGGCACCACCAACGTGCAGCTGGCGCGCAGCCTGCCGGCCGACCTGCGGGCGAGCGTGATCACCCACAGCCCCAGCATCGCCGTCGAACTGGCCGGTCACCCGACGGTCGAGGTCGAGCTGGTCGGCGGGCGGCTCTTCAAGCACTCGATCGTCGCGGTGGGGGCGGCCGCCGCCGAGGCGATCGCTCGGGTGCGGGCCGACCTCTTCTTCATGGGCGCGACCGGCCTGCATCCGGAGACCGGCGTGACGACGGGCGATCCCGAGGAGGCGGCGATCAAGCGGCTGATCGCCCGCCAGTCGGCCGAGACCGTGGTCCTGGCCACCCGCGACAAGCTGGGCGCGGCCTCGCCCTACGGAGTCGCGCCTCTGGCGCAGGTCGGCGCGGTGGTCGTCGCGCGCGGCCTGCCCGAAGAGCTCCTGGCGCCGTTGCGGACGGCGGGGGTGAGGGTGGTCGAGGCCGACTAGGCCTGCCGCCTGGCCGCCGGCGCCTGCGCCGCCAGCCCCACCGGCGCCTCGACGACGAAGCGGCTGCCCAGGCCCGGCGTGCTGTCGAGCGTGATCACCCCGCCCATGGTGTCGACGATCTGGCGGGTGATGCTGAGGCCAAGGCCGGTGCCGCCCACGTGGCGCGAGGCGTCGCCCACCTGCTCGAACGGCCGGAACACCGCGTCCAGCTGGTCGGGTGCGATGCCGATGCCGGTGTCCTCCACCGTGAAGCGCAGGCGCGCGGTCTGGCCGGCCCGGTCTTCCTGGCGATCGACCCGCAGGGCCACGTGGCCGGCGTCGGTGAACTTGATGGCGTTGCCCAGCAGGTTGATCAGCACCTGCCGCAGGCGCTTGGGATCGGCGACGATGGTGGTCGGAACCTCCGGCGCCAGGACGACGGCGAAGGCCAGGTCCTTCTCTTCGGCGCGCAGGCGGAACATCTGGTCCAGCTCGGCCAGGCACGCGGCCAGGTCGAAGGCGGTCGGCTGCAGATCCAGCTTGCCGGCCTCGATCTTGGCCAGGTCGAGAATGTCGGTGATCACCGCCAGCAGGTGCTCGCCGCTGGATCGGATGGCGTCGACGGCGGTACGCTGCCTGGGATCCAGATCGCCCCGGCTGAGCCAGTAGCTGTAGCCGATCACCGCGTTCAGCGGCGTGCGCAGTTCGTGGCTCATGTGGCTGAGGAACTGCGACTTGGCCGCGTTGGCGGTCTCGGCGGCGATGCGGGCGTCCGACAGGGCGCGGGCCTCGTCGGCCTGCTGGCGCTGGCGGGCCTCGAACTCGCGGCGCATGCCGAACACGCGATGCGTCAGGAAGGCGCCGATCATCACCAGCCAGACGCCCAGGATGATCAGGTACCACTGCTCGTCCGACAGCTGGACGCCCTGGAAGGTCATGGCGTCAAGCGACACCGAAAGCGGACCGGGCGGGGCGTTGCCCACCGCGACGGCGACAGACCGGACGTCCCTGAGATCGACCGTCACGTCGCGACGAGACAGGCCGTGGCTCGACGCCCACCACGCCTCCGGCTCCAGACGGTCGAGCGGCAGGGTGACGGTGTTGGCGCCGGGGACGACGGCGAACTCCAGGGTCAGCGGTACGTCCTGGCCGTCGAGCCTGTCCTTCAGTTCGGCCGGGGGAGCGATCTTGACCAGCAGCTTCAGCCGCTCGGCCTGGCCTCGCCAGTTCAGGCGCAGGGTCAGGGTCTGGAAGCGCGAGAAGTCTCGGCCCCGGGCGTTGGCGTCGACGAGCCCGAATTGCAGCCCGTAACCGCAGTAGGGATAGGTCACGTCGGGACGGATGTCGCACGACCAGGCCAGAGGGCGGTCGGGATCGGGCGTCACGGTGGAGCGCCCACCGCTCTCTGCGTCTGAAAAGGCGTAGCCGGCGAACCCCGTCGACTGCGGGGTCAGGGTCAGGGCCTGGCGGGTGACGGCGCTCTTGCCCAGCACCGCGGCGAAGGTGACCAGCACCAGCAGGAAGATAACGGCCTCGATCTTGAGGTGGCGATAGCGAAGCCAGCCGGCGTCGTTCTCGTTCGACGCGGCCGGCCCTGCGGGCTGGCGGTCGGGAAAACGGAACGGACGCTGGGGCACGAGGCGCTCCTGAAGGGGGCGCGCGGCCCGTCGAAACACGAGAGCGGCGACCCTAGGCGGTCATGTTTGATCGCCGTTTAACGGCGGGCGAAATTTCTTGCCGATTTGTCGCGAAAGCTTCTTTCGCCGCGCCGGGCGGACGTGGTTCAACTCTGCATCGGCCGAGACCGTCGGCCGCAACCGTTGAGTGGAAAGCCAGCATGTTCGCATCTCGCAAGGCCGTCGCCGTCGTCGCCCTGGCCAGCCTCATCGCGGGGGGGACCGTCGCGCCGGCGCTGGCCCAGATCCCCTCGAACCTGCGCGACCTGGTGGGCGCTCGCGCCGCCGGCGGCGAGACCGAGCTGCAGGCCCGCGGCTATGCGCTGGACCACGTCGACGAGGGCGGCTCGGCCAAGTTCGGCTACTGGCGGCGGGGAGACGAGTGCGTGCAGGTCACCACGCGCGACGGCCGCTACCTGACCATCGTCGAGGCCCGCAACATGTGCCGCAAGAAGAGCTCGGGCTCCGACGCCTCGGCGGTGGTGGCGGGCGTGGCCATCGTCGGCCTGGCCGCGGCCCTGGCGGCCCACAAGAAGAGCCATGACGACGCCGGCCGCGACCACGACGCCGAGTACGAGCGCGGCTACCAGGCGGCGCTCTACGGTTCCGACTACGATGATCGCCACGACAGCGAGGGCTATCACGAGGGCTTCCTGGCGGGTCAGTCCGAGCGCGACAACCGCCGCTTCTCCAACTCCCGCTACGTGCGCAGCGCCCCGCGCGCGGCCCAGGACGCCTGCTCGCGCCGCGCCGACGAGTACCAGAGCCGTCCCTACGGCAGCAGCGTGCCGATCAGCGTCCGCGACCTTGGCCGCGGCGACTGGGAGCTTACCATGGCCACCGGCTCGTACCGCTCGCGCTGCACGGTCTCGGCCAGCGGCCAGGTCCGCAAGATGGAACCCTACTGAGGTCTCAGACCAGCGCCAGGGGCAGCAGGGTCAGCAGCATGTAGAACAACGCCCGCGCGATGGCCGCGGCGGCCATCGCCGCGGCGCAGGGAAGGCTGATCTTGAGGTGGCCCGCCAGCCAGCGGGTTTCCGTCAGCAGCAGCCACGCCGTGGAGGCCAGGATGACCGCCAGGCCCAGGCCGACAAAGCCCGGGGTGTTGCGCTGGATGGCCATCAGGCCCAGCGACACGGCAAGCGCCACCGGCGAGGCCAGGTAGCATTGTGCGTAGAACGGCCGCCGCAGGGTTTTGCGCGACACCGCCATTCCCTTCTTGCGCAGCAGGGTCAGGGCCACGACCAGGGGCGTCATGCCAAACAGCAGGCAGCGGAACATCAGCAGGTTTTGCGGGGAGTCGTAGAGCATCTTGGCCAGGGCCGAGGCGTTGGCCGGCTGAGCGACGTGGGTGACCCAGCCGACGGCGTTGGCGATCACCAGGGTTATGATCAGCAGCACGGGCGGGCTTAGCGAGTCGTCGTAGCGTTCGCCCTCCGGCTGGCCTTCCTCGCGGTCGGAATAGGCCATGGTGGCCATCGGCCGGGCCACGATCCGCAGCATGGTGCGCGGATAGAAGTAGAGCCAGGTCATGGCCTCGAAGAGCAGTTCCTCGAAGCTTCTCAGGATCTTCAGAAGGTCCACGCGCGACGCACTCCACTGGTCGCCTTGGTGATAGCAGCCGCTTTCCGACCAATTCCAGCCTTTCCACCACGGCGCGCGCGACGGACGCTATACACGCGGCGCGAAGCCGGGTCCTAATCCCTCGCGACAGCGGAGCTTCGACATGGCCTGGCGGGACTTTCCCTATTATCGCGGCGAGCCGGTCGCCTTGTCGGCCGGCGGCTGGGCCCTGGCCCTGGGCGGCTGCGTGGCCGGGTTCCTGGCCCTGATCTTCGTGCCGCGTGGGCCGCTGGGCGGCCCGCTGGGGCTCGTCGCGCCGCTGCTGTTCGCGGCCCTGCCGCTGATCGGCCTGGCCCTGGCGGCGGGGCGAGGATGGACGGCGATCTTTCCGCGCCCGAGGCTGATCGACATCCTGGTGGGCCTGGCGGCGACCATACTGGCCCTGCTGGTCTCCGGCGGGATCGCCCTGGCCTTCTCGCTTTCCAAGCTCGGACCGTTCGCCGCCAACCCCTTCGCGGGAAGCCTCCCACAGCTGCACACCTGGGAGCGGGTCGTCTTCATCGGCGGGACCGCGCCGCAGTTGCTGGGCGAGGAGCTGGTGACCATCCTGCCGTTCCTGGCCCTGCTGACCCTGCTGCACGGTCGCCTGGGCCTTTCCAAGGGAGCGGCGATCGCGGGCGCATGGATCGTCTCGGCGATCATCTTCGGCCTGCTGCACCTGCCGACCTACGGCTGGAACCTGATGCAGGTGCTGCTGGTCATCGGCGTGTCGCGGCTGGTGCTGACGATTCCCTATCTGCTGACCAAGAGCGTCTGGTCCTCGTTCGCGGCCCACTTGGCCCTGGACTGGTCGATCTTCGCGCTCGTGCTATTGGGAAGCGCGCGGAGCCATTAGCCCAAGCCCTTGGCCTGACTCAGCTTCCGGCGCTTTTGCGCGGTTGACATCGCCGGGCTCGTCGCTTATCCACCGCCCCTCACTCGCGGGGCCGCCAGGTTTCGCGTCCACTCTATTAGTTTCGGAGCCACGTCGTGAAGCGGACATTCCAGCCGTCGAAGCTCGTGCGAGCCCGCCGTCATGGCTACCGCGCCCGCATGGCCACCAAGAACGGTCAAAAGATCGTTGCTCGTCGCCGCGCCAAGGGCCGTAAGCGCCTGACGGCCTAGGAGCGGGTTCTCCCGCTCTTCTTTCCTGCCTCGGCGGGATCGTACGACATGACAAAAGCCGCCCCTTCCCAGAACCAGGCCTTCAGCCTGCGCCGGAAAGGGCGGCTTTTTTCATGACCGAATCCCAGGTTTCCCCGGTCCGGACGGATCCGACGATCGAGCGCCTCAAGGTGCGGTCCGACTTCCTGAAGGCCGCCAAGGCGCCGTCCCTGTCGCGCGGCGCCGTCTTCATGCAGCTGCGCCCGCGGGGCGACGACGACGCCCTGATCCGCGTCGGTTTCACCGCCTCCAAGAAGGTCGGCGGCTCGGTGGAGCGCAATCGCGCCAAAAGACGCCTGCGCGAGGCCGCCAGACTGCTTCTCCCCCTTCATGGACGCCCCGGTTGCGACTATGTGTTCATCGCTCGCGGCGGCACGCGCTCGCGGCCGTGGGGGCGTTTGCTTGACGATGTAAAATCCGCGCTGGTAAGCCTCGCGGCCGAAATCGACCGCGGGGGCAAGCGTACAGCTCCGTCTGCCCCGTCCGCGCCCGTCTCACCCCATTCGCACGCGCTTGCGTCCGATCCCTCCGATCCCGGTTAAGTGTCCATGCAGAACGACAACAAGAACACGCTGGTCTTCATCATCAGCGCGTTCGCGATCCTGATCGGCTACCAGTTCTTCGTCCTGGGTCCGAACCAGAAGAAGCAGGAAGCCGCCGAACGCGCCAAGAAGGCCGCCGAGGCTCAGGCCGCCGCCGCCAACCCGGGCATGGCCATCGGACCGGACGGCCGGCCGCAGCCGATCAAGCTGTCGCGCGACGCGGCCAAGGCCGCCAGCCCGCGCATTCCGATCGACACGCCCACCCTGTCGGGCTCGGTCTCGCTGAAGAGCGGCAGCGTCGACGACCTGCTGCTCAAGCGCTATCGCGAAACCACCAGCAAGGCCTCGCCGCCGGTCGAGCTGCTGCGCCCCGCCGGCGCGGAGAACGCCTTCTTCACGCTGTTCGGCTGGAGCGGCCAGAACCTCGGCGCCATGCCGGGCGAGAACACGGTGTGGACCGCCGCGCCGGGCCAGACCCTGCGTCCGGGCTCGCCCGTCACCCTGACCTATGACAACGGCGCCGGCCTGGTGTTCAACCGCGTGATCGCGGTCGACGCCGACGCCATGTTCACCGTCACCGACAGCGTCCGCAACAACGGCGGCCAGCCGGTCTCGATCATCCCCTACGCCTCGGTGCGTCGCTGGGGCGTCCCGGCCGACCTCGGCAAGAACCACATCGTCCACGAAGGGGCGATCGGCATGCTGGGCGAGAAGGACTACAAGCTCGAGCAGTCCAAGTACCAGAAGTGGAAGAAGGACAAGCCGCAGCAGACCATCGCCTCGGTCGGCGGCTGGACCGGCATCACCGACAAGTACTGGCTGACGGCCCTGATCCCGACCCAGAACGAGCGCATCAACGCCCAGTACAACGTCACGCCCGTGGGCGGCGTGGACGTCTACGAAGCCAACTTCGCCGCCGTCGCCAAGACCGTGAACCCGGGCCAGACCGTCACCGAGACGACCCGCCTGTTCGCCGGCGCCAAGACCGTGCCGCTGCTGCGCAAGTACGAGTACGGCGATGGCCAGGCCCCGGCCTGGTGGCAGTTCTGGGACAAGAAGGCCCAGGCCATCCCGCGCTTCGAATGGGCCGTGGACTGGGGCATGTTCGCCCTGATCACCCGCCCGATCTTCAACGTGCTGGAAATCTTCTACAAGCTGGTCGGCAACTTCGGCATCGCCATCATGCTGCTGACCGTCGCCCTGAAGCTCATCCTCTATCCGCTGGCGGACAAGAGCTACGAGTCGATGGCGAAGATGAAGAAGGTCGCCCCCGAGGTCGAGAAGCTGAAGGCCCGGCACAAGGACGATCCTGCCAAGCAGCAGCAGGAGATGATGGCGCTGTACGCCAAGGAGAAGATCAATCCGTTCATGGGCTGCGTGCCCATGCTGATCCAGATCCCGGTGTTCTACTCGCTGTACAAGGTGCTGACGGTCACCATCGAAATGCGGCACGCGCCGTTCTTCGGCTGGATCCAGGACCTTTCGGCGCCGGATCCGACCACCATCTTCAACCTGTTCGGCCTGATCCCGTGGGATCCGGGTTCGCTGCCCTTCCTGGGCGCGATGATCGCGCACCTGGGCGTGTGGCCGCTGCTGTACGGCTTCACCATGTGGCTGACCACGGCGATGAACCCGCCGGCCGGTGATCCGATGCAGCAGAAGATCTTCCAGCTGTTCCCGATCATCTTCACCTTCACCCTGTCGGGCTTCGCCGTCGGCCTGGTGATCTACTGGTGCTGGTCGAACGTTCTGACCATCATCCAGCAGTACATCATCATGCGCCGCTACAAGGTCGAGAACCCGATCGACAAGATCATCGCTCGCCTGACTGGCAAGACCGCGACGGCGACCTGATGACCGATCCGATCGAGCCCCTCTACACCGACGAGGAGATCGAGGCGGCCCGGGTGCTGTTCGCCCAGCCGGTCTCGTTCATGATGGGGGCCGTCCGCATGGACGGCCTGCCGCCCGCCGACCTGCCGGAAGTGGCCTTCGCCGGCCGCTCCAACGTCGGCAAGTCGAGCCTGATCAACGGCCTCGTCGGCCAGAAGTACCTGGCCCGCGCCTCCAACGAGCCGGGCCGCACGCGCGAGCTGAACTTCTTCCTGCTGGCCGAACAGCTGCGCCTGGTCGACCTGCCGGGCTACGGCTTCGCGCGCGTCTCGCGCTCGACGGCCAGCAAGTTCCAGGACCTGGGCCGCCAGTTCCTGCGCGGCCGGCCGAACCTCAAGCGGGTCTACCTGCTGATCGACTCGCGCCACGGCCTCAAGAAGGTCGACGCCGAGGCGATGGACGCCCTCGACATCTCGGCGGTGTCCTACCAGATCGTCCTGACCAAGGCCGACAAGATCAAGCCGCCCGAGGTCGACAAGGTCGTGGCCGACACGCTCAAGGCCATCGCCAAGCGCCCGGCCGCCTTCCCGCGGGTGATCGCCACCTCGTCGGAGAAGGGCCTGGGCCTGCCCGAGCTGCGCGCCGAGATCCAGCGCACCTGCCTGGGCTGACCCCCTCCGGCCCTCCGGGCCACCTCTCCCGTGTTCAGACCGGAGACATCCGAAACAGGTGTGCCGGGACATCCGTGACACCTTTGGGCCTTCGCTGTGGAGGTCTGGATGCCGTTCACGGGAGTTTCCGCGATGGATCGCA
>NZ_QDKQ01000007.1 GCF_003116815.1 Caulobacter endophyticus
TCATCCGCTATGTCGGCCTGACAAAGGCCCGCGCCCAAGTCCTGATGGCCGCCATCGCCTTCAACCTGCGCCGCTGGACCGCACTCACCGCGACCTGAGCGGAGGCTTCCAGGGGCTCACTGCGTCTGCAGTCTGGAAAAAAGCCCCCTCCGCCCGGCCAAAGAGCCTCCAGAGTGGCTCATCAGCCTCTCGGCCGCCCGTCCGCCACCTCAACCTCGACGATCCGCCGTTTTAAGCAACACGCCCTTCGGGGGAGAGGGTTTGAGGTCAGCCCGCCTCCCGCTCCAGCAGCGCCTTGGCGGCGGCCTTCTCGGCCTCCTGCCGCGACTTGCCCTTGGCGATGGCTGGATCGACGTCCTTGACGCTGACCTCGACGGTGAACACCGGGGCGTGGTCGGGGCCGGTGCGGTCGAGCACGCGGTAGGTCGGCAGCGGGCGGGCCTTGCTCTGCGCCCATTCCTGAAGCGCGGTCTTGGGATCGCGCGGACGCTCCTGCCCGGCCCGATCGAACTCTTCGGCCCACAGGTCGAGGAAGACCTTGCGGGCCAGCTCCAGCCCGCCGTCCTGGTAGAGGGCCGCCATCAGCGCCTCGCAGGCGCCGGCCAGGATCGACTCCGTCTCGCGGCCGCCGATCTTGCTCGACGAGGCCGACAGGCGCAGCGCCGGGCCAAGCTCGGCGCCCTTGGCGACGCGAGCGCAGGTCTCGCGGCTGACCAGGGCGTTCAGGCGCGGGGCGAGTTCGCCCTCCTTGGCCTTGGGGAAGCGCTCGGAAAGCGCCTCGGCGGCCAGGAGCCCGAGCACCCGGTCGCCGATGAACTCCAGCACCTCGTTGTCGCGCACCTTGGCCTTGGCCCCGTCGCCGACGCTGGCGTGGGTCAGCGCCCGCTCGAGCAGTTCGCGATCCTCGAACCGATGACCGATCCGGCGCTCCAGGTCGCCGACGGCGGCGACCCGTCTGTCCTTCACGGCCATGATCTTACTTCAGCACGCGGAAGAAGCGGCTCGGACGCGCGTCCATGAACCAGGTCCAGGGCTTGAACAGGTGAGCGTCGGCGTTCCACGACAGCAGGATGATCTGCGCCTTGCCGACCAGGTTCTCGGCCGGGACGAAGCCCACGCCGATGGCGTCGCCGGTGTACTGGTCGTTCTCGTAGTTCCACTTGCAGGTTCCCGAGTCCGTCTTGAACGGCGAGATGCCCGGGTTGAAGCGGCTGTCGGCCGAGTTGTCGCGGTTGTCGCCCATGAAGAAGTAGCAGCCCTGCGGCACTTCATAGACGCCGGTGTTGTCGCCCTGCGTGTCCGGGCCGGCGTCGGCCTGGGTCAGGTAGGTGCGGCCTTCAGGGGTGGTTTCCTGGATGCGCTTCATCGGCTGGGTGAAGCCGTAGCCGCTGTCGACCAGCACGTCGGCCTGTTCCTGGCGCTTGACGGCCTGGCCGTTGATGTAGAGCGCGCCGCCGCGGACCTGGATCTTGTCGCCGGGCAGGCCGACCAGGCGCTTGATGTAGTCGACGTGGCCATCGCGCGGCAGCTTGAAGACGATGATGTCGCCCCGCTTGGGCGCCGAGCCCAGGATGCGGCCCTTGAACAGCGGCGGGCTGAACGGGATCGAGTGCTTCGAATAGCCGTACGAGAACTTCGAGACGATGATGTAGTCGCCTTGATAGAGGTTGGGCTCCATCGAGGCCGACGGGATCGTGAACGGCTGGAACAGCAGCACCCGCAGCACCAGCGCGATGGCCAGCGCATAGGCCACGGTCTTTACGATCTCGATGAATTCGTTGACGGCGCCGCCCTTTTCTTCTTCGGGAGGCGAGGTCTCGACGGCTTCGGTCATGCGCGCGGGGCTCTTTGCGATTGAGGGTCGGGCGAGCCCGACAGGTCTTGCTAGACGCGGTTGTCGTCGCGGGCAAGCACCGCCGGCGATAGTGACGCTTCATGGCGCCCGTTTGGCGCCGCGCCGCGAGCTCACCTTAAAGATTATTCATTGGCCGCGCGGTTTGGCGAATGATGTTCTCCCGGCGACGTTTTCCTCAGGGCCTTGCCGATGCGCTCGTTCACCCCGCTGTTCATGCTAGCCGTCGGCGTCGCCGCCGCCTGGCAGGCCCGCGCAGCCGAGATTTCTCCCCGCCCGGTGGTCGAAGGCGTGGCCCAGGCGATCGCCGACAACTATTACGACGCCGCAAAGGGCGCGGCCGTCGCCTCGCAGCTGCGGGCCGAGGCCGCAAGGGGAACCTACGACCGCCTGACCGATCCGCGCGATCTGGCCACCAAGCTGAGCGAGCGCCTGCGGCCGCTGGACCATCACTTCAATGTCTCCTGGTCGGCCGAGGCCGCCGCTGCCCCCCGCTCCTCGCAGGGTCCGGCTGCCGGTCCTGGGCCGTCGCGCGTCGATGCAGTCAGGCGCGCCAACTACGGCATCCGCCGGGTCGAGATCCTGGGCGGCAATCTCGGCTATATCGACATGCGGATGTTCGCCGACTTCGAATTTGACCAGCCCGACGCCCCGGCCCGCAAGGCCATCGAGGCGGCGCTGCAGATGGTGGCGAACACCGACGCGGTGATCATCGACCTGCGCGACAACGGCGGCGGCTCGCCGGCCATGGTCGGCTACCTGGCCAGCGCCTTCACGCCCAGGGGCGCGAACATCTACAACACCTTCAGGTACCGCGAGGGAACCGAGAGCGAGGCCCCCAAGGACTGGTATCCGGCGCCTCGCCTGGCAATCCCGCTCTACGTGCTTACCAGCGGCCGCACCGGCTCGGCGGCCGAGGCCCTGGCCTACACCCTGAAGAACGCCAGGCGGGCGGTGATCGTCGGCGAGGCCAGCGGCGGCGCGGCCAATCCCGGCGGCCCCGTGCCGGTGGCGGGCGGCTTCTCGATCTTCGTCTCCAACGGCTCGCCAGTCAGCCCGATCACGGGGACCAACTGGGAGGGCGGCGGCGTGCAGCCCGACGTACAGATTCCGGCCGCCAAGGCCCTGGATGCGGCCCGCGCCCTGGCGCTGGAGACGGTGCTGAAGACCGCGACCGGCCCCGCCGCCCAGGACGCCCGCTGGGCCCTGGAAGCGATCCGCGCCGAGACCGCCCCGCCGGCGACCAAGCCGCTGGGCGACTATGTCGGGGCCTATGGCGCGGTCGAGATCGTGGAGGTCGAGGGGCGCCTGGCCATGAAGCGCGGCCGCCGGCCGCTGAGCGTGCTGCTGCCGCTGGGCGGGGAAACCTTCACGATCTTGGGCGAGACCGCCCGCCGCGTGGTGTTCGAACGCGACGCCAAGGGCGCTGTCACGGCCTTCGAGGCGATCGGCTACGAGGGCGGCGGCTCGCGGTACCGGCGCGAAGCGGCGCCGGGCGCCTAGCGCCTCAAGCGCGCAACGTGCGAACGGGAACTTTCCTCAGATCCTCAGGCCGAACGGGTCGTCGATAGTGGGCGATGGCGGGGTGAACCAGGCCGCGCCGGTTTCAGTCACATGGAAGTGGTCTTCCAGGCGCACGCCGAAGCGGCCGGGGATGACGATCATCGGCTCGTTCGAGAAGCACATGCCCGGCGCCAGCGGGGTGGCGTCGCCGCGCACCAGGTAAGGGCCCTCGTGGATGGCGAGGCCGATGCCGTGGCCGGTGCGGTGCGGCAGGCCCGGCAGGGCGTAGTCGGGGCCCAGGCCGTGGCGTTCGAGCACCTGGCGGGCGACGGCGTCGATGGTCTCGCACGGCAGGCCCGGACGCACGGCGGCGAAGGCGGCCGCCTGCGCCTCATGCTCGATCTCCCAGATCCGGCGGTGCTCGGCCAAAGGCGTTCCGAAGACGTAGGTGCGGGTGATGTCGGCCTGGTAGCCCTCGACCTGGCAGCCGGTGTCGATCAGCACGAGGTCGCCCTCGGCCAGTTCCTGGTCGCCCGGCAGACCATGCGGATAGGCCGTGGCCTCGCCGAACTGCACCGCGCAGAAGGTCGAGCCGGTCGTGCCGGCCGCGCGATGGGCCTCGTCGATGAAGCGCTTGACCTCGCTGGCCCGCACGCCCGGCGCCAGCACCGCGCCGGCGCGGCGGTGCACGTCAAGGGTGATGGCCTTGGCGTAGCGCATCAGTGCCAGCTCGGCCGTCGACTTCACGCCCCGGCAGCCGTCGACCACCGCGCCCGCGTCCTTCACTGACAGCGACGGCGCGGCTTCACGCAGCGCGGCGAACAGCGAGAACGGCGCAGCCGGGTCCAGGGCCAGGACGTCGGCGCCCAGTTCCGCCAGCGATCGTCCGACCAGGGCGGCGGGACTTTCGTGCTCCTGCCACAGGCGGATCTCGACCTCGATCTTGAGGTCGGCCTGCAGCGAGCCCAGCTCGAAGCCGGGGCAGATCATCACCGGCGCGCCGGTCACGGGCAGCAGCAGGGCGACCAGCCGCTCGGTCGCGCCCCAAGGCACGCCGGTGAAGTAGCGCAGCGACGCGCCCGCGCCGATCAGCAGGGCGTCGGCGCCCAGGGCGCGGGTAAGCCCCCTCGCCTTCTCCAGTCGCGCCTCGTACTCGGCCGCGGCGATGGCCGGCGGCCGTCCGGCCCTCGGGGTCAGGCCGGCCAGCTCGGCGGCCATGGTCGATCCGCCAACGCCCAGGGTCATGCTCGTATCCTCGTCGTCCTGTCGCGACCGGACGCGAACCGGTCGATGTCGAAGGGGGCCAGATCCACGGGCTCGCCGGCCATCAGCCGGGCCGTGATCTCGCCGGTGGTCGCCGCCAGGGTCAGCCCCAGATGCTGGTGGCCGAAAGCGTAGTAGAGGTTGTCAGCCCTGCGGCTCCTGCCGATGGCCGGCAGATAGTCGGGCAAGGTGGGCCGCGCCCCGGACCATTGGCGCACCTCGCCGTGCAGGACGATTCCCAGGTCGTCGAGATGCCGGCGCAGGCGGGCCCACTTCATCGGATCGGGCGGCGAGGCCTCGCGGCAAAACTCGACGAAGCTGGCCGCCCGCAGCCGCTCGCCGAAGCGAGTGAGGATCAGCGAACGGTCCTCGAACACCACCGGCGGCAGGTCGCTCCAGCCGCCCGCGTCGCCTTCCAGATGATAGCCGCGCTCGGCGATCACCGGAGCGACATGGCCAAGGCTTCGCATCAAGGCGCCGGAGCCGACGCCGCTGGCGACCAGGATCCGACCGGCGGCCACGCGCTCGCCCCCGTCCAGCACGGCCTGGACGCCGCGCCCGGTGGAGGCGAGGCGCTCGACGCCGGCGACCAGGCGACGGCCGCCCTCGGCCTCGAACGCTTCGCCCAGCAACCGCAGGACCTCGCCGGGAGCGGTGACCTGGGCCGTGCCCTCGAAGCGCACCCCGCCGACCAGCGGGGTCTTCACCTGGCGGGCGACGCGGCGCAGGCCCGCGTCGTCGAGGTTGGCAAGGCGCGCCGAGCCGATATCGGCCGCGCGCCAGGCGGCCAGGCCCCTGCGGGCCGCGTCGCTGGTTTCCCAGACCACCAGATGGCCCTGCTCCATCAGGACGTCGGGACGGTCGATGGAGGCGGCAAGACGTCGCCAGGCCGGCAGGGCGCCCGACAACAGGCCGCCGAGCGCCGCCCTGCCCTTGGCGGCGCGCTGCGCCGTGCTGGCGGCGACGTAGCGGGAAACCCAGGGCGCCCAGGCCGCCGCGTCGGCCAGACGGAAATCCAGCGCCCCGCCCAGGCCGAACAGCCGGAGCGGCGCCGAGGCCAGGGCGGCGGGCGAGGCCAGCGGCTCGACCTGCTCGACGGCGATATGGCCGGCGTTGCCGAACGAAGCCGGCGGCGGGTCACGGCGCGGATCGATCAGCAGCACGTCCTCGCCGGCGCGCCGCAAGGCCAGCGCACAGGCCGTTCCGACGATCCCGCCGCCGATCACCGCCGTTCCAGCCGCCTTCATCCCTTGCCACGCCCTCGCGCTTAATATCGTATACGATATGACCAAACAGGAGCCGTAAAGCAATGAGCCCCATGCGCTGGACCGGGGTTTTCCCCGCCGCCACCACCCAGTTCAAGCCTGACCTGTCGGTCGACTACGACGCCAGCCAGCAGGTGCTCGACAATCTGGTGCGCGACGGGGTGCATGGCTTGGTGGTGCTGGGCACCTGCGGCGAGAACAATTCCCTGGAGCCGGACGAAAAGCGCGGCCTGTTGAAGGCGGCCGTAGAGGTGGTGGCCGGGCGCGTGCCGATCATCGTCGGCTGCTCGGAACTGACCACGCCGCGCGCCGCCGCCTTCGCCCGCGACGCCGAGGCGATCGGCGCGAACGCCCTGATGGCCTTGCCGGCCATGGTCTACGTGCCCACGGAGGCCGAGCTGGAAGCCCACTTCCGCACCGTGGCGCAGGCTTCCAGCCTGCCGATCATGCTCTACAACAACCCGCCGGCCTATCGCGTGTCGATCGGCCTTGAAGTGCTGTCGCGCCTGGCCGACGAGCCGACCATCGTCGCGGTGAAGGAGAGCGCGCCGGACACCCGCCGCTTCACCGATCTTTCCCGCGCCTTTGGCGAGCGCTTCGTGCTGATGGCGGGCCTGGACGACGTGGCGCTGGAGGGCCTGCTGCTGGGCGCCAAGGGCTGGGTGTCGGGCCTGACCAGCGCCTTCCCCCAGGAGTCCGTGGCGCTGGTGGAGGCGGTCGAGGCCGGCGACCTGGAGACCGCGCGGCGCATATATCGCTGGTTCATGCCGCTGCTGCACCTCGACGCCGAGCACGACCTCGTCCAGTCGATCAAGCTGGCCGAGGAGATGATGGGCCGGGGCTCCGAGCGCGTGCGCATGCCCCGCCTGCCGCTGGCCGGACCCCGGCGGGCGCAGGTGGCGGCCATGGTCGAGGAAGCCGCGGCGACCCGGCCGGCGCTGGCCAAGGCCCGGGCGGCCTGACACACCTGACTTCGACAGCCCCTCGCCCGGTTCCCGGAGGCCTCATGCGCCACACCTTCTTCTGCATCGACGGCCACACCGCCGGAAACCCCGTGCGGCTAATCGCCGGCGGCGCGCCGCTGCTGGCCGGGGCCAGCATGAGCGAGCGGCGGCAGGATTTCCTGGCGCGGTTCGATTGGATCCGCACCGGCCTGATGTTCGAGCCGCGCGGGCACGACATGATGTCGGGCGGTTTTCTCTATCCACCGACGCTGCCCGACTGCGACGCGGGCATACTGTTCGTCGAGACCAGCGGCTGCCTGCCGATGTGCGGCCACGGCACGATCGGCATCGTCACCTTCGCCCTGGAGCACGGCCTGCTCATTGCGCGCCAGCCGGGGCGGCTGCGGCTGGAGGTTCCGGCGGGCGTCATCGAAATCGCCTACGAGACGGCCGGCGACAAGGTAACGTCGGTGAAGATCCGCAACGTCGCCAGCTATCTGGCCGAGACCGGGATCCAGATCGAGGTTCCGGGCTTCGGACCGCTGACGATCGACGTCTCGTATGGCGGCAACTTCTACGCCATCGTCGAGCCGCAGGGCGCCTATCGCGGGGTCGACGCCCTGGGCGCCGCCGAAATCCTGCGCCTCAGCCCCATCGTCCGTAACCTCGTGCGAGAAAAGGTCGAGCCGGCGCATCCCCTGGACCCCACCATCCGTGGCGTGAGCCACGTGCTGTGGGCCGACGCGCCCGCCAGCGACGGCGCCGACGGCCGCAACGCGGTGTTCTACGGCGATCGGGCCATCGACCGCAGCCCGTGCGGCACCGGCACCTCGGCGCGGCTGGCCCACCTGTTCGCCACCGGCCGGCTGAAGGTCGGCGAGGCCTTCGTACACGAGAGCTACATCAAGAGCCGCTTCACCGGCCGGGTGGAGGCCGAGACCTCGCTGGGCGGACGGCCGGCGATCATTCCATCGGTAGAAGGCTCGGCGATCGCCACCGGATTCAACACGATCTGGATCGACCGGGCCGATCCGTTCGCGACGGGATTCCAGGTCGTCTGAGACACCCAAGGTTTAAATCCGAAACGTCCGATAATCTGGTATACGGGCGATCTCGGCGCGGGGGCGCCGACCAGGGGCCAAGTTCGCAGCGCATGAGTATCGTCGTCCGCACCCTCTCCGATCAGACCTATGAGATCGTGCGACGGAGAATCCTCACGGGCGACATGCCGCCGGGCACGGCCGTACGGCAGGACACCATCGCCGCCGAGCTGGGGGTGTCGAAGATCCCGCTGCGCGAGGCGCTGAGCCGACTGGAGCAGGACGGCCTGCTGAGCTCCTATCCCAACAAGGGCTATGTGGTGCGCCAGGCCTCGAGCGAAGAGGCCGGCGAGGTCTTCGCCCTGCGCCTGAAGCTGGAGCCCGGCGCGGTGGCGCAGGCGGCCCTGCGGGCCGGTCCCGACGACCACGCGCGGGCCGAGACCGCGCTGGCGGCCCTGGAGGCCGAGCTCGGCAAGCCGCACGGCGACCACGTGACCTGCAACCGCGCCTTCCACATGGCCCTGGTCCGCCCCGGCGGGCACGTCACCGGCCAACTGGTCGAGCGGCTGCAGATCCTGTCGGAACGCTATGTGCGCATCCACCTGGAGCCGCTAGGTCGCGACGAGCGCGCCAGCCGCGAGCACCGGGCCATCCTCGACGCCTGGAAGGCCGGCGACGCGGCCAGGGTCGAGACCCTGGTCGCCGAGCACATCGAGGCCACGCTGGCCGACCTTCGCCAGCAGCTGGCGGCCTAGAGTTTATATTCCAGCGACAGCCAGGCCTTGGTCCGCGAGGGCGGCGGGGCCAGGGTTCCGGCTGGCACGAAGGCCTCGCGGCGAAAGTCGGCGTACTTCACCAGCAGGGCCAGCCTGGGGGTGATCGCCGCGGTCAGCTGCGCCTCCCACTCCTGGCCGAGATCCGCGCCCGTGCGCTGGTCGTCGAAGTCATGCCAACGCACCAGGAGATCGGCGTTGGAGAAATAGCGGGCCTTGAGACGCGGCTTGACCGACAGACCAAGGTTCAGGTCGCGCAGACCGTCGGCGAAGCTCTTGTTGCCGCCGGGCGAGACCCAGGAGTCCGACCAGCCGTTGAAGGCATGCACCGTCCCCAGAGGGGTTGTGAAGCCGCGCGTTCCGTCGCCCTCCAGCCGCTCGTAGCCCAGGCGGGCGGTGTAGATGTCGAAAGTCGCGGCCGCCTCGCCGGCCAGGTAGTCGAGGTCGTAGCTCGCCGTATTGCCATGCCAGTCGCTCTGGCGGGCGAAGGTCGCGCTATAGGCCAGCCTGTAGGGTCCGGCCTGGGCCTTGCCGGTCGCCTTGAGACCCCTGGTGATCGACGAATTGACCGGCGAATTCTGGAAATCCAGAGCGTAGACGAAGCCCTGCAGCTTCAAGGTCTCGGACGGCGTCCAGGCCACGTTCGCCAGATGGCTGTCGCTGTTCCAGTCGCGCAGGTCGCCCAGGATGCGGTTGACCCGCGTGACGTACGCGTAGGTTCCCGACCACTGGCCATGGCGGCCGTCGATCCGCACCGCGTCGAAGGTCTGCTCGTCCTGGCGCCAGGCGACGGCGCCGACGAAGCGCTGGTCGTCCAGCAGGATCCGCTGGCGGCCGACGACCACCTGCACGGCCTTGCTTGGCGTCCAGCTGACCTGGGCGCGGTTCAATTCGGTGACCTCGGGATCGTTGACCACCGGATAGCGGGCCTTGTCGGCGCCGTTCAGCGGCGGGGTGGTCGCGCCGGGCACGTTGACGGCGTAGCGCTCGCCGCCCAGGGCGCGGACGTCCTCCAGCTCGACCAGGCCCTTTAGACCCTTCCAGGCCCCTGTCTCCCAGCCCAGGCGCGTGCGCAGCGTGATCGCCCTGGCGTCCTTGGCGAAATTGGCCTGGTCGACGCCCTCATAGCGTAGGCGCAGCTCCAGGATCGGCTTGCCCGCCGAGGTCTTCGCACCGGCCGCCTGGGCGTTCGCCCCCGCGCCCCATAGCGCCGCGACCAGGCCCGTTCCGAGCGCCAGCGCCGCCTTGGTTCCCCTCATGCCTCTTCCCCATAAAAAAACGCCCGGCGGGGGCGGCAAGCCCCCTCCGGACGTCGTTGTCCAAACCAGTCGCCGCGTCGTGGCGGCGTCGAGCCTCTCGGCCCTCGCGGAACGCCGTTGTCCCGCGTGTCGCGACCAGCAAGAGGCCGGCTGCGCGGGCCGGCAATCGGCAAACCGGCGCTATCGGAGCGTTATGGGCCAGGCGCCCACGAACCGGGCGCCGCCCCTCCCCGCACGGACGGTTTCAGAGCTTGTATTCGAGGGTGAACCACACCTTCTTGCGTGAGGCGGGCGGAGCAAGGGTTCCCGCCGGGACCGAGTTCACGCGGTCGAAACCCGCGTATTTCAGCTGGGCCGACAGCTTGGGGGCGATCGTCGCGGTCAGTTGGGCGTTCCACTCGTGGCCGAGATCGGCGCCCGTGCGGTCGTCGTCGAAGTCGTGATAGCGGACCAGCAGTTCGGGACTGGAGAAGTTACGCATCTTGATCTTGGGCTTGAGCGTGACGGTGAAGTTGAGGTCGTCTAGGCCGTCGGCGAAGCTCTTGTTGCCGCCCAGCGACGACCAGGCGTCGGCCCAGCCGTAGAAGCCGTGCGCGGCGCCCAGCGGCGCGCCGAAGCCGCGCGTGCCGTCCCCCTCGAGCGTGTGGTAGCCGATCTGGGCCGTGTAGATTCCGCGCGTGGCCGCGAACTCGCCGCCCAGATAGTCGAGTTCGTAGTCGGCGGTGGCGCGGTGATAGTCGCTCTGGCGGGCGAAACCGGCCGAGTAGTTGAGGGTGTAGGCGCCGGCCCTGGCCTTGCCGACAGCTCGCACGCCCTTGGTGATCGAGGTGTTCAGCGGCGAATCCGAGAAGTCGAGGGCATAGACGAAGCCCGTGGCCTTCAGAGCCTCCGAGAAGGTCCAGCTGGCGTTGACGAAATGGCTGTCGCTGTCCCAGTCGCGGCGTTCGCCCAGCGCCCGGTTCACGCGGGTGACGTAGACGTAGGTCCCCTTGAACCGGCTCAGCGACAGGTCGGCGCGCAAGCCGTCATAGGTCTGCTCGTCCTGGCGCCAGGCGGCGGCGGCGACGAAGCGCTGATCGTCGAACTGGATCTTCTGGCGACCGGCGGTCAGTTGCAGCGCCTTGCTGGGCGTCCATTGCAGCTGGGCGCGGTTCACCTCGGTGACGTTGGGATCGTTGATCGCCGGGAAGCGGGCCTTGTCGGCGCCGTTCAGCGGGGTGGAAACGCCCGGGGTGGTGATGGCGAAGTGTTCGGGACCGATGCGGCGGACATCGTCGAACTCGATCAGGGCCTTCACGTCATGCCAGGCGCCGGTCTCCCAGCCAAAGCGCGTGCGCACCGTCGTGCCCTCGGCGTTGTTGCGCAAGGTGGCGGTCTTGGTCTGGTCGTACCGCTCGTAGCGGGCGCGGATCTCCAGCAGCGGCTTGCCGGCCTTCACCGCATCCAGCAGCGAGGCCTCCTGCGCGCTCGCGCCGCTCGACCAGGCCAGGGCCGCGAGGCCCGCACACACAACATGAAGTCTGTTCATGCGGCGGGGCTGTAGGTGCCAAGAGTTAACCCGCTACCACCGCCGCGCCATCGAACAGCGTTGTTTTTCCACGCACTGGCTAAGCCTTTGGCAGCGGGCGAGAATTTCGCGGGTGCGACCGTTTGTCACTCGCCCGCGCGGCCCACTACCTGTCGGCGATCAGGCCGTGCATCACCCCGTCCAGCGTGACCTGCATCAGCTCCTCGGGCGGAGCCCAGCTGCGGCTGGGCTTGGTGATGACCAGAGAGACGATGCCGTGACAGGCGGCCCACAGCACCTGGGCGGCGCTTTCGGCGGTGCCGGTCTTCAGGCGACCGGCGGCGGCGATCTCGCGGATCGGGCCGCTGAACTCGTCGAAGCAGCGGTCGCCGAGGTCGGACACGGCCTGCTGCTTCTCCACCGAGATCGCCTCGTTCGAGCCGCAAAACACCAGCTGGTAGGTGTTGGGATTGTCGAAGGCGAAGCGCATGTAGGCGTCGAGCATCCGCCGCACCTTCTCGACCGCGTCGATCGGCTCCTGCGACAGGGCGACATTGATCGACAGCAGTTGCTCGATGGCTTCCTTGCCGATCTCCAGCAGGATCTGGTCCTTGTCGCGGAAGTGCATGTAGAGCGCGGTCGAGGACACGCCCACGGCGTCGGCAATCTTGCGGATCGTCGCCCCGGCATAGCCTTCGGCGATGAAGATCTTCTCGGCGGCGGCCAGGATCTCGCCCCGGCGCATGTGCCCGTCGCCCTTGGGTTTGCGGGCGGACCTGGGCGGCTTCTTCAACGCGACGGTCACGGTACGGTATGTCCTTCCCTCTTCCCCGACCTGACACTAAACGGGAATCACTCAGGGCCGACAAGCGTAACGCCGGTTTCACGTAGAATATGTATTTTTCTATTTGACACTTTATAGTTGAGTTTATCGAGTCGCTCCCGCCGAAAGGCCCAGGTTCAGGCCAAGGGTGGGGGACACGATGGCGCGCGAGGAACGGCGGCTGCATGCCGATGGGCTGGATCATGCGATCCTGCCCGATCCGCCGCTGGTCACGCCGCTGCCGGCGATAGACGGCGCGCACCGGCGGCTTAGCCCAGGTCAGGGCGCGGTTCTGGCCGCCATGCTCCTCGGCTTGGCGACGAGCCTGGCCTTCGCCACTGGGACGACGCTCGCCATCCTGAAATGGACGGGTCTGTCGCTGTTCGCCCTGCTGGCGACGCTGCGGCTGGTCGCCGCCCTGACCCCGCGCCTCAAGGCCAAGGCCCCTTTACTGCCCGACGCCGCGCTGCCCGCCTACACGGTGCTGGCGCCGCTCTACAAGGAAGCCTCGGTGGCGGCCGAGCTGGTGACCAATCTCGGGCGGCTGGACTATCCGCGCGAGCGCCTGCAGGTGCTGGTGGCTCTGGAGGCCGACGATGCCGAGACCATCGCCGCCTTTCACGCCCTGGACCTGCCGGCCTTCATCCAGGTGCTGGTCGTGCCGCCAGGCGGCCCAAAGACCAAGCCCAGAGCCTGCAACCACGCGCTGGAGCGGGCGCGGGGCGAACTGCTGGTGATCTACGACGCCGAAGACGCGCCCGATCCGCAACAACTGCGTGAGGCGGCGGCCCGCTTCGCCGCCGGGCCTGCGCACCTGGCCTGCCTGCAGGCGCCGCTGCGCATCGAGATCCCGGCCATCGCCGGCCTCCTGCCCCGACAGTTCCAGCAGGAATACGCCGCCCACTTCGAGGTGCTGCTGCCGGCCCTGGCCCGCTGGCGACTGGCCTTTCCGCTGGGCGGCACCAGCAACCACTTCGCCGTTGCGCCCCTGCGGACCGTGGGCGGCTGGGACGCCTTCAACGTGACGGAAGACGCCGACGTCGGCTTCCGGCTGGCGGCGGCCGGCTACATCCTGGACGTCATCGACCGACCGACGCTGGAAACCGCCCCGACCACCTGGAAGGCCTGGCGACCACAGCGCGCCCGTTGGATCAAAGGCCATCTGGCCACCCTGCTGGTGCACATGAGGGGGCCGGCCGCGCGGCGGCCGCGCGTGGCCCTGGCGCTGTTTCTCACGCTGTTCCTGTCGCTGACCTCGACGCACCTGCATGCGCCAGTGTTCGTCGGCGCCCTGCTGATGATCGCGCTGGATCTCGCCCCCGACGGGCGCGCCGCGATCGACGGCGCGGGATTTGCGCTCTTCGCCTATGCCTGGAGCGGTTCGGCGATCGCCGCGGCGATCGGTCGACAACGCGCGGGCGGCTCGGCCAAGGCGCTGGACCTGCTGGGCCTGCCCTTGATCTGGCTGCTCCAAGGCTGGGCCGGATGCCACGCACTTTGGCAGTTCGTGCGCCGTCCGCACCACTGGGACAAGACCCCGCATGCGCCCCGGGCTGGACGACGCTTGGGCTGAGCGCGTATGGCGTGGCCATGCATCCGACCATCGCCGCCTCTCCCCTCGTCATGCGCACCACCGGCTGGGCCGACTACGCCCTGCTGGACAGCGGGCGCGGCAAGAAGCTGGAACGCTACGGCCGCTACACCGTCGTGCGCCCCGAGCCGCAGTGCTTCTGGGAGCCTCGCCTGCCGGCCAGCGCCTGGGACGAGGCCGACGCCGTGTTCGATCCCTCCGACGAGGACGAGGCCGGCCGCTGGCGCTTCCGCGGCAAGCCGATCGAAAAGTTCGACCTGGCCTGGGGCGAGGCGAAGTTCCACGGCCAGTTCACGCCGTTCCGGCATCTGGCCTTCTTCCCCGAGCAGGCCGCCAACTGGGCCTGGCAGGACGAGCGCGTGCGCGCCTTCGTCAAGGCCGGCGGCCGCCAGCCCAAGATCCTGAACCTGTTCGGCTATACCGGCGTGGCCAGCCTGGTCTGCGCGGCGGCCGGCGCCCATGTCACCCACGTGGACGCCTCCAAGAAGTCGGTCGGCTTCGCGCGCGAAAACGCCGCCTTCGCAGGCCTCGCCGACAAGCCGATCCGCTGGATCGTCGAGGACGCCCGCCGCTTCGTCGCCCGCGAGGTTCGGCGCGGCAACGTCTATGACGGCATCATCCTCGACCCGCCGAAGTTCGGCCGCGGTCCCGACGGCGAGGTGTGGCGCCTGTTCGAGGACCTGCCGGCCCTGGCGGCCGACTGCGCCCAATTGCTGGCCGAGGACGCCGACTTCCTGCTGATGAACGCCTATGCCGCCCGCGTCTCGGGGGCTGCCATGTCGGGCCTGCTGGCCCAGGCGCTGGACGGCCGCGCCGGCGTCATCGACTGGGGCGAACTGTCCCTCGTGGAAGACAAGGGCGACCGCCAGATCGGCCTGTCGTTCTTCGCCCGCTGGTCGTCGGAGGCTTAAGAGATGAGCGTCAAGACCGTCACCTCCCTGACCAACGCCACGGTGAAGGCCGTCCGCGCCCTGCACATGCGCAAGGAGCGCGAGGACAGCGGCCTGTTCCTGGCCGAGGGCCTGAAGATCGTCATCGAGGCGATCGACTGCGGCCACGCGCCCAAGATCCTGATGTACGGCCCCGACGCGGCCGACCACCCGATGCTGCAGAAGGCCGCCAAGGCCTGCGCCGCCGCCGGCGGCGAGGTCATCGAGGTCAATCGCGAGATCCTGGAAAAGGTCTCGCGCCGCGACAATCCGCAAGCCGTGGTTGGCGTGTTCCGCCAAGTCTACACGCCTCTGTCGGCCATCGTGCCGCAGAGCGCCGACTGCTGGGTGGCCCTGCAGGCCGTCCGTGATCCGGGCAATCTGGGCACCATCATCCGCACGGCCGACGCGGCCGGCGCCGGCGGGGTGATCCTGGTGGGCGACTGCGTCGACCCCTACTCGGTCGAAGGGGTGCGGGCGACCATGGGCTCGGTCTTCGCCGTCAAGATCGCCAAGGCCACCGTGCAGGAGTTCCTGGCCTGGCGCGAGGAATGGCCCGGCAGCGTGGTCGGCACCCTGCTGACCGCCACCGTCGACCACAAGAGCGCCGACTACGTGAAGCCCTCGCTGATCCTGATGGGCAACGAGCAGCAGGGCCTGCCGCCCGAACTGGCCGCCGCCTGCGACGTCAACGTCAAGATCCCCATGCGCGGCCGCGCCGACAGCCTGAACCTGTCGGTGGCCACGGGGATCATGATCTATACGGTGACGGGGTAGCCGCTTCTCCTCCCGCCTTCCGAAACTTGCTTCCCTCGCCCGCGTGGCGAGGACCCATGCCGGCGACCGCTTCAAACCTCGACCGCATCTTTCGCGGCCTGAGCGGCGGAACCATGGATCCTGGGCATGAGGCCCAGGAAGGCGACAGTTGGATAGCGGACGGCTTTTCGAGCGCCGCCTCCCCCTTGCGCGACACCAGGCCGCACACCATTTCGCAGCCTCGCCGCGGGAACGCACAGGCCACCTTCGCCGCTCTCCCAAACGTGAAGCCGATTTCGGCGGCGCCCCTGTGTTAAAGCGGCGCAGTCGGGCGGCGGCCTCTTCCAAAGCCGCCGCTTTTCCATATCTAATTCATGAAGGCGGGTGATTTGCTTCCCGCCGGGAGAAAGCGGTCGATGGCCGAGCGAAAGCAAGGCGGAAATACAGGCGCGGGCTCTTCGGTCGTCACGGAAGTGAAGCCGAAGACGCAGAAGCCCTCGCTTTATCGCGTACTGATCCTGAACGACGACTACACCCCCATGGAGTTCGTCGTTTACGTGCTCGAACGGTTCTTCAACAAGTCGCGCGAAGACGCGACCCGGATCATGTTGCACGTTCACCAGAACGGCGTCGGCGTCTGCGGGGTTTTCACCTACGAAGTCGCCGAGACCAAAGTCGCCCAGGTGATCGACTCAGCCCGCAGACATCAGCACCCGCTGCAGTGCACCATGGAAAAGGATTGAGGAGCCTCCCCTTGCCCTCTTTTTCGCGTCCTCTCGAAGAATCCCTGCACCGCGCCGTCGCGTACGCCAATCAGCGAAAGCATGAGTACGCGACCCTTGAACACCTTCTGCTGTCGCTGACCGACGACGACGACGCCGCTGGCGTCATGCGCGCCTGCGACGTGGACCTGGCCGCCCTTAAGAAGAGCCTGGTCAACTATCTCGACGTCGAATTGTCGTCCCTGGTGGTCGACGACGAAGAGGACGCCAAGCCCACGGCGGGCTTCCAGCGCGTGATCCAGCGCGCGGTCATCCACGTCCAGTCGTCCGGCCGCGAGGAAGTCACCGGCGCCAACGTCCTGGTCGCCATCTTCTCAGAACGCGAAAGTCACGCCGCCTACTTCCTGCAGGAGCAGGACATGACGCGGTACGACGCGGTGAACTTCATCGCCCACGGCATCGCCAAGAAGGCCGGCGCTTCGGAGCCCAAGGCCGCCAAGGGCGCGACCGCGGTCGAGGAAGACCAGGAAAAGCCCAACACCAAGACCGGCGGCGAGGCCCTCGAGGCCTATTGCGTCGACCTCAACGAGAAGGCCCGCCAGGGCAAGGTCGACCCGCTGATCGGCCGCGCGAACGAAGTGGAACGCGCGATCCAGATCCTGTGCCGCCGCACCAAGAACAACCCCCTGCTCGTGGGCGATCCCGGCGTCGGCAAGACCGCCATCGCCGAAGGCCTGGCGCGCAAGATCATCACCCACCAGGTGCCTGAAGTCCTGGCGGAAGCCACCATCTACTCGCTCGACATGGGCGCGCTGCTGGCCGGCACCCGCTATCGCGGCGACTTCGAGGAACGCGTCAAGCAGGTGGTCAAGGAACTCGAGAACCACCCGAACGCGGTGCTGTTCATCGACGAGATCCACACCGTCATCGGCGCCGGCGCGACCAGCGGCGGGGCGATGGACGCCTCCAACCTGCTGAAGCCCGCCCTGGCCTCGGGCAGCCTGCGCTGCATGGGCTCGACCACCTACAAGGAGTTCCGCCAGCACTTCGAGAAAGACCGGGCGCTCGTCCGCCGCTTTCAGAAGATCGACGTGAACGAGCCGACGGTGGAAGACACCATCAAGATCCTCAAGGGCCTGAAGACCTATTACGAGGATTTCCACAAGCTGAAGTACACCGCCGAGGCCCTGAAGGTCGCGGTGGAGCTGTCGGCCAAGTACATCACAGACCGCAAGCTGCCCGACAAGGCGATCGACGTGATCGACGAGGCGGGCGCGGGCCAGATGCTGCTGCCGGAAAGCCGTCGCAAGAAGACCATCGGCGTCAAGGAGATCGAGGCCGTCGTCGCCAAGATCGCCCGCATCCCGCCGAAGTCGGTCAGCAAGTCGGACACCGAGGCCCTGAAGGAACTCGAGAACGACCTGAAGCGCGCGGTGTTCGGCCAGGAAGAGGCCCTCACCCAGCTGTCGGCCGCCATGAAGCTGGCCCGCGCCGGCCTGCGCGAACCGAACAAGCCGATCGGCTCGTACCTGTTCAGCGGCCCGACGGGCGTGGGCAAGACCGAAGCCGCCAAGCAACTGGCCCAGACCCTGGGCATCGAGATGCTTCGCTTCGACATGTCGGAGTACATGGAGCGCCATACCGTGAGCCGCCTGATCGGCGCCCCTCCCGGCTATGTCGGCTTCGACCAGGGCGGTCAGCTGACCGACGCGGTCGACCAGCACCCGCACGCCGTCGTCCTGCTCGACGAGATCGAGAAGGCGCACGGGGATGTCTACAACATCCTGCTGCAGGTGATGGACAATGGCACCCTGACCGACAGCAACGGCAAGAAGGTCGACTTCCGCAATGTGGTCCTGATCATGACCACCAACGCGGGGGCCTCGGACGCCCAGCGCAACTCGATCGGCTTCGGCCGTTCAAAGGTCGAGGGCGAAGAGGACGCCGCGCTGAAGCGCCTGTTCACGCCGGAATTCCGCAACCGCCTGGACGCCGTCGTGGCCTTCAAGCCGCTGACGCCGGAGATCATCCGCCAGGTCGTTCAGAAGTTCGTCATGCAGCTGGAGGCGCAACTGGCCGACCGCAACATCACGATCGAGCTGGCCGACGACGCGGCCGACTGGCTGGCCAAGAACGGCTTCGACGAGCTCTATGGCGCCCGTCCGCTGGCCCGGGTCATCCAGGAGCACATCAAGAAGCCGCTGGCCGACGACATCCTGTTCGGCCGCCTGACCCGCGGGGGCCACGTCAAGGTGGTGCTCGAGAACGGCAAGATCGGCTTCGAGATAGAGAGCGCCTCGGAAGGCAAGTCCGGCAAGTCGGACGACGCCGAGGAGCCGGCCCTGGCCGAGTAAGGCCAAACGCCGCTTGAAAATGGAGAAGGCCCGGAGCGATCCGGGCCTTTTTTCTTGCCTAGCGCAGGTGCCGCGCGCCCAACAGCGACAGCAGGCGGATCGCCCGCTCCTCATCCAGGCCGGCAGGCGTGAAGTGCTCCAGCCCGACCTCCGACAGCGCCGAAGCGTCTTCCGCCTCCAGCCGGCGCTGGCCCATGTTCCAGTCGGTGAACAGACGCCGCTCGGCCGGTCCGTCGGCAATCAGCACGATCTCGTCGTGGCGCGGATCGGCGCCGATCCGCTCATAGGCCTGGGCGACGGTCTGGCCAGGCCCTTCCAGCACCTGCAGGAAACGCCCCTCCCCCGCCGCCAGGAAACCGGTGATGTCGTCGATGCGATTGTTCTGGATGGATTTTGCGACCACCGCCCGCAGGGTCTCGTCGATGACCTCGGGATCGGTCGCCCGGCTGGCATAGACGAGACGATAGAGGCCGCGCCGGGCCAGGGGATCGGTCATTCGCTGTCCTTGGCGGGCCGCTGAAGCTTGGCCCTTGGAGGGAAAGCGCCAGGCCGGGAAAGGTTCGCACCGGCCGGAGCGCCATGCCGCCTTGCCGCTCGTGGCGGAGCAGCCGTGCCGCCTGGCGCGCTTCAGCGAGGTTCGACGATGGGTGCTTTAAAGCGCCGCGCTGATCTGGGCGGCCAGGGCCTTCAGATCCTCGGCATCGGCCATGTCGCCGCCGTGACGGCCCAGAGCCTCGCCCTCGTAGCGGGGGATGACGTGGAAGTGCAGGTGGAAGACGGTCTGGCCGGCCGGCGCGCCGTTGAACTGGGTGACGACCACGCCATCGGGCTTCAGGGCCTGCGTCACCGCCCGGGCCGCCTTCTGCACCGCGCCGATCAGCCGGCCCAGGGTCTTGGGCTCGGCCTCCAGCACATTGCGCGCCCTGGAGGTCTTGGAGATCACCAGCAGGTGCCCCTTCGACTGCGGGAAGGCGTCCATGAAGGCCAAGACCTCGTCGTCCTCGAACACCTTTACGCTCGGGATCTCGCCGCGGACGATCTTGGCGAAGATGTTGTCCGGGTCGTAGGTTCCGTTGAGGCTCATGACCATCTCCATTGCGTGGGACAGGCTCTAGCAAACCAGGGAGGCGGCGCAAGCGTGGGCAAGACCGACGAAACGGGCCAGGGCCTGACAGAACGCCAGAAGAAGTGGTTCGCCTCGGTCCAGGCGAGCCTGGAGCGCGACACCGGCAAGACGCTGGAACAGTGGGTCGAGATCGTCCGCCGCGACTGCAACGAGACCCGGCCCAAGGCCCGCGTCGACTGGTTGAAGGCCAGCCACGGACTAGGCGTGAACCGCGCCGCCTACATACTGGGCGCGGCCTTCCCCTCGGAACTGGGCTGGGACGACGCCGAGGGCCTGCGCGCGGCGCTGTGGACCGACCCGGCCTCGACCGCGATCCTGGCGGCGATCGAGGCGGCCGTCGCCGATTTCCCGGGCCTCGTCACCGGCCAACGCAAGGCCTTCACGGCCTGGTCCGGCAAGGTGCAGTTCGCCGCCGCCAAACCGGTGAAGGGCGGGACAGTGTCGCTTGGCCTGGCGCTGACCCCGGACGCCTCTCCTCGCCTGTCCGAGCCCAGGAACGAGAGCTGGTCGGAACGGCTGAAGGCCAAGCTGGCCCTGGCCTCGCCGGCCGAGGTCGACGACGAGGTCAGGGCGCTGCTGAAGGCGGCCCGGGATCGCTCCTGACGGAACGACGGGCTCCATCCTCCGTTGGCTAGATCCAACGTGGGAGATGACGATGTCCAACGACGCCGAGCTGAAAGCCAAGTTCTGGAAGGCCCTGAAATCCGACCGCACCGCCCTGATCGGCCTGCGTGACGCCGAGGGCGGTCGCGCCCAGCCCATGACCTTCGTCCTCGATGGTGACGAAACCAAAGCCGCCTGGATCTTCAGCGCCATCGACGTCGATCTCGTCAAGGAAGCCGGGCCGGGCGCCCCCGCGCTCGTCCATTTCGCCTCCAAGGGCCACGACCTTTTCGCCACCGTCGAAGGCCGCCTGGCCATCGAGACCGATCGCGAGATGGTCGAACGCCTGTGGAGCCCCTTCGTCGCGGCCTGGTACGAGGGTAAAGACGACCCCAAGCTACGCTTGTTGCGCTTCGAGCCCGGCCTGGCCCAGATCTGGCTGAACGAGAACAGCCTGTTCGCCGGCGTGAAGTTGCTGCTCGGGATCGATCCGAAGAAGGACTACGAGGACAAGACAGCCGAGGTCAGGCTCTGAGCTTGTTCAGCCCTCCCGCCTGAAGGGCGAAAACTCCTCGGTGAGCATCACCATGTCCTCTTCCACGGCCTCGAGCTCGCGTTCCAGGTAGCGGGCCACGGCCTCGCGCAGGGCGGGGTCGGCGATCCAGTGGGCCGAGTAGACGGCGCTGGGCAGATAGCCGCGAGCGATCTTGTGCTGGCCTTGGGCGCCGGCCTCGACGCGCGGCAGGCCAAGCCGGATCGCATGCTCGATGGCCTGGTAGTAGCAGAGCTCGAAATGCAGGAACGGCACGTCCTCGGTGCAGCCCCAGTGGCGGCCATAGAGGCAGTCGCGGCCGATCAGGTTGAGGGCCCCGGCGATCCACGGACCGCCCGGCCGCCGCGCCAGGATCAGCAGCACCTTGTCGGCCATCCGCTCATGCAACAGCGCAAAGAACCGCCGGTTCACATAGGGCCGCCCCCACTTGCGGGCGCCGGTGTCCATGTAAAAGCCGAAGAAGGCGTCCCAGTGCTCGGCGGTAAGTTCCCCGCCGGTCAGGGCGACGATCTCCAGACCTTCCTGGGCGTCGCGACGCTCGCGGCGGATGGTCTTGCGGCGATTGGACGACAGGGCCGCCAGGAAGTCGTCGAACGTGGCGTAGCCGGCGTTCTCCCAGTGATACTGCTGGTCCTGCCGGCGCAGCATGCCGCGGTCGCCCATCCAGTCCCACTCGCCTTCCGTCGGGAAGGTCACGTGCAGCGACGAGGCGCCGATGCGCTCGCACAGGGTCAGGGCCCCGCCCAGCAGGGCCGAACGCGCCTCGTCCGGATCGACGTCCGGCCGGGTGATCAGGCGCGGACCGGTCACCGGCGAGAACGGCGCCGAGCACTGGAGCTTGGGATAATAGTTGCCCCCCGCCCGCTCGTAGGCGTCGGCCCAGGCGTGATCGAAGACGTATTCGCCCTGGCTGTGGCTCTTCAGATAGAGCGGCATCACTCCGGCTATGGCGCCGTCGGTGTCGGAGACGCTGACATGGTGCGGCGCCCAGCCTGTGCGGTCGGCCGCACAACCGCTCTCTTCGAGGATGTCGAGAAAGTCGAAGCTGACGAAAGGATCGCCGGACGCCCCGGCGCAGGCGTCCCAGGCCTGCCGGCCGATATCGGCGATGCGGCGGTGGACGCGCACCTCCGCCTTAAGCGAACTCACGCAGCGAAGCCCTCGAAGATCAGATTGTCGCAATGGTCCGAGACGGCGTCCCACTGCTCGGGCGAGCGCACCGTCCAGGCGACGATGGGCATGCCCTTGGCGCGGAAGACGTCGGCGCGCGGGCTGGGCAGCATGTCCAGGCCCAGGGCCAGGAAGTCCGGGCGCGCCAGCTCCACCTGTTCCAGGGCCGCCAGCGACTTGCGCAGTTCCGGCGCCAGCTTGCGGGCGTTCTCGTCGTTCCAGCCGTAGGAATCCAGGCCCCGCAGAACCTGCGGATTGTGGTCTGCAAACCAGGCGTGGGAATACGGGTTGAAGCCGATCACCGCGATCGGACCATTATGGTCGATCAGGATCTCCGAGACCTTCTTCTCCAGCTCGCCGACCTCGCCGAACGGGGTCTTCAGCTCGATCTGGACCATGGCGCGGTGACCGATCACCGCCAGGGCGTCGGCCAGGGTCGGGATGGTCTCGTCGGTTCCTGAGAGCTTCATCGCGCCGAGCTCGGCGGCGGTGTGGTCGCGCAGGCGCCCTTCGACGCCCGTCAGCCGCTCCAGGCGATCATCGTGGAAGACCACCGCCTGGCCGTCGGCCGTAAGCTGGACGTCCAGCTCGATGGAATAGCCCTTCGCGCAGGCGGCCTGGAAGGCGGCCAGCGAATTCTCGGGCGCGCCGCCCGGCGTCCACAGCCCCCGGTGCGCGATCGGCGGATCGAAGAGGCGCTCCCACGCCTCGCCGAACACCTCGGTACCGGGCCGCGGACGCGCGCGCATCAGAAGACCTCCACCACCGCGTCGACCTCGACGGCGAAGCCCAGCGGCAGCTTGTAGACACCCACGGCCGAGCGGGCGTGGCGGCCCGCGTCGCCAAACACCTCGACCATCAGGTCCGAGCAGCCGTTGATGACCTTGGGAATGTCGATGAAGTCGGGGCCGGCCTGTACGAAGCCGCCGAGCTTGACCACCCGGGCCACCTTGTCGAGGTCGCCGACGGCGGCCTTGATCTGGGCCAGCAGGTTTACGCCGCACAGCCGCGCGGCCTTCTGGGCGGTCTCCAGGTCGACATCGACGCCGACCGTGCCCTTGATGCCGCCGGTCGGATCGATCGAGATCTGGCCGGAGATGTGGACGAGGTTGCCCGAGCGCACGAACGGCACGTAGTTGGCCACCGGGGCGACCGGCTCCGGCAGCGTGATCCCCAGACCTGCCAGACGCTCTTCCACCTTCGACATTCAAACGCTCCCTTACCGAGAGCGCATGCTTAGCAAGGGCGAGCCTGCATACAAGAAAAAAGGCCCGGACGCGGGTCCGGGCCAAAGGCTGGGTAGATCAAGAAACGGCCCGCAAGCGGGGCCGTTCCGAATTTCGGATTAGCGAGCGGCCTGGAACTTCTCGACCGTAGCGGTGACGCGCTCGTTCAGCGGCTTCACCGAGTCCTTGATCGAGGCCGAGACGATCTCCGAAGCCTTGCTGACCTGGGCGATGTAGGCTTCCAGGGCCGACTTGGCCCAGGCGGTCTGCAGCTCGACGGCTTCCTGCACGCTCTTGGCGCCAGCCAGGGCCTTGGCGGCGGCGACTTGATCCTCGGCCGCCTTCTTCGAGTAGGCGAAGGCTTCGGCGCCCAGGGCTTCGGCGCCCTTGGTGGCGGCGGTCACCGAAGCGACGACGGCTTCGAGGTTCTTCTTGGAATGGACATTGGCTTCGGCCAGGGCGGCGAGGGACTTGTCGACACCATCCTTGAACGCTTGGTTGCTGGCGGTGGAGTACTGCTCGACGGTGCTCTTCAGGGTCTCGGTGACGGCCATGGGGAGGGCTCCTGGGCGGGTCATGGTGGGACGGCGCGGCCTTGTTTGGGTTTTCGGCCGCGATCCCGCGCCATGCGTTGGGACGACATGGTTTTCTCATGTTGCAGTGCAGCAGTCAAACGATTTTGTGCAGCGCACCATAACCCTAGGTGAAGCTGCCCCGCGCCATGAACGCCCAGGCAGCGAAGCGTTGCCGCAACGCCTAAGTTTTATCTTAATCTGCGGCGAAATCGCTCACCAGTTGTTTACTTTGGCGTAAGGCGACAACGCGCATGCTAGCTATCACGCGTGTGGCGGTGCGGAACCGCTCAGTTCAAATGACGGACGTTTGTCGCATGTTCGCCAAGCTTAACTCCGCCCGTCGCCTCCTCGTCGCCGCCGGCCTCGCCGCGGCTTCGCTGGTCGGCGTCGCTGCTCCCACCGTCGCTTCGGCTCAGATCCCGTACCTGCAGCTGAACGCCGCCGAACCCAAGTACGCGGCCATCGTGATCGACGCCAACTCGGGCGAGGTGCTGTACGACAAGCGCGCCGACAGCCCGCGCTATCCGGCCTCGGTCACCAAGGTGATGACGCTGTACCTGACCTTCGAGGCGCTCAGCGAGGGCCGCCTGAAGCTGACCGACCGCGTGCCGATCTCGCCGCGCGCCGCCGCCCAGGCCCCGACCAAGATGGGCCTGCGCCCGGGCGACAGCCTCAGCGTCGACGAGGCGATTCGCGCCATGGCCGTGAAGTCGGCCAACGACATCGCCACCGCCATGGCCGAGAAGCTGGGCGGCAGCGAAAGCCGCTTCGCCGCCCTGATGACCCTGCGGGGCCAGGAGCTGGGCATGCGCAACACCCGCTTCGTTAACGCCTCGGGCCTGCCCGACAGCCGCCAGATCAGCACCGCGCGCGATCTCGCCATCCTGTCGCGCGCCACGATGCGTGACTTTCCGCAGTACTATTCCTACTTCAGCCTCAAGGGCTTCGAATTCCGCGGCGGCTACATCCGCGGCCACAACCGCCTTCTCTCCAGCATGGAAGGCTTCGACGGCCTGAAGACCGGCTACACCAATGCGTCGGGCTACAACCTCGCCGGCTCGGCCGTGCGTGACGGCCGCCGCCTGATCGCCGTGGTCCTGGGCGGCTCGTCGACCGCATGGCGCGACAACAACATGGAAGACCTGCTGACCACCGGCTTCGACGTGATGCGCCGCCGCTCGCACGGCGAGCGCACCAGCATCGCCGCCAACCTGTACGAAGAAGATCCGACCGGCCCGATCATGCGCCCCTCGTCGGAAGAGGGCGATGGCGACCAGGCTGGCCTGAAGATCGTGCTGACCGACAATCCCAAGCCCGCGCCGGTGCGGGTGTCCCCCACCCTCAAGGCCGCCAAGGAATCCGTGAAGCCGGCTCCCAAGGCGACGCCGAAGAAGGCCAAGGGCGAATGGAGCGTCCAGGTCGGGGCCTTCCAGTCCAAGAGCCTCGCCAACAAGCAGCTGGGCATCGTCCGCGATCGCTTCACCAAGGCCGTGGCCGACGCCGAAGGCGCCGTGGTCAGCGCGGCGGGCGGCGCCTTCCGCGCCCAGTTCCAGGGCATGACCGCCGAGGCCGCCCGCGCCGCCTGCTCGGCGATCACCGCCAAGCGGCAGCCCTGCATGGTCATCGCCCCGCGCTGATCTCGGCGGAGCCGGAAACAAGAAAGCCGGCGGCCTTGCGGTCGCCGGCTTTTTCGTTTGCCTGTTTCTTCGCTGGAGGCGGGAAAGCCCCCTCACCGCCCCTTGAGCAACCGGTCCCGCGCCGCGTTCAGCTGGGCGGCCAGGCCCGCCGTGCCGCCCTTGTCGGGATGGGCAAGGCGGATCAGGCGGGCATAGGCGGCCTGGATCTCGTCGGGGCCGGCCTTTGCGTCGACACCGAGGATCGAACGGGCCTCGCCAGCCGACAGCTGCGGCTTGCTGGGCTCAGACACCTTGCGGATCACCGGACGCTGGCGGGCCGAGGTGGCGCACCACAGGCCCAGCACGCACAGCGCAAGGGTCGCTGGCCACTGACTGCGCACGCCCGCATAGGCGGCGGCGGCGAAGGCCGCGGCCGAGGCCACGCCGGCGCCGACGCGCCAGCCCTCGCCAGCGAAGAGCGGCTTGCGCTTGCCCCACAGCAGCCAGGCGACGACCACCGCGCCGAGGATCAGATAGAAGAGCATGCGCGGATCCGACGCCGCCCTATCGGTTTACTGGGCGGCGAGCAGAGTTTCGCCCGAGAACGCCGCCAGGCCAAGCGAGTGCATCAGGGCCCTCAGTTCCTGACGCGCGGCCAGGTGCTGCAGCGACACCGGCACCGGACGAACCTGGGTCGACAGGTCGGCGATGGTCAGGCCGAACGGGAACAGCTCGCGATAGATCACGCGATCGCGCAGGCCCGGACCCATGCGGAAGCCCACGCGCTTGGCCAGGGCCGTCAGGCGGTCTTCCAGGCGCTTGCGGTTACGGGCTTCGGTGGTGGCCAGGCGGTTGCGCAGCACCACCCAGTCCAGCGGCTGGCGCTGGCCGGCCATGGCGCGGGCCTTGCGGGCCTCCCAAACCGTCTGGGAGTAGAGGCTGGGCTTCTGCAGCTCCATGGTCACCGGGTCAACGTGGCCCAGCATGTCGAAGTCGACGAAGCTGTCGTTCATCGGCGTGACGATCAGGTCGGCCAGGCCATGGGCCATGCGCGTGATCTGGGTGTCGCCCCCGGGGGTGTCGATCAGCACGAAGTCGGCGACCTCGCGCGCGGCCAGGAACGCCTTCTCGAAGGCGGCGACCTGTTCGGCTTCCGACGCCGCCGCCAGGGCGATGTCGTCGTCGCTGAGACGGAAGGTCTGCGGCATCGGCAGCTTGACGTCGTTGCCGGCCAGCCAGGCCGCGCGGTTCTCGCAGAACCGCATGCTGGTGCACTGGCGCAGGTCCAGGTCCATGATCGCCACCCGGGCGCCGCCGTACAGCAGCGACGTCATGAGGTGCATAGCGATGGTGGACTTGCCGGCCCCGCCCTTTTCGTTGCCGACGACGATCACGCGCGTTTCGGCCATAGGCTTCTTCCTTCGTTCCACCCGACTCGGGCGAATCTAACCAAAATCTTAACGCGCATGAAACGCCCTGCGCGCTCCTAGCGTCAATCTTATGGCGCCCTGCGTCCACAGTCTCGGTGTCGCAGGTGGACCCGATGTCCCATATCGGCCATAAGCCGCCCGTCCGAACGCTCGTTTTTGCGTCGCAGCAGAGTTCCCCCGAAATGACCCGTATCGTCCGCACCGTCGCCGAATTGCGTGAGCAGGTCCGCGCCTGGAAGGCCGCCGGCGAGCAGGTGGGCCTGATCCCGACCATGGGCGCGCTGCACGAGGGCCACCTGTCGCTGGTCCGCCTGGCCCAGACCCGCGTGAAGCGCACCGTGGCCAGCGTCTTCGTCAATCCCAAGCAGTTCGCCCCGCACGAGGACTTCGACGCCTATCCGCGCGGCGAAGCCCGCGACGCCGAGCTTCTGGACAGCGCCGGCTGCGACCTGCTGTTCGCCCCGAACGCGGCCGAGATGTACCCCCAGGGCTTCTCCACGACGATCAACCTGACGGGCGTCTCCGAACCGCTTGAAGGCGCTGCCCGCCCGCAGTTCTTCGGCGGCGTGGCCACCGTCGTCACCAAGCTGCTGATCCAGGCGGAGCCGGACATCGCCCTCTTCGGCGAGAAGGATTACCAGCAACTCCAGGTCATCCGCCGCGTGACCCGCGATCTTGATCTGCCCGTCGAGATCGTCGGCGCCCCCACGGCCCGCGCAGAGGACGGCCTGGCCCTCTCCTCGCGCAACGCCTACCTGTCGCCGCAGGAGCGCGCCGCCGCAGTGGCCCTGCCCAACGCCATGAAGGCCGCCATCGCCGCCGTCCAGGCGGGCGAGCGCGTCGAGATGGCCGAGGCGGCCGGCAAGGCCGCCCTGGAAGCCGCCGGCTTCCGCCAGGTGGACTATTTCGATTTCCGCGACGCCGACGACCTTTCGCGTCTGGGCCCGGACGCCCTGCACGGCTCCAAGGCGCGCCTGCTGGCGGCCGCCTGGCTGGGCAAGACCCGCCTGATCGACAACATGGCCGCCTGAGGGTGCTCCTAGGCCTTGGTCACCAGGGCGACGCCGACGGCGCTCACCATCGCCAGGAACAGCAGACCCATGCCGAACGCCTATGGGCCAGTCGCATCTTCGCTCTCCCTAAGAAGGTCGAGCCAGGATCGTCGCACGCCTGGGCTGACGATCCGCTAAGCGATCACCAGGCGCCAAGCTCCCGGAGTTGGCGAGCCAGTTCCGGCGGCATGTCGGCGGCCTCGCCCTCGGTCAGGTCCGGCGGAGCATCCTCGGGCGCGAGGTAGCGCCAGCCCTGAAAAGCCCGGCGCGGCTGCGGCGCCACACGCACGATGGTCGGGTCGACCGTCACCTCGCAGCGCGCGTTCTGCCCCTCGCCCACCGTGTCGATGGCCAGGATGGTCTGGCGGCACAGCACCTGGCCCTTGAACACCCGGTACAGCGAGCCGCCGTCCAGGATTTCGCCGATCCGCTTGGGCGTCATCCGGGTGTGCATCACCCACGGATGGCCTTCCTTGTGCCAGGCGACGAGGTCGTCGATGTTGTCACAGCCGACGACCAGCTTGATCATGTGCAGGGCCATGGAGCCGATTTAGCGCGCTCTGTTCACGGCGCAAGCGCCAGCCGCCCACAACGAACTGACAACGCTATCATATAACCCCTAGGTCCCATTCCCGACCAATGATATCGGAGTCTCAGGGAAGAGACGGCGACCGTCGAAGCACGGCGCGATTTCGGGGGACGGGACCATGACGGCGGCTGAGCTCAGCGTTGTCTTCTTTTTGCAGATGTTCGTGATCATCGCGGTCAGCCGGCTGGTCGGCTGGCTCGCCAAGAAATATCTGGGCCAGCCTCAGGTCGTGGGCGAGATGATCGCCGGCGTGCTGCTGGGACCGTCGCTGTTCGGCCTGCTGGCGCCCGACATCCAGCACATGCTGTTCCCCAAGGATTCCAAGAGCGTCCTCTATGTCGGCGCCCAGATGGGCGTCGGGCTCTACATGTTCCTGGTGGGCCTCGGCTTCCAGGCCGACCACTTCAAGAGCAACGCCAAGAGCGCGGCGGCCGTGTCGCTGTCGGGCATGGCCGCGCCGTTCCTGGTCGCCGTGGCCATCGCGCCGTGGCTGCTGCACCTGGGCCTGTTCGGCAAGGGCATCGACACCTTCCAGGCCACGCTGTTCATGGGCGCGGCGATCTCGATTACCGCCTTCCCGATGCTGGCCCGCATCATCCACGAGCGCGGCCTGTCCAAGACGCCGCTGGGTACGCTGTCGCTGTCGGCGGGAGCCATCGACGACGCCGGCGCCTGGACGGTGCTGGCCGTCGTCCTTGCCACCTTCGGCGGCGGCCCGGCCGTGGCGATCAAGGCCATCGTCGGCGGCGCGGTCTTCGTCGCCTTCATGGTCACCCTGGGCCCGAAACTGCTGGCCCCGCTGGGCCGCTGGGCCGAGCGCGAAGGCAAGGTCACGCCCAACATACTGGGCGTCGTGGTCATGCTGTTCGCGCTGTGCGCCTGGGCGATGGACGCGGTGGGCATCCACGCGGTGTTCGGCGGCTTCATCCTGGGCACGGTGCTGCCGCGCGGCGTGCTCAGCCGCGAGGTCAAGAAGCAGCTGGAGCCGTTCGCGGTCGTGCTGCTGCTGCCGATGTTCTTCACCTTCTCGGGGCTGCATACACAGCTGACCATGGTCAACAGCTTCGGTCTGGTCGCCGTGACCCTGGTGATCCTGGCCGGCTCGATCCTGGCCAAGGGCGGCGCCTGCTGGGCCGCCGCGCGCCTGACCGGCCAGGACAACGCCACCGCCTGCGGCATCGGCGCCCTGATGAACGCCCGCGGCCTGATGGAGCTAATCATCATCAACATAGGCCTGCAGAAGGGCATCATCGGCCCGGCGCTATTCTCGATGCTGGTGCTGATGGCGATCATCACCACCCTGATGGCCAGCCCGCTGTTCGAGCTGCTGTACGGCAAGGCCGCGCGGGCCCGAGGCGAACTCGGGGCGCTGGACGAGAGCGAGGACGAGGCCAGCGAGCTGGCGAGACTGCCGGCGTAAGCTAGCCAATCTCCGTAAAATTCCCGCCTTCGCGCGGATTTTACGGAGATTAGCGCTCCGCCGCCTCCAGCCGCGCCAGCACCACGCCCTCGGCGACCTGGCCGCCGGCCACGGCGGTGAGTTCGCCGACCACGCCGTCGAACGGCGCGGCCAGGGCGTGCTCCATCTTCATGGCTTCCAGCACCAGCAGGGTCTGGCCCTTGGTCACGGCCTGGCCGGCCGAAACCGCCACCGACACCACCTTGCCCGGCATCGGCGACAGGATGGCCCCGTCCGACGCGGCGCCATGGGCGCCGCCGCCAACCTGGGGCGCGAAATCGAACTCGCGCACGTCGCCGCCCTCGAACACATAGAGCGGGTCGCGGCCGTAGACGCCGGGCAGCACGTCGACGTCGTCGAGCGGCCGGCCGTCCTCGACGGTGATGTCCCACGACCAGTCGTCGCCAGCGCCGGTCACCAGGCCCACCCGCAGCGGAACCCTGGCGCCGTCCACGGTGAGCGGCAGAGCCATGGCCGCGCGCGGCGCGCCCATGCGGAAGCCCAGCAGGCGCGAGGGCGCGCTGGCCCACGGATCGGCCTTGGGCTGGTCGGCGGCCATAAAGGTCTCGAGCCGCTGGCCGATGGCGGCCAGGGTCGGAGCGTCCGAGAACTGGCGCTCGGTCAGTTCGTCCAGGCGCGCGGCGATAAAGCCGGTGTCGATCGCACCCTCCACGAAGTCCGGATGACTGGCGCAGGCGGCCAGGAAGGCGGCGTTGGTCTTGACCGGATAGACCTCGACCAGCTTGCAGGCCTCGGCCAGGCGATGGGCCGCGTCCTCGCGGTCGACGCCGTGGGCGATCAGCTTGGCAATCATCGGATCGTAGAAAGGCGTGACCTCGCCGCCCTCCTCCACCGCGCTGTCGACCCGCACGTCACCCTCCGGCAGGCGGAAGTGCTTCAGCGGCCCGGTCGAGGGCAGGAAGCCGGTGGCGGGGTTCTCGGCATAGAGGCGCGCCTCCATGGCCCAGCCCTGCAGCTCGATCTCGTCCTGAGCCAGCGGCAGCGGCTCGCCCGAAGCGACGCGCAGCTGCCACTCCACCAGATCCTGACCGGTGACCATCTCGGTGACCGGATGCTCCACCTGCAGGCGGGTGTTCATCTCCATGAACCAGATGCGGTCGGCGCGCAGGCCTTCGCTGGCGTCGGCGATGAACTCCACCGTGCCCGCGCCCACATAGCCGACGGCCTGGGCGGCGCGCACGGCCGCGCCACAGACCGCTTCCCGAGTCTCCTCGTCCATGCCGGGGGCCGGAGCCTCCTCGATAACCTTCTGGTGGCGGCGCTGCAGCGAGCAATCGCGCTCGAACAGGTGGACGACGTCGCCGAACTGGTCGCCGAACACCTGCACCTCGATGTGGCGCGGGCGAGTGACCCACTTCTCCAGCAGCACGCGGTCATCGCCGAAGCTGGCGGCGGCCTCGCGGCGGCACGAGCCCAGGGCCTCGACGAAGTCTTCCGCGCGGTCGACCTTGCGCATGCCCTTGCCGCCGCCGCCGGCCACGGCCTTGATCAGCACGGGGAAGCCGATCTTGGCGGCTTCGGCGGTCAGGCGCTCCACCGACTGGTCGTCGCCCAGATAGCCTGGGGTGGTGGGCACGCCAGCCTCGATCATGAGCTTCTTGGCGGCGTCCTTCAGTCCCATGGCGCGGATCGCCGACGGCGGCGGGCCGATCCAGACCAGCCCTGCGTCGATCACCGCCTGTGCGAAGTCGGCGTTCTCGGAGAGGAAGCCATAGCCTGGGTGGATCGCCTCGGCGCCGGTCTGGCGGGCGGCGGCCAGGATCTTGGCGGGGTCGAGGTAGCTTTCACGGGCCGGCGAGCCGCCGATCAGGATGGCCATGTCGGCCTCCATCACGAAGGGGGCGTGGCTGTCGGCTTCCGAGTGGACGGCGACGGTGCGCACGCCCATCTCGCGCGCGGTGCGGATGATCCGGCGCGCGATCTCGCCGCGATTGGCGATCAGAACCGACTCGATCAACGCGTTCCTCCTAGGGGCGAGGCTGTTTTGGGCCAGCCTCTGTCGCATGCTTCGTTATCGGCCGAGGTTTATGCCCTAAAACATCGATAGGCCAGCACGACCTTTGCCGCACGCCGCGACAACGCCGCCAGCTTGCCCCCTGCCCTGGCCGTTGCAAAGCGCCGCCATGTCTTTCTAGATCGCGTCTCGTAGCGCGTCGCCTGGAGGAAGCATGCCCATCGACACCTCGCGACGGGCGCTTGCCCTCGGGACCGCCGCCCTGGCGCTCCTCCCCACCACCGTCCGCGCCGAGCCGGCGCTGCGCCTGCCGAACATGCCGCTGCACGACCCGTTCATGGTCGCCGACGACGGGGCCGGGCTCTATCGGCTCTACACCTCCAACATCGCGCGGCTCAGCGGCACGCCGGGCCTGGGCGTGATGATGTATGTCAGCCGCAACCTGCTGAACTGGAAAAAGCCGCGCTGCGTGTTCCAAGCGCCGACCACGGCCTGGTTCAAGGGCGGAGCCTGGGCGCCGGAGGTCCACCAGTGGCGAGGCCGCTGGCTCATCTTCGCCACCTTCCACGACGAGGCCGCCCTCCTGCCGCCGGTCGGCAAGCGCAAACCCTACCGGCGCGGCACGATCCTGGCCGTGGCCGACAGCCCCGAAGGCCCGTTTACCGTCGTCCGCGACGGCGAGCCGGTCGCGCCGAAAGAACTGATGACGCTGGACGGCACGCTCTACGTCGCCCCCGACGGGCGGCCCTGGTATGTCTATTCGCGCGAGTGGCTGCAGGTGGGCGACGGGGCCATCGAGGCCCTGCCCCTGACCGACGACCTGGCGGCCGCCGGACCGCGCCGCACGCTGTTCACCGCCAGCCAGGCGCCATGGGCCGACGGCAAGAAGCAGCCCGAGGGCGATCTGGCCTACGTCACCGACGGCCCGCAGCTGTTCACGAGCAAGACCGGCCAACTTCTGATGCTGTGGTCCAGCTACGACAAGAACGGCTACGTCCAGTCGCAGGCGCGCTCGAAGAGCGGAACGATCGAGGGTCCTTGGGAACAGCTGCCGCCGCTGGTCCGCCACGACAGCGGCCACGGCATGCTGTTCCACCGCTTCGACGGCCAGCTGATGATGGTGGTCCACCGCCCGTTCAAGAACGCCCGCGGCAAGCTCTACGAGATGCGCGACGCGGGCGATCGGCTGGAGATCGTCAGGCAGCGGACAGATCTGGACGGGGATCCCGAACCCCTCTCTCTTTGAGAGAGGCTTTTTCGTACGCCACCCGGAAGCCCACGTGCGATGTTCCGATGCCCTCCTCCTGCGCCTGCCAGGCGGCGGGCCGGAAGTTGGCGCAGTAGTTGAAGGCGCAGAGGAACGAGCCGCCCTTGATCAGGCGCTCGACGCCCGAGGTTCCGGCGGGGCTGGCCGTCCACTCCCAGACGTTGCCGATCATGTCGACGAGGCCGAAGGCGTTGGGCGAGAAGCAGCCGACCGGCGCCAGGCCCGTGAAGTGGTCTTCGTCTGCCTGGGCCAGCGGAAACTCGCCCTGCCAGGTGTTGGCCGTGGGTTTGCCGTCGTCGTCATAGGCCCAGGCCTGGGGCGCGCGCGGACCGGCCTGGTCGCCGCGCGCGGCGCGCTCCCACTCGGCTTCGGTCGGCAGGCGTCCGCCGGCCCAGCGGGCGTAGGCGGCCGCGTCGGCATAGGCCACGTGCACCACCGGCTCGTCGGCATGGGCCAGGTCGTCGGCCCCGCCGCCGTGCGGCCGGCGCCAGTTGGCGCGCGGCGTCAGCTTCCACCACTGGCCCGCGTCGTCGAGGCCGGAGGCCAGATGTTCGGGCTGGACGAACGCCGCCGAGGCTCCGTCCCGCTCGGCCTGGGTTACGTAGCCGGTGGCGTCGACGAAGGCGGCGAACTGGCGGTTGGTCACCTCGTGGCGATCCAGCCAGAAGCCCTCGACTGCCACCACCCTGCCCGGCCGCCCCGGACCGTCCTCGCCCAGCGACACCTCGCCGGCGGGAATGAAGGCGCGACCTTCCCGGGTCTTGCAGGCGCCGGCGGGCGCGGCGCGGATCGCCGCCACGTCGACGCCGGACGGATCGGCGGTCGTGAAGCCGCCGGCCGAAAGGCCCGCGACCAACGCGACCACCGCCGCCGCAGGAAGGCCGCGCCGCATCAGCGCGCGCCGGCCTTTGCGGGCGCGGCCGCACCGGTGGCCGGCTGCGGCGGCGGCAGGACCACGCCGTTCTGCTCGGCGTAGCGGTTCCAGGCCTCGACCAGTTCCTTCAGCTTGGCCGGCTGGCTGGACGCCAGGTCGAGGGCCTCGGCCGGGTCGCTCTTGAGGTTGAAGAGCTGCCAGTTGGCCGGCAGCACCGCCTCGCGCGAATAGGCCGCCCCGCCCGGCGCGCTGGGCAGGTAGACTGCCTTCCAATCGCCCTGGCGGACGGCCCGGCGGAAGAACAGCTCCCAATTCACCAGGTCCTGCGGACCGCGCACGACGGCGTCGGGGCTCGCCAGCGCGGCGACCCACGAACGGCCGATGGCCGGGGCGACGGCGCGGCCGCGATAGGTTTCGGGACGCTTCACCCCGGCCAGTTCCAGCACCGTGGCCTCGACGTCGGACACGTGGGCCAGGGAGTCGACGATGCGGCCGTCGCCCTTTACGCCGGGGCCCTCGACGATGGCCGGCGTATGGATGCCGCCCTCCGTGGTGTAGCCCTTGACCTGGCGGGTCGGGGCGGTGGCCGCCTGCGCCCAGCCGGGGCCGTAGCCCACGTGCGAGGAGCCCGCGCCCAGGTTGTCGAAGCTGTTGTCGATGCCCAGCGTGGCGATCTTGGCAGGGTCGGCGACGCCGCGCACGGTGTCGATGCGGCTGCCCTCGGCGCCGTTGTCCGACAGGAAGACGATGACGGTGTTGTCGTACTGGCCCGAGGCCTTCAGCGCCGCGACCACCTTGCCGATGTTCTGATCCATGCGGTCGACCATGGCCGCGTAGATCTCCATGCGGCGCGACTGGTCCTTTTTCTGCTCGGGGCTCAGCGAGCTCCAGGCCGGAGTGTCGATGAACGGGTGCGGCTTGACGTCCTTGGGCACGAGGCCCAGCGCCTTGAGCTTGGCCAGACGCTGCTCGCGCAGCACCTCGTAGCCGGCGTCGTAGCGGCCCTTGTACTTGGCGATGGTCTCAGGCGGAGCCTGCAGCGGCCAGTGCGGCTCGGTGAAGGTCAGATAGGCGAAGAACGGCCGGCTATCACCCGCGCCCTCGCGGATGAACTGGGCCATCTTGTCGCCGTAGAAGTCGGCCGAATAGACGCCCTTGGGATAGGTCACCACCTTGCCGTCCTCGCGGAAGGTCGAGGCCGCGCCCGCGGCTTTGTAGGCCTCGGTCTGGTCCTCGCCGAAGTGGTTCTGCAGGCC
This sequence comes from Caulobacter endophyticus, assembly GCF_003116815.1. GTDB lineage: Bacteria > Pseudomonadota > Alphaproteobacteria > Caulobacterales > Caulobacteraceae > Caulobacter > Caulobacter endophyticus. The sequence continues at coordinate 35,353 of NZ_QDKQ01000007.1, forward strand.
CTGCAGCAGGGCGTAGGAGCGCTCGAAGCCGCGCGCCGTCGGCGACTGGTCGTCGGCCAAACCGAGGTGCCACTTGCCGGCCATCAGGGTGCGGTAGCCGCTGTCGCGCAGCAGTTCGGCGACGGTCACCGAGCGCTCGTTGAGATAGCCCTCGTAGCCCGGCCGTCCCTTCTGCCCCGGCGTCAGCACCTCGGCCATCGAGCCCAGGCCCACCTGGTGGTTGTCCGAGCCTGTCATCAGCATCGAGCGGGTCGGCGAGCAGGTCGGGGCGGTGTGGAAACCCGACAGCCGCACGCCAGCCTTGGCCAGGGCGTCGAGATTCGGCGTCTCGATCTCGCCGCCGAAGGCGCCGAGATCAGAATAGCCCAAGTCATCGGCGACAATGACCAAGAAGTTCGGACGCTTCTCGACCGCCCGCGTCGCGGCCGGAGTTGCAGGCTCGGCGGCGTGGGCGAGGCCGCCCGCGAGGCTGGCGGCGGCGATCAGGGCGCCGGCCAGCAGCCGTGCGCGCAGGGTCGTTCGATGGGTCTTCATGACGCTTCCCTCGTGTTCTCCCTTCCCCCTAAGGCCTGCAAGGCCGAGCGCTCTTACGACAATTTCGAAACGCCCTGTTGAGAATTTCTGTAATGCCGATCGGAGTAGTTGGGATTTAAAGCTCCCTCCGCACCGCAACGACGACGCATCGGCGAAGGGCCCGCCGACGCGTCACTGATCGTCGTTTTCTGCGGTTGTTCTTGCCGTTTATGGGGGCTCCTCGCGATGTCGGGCGTACTCGTTTCTATCCGCCAGGCGAATACTCGCCGTGACCACAACCGCAACGTGATGCTGCGTCGCCTGACCTTGGCCGCCTCGTGCGTCGCGCTGATGGCGGGCGCCGCGCCCGTCCTCGCCGCCGAAACGCCAGCCGCGCCCGAACCGGCCTTAGCGACAGCCGACGACGCCGTGGGCCTGGACGCCGTGGTCGTCACCGCCCGCCGCCGCGACGAGGACGCCCAGACCGTGCCGGTGGCTGTGTCCGCCTTCGGCGGCGCCCAGCTGGAAGCCGCCCGCGCCTTCAACGTGCGCGACCTGCAGACCCTGTCGCCCAGCCTGTCGGTCAGCGTCACCAACCCGCGCAACACCAGCATCAACATCCGGGGCCTGGGCAACAACGTCTCGGTCTACAATGACGGCCTGCAGTCGGCGGTCGGCGTCTATCTGGACCAGGTGTATCTGGGCCGTCCGGGCCAGGCGGTGTTCGACTTGGCCGACCTCGACTCGGTGCAGGTGCTGCGCGGCCCGCAGGGCACGCTGTTCGGCAAGAACACCTCGGCCGGCGCCCTCGTCATCGCCACCAAGGAGCCGAAGTTCACGCCGGAATTCAACGCCGACGTCACCGGCGGCAACTACGACTACTTCCAGGCCCACCTGATCGCCTCGGGTCCGATCGTCGAGGACAAGCTGGCCTACCGCGTCTCGCTGGCCAACACCCAGCGCGGCGGCTACATGACCAACGTCTATGACGGGTCAAAAACCCAGGATTATCACGACTTCGGCGGCCGGGTTCAGTTCCTGCTGACGCCGAACGAGAACCTGTCGATCAAGCTGTCGGGCGACTACGGCCAGCAGTATTCCAACACCGCCGCCGCCGTGTTGACGGGCCTCTTCACCAACTACGCCGACAGCGGGGCGGCCTATCCCAACGGCTATCTGGCCCGCGCCGCGCGCGTCGGCTTTACGCCGCCGCCGATCGATCCGGAGGCGCGCCGCGTCTCGGTCAACACCAAGAACAGCTACTTCGAGACCCACGGCGGCGTCTCGGCCATCGTCGACTACAAGCTCGCCGACGCGACCATCACCTCGGTCACCGCCTGGCGCGGCTGGCACTGGCGTCCGCACAACGACGCCGACGGCACGACCGTCTCGGCGATCATCGACGCCCACCAGGACAACGACCAGCAGCAGTTCAGCCAGGAATTGCGAATCCGCTCGGAGGGCGAGCGCAAGCTCGATTACGTCGCAGGCCTCTACTACTTCTGGCAGGACCTCGAGGCCGAGGCGGTAAACTATTACGGCTCGGCAGCGGCCGACTGGCTGCTGGCCCCGGCGGCGGCCTCGGCCACGGTGCGGGCGGCGGCGCTGAACAACTACTCGATCGTCAGCCACTCCAGCCCGGAAACCACCAGCGCGGCGGCCTTCGCGCAAGGCACCTGGCACGTCACCGACCGCTTCGATGTCACCGGCGGCCTGCGCTACACCTACGAGAAGATGACCGGCTGGTTCGACCAGACGGCCTGGGGCGCCGACCTGTCGGGCCTCAGCGCCGCCGACCAGGCCACGGCCCTGGCCCTGCGCGCCCGCTTCGGCGCGGCCAACAAGTTCGCCTCCAAGACCTCCGGCGACAGCCTGACCGGCAACATCACCCTGGCCTACACCTTCGACAACGGCCCGCTCGTCTATGCCACCTACGCCCGGGGCTACAAGGCCGGCGGCCTGAACCTGTCGAACATCAACACCTCCGGCGCCAACGCCGTCGATCCGGTCATCGCCCCGGAAACCATCGACGCCTATGAGGCCGGGCTGAAGAGCACCTGGTTCGACCGCCGCCTGACCGCCAACCTCGCCCTGTTCTGGACCGAGGACGACGGCTACCAGACCACCGCCGTCAACCTGATCAACAACGCCAGCTACCTGACCAACGCCGGCAGCGTGCGCAGCCGCGGCGTCGAGCTGGACCTGCGGGCAGCCCCGGTCCAGGGCCTGACCCTCTACGGCTCGACCACCTACAACGACGCCAGCTACACCAGCTACGAACAGGCCGCCTGCCCGATCGAGATCCAGCTGGCGACCTACTGCAACCTTACCGGCCGTCGCCTGCCCGGCGCGTCGCTGTGGGCCGCCTCGACCGGCGGCGAATATCGGAAGGCCGCCGGAACCTGGCGCAGCGACGGCCTCGTGGCCTATGCCGGCTACGACGCCAGCTACAAGTCGTCCTACTACACCAGCGCCTCGAACTCCGAATATTCGAAGATCAAGGGCTACACCCTGCTGAACCTGCGGGCCGGGATCGGCGCCGAGGACGGCAGCTGGGACCTGCAGGTCTGGGGCCGCAACGTCTTCGACAAGCTCTACTATCTGTCGCTGGGCGCTGCGAACACGGGCGCGATCACCGGCACGCTTGGCGACCCGCGCACCTTCGGCGTCACCCTGCGCGTGCGCCGCTAACGCCTTTCTTCCGCGACTTCCTCGACGGGGCCCGCTTCACGGCGGGCCCCTTTTTCTTTGCCCGCGCAGCTGCGCTTGATGGCTGGCGCATTGACTTGCGGGACAAGCAATGGAATTTTACCAGCAACATCGATTTTATAAATAAACGGGATGGAAGCGCGGATGGATGTCGCCGACGAGCGATCGCAGGTTCTGGCGCGACTGCCGCGCCTGGGCTTCGGCGGCGCGGCCGTGGGCAACCTCTACGCCCCCGTTTCTGACGCCCAGGCCCGCGCGGTGATCGATGCGGCCCTCGCCGCCGGCATCGGCTATTTCGACACCGCCCCGCACTACGGCTTTGGCCTTAGCGAGATCCGCCTGGGCCACGCCCTGGCCGGCCGCGACGTCGTCGTCTCCACCAAGGTGGGCCGCCGCCTGGAGCCGATCGACGCCCACGAGCGCGAGCGCCACGGCTTCGTCGACGCCGCCCCCTTTGAGCCGGTGTTCGACTATGCCTACGACGGCGTCATGCGTACGTTCGAAGACAGCCTGCGCCGGCTGCGCCGCGACCGGGTCGACGTGCTGCTGGCCCACGACCTGGGCCGCGACACCCACGGCGAGGCCCATGCCGGCCACATGCGCGACTTCCTCGACGGCGGCTACCGAGCCATGCGCGAACTGAAGGACGCCGGAGCCGTGGGCGCCATCGGCCTGGGCGTCAACGAGCAGGCCGTCTGCGACGAGGCCCTGGCCCACGTCGATCTCGACGTCTTCCTGCTGGCTGGCCGCTACACCCTGCTGGAACAGACCGCGCTGGACGGCTTCCTGCCGCGCTGCGTGGAGCGAGGTGTGAAGATCATCGTCGGCGGTCCCTTCAACTCCGGCGCCCTGGTCGAGGCGCCCGGCGGCGGGCCGATCCACTACAACTATGCCCCGGCCGGCCCCGAGATCGTCGCGCGGGTGGAGAGCCTGCGCCGGGTCTGCGCCGCCCATGGCGTTCCGCTGGCGGCGGCCGCCCTGCAATTCCCCCTCGCCCACCCGGCCGTGGCCAGCGTGATCCCCGGCATGGCCAGCCCCGCCCAGGTCGCCGACGCCTTGGCCTGGATTGAGACGCCGATCCCCGCCAGCCTGTGGGACGACCTGCGCGCCGAAGGGCTGCTGCATCCCGCCGCCCCCCTCCCGTCCGCGCGAGCCGCCGCGTGAAGCCGATCCTGCTCCATCCCGGAGACAACGTTCTCGTGCTGGCGCAAGCGATCCAGGCCGGCCAGGCCATCGAGATCGACGGCGCGGTGCTGGCCGCGCCGCACGACGTCCCCGTCGGTCACAAGATCGCCCGCCACGCCCTCTCCATCGGCGACAAGGTGCTGAAGTACGGCGCGCCGATCGGCTCGATGACCGCTCCCGCGGCGCCCGGCGCCCATGTCCACATGCACAACATGAAGAGCGACTACATCGCCAGCCACACCCGCCAGGCCACGGGAGAGGCGTCATGAGCGCACTCACCGGCTTCCTGCGGGCCGACGGCCGCAAGGGTATCCGCAACGTCGTGGCCGTGGCCTATCTGGTCGAGTGCGCCCACCACGTGGCCCGGGCGATCGTGACGAAGAGCGACGACACCGACGTCCACCTGATCGGCTTTCCCGGCTGCTATCCCAACGCCTATGCGCTGAAGGTCATGCAGGCGATCGGCACGCATCCCAATATCGGCGGCGTGTTGCTGGTCTCGCTGGGCTGCGAGAGCTTCAACCGCGAGGCCCTGCGCGCGGCGATCGCCGCCAGCGGCCGCCCCGTGGAAGTGCTGGTCATCCAGGAAAGCGGCGGCACCGCCGAGACCGTCCGCAAGGGCGTCGAGGCCGTGGCCCGCCTCAAGTCCGTGGCCGAGCAGGCGCCGCGCGCGCCTATGGACGTCTCAGAGCTGGTGATCGGAACTATCTGCGGCGGCTCGGACGGCACCAGCGGCATCACCGCCAATCCCGCCGTGGGGCGGGCTTTCGACCGCCTGGGCGCGGCCGGGGCGGCCTGCGTTTTCGAGGAGACCGGCGAGCTGGTCGGCTGCGAGAAGATCATGGCCGACCGCGCGATCACGCCGGAACTGGGCCTGGCGCTGGAAGCCAGCGTCCGCAAGGCCGAGGCCTACTATACCGTCATGGGCTACGGCAGCTTCGCGCCGGGAAACGCCGAGGGCGGCCTGACCACCCAGGAAGAAAAGTCCATGGGGGCCTATTCCAAGTCGGGATCGGCCCCGATCGTCGGCATTCTCAAGCCCGGCGACCAGCCGGTCAGCGGCGGCCTCTACCTGCTCGACGTGGTCCCCGACGGCGAGGTGCGGTTCGGTTTTCCCAACATCTCCGACAACGCCGAGATCGTCGAGCTGATCGCCTGCGGCTGCCACCTGACCCTATTCACCACCGGCCGCGGCTCGGTGGTCGGTTCGGCCGTCTCGCCGGTGATCAAGGTCTGCGCCAACCCGGAGACCTACCGCAAGCTCTCCGGCGACATGGACGTCGACGCCGGCCGGATCATGGAAGGCCGCGGCACGCTCGACGAGGTCGGCGACGAGATATTCGACCTGGTCCTGGCCGTGGCCGGTGGCGCACGGACGGTGTCCGAGGCGCTGGGCCACCAGGAATTCATCCTCACCTACAAGGCCTTCGACCCGATCGGTCCGGCCTGCCTGCCGCTGCGGCGCGTAAGTTAAGGGGCGACACCGATGGGAAGACTTTCAGGCAAGACCGCCCTGGTCACGGCGGCCGCCCAGGGCATCGGCAAGGCCAGCGCAGAACTCTTCGCCCGCGAGGGCGCGCGCGTGATCGCCACCGATCTCAACCAAGACCTGCTCGCCGGCGTCGAGGGCTGCGAGGGCCGCCGCCTGGACGTGCTTGATCCCGACGCCATCAACGCCCTGGCCGCCGAGCTGGGCGCTATCGACGTGCTGTTCAACTGCGCCGGCTACGTCCATTCGGGGACCATCCTCGACTGCGACGAACAGGCCTGGGCGTTCTCCTGCGACCTCAACGTCACGGCCCAATACCGCGCCATTCGCGCGTTCCTGCCGGCCATGCTGGCGGCCGGAGGCGGCTCTATCGTCAACATGGCCTCGGTGGCCAGCTCGATCAAAGGCGTGCCGGGACGCTTCGCCTACGGCGCCACCAAGGCCGCCGTCATCGGCCTGACCAAGGCCGTGGCCGCCGACTTCGTTGGCCAGGGGGTCCGCTGCAACGCCATCTGCCCGGGCACTGTCGACACCCCGTCGCTGAACCAGCGCCTGGCCGACACCGGCGACTACGCGGCCGCCCACAAGGCCTTCACCGCCCGCCAGCCGATGGGGCGCCTTGGCAAGCCCGAAGAGTTGGCCCAGCTGGCGCTGTATCTGGCCAGCGACGAGTCGGCCTTCACCACGGGCCAGATCCACATCATAGACGGCGGCTGGATCAACTGACGTGCGCCGCTGCCCCGCCCTCGACCTCAAGGACGACGCCGAGCTGATCGCCCGCTACGAGGCCTGGCACCGCCCCGGCGCGGTTCCCGAGCCCGTGGTCGCGTCGATCCGCGCGGCGGGCATCCTCGATATGGAGATCTGGCGCGTCCAGGACCGGCTGTTCATGGTCATTGAGGCGGGACCCGATTTCTCGCCGCAGGCCAAGGCCGCCGCTGACATGGCCTCGCGGGACGTCCGGGCCTGGGAACGGCTGATGTCGGCCTTCCAGAAGCCCCTGCCCGGCTCGGCCCCGACCGGCAAATGGCGCGACATGCGCCGCATCTTCGCCCTTTCCGAGCAGCCCTGAGCTTCCGGCTGCTCCCCCCACCACCACGATTGTTTTCGCGTTCAGAACAAGGCACGGCGACAAGATGAATGTGACCCGCAGAACCGCCCTGGCCGCCACCGCCGGCGCCTCCCTGGTCGCCGCCTCGCCCGTGCGCGCCGCCGCGGACAAGTCCAAGGCCCCGCGCCTGTGGTATCGCCAGCCGGCCAAGGAATGGGTCGAGGCCCTGCCCGTCGGCTCTGGCAAGCTGGGGGCGATGATCTTCGGCGGCGTCGCAGCCGAGCGCCTGCAGCTGAACGAAGACACCCTTTGGGCAGGCGGCCCCTACGAGCCGATCAACCCCGAGGCCAGGGGCGCCCTGCCCGAGATCCGCCGCCTGATCGACGCCGGCGAGTACGCCAAGGCCACCGACCTGGCCGACGCCAAGTTCATGGCCCTGCCCAAGCGCCAGATGTCCTACCAGACCATCGGCGACCTGAAGCTCGACTTCCCGGGCCTCCCTGAGGCCGGGCAGGCCTATGTCCGCGACCTCGATCTGGACGGCGCCATCGCCACGACCCGCTTCACCGCCGGCGGCGTCAGCCACCTGCGCGAGGTGATCGCCAGCCATCCCGACGGCGTGATCGCCGTGCGCCTGACCGCCAGCCGCAAGGGCGCGGTCTCGGTCGACCTCTCCTTTTCCTCGCCGCTGAAGTCCAGGCCCGTCTCGTCGGTCGAGGGGACGCACCTGATCCTGGCGGGCAAGAACGAAGCCTCGCAGGGCATCGACGCGCGCCTGACCTTCGAGACCCGGGTCGAGGTGCGCGCCAAGGGGGGCCAGATCTCGGGCTCTGCCGGCAAGCTGTCGGTGACGGGCGCCGACGAGGTGCTGCTGCTGATCGCGGCCGCCACCAGCTATCGCCGCTATGACGACGTCTCGGGAGATCCCGCCGCGCTGAACAAGGCCACGCTCGCCAAGCTCTCCGGCAAGCCGTGGGCGAAGATCCTGGCCGGACACCAGGCCGATCACCGCGCTCTCTTCCGCCGCGTCGGCGTCGACTTCGGCCGCACCCGCGCCGACCTCGTGCCCACCGACGAGCGCATCCGCCAGTCGCCGACCACCGACGATCCGTCGCTGGCCGCGCTCTATTTCCAGTACGGCCGCTACCTCTTGATCGCCTGCTCGCGCCCGGGCAGCCAGCCGGCCAACCTGCAGGGCATCTGGAACGACAAGACCTTCGCCCCCTGGGGCGGCAAGTACACGATCAACATCAACACCGAGATGAACTACTGGCCGGCCGAGCCGACCGACCTGCCCGAACTGGTCGAGCCGCTGATCGCTCTCGTTTCCGACATCGCCCAGACCGGCGAGCGGATGGCCAAGGCCATGTACGGCGCGCGCGGCTGGGTCACCCACCACAACACTGATCTCTGGCGGGCGACCGGCCCGATCGACGGCGCCAAGTTCGGCGTCTGGCCCACCGGCGGCGCCTGGCTGTGCAAGCACGTCTGGGACCACTACGACTACGGCCGCGACAGGGCCTACCTGGCCCGCGTCTACCCGCTGATGAAGGGCTCGGCCCGCTTCTTCCTCGACACCCTGGTGGTCGACCCGAAGTTCGGCGTGCTGGTCACCAACCCGTCGATCTCGCCCGAGAACAACCACGGCCACGGTTCGTCCCTGGTGGCTGGCCCCACCATGGACCAGGCGATCATCCGCGACCTGTTCGACAACTGCCTGAAGGCCGAGGCCATCCTGGGTCCCGACGCCGCCTTCGTCGCCGAGGTTCGCGCCGCCCGCGACAAGCTCGCCCCCTACAGGATCGGCAAGGACGGCCAGCTGCAGGAGTGGCAGGAGGACTGGGACGCCGACGCCAACGACATTCATCACCGCCACGTCTCGCACCTCTACGGCCTGTTCCCGTCCGACCAGATCTCGGTCGACACCACGCCGGATCTCGCCAAGGCGGCCAAAACCTCGCTGGTTACGCGCGGCGACCTGTCGACCGGCTGGGCGATCGCCTGGCGCCTGAACCTGTGGTCGCGGCTGGGCGACGGCGATCGCGCCCACAGCATCCTGAAACTGCTGCTCGGCCCCGAGCGCACCTATCCCAACATGTTCGACGCCCACCCGCCGTTCCAGATCGACGGCAATTTCGGCGGCGCATCGGGCATGACCGAGATGGTGCTGCAGAGCCGCAACGACCGCATCTACCTGCTGCCCGCCCTGCCCTCGGCCTGGCCGACCGGCGCCATGACCGGCCTGAGGGCCCGCGGCGCCGTCGGCGTCGACGTCCGCTGGAGCGGCGGCAAGCTGACCGAGGCCGTGCTGACCGCCAAGGAGGACGGTAAGCACACCGTGGTCCTGGCCGGCTCGACGCTGGACCTCGATCTCCAGAAGGGCCAACGGGTTCGGCTGGTGGCGCGCGACGGCGTGCTGAAGCGCGCTTGACGCCCCCGCCCATCAAGACAGTCCGCTGGAATAGATCGATGTCGCGTACCCGCAAGCTCGCCCTAGCGACGGCGCTGTCCTGCCTGGCCCTGCCGCTCGCCCTGCCCGGCGCGGCGGCGGCGCAATCCGCGTCCGCTCCGGCCGTCGCGACCGAGGCCGTACCGACGCTCGGCCCCAAGCCCTTCATCGGCTACTTCAAGCCGATGCCGCGCGCTAGGCTGTCGACGACGGCCTGGGGCGCCAAGGAGGTCGGGCCGCGCGATCCACGCAACGGGCTCGAAGACGCGGCCATGGCCCGCTGGAACTATTGGGACGGCCAGATCCTGAAGGGCGACGACGGCAAGTACCGCATGTTCGCCAGCCGCTGGGATCAAGCGCTGGGCCACAAGGCCTGGGGCCAGTCACTGGGCGTCACCGCGATCAGCGACACCCTGTACGGCCCCTATCGCGACCTTGGCCTCGTCTGGCCCGACAACCAGGGCGGCCTTGGCCACAACGTCACAGCCCTGAAGATGCACGACGGCCGCTACGCCGTGGTGGTCAGCGAAACGCGCGGCGGCGACGTTTTCGTGTCGGACAGCATCGACGGCCCCTGGACCCAGCTTGGCACGATCAGCCTCGACCAGAGCCGCTTCCAGCTGGTGAAGACCCCCGGCGACGTCGCCCTGCGCGACACGCCGACGGCCACGCCCGCGAAGCCGGCCAATTTCAGCGTCATGCTGCGGTCCGACGGCGCCTATCAGATCGTGCCGCGCTCGGGCCAGATCCTGATCAGCAGGACCGGCATCCTCGGCCCCTACACAGTGATGGGCGACAGCGTCTATCGGGGTCTGGACGGCATTCCCCAGCGCGACATGCGCGCCTTCGAGGACCCGGTCGTCTGGTACAGCGGCGGCTGGCACCACATCGTCGTCAACCAGTGGCGCGAGCGCCGCGCCTACCACCTGATCTCGCGCGACGGGATCACGGGCTGGCGCGTCCAGGGCCTGGCCTACGAGCCGGGCGCCGACTTCATCCGCTATGCGAACGGCGCCAGGAACCACTGGAACAAGCTCGAACGCCCCGGCGTGGTGATCGAGAACGGCCACGTGGTCGCCATGACCTTCGCCGTCGTCGACACGCCCAAGGACGATCAGACCGGCGACAACGGCCACGGCAGCAAGATCATCGTCGTGCCTTTCGACGGCGCGGCGATGGATCGCGACCTGGCGGGGCTCTAGATGCCGTTGCTCGCCGTCGGGCCGATCTCGGCGCTGATGGCGGCGGCGTGGCGCTGCAGGTTGGCGATGGTGTCGGGCATCGAGATCGCGCTGGGCGTATCGACATAGGGGCAGGTCAGCGCCGCCACCACGCCGTCCGCCCCGTGCACCGGCACCGACAGGTCGATCACCGCCGAGGTCACGTAGCTGGCCGCCTGCACGTGGCCCTCCTTGCGGGCTTGGGCGGCGGCGGCCAGGAAGGTCTCCCAGCTCGTCGTCGTCGCGCCGTCGCGCAGCTGAGCGCCCCAGCGTTCGCGCACCCGCTCGGGCTGGAAGGCGAACAGCACCAGGCCCGAGGTCGCCTCGACGATCTTGCGGCGATAGCCCACGCGCACGGAATAGCCCTGGTCGCCCGGGGCCTCGATGCGCGCCACCACCACCATCTGGTCGCCGCTGGCCACGGCCAGGTGGCACGACTGGCCGGTGGCCTGGCACGAGGCCCGCATCTCCGGCAGGGCCGCTTCCAGCAGGTCCTTGGCCGGCGCGCGGGTCATGCCCAGGGCGAACAGCTTGTTGGTCAGCACCAGGCCGTCCTCGTCGGCGGCGCGCCCCACATAGCCCCGCGCCTCCAGCACCTGGACCATGCGGAAGAGCTCGCTGGACGAGCGATCGAGCGCGGCCGAGATCTGCGCCAGGGTCAGGCCGCCCCGGTGCGCGGCCAGCAGCTCCAGCACGTCGAGACCCTTTTCCAGGGCGGGTGCGCGATATTCTCGCTTCTTGGCGGGCGCGTCGGACATGCCTTCTATAAGCGATAGAATCGTCGCGCCGTCTCGCCAAATAGCGCCGCTCGCCCGGCCGGCGCGACCCAGGCCTCGGCCATCGCCCGCCAACCGGCGTAGTCGCCAGCCAGGTTCAGCACCGGCCAGTCGCTGCCCCACATCAGCCGCTCGGGTCCGAAGACCGCCAGCAGGTGCGCGGCATAGGGAAAGATCACCTCGGCGCTCGGCGTCTCCCCGGCCTCGGTCAGCAGGCCCGACAGCTTGCAATGCACGCCCGGCTCGGCGGCCAGGGCGGCGACGCCCTCTCGCCAGGGATCCAGCGCCCCCTCCCCGATCGCCGGCTTGCCGCCATGGTCGATCACCACCCGCAGCGCCGGCCAGCGGCGCACCAACGCCAGCAGCGAGCGCAGATGCCGGGGCCGAACCAGGGCGTCGAAGGCCAGGCCCGCCTCGACCATCGCCGCGATCGCCGGCTCCAGCGCGGGATCCAGGATCCAGTCGGACGCCAGGTCCTGCAGCATCGGCCGCAGGCCCTTCAGCTTCGGGTTCTTCGCCAGGGCCCTGACCCTGGCCGGCGCGTCGGGCGCGGAAAGCTCGGTCCAGCCGACGACGCCCAGCGCCAGTGGATCGCTCTCCGCCAGATCGAGCAGCCAGGCGGTGTCGCGCGCGCTGGGCTGCGACTGCACCAGCACCACCCCGTCCGGACCGCCCGCCGCGCGCAGGTCGTCCAGGCTGAAGTCGCGATGGATCCCCGGCAGGTCCGGCGTCGGCCACTCGTGATCGTTCCGCCCGATCCGCCAGACGTGGCAGTGGGCGTCGATCAGCACGCCACGATGGCCTTGATCACCCCGGCCGACGGCTCCATCCAGCCTGGCAGCATCTCGGCGAGGTCGCTCAGGTCGGCCCGATGGCTGGCCAGGGCCACGGTCGGCACGAGGCCCGCGCGGATCGTCGCCAGCACGTGCTCGAAGTCCTCGATCGTGGCGTTGCGGCTGCCCAGCAGCGACATCTCGCGCTTGTGGAACTCGGGATCGGAGAAGGTGATGTCGGCCGCCACCACCGAGATCAGCACATAGGTCCCGCCGTGGCCGACATAGGCGAAGCCCTGCTGCATGGCGGCCGGATTGCCCGTGGCGTCGAACACCACGTCGTAGAAGGCGCCGTCGGTCGCCTGCGACAACGCCTGGGCTGTCTGTCCGCCCAGACTCACCGTCCGTTCCACGCCCAGGTGCTCGGCACAGAAGGCCAGGCGGTCCTCGCGGCCGTCCAGCACCGTCACCCGCGCGCCGGCAAGTCTGGCGAACAGGGCCGCAGCGATGCCGATGGGGCCGGCCCCGACCACCAGGGCGCTCTGGCCCGGCTCGATCCTCGCCCGGCGCACGGCGTGGGCGCCGATGGCCAGGAACTCGACCATGGCCGCCTCGTCCAGCCCCACGCCCTCGACCTTGCGCACGAAGCCTTCGGGCACGGCCAGGTATTCGGCCATCCCCCCGTCCATGTGCACGCCCAGCACGCGGATGTTCATGCAGCAGTTGGTCTTGCCCTTGGCGCAGGCCGGGCAGGCCCCGCACGACAGGTAGGGCATGACATAGGCGCGGTCGCCGGGCGCCAGATCGCTCTCCGCCGGCGCGGTGACCACATCGCCCGACAGCTCGTGACCCATCACTCGCGGATAGGACAGGTAGGGCTGCGTCCCACGATAGATATGCATGTCGGTCCCGCAGACGCCCACGCGGCGCACGCGCAGCAGCACCTCGTCCGGCCCCGGCGTAGGCGTCGGCCTGCGCTCAAGGACCAGTTCGCCAGGCGCGGCGCAGACCAGAACGTCCATCATCGTCAGTGACCCCCGGCCAGCACGGCGTCGTGGGCGGTCACCTCGCGTCTGCGGGCCGTGACCGCGAACAGCCCCACTACGGCGAAACAGGCGCAGGGCACGAGGATGGCGGTGCGGATCGAGCTGGCGTCCGACAGCGCGCCCATCGCCGCCGTCAGCACCGCCCCGCCTATGATGCTCATCACCAGGAACGACGAGCCGGTCTTGGTCAGCGGTCCCAGGCCCTTCAGCGAGCTGGCGAAGATGGTCGGGAACATGATCGACATGAAGAAGCTGGTGGCCGCCAGGGCCAGCAGGCCCGTATGGCCGCCCACGGCCACGGCGACCAGGGTCAGGCCGACATTGGCGGCGGCGAACAGCGCCATCAGCCGCGAGGGATCGATGCGGCTCATCAGGGCCGTGCCCGCGAAGCGTCCGGCCATGAAGCCGACCAGCGACCACGACAGATAGGCCGCCGCCGTCTTCTCGCCCATGCCGGGCGCCTGGTCCTGGCCGTAGCGGATCATGTAGCTCCACACGCCCACCTGGGCGCCGACATAGAAGAACTGCGCCGCCACGCCGAACAGGAAGCGCGGACGGGAAAAGAGGCCCAGGATCGGCTTGTCGGCCTTGTGCTCGGCGGCCTCCGGATCGGGGCGGCTGGCCTGGACGGGAAAGCGGGTGAAGGCCACCAGCAGCGCCCAGGTCAGCACCACGGCGGCGATGATCAGGTATGGAATCTGGGTCGACTGGGCCTCGGCGGCCTGGAAGGCCGACAGCTGGTCCGGCGTCATCGCCGCGAACTCGGCTTTCGTCGGTTCGACGCCCGACAGGATGAATTGGCGGCCGACCACCACGGCGGTGATCGCGCCCAGCGGATTGAAGGCCTGGGCCAGGTTCAGCCGCTGCTCGGCCCGAGCCGGGTCGCCCAGCACGGTGATCAGCGGGTTGGCCGAGGTCTCCAGGAACGCCAGGCCCGAGGCGATGACGAAGAGCGCGCCCAGGAACAGCTCGTAGCGGCGCAGCTCGGCCGCCGGCCAGAACAGCAGGGCCCCTGCCCCGAACAGGACGAGGCCCACGATCACCGCGGCCTTGTAGCCGTAGCGGCGCATCAGGAGGCCCGCCGGCAAGGCCAGGAAGAAATAGCCGAGATAGAAGGCCGACTGCACTAGGCCCGACTGCAGGTCGGTGAGGAAGAAGGCCTTCTTCAGGTGCGGGATCAGCACGTCGTTGAGGTTGTTGGCCACGCCCCACAGGAAGAACAGCGCGACGATCAGCACCAGGGGCGCGAGGCGCGCGCGGACCCCTCGATCGCGAACTCTGGAGTCTTGGGTCATCAGGCGTCTCCTCCCGGCCGCGCTCTCTGGCGGAGCGCCTGCCGACAAGGCATCATATATGAACTATATCGTCAAATATGAAATTCTTGGCGCACTGCGAAATGGCCGCGGCCGGGAACGACAAAAGCCCCCAGGATGAACTGGGGGCTTTCGTAGTTTTGGGTGCGGGGACAGGATTTGAACCTGTGACCTTCAGGTTATGAGCCTGACGAGCTACCGGGCTGCTCCACCCCGCGGCAGGGGTATTGATCGTGGGTAGGGTTCTGGAC
>NZ_QDKQ01000008.1 GCF_003116815.1 Caulobacter endophyticus
GGCCGGCGGCTGGGCCGGCGCGGCCGGGGCGGCGGTCTGGGCGATGGCGACGCCCGAGAGCAGCGCCATGGCCGCCGCGGCGGAGAGGAAGCGCGTCACATACATGGCCTGGTCCTTTCGCTTGAAACTCAGGCCGGCTTTACGCTCCAGATTGCGACTCCGTTGCAGATGATCACGGCCTCGTGATCCAGACTTCGCCGTTACTTGAAAAAGAACACCAGCGCAGCGCCGGCGAAGATCAGCAGGAAGCCCAGCATGGTGGTCCAGCGGATGGTCTCTCCGAGATAGAAATAGGAGAACAACGTGAAGACGATCAGCGTGATCGCTTCTTGGCCGGTCTTAAGCTGAGCCGTGGAATAGACGCCGTGGCCGATGCGGTTGGCAGGAACCGCCAGCATGTACTCGGGAAGCGCGATCAACCAGCTGCTGAGGATCGCTACCGGCAAGGCCAGGGGCTTGCCCTTCAGGTGACCGTACCAGGCATAGGTCATGAACACGTTCGAGCAGACGAGCAGCGCCCAGAGGGCGATCTTGGCCCACAGGGGCGTCATCGGAGAATCCTTCGGAACGGCGGAAGAGCGGCCATTGTAGACGTTGCGCGACGCCCCGCGCCACGGCGGCGCTGGACGACGTAATTGCCGTAGAAGCGCGCAAACTGAGCGACCGATGATACTTTTTCGGGCGCCTTGCCTCTTTCCTTTCCAATTGCCTACCCGGCGCCCCCGCTGGAGGAACCGTCACCGATAGCGTGCGAGCGCCGGGGAAACGACGCGGCCTGTCCGGCGGCGTCGCGGTGATCGAGTGAGCAAATCCGCTCTAGCTATCAACAAAGGGGGGTCCGCCGAAGGCGGGCCGGAGCAAGCCGGATGAAACTGATCATAGCGGTCGTCAAACCCTTCAAGCTGGACGAGGTCCGCGAGGCGCTGGTCGCCGCCGGCGTCGAAGGCCTGACGGTGTCGGAAGTGAAGGGTTACGGCCGCCAGAAGGGCCAGACCGAGATCTATCGCGGCGCGGAGTACCAAGTGAACTTCGTGCCGAAAGTGAAGCTGGAAGCCGTGGTGGACGATGCGTCCGCGGCCAAGGCGGTCGAAGCGGTCAAGGCCGCCGCGGCCACGGGCAAGATCGGCGACGGCAAGATCTTCGTCCTCAATGTCGAAGAAGCCGTACGCATCCGGACGGGCGAAACCGGCCCGGCCGCTCTGTAACGATCGTCGGGGAAAGGGGATACCAACGATGAAATTGACCTTTAAGCCGCTGGCCGGGCTGATGCTCGCCGCGACGCTCGCGGGGGCGCCGCTCGGCGCGACCGCCTTCGCCCAGGAGGCCGCTCCGGCCGCCGCCGCCGCGCCCGCCGAGGC
>NZ_QDKQ01000009.1 GCF_003116815.1 Caulobacter endophyticus
CGCCGGTGCAGAGCGCCAGCCTGCCGCCGGCCAAGCCCGCCGCCACCGCGCCCGGCGCCCCGGTCGCCGCTCCGCCCGCGGCCAAGCCGGCCGCCAAGCCGGCTCCCGCCCCGAGCATCGAGAGCCTGGCCACCGCCGCCGTGGCTCCGCCCAAGCCGGCCGCCGCCGCGCCCAAGCCCGCCGCGACCGCCTCGGGTCCGGCCAGCGTCCAGATCGGCGCCCTGTCCTCCACCGCCCTGGCCGACAAGGCCTGGAGCGACGCAGCCCGCATCGCGCCGGGCCTGGCTGCGGGCAAGGGCAAGAAGGTCGAGGCGATCGACAAGAACGGCTCGACCCTCTACCGCACCTCGGTGACGGGCTTCTCCAGCCGCGCTGACGCCAAGGCGTTCTGCGACGCCCTGAGCGCCGCCGGCAAATCCTGCTTCGTGAAGTAGGCGAGGGGACCATGAGCACCTCTTCCGCCGCCATCCTCGGCTGCGCCGGGACCGTCCTGTCGGCGGAAGAGGCCGCCTTCTTCCGCGACGTGAAGCCCTGGGGCTTCATCCTCTTCAAGCGCAACATCGACACGCCCGACCAGGTCCGGAAGCTGACCTCGGCGCTGCGCGAGACGGTCGGCCGCCCTGATGCGCCGATCCTGATCGACCAGGAGGGCGGCCGTGTCGCCCGCCTGCAATCGCCGCACTGGGCCAAGTATCCGCCGGGCCGCGCCTATGGCGAGCTCGTCGCCAACGACCCGCTGGTCGCCCGCGAGATCACGCGCCTCGGCGCCCGCCTCATCGCTCACGACCTGACCTCGCTGGGGATCAACGTCGACTGCGTGCCAGTGCTGGACGTGCCCGATCCCAAGGGGCACGAGATCATCGGCGACCGCGCCTATGGCGACACCCCCGAGCAGGTGGCGACCCTGGGCCGCGCGGCGGCCGAGGGCCTGCTGGCCGGCGGCGTGCTGCCGATCATCAAGCACATTCCCGGCCATGGCCGCGCCATGAGCGACAGCCATCTGGAGCTGCCGGTGGTGAAGGCCAAGCTGGCCGAGCTGGACGCGCGCGACTTCGCCCCGTTCCGCGTGCTGTCGGACATGCCGATGGCGATGACGGCCCACGTCGTCTACACGGCCATCGACCGCCGCCGCCCGGCCACCACCTCCAAGAAGGCCATCAAGCAGGTCATCCGCGGCTCGCTGGGCTTCGACGGCCTCCTGATGAGCGACGACCTGTCGATGAAAGCCTTGTCGGGCGACTTCAAGCAGCGCGCCAAGGACAGCCTGTCGGCCGGCTGCGACGTCGTCCTGCACTGCAACGGCGACATGGACGAGATGAAGGCCGTGATGGCCGGCGTCGGCAAGCTGTCCAAGGAGGCGCGCCGTCGCGCCCAAGCCGTAATGGGGCGGCTGGTCAGGGTTCCCGAGCCTTTCGATCCCATCGAGGCTCGCGCCCGCTTCGACGCCGCCTTCGACGGCCGGTACGCCGGGTGAGCACGGGCTTTCAGCCCACATTCGACTTCGCGGCCGCCCGGGAGGCGGCCGAAGACGGCGCGGCCCTGGTCATCGATATCGATGGCTACGAAGGGCCGCTGCACGTCCTGCTGGCCCTGGCCCGCAACCAGAAGGTCGACCTGCTTCAGCTGTCGATCACCCGTCTTGCCGAGCAGTATCTGGCCTTCGTCCAGCAGGCCCGCCGCGTGCGCTTCTCGCTGGCCGCCGACTATCTGGTCATGGCCGCCTGGCTGGCCTACCTCAAGTCGCGCCTGCTGCTGCCCAAGCCCGAACGCCCCAAGGCCGAGGAGCCGCCGGCCGAGGAGATGGCCGCCCAGCTGGCCTTCCGGCTGGCCAAGCTCGACGCCATGCGCCGCTCGGTCGAGGCCCTGAAGGAGCGCCCGCAGCTCAAGCGCGACGTCTTCATGCGCGGCGACCCCGACGCGGTGAAGATCGTCTCCTCCACCCGTTTCGAAGGCGACCTCTACGCCCTGATGAGCGCCTATATCAGCCAGCGCAAGCGTGAGCACGGCCGTCACTACGCCCCGCGCCCCCCCCAGGCCTACCCGCTGGAGGACGCCCGCGACCGCCTGCGGACGTTCCTGCCGAGGATGGAGGAATGGACCGCCCTGTCCGGCGTCGCCCCGGTCGAGCGCTGGGAGGAAGACCCCGAAGGCCCCACGCCCGCCAGCTATCTGGCCTCGACCCTGTCGGCCAGCCTGGAGCTGGCCAAGGAGGGCGCGCTGACGGTGCGCCAGATGGGCGCGTTCGAGGAGATCTACTTGCGCACCCGGACAGACGCGGAGGAGGGGGCGTGATCGCTGTCTCAAGGAACCTCTCCCCGTGGGGGAGGCGGCCGAAGGCCGGTGGGGGGAAGTTTTCAGCTTCCGCCGCGCCTGCCGACCTCCAAGTTAAGTCCCCCCACCGATCGCTGCGCGATCGCCTCCCCCACAGGGGGAGGTTCCTCGGCGGCTTCGCATGACCCTCGACCCCATCTTCACCGAACGCTGCATCGAGGCGCTGCTTTTCGCGGCGGCCGAGCCGCTGAGCGTGCAGGATCTGGCCAAGCGCCTGCCCGACGGCGCCGACATCCGCCAGGGGATCGCCGACCTCCGGCGGACCTGGGCCGGGCGGGGCATCGAGCTTGTTGAAGTGGCCGGCCGCTGGCGCTTCCAGACGGCCGCCGACATGGCCTTCCTGATGACCGAGGAGCGCGAGGAGCCGCGGCGCCTGTCCAAGGCCGCCCAGGAAACCCTGGCCATCGTCGCCTATCACCAGCCCGTCACCCGCGCCGAGATCGAAGCCGTGCGCGGCGTGCAGGCCAGCCGGGGCACGTTGGATGTGCTGCTGGAGCTGGGCTTGATCCGCATGCGCGGCCGCCGCCGCACGCCGGGCCGCCCGGTGACCTTCGGCACCACGGACGCCTTCCTCGAACACTATGGCCTGGCGAATCTTGGCGACCTGCCGGGCGTGGCGGAAATGAAGGCCGCGGGGCTGCTCGACCTCAACCTGCCGCCGGGCTTTTCCGTGCCTGATCCCCTGGCGATGCGCGACGACGAAGGCGAGGATCTGCTCGATGAAGGCGAGACGCCGGAATTCGCTCAGGATTTCCTGGGCGAGCTGGAAGGGGGCGACAAGGCATAGCCTGCCTTGGCCGGGGCGCAATCGCCGCATTCCGTTCCGCTTGGCTCCACGCCACGCGGACGCCTATATTATCTGAGACATTGTAACGACACGCCGCAGCGGCTAAAGCGCCGCTGTCGCAAGGAGCACCGCCGTTATGGGTAGCATGAGCTGGATTCACTGGGTGATCGTGATCGCGGTCGTCGCCCTGCTTTTCGGCGGTCGCGGCAAGCTGTCCGGGATCATGGGCGACGCCGCCAAGGGCATCAAGGCGTTCAAGGACGGCCTGAAGGACGACAGCAGCCAGGAAGTGGCCGACAACAAGTCGACGGGCGCCCTGCCGCGCACCGAGGCCGAGAAGGAAGACCTGCGCAAGTCGTAAGGTCGGTTCGCCGCGCCTTCGCATAGAGGGCGCGGCCGCGTTTTTCATACTGCGCGGCCCAGGCCTCCTCGGGAGAGCCGGGCCGGTCTGAGGCGGTTGCATGCTTCCTGATATCGGCGGCGCAGAACTCCTGGTCATCGCCGCGGTCGCCCTGATCGTGGTCGGCCCCAAGGACCTGCCTGTTCTCCTTCGCAAGCTGGGCCAGTTCGTCGGCAAGATCCGCGGCATGGCCAACGAGTTCCGCGCCAGCTTCGACGAGATGGCCCGCCAATCGGAGCTCGACGAGCTGCGCCGCGAGGTCGAGGCCATGCGCGCTGGCCAATATGCCAATCCGGTGCAGACTGCGGTCGACGAAGCCAAGGACGCCAGTGTCGATCAGGTGTTCGCCGACATCGACGCCAGCCTGAACAACGGTTCGGTGCAGGCTCACCCCTACGCCGCGCACAATCCTGAACCGGTGGAAGAGCCGCAGACCGACGCCGCCGCGACGCTGCAGCCCCCGGTCAAGCCGGCTCGCAAGCGCGCGCCCAAGGCCGCCGCCGAGCCCACGGTCGAGGTCGTCGCCAAAAAGCCGCGCGCCAAGGCCGCCTCCAAGGACGTCGGCGTCCCGCCGAAGCCCAAGGCCGCCAGTGCTGACGTCGACGCGCCGGCCGCCAAGCCGGTCCGCAAGCGCACGGCCAAGACCGCCGCCTCCAGCTCGGACATCGTTTCGTGACCAATTCGATCGGACATGATCCCGAAGACGAGATCGAGGCCTCGCGCGCCCCGCTGCTCGACCACCTGACCGAACTGCGCTCGCGCCTGATCGTCTGCGTCGTGGCCCTGTTCGTCGGCTTCGGCGTCTGCTTCGCCTTCTCGACCCAGCTGTTCCTGTTCCTGATCCACCCGTTCGAGGTGGCCGCCGGCATGGTCGCGGCCAGCAAGACGGGCGCGCATCACAACCCCTTCGACCTGATCATGGTGCTGATGGGCCTGAAGGACGCGCCGGTGGACGTGGCCCACCAGAAGTTCGTCTTCACGGCCCTGCTGGAGCAGTTCTTCACCAAGCTGAAGCTGTCGGCGTTCGGCGCCGTGGTGATCACCTTCCCGGTGCTGGCCTGGCAGCTCTACCGCTTCGTTGCGCCGGGCCTCTACAAGAACGAGCGCGGGGCCTTCCTGCCGTTCCTGATCGCCTCGCCGGTGCTGTTCCTCATGGGGGCTGCGCTGGTCTACTATGTGATGCTGCCGTTCATCGTCTGGTTCTCGATGAACCAGCAGATCTTCGGCGCCGGCATCTCGGTCGAGCTGCTGCCCAAGGTTTCGGACTACCTGACCCTGGTGACCTCGCTGCTGCTGGCCTTCGGCCTTTGCTTCCAACTGCCGGTGGTGGTCTCGCTGCTGGGCATGGCCGGGATCATCGATTCCAAGATGCTGCGCACCGGCCGCCGCTACGCGATCGTCGGCGTATTCATCGCCGCCGCCATCCTGACCCCGCCCGATCCGATCAGCCAGCTGACCCTGGCGATCCCCATGTGCCTGCTCTACGAGATCGGCATCTGGTGCGTCTGGATCATCGAGCGCGGCCGCAGCAAGCGCGAGGCCGACGAAAGCAAGGACGTCGTCGCGGTCTAGCGAGAGCCCACCTCCCTCTGAGAGAGGGGTGTTCGTGAGCAAAAACGTTGGCACCCTTGGCGACGCGCCTTAGAGAAGGGCGTTTCTTAACGACTTCCTGCCGAGCTCATTCCGATGCACGACATCAAGGCCATCCGCGAAAACACGCAAGCCTATGAAGCGGCCTGGTCGGCCAAGGGGCGGTCGGGCGCGGCGTCGGAAGCCGTCAAGCTCGACGCCCAGCTGCGCGCGGCCCAGACGGCTCTGCAAGAAGCCCAGGCCAAGCGCAACGAAAGCTCCAAGCTGATCGGCATGGCCAAGGCCAAGAAGGACGAGGCCGAAGCCGCCCGCCTGATGGCCGAGGTCGAGGCGCTGAAGGGCCGCATGGCCGAGGCTTCGGAAGAAGAGCACCTCGTCGGCGCCAAGCTGAAGGACCTCCTGGCCAGCCTGCCCAACATCCCCGCCGCCGAAGTGCCGGAAGGCGAGGACGAGGCGGGCAATGTCGAGCAGCGCCGCTGGGGCGACGCCGCCAAGCTGCCGGCCGGCCGCCTGAACGCCCCCAAGGACCACGTCGACCTGGGCGCGGCCTTGGGCGGCATGGATTTCGAGGCCGCCGCCCGCATGAGCGGCGCGCGCTTCGTGGTGCTCAAGAAGGAGGTCGCCCGGCTCGAACGCGCGCTCGGCCAGTTCATGCTCGATCTGCAGACGGTCGAGCACGGCTACACCGAAGTCAGCCCACCGGTGCTGGTCAAGGACGACGCCCTGTTCGGCACGGGCCAGCTGCCCAAATTCGCCGAGGACCTGTTTCGCACCACCGGTGACCACTGGCTGATCCCCACCGCCGAGGTGTCGCTGACCAACCTCGTGCGCGAGCAGATCACCGGCGAGGAAGAGCTGCCCCTGCGCCTCACCGCACTGACCTACTGCTTCCGCTCGGAAGCCGGCGCCTCGGGCCGCGACACCCGCGGCATGATCCGCCAGCACCAGTTCCAGAAGGTCGAGCTGGTCTCGATCACCACGCCCGACCAGTCCGAGGCCGAGCACGAGCGCATGGTCGAATGCGCCGAGACGGTGCTGAAGAAGCTGGAGCTGCCCTTCCGCACCATGCTGCTGTGCAAGGGCGACATGGGCTTCGGCGCCCGCAAGACCTACGATCTGGAAGTCTGGCTGCCCAGCCAGGCTACCTTCCGCGAAATCAGCTCGTGCTCGAACTGCGGCGACTTCCAGGCTCGCCGCATGGATGCCCGCTACAAGAAGGCCGGCGAAAAGGGCACGCACTACGTCCACACCCTAAACGGCTCGGGCCTGGCCGTCGGCCGCACGCTCGTCGCCGTTCTGGAGAACTATCAGGACGAAGCCGGCCGCATCGCCATCCCGGCCGTGCTGCAGCCCTATATGGGCGGGCTGACCCACATCGGGGGCGCTGCGTGAGGATCCTCCTCACCAACGACGACGGCATCCACGCGCCGGGACTGGCGTCCCTGGAGCGCATCGCCGCGGCGCTGTCGGACGACGTCTGGGTCGTCGCGCCGGAGTATGAGCAGTCGGGCGCCAGCCGGGCCCTGACCCTGGCCGACCCGCTGCGCGTGCGGAAGATCGACGCCCGCCGCTTCGCCGTCGAGGGCACGCCTACCGACTGCGTGTCGCTGGCCTTTCAGGAACTGGTCGAGGGAGCCAAGCCCGACCTCGTTCTGTCGGGCGTCAACCGCGGCCAGAACCTTGCCGAGGACGTGACCCTGTCGGGCACCGTGGCCGGCGCCATCGAGGGCATGGTGCTGGGCGTTCCGGCCATCGCCCTGTCGCAGGCCATGACCTATTTCGCCGAAGAGGTCGTCGCCCACTGGGAGACCGCCGAACACTTCGCGCCGGGGATCATCCGCCGCCTGCTCGAGGTGGGCTGGCCGTCGGACGTGGTCATGAACGTCAACTTCCCGCCGGTTCCACCCGAGCGGGTCGATGCCGTGGAAGTGACCCGCCAAGGCTTCCGCGACTCGCACTTGCGGCGCATTGAAAAGCGGACGGACCTGCGTGGTCGCGACTACTACTGGACGGGCTTCACGGCGAAGCCGTCCAATCCGCCGGAGGGCACCGATCTGAAGGCCGTGTACGAAGGGCGTATCTCGGTGACGCCCCTGCATATCGACCTGACGCACAACGCCACCGTCGCCGCCCTCAAGGGCGTGCTGGGCGGAGCGCCGCCCAAGCTCGCCCCCAAATCGGAAAGCCAGCCGGAGCCCAGCCTGTGATGGCGAGCGCCAAGCGCCCCGAGACCCCCGAAGCGCTGCTGAAGCGGCTGCTGGACGCGCTGCGCGCGCAAGGCGTGACCGATCCGAACGTGCTGTCGGCGATCGAGAAGACGCCCCGCGACCTGTTCACGCCCGACCTCTTCAAGGAGCGGTCGTGGGAGGATTCGGCCCTGCCGATCGCCTGCGGCCAGACCATCAGCCAGCCGTTCATCGTCGGCCTGATGACCCAGGCCCTGACGGTCGAGCCGCGCTGCCGGGTGCTGGAGATCGGCACCGGCTCGGGCTACCAGACCGCGATCCTCAGCCGGGTGTCGCGCCTCGTCTACACGGTCGAGCGCTATCGCACCCTGATGAAGGAGGCCGAAGCCCGCTTTTCGGCCTTGGGCCTGACCAACGTGATCACCAAGTTTGGCGACGGCTGGGAAGGCTGGCGCGAGCAGGCGCCTTTTGACCGTATTATGGTCACCGCTGCGGCGCAGGAAGAGCCTAAGGGGCTTCTGGCTCAGCTCAAGCCCAACGGCGTGCTCGTCGCGCCCGTTGGTCGCGGGCCTGTCCAGAGCCTTCGCCGCTATGCCGGCGACGGAAAGGGGGGCTTCACGGTCGAAGCCCTGTGCGACGTACGTTTCGTCCCGATCCTGGAAGGCGTCGCCCGCGAGTAGAGCGGGCCTGGCGTCCACAGGTTCGGCGACGTCGTGCGTGTTTGGTTAAGGTTTGATTCACCCTTGCGGCGGCGACTTGAAGGCTCCGCGAGGAAAGGAGAGGTCATGAGGCAGTTGTGGACGCAAGCGGCGGTGATCGCGCTGACGGCTGGAACGCTCGCGGCCTGCGAGACGACCGGCGCGCAGTATCCCACCCGAGCCGACACCGGCGTCAGCCCGCCGATCGTCCAGGCCCCGCCTGCCGCCCAGACCCCGCCGCCGGCCCAGCCGCCCGAGGATGACGCCCCGCCAGTGACGGCGCCGGTCGCCGCCGGCGCCGTGTCGAGCCAGCCGCTGTCGCCGGTGCCCTCCGACATTCCGCCGCCGCCCCCGCCGCCGGCCGACAGCCGCCCGATCCCGACGCCTGCGCCGCAGCAGCCCGCCATGCGCCCGGTCGTGGTGACGGTCACCGGGGGTAAGGTCGTCGACGTCAGCGGCGCTCCTCAGACCTACACCGTCCAGTCGGGCGACGGCCTCGACGCCATCGGCCGCAAGATGGGCATCTCGCGTGTCGAGCTGGCCAAGCTGAACGACCTGGAAGAACCCTATCGCCTGAAGCCGGGCCAGAAGCTGAAGGGCCCCTCGACCAAGGCCAAGGCCTATGTCGTCGAGAGCGGCGACACCCTCAGCGCCATCGCTCGCCGCTTCAGCGTCACGCCGGTGGCCCTGGCCGACGAGAACGACATGGCCAGCGGCGCCTCGATCCGCGCCGGCCAGAAGATCCGCCTGCCGGAAGGCTACAAGGACAAGGGTCCGTCCAAGACCACGGTGATGCAGCCGGTTCCGGGCGCCTCGTCCACCCTGGCGGGCGCTGCGCCGTCGCGTCCGACCTCGACCGCCTCGTCCCCGCCCATTGGTTCGCGTCCCGCCGCCCCGCCGCCCTCGCGCCCGGTCGTCGACGACGAGCCGACCCCGGCCGCGACGACCACCACGACGGTCAGCATCACCGGCAAGGTGATCGAGGTCGCCGGCAAGCCGAAGATCCACACGGTGAAGTCGGGCGACGCCATCGACTCCATCGCCCGCGAGCTGGGCACCACGCGCAAGGACCTGGTCGAGGACAACGACCTGAAGGCTCCGTACGTCATCCGTCCGGGCCAGAAGCTCAAAGGTCCGGCCACCACCGACAAGGCCTATGTGGCCGAGAGCGGCGACACCCTGACCGGCATCGCCAAGCGCTTCAACGTCAGCGTCTCGGCGCTGGCCAAGGAAAACAACCTGCGCACCGGCGCTTCGGTCAAGAAGGGCCAGAAGGTCGTCCTGCCGGACGGCTACAAGGATCGCGGCCCGATCCGCACCACGGTGACGACGCCCGCGCCGCGCCCCTCGATCCCGGCTCCGACCGCGACCGCCCAGGCGCCGATCGGCGCTTCGCCGGCCCCCGCGCCGTCGACCAGCGGCCTGCCGTCCAGCCCGCGCCCGTACACGCCGTCGGGTTCGTCTTCCAGCTATCCGCGTCCCAGCGCGCCGGTCTCGGCCCAGCCGATCACCCCGCCGCCGGCTCCGTCGCGTCCGATCATCGAAAGCAGCGCCCCGCCGACCGAGGCCGAGATCACGGCCGCCGGCCGCGGCCGCTTCATCTGGCCGGTGCGCGGCGAGACCATCTCGGACTTCGGCCCCAAGGGCACCGGCCAGCGCAACGACGGTCTCAACATCCGCGCCTCGGCCGGCGCGCCGGTCAAGGCCGCCGCCTCGGGCGAGGTGGTCTATGCCGGCAACCAGGTGCCGGGCTTCGGCAACCTCGTGCTGGTCAAGCACGCTGACGGCTGGGTCACGGCCTATGCGCACCTGGCCGCCACGGACGTGAAGATGCGCCAGCAGGTCGGCCAGGGCGAGCAGCTTGGCACGGTCGGCCAGACCGGCGGCGTCAACGAGCCCCAACTGCACTTCGAGGTTCGCTACGCCCCGACCCCGAAGGACAAGGCCAAGCCGATCGATCCGGGCCTGGTGCTGCCGCGCTAAGGTCGAGGGACATCCCAAACAGAAACGGCCTCCGGAGCGATCCGGAGGCCGTTTTCGTTTCCGCCCGCCAGGAGGGGCGGGAAGGGGCTACTTCACCACCCCGCAGGCGCTGCGAGCGCCGGCGCCGCCGATCGGCTGGCTGGTGTGGTCGTCGGGGCTGGCGTGGATGACGATGGCCGAACCGTCGGCGTCCAGCAGGGCGGGACGGCCGCCCGCGCCCTTCAGCGACACCAGGTGCGAGAACACTTCGGTCACGGCCGTGCCGTCGGCGGCGGCGTAGAGGTTGGGCAGGTCGCCGTTGTCGTTGCCGTTCGGGTTCAGCAGGCCGTGAACCACCGTGGCGGTCGTGTGGACGTGGGCGCCGGCCGACTTGAAGTCGGGCGTGCCGCAGTCGCCCTTTTCGTGGAAGTGCAGGCCGTGCCAGCCCGGGGTCAGGCCCTTGGCCTCGATCTTCAGCAGCACGCCGTGCGGGGCTTCGGTGATCGTCCCCGTACCGATGGTCTTGCCGTCGGCGCCCTTGATCTCGGCGGTCGCGACGGCGGGCGCATCGGCGGCGGAGGCCGTGGTGGCGGCCGCGAGGCCGGCGGCGAGGAAAAGGGCGGTCAGACGCATGAACTGCTCCTGCATTCGTAAGGGACGCATGGGGCGGCGAAGGTGGCGCCGTCCGTGTCAGAATGCTAACTGTTTCCGACTGTTCCGTGTTCGATTCTGACGGCGAAAAATCCCCTTGAACGACGATCAAAACACTCTGCCTCCCGAAGGGCCGCGCGGAGACATCGCCCCGATCAATATCGAGGACGAGCTGCGCCGCTCGTATCTCGATTACGCGATGAGCGTCATCGTCAGCCGCGCCCTTCCGGACGCGCGCGACGGCCTCAAGCCGGTGCACCGCCGGGTGCTGTTCTCGATGCACGAGCAGGGCCAGACGCCCGAGCGTCCGTACGTCAAGTCGGCCCGCGTCGTCGGTGACGTCATGGGTAAGTATCACCCGCACGGCGACGCCTCGATTTACTTCACCCTGGTGCGCATGACGCAGTCGTTCTCGATGGGCCTGGTGCTCATCGACGGCCAGGGCAACTTCGGCTCGGTCGACGGCGATATGCCCGCCGCCATGCGATACACCGAGTGCCGCATGGCGCCGCCGGCCATGTCGCTGCTGGCCGACCTCGACAAGGACACGGTCGACTTCGCCGACAACTACGACGGCAAGGAGCAGGAACCGACCGTCCTGCCGTCGCGGATCCCCAATCTGCTGGTCAACGGCGCGGGCGGCATCGCCGTCGGCATGGCCACCAACATCCCGCCGCATAACCTGGGCGAAGTCATCGACGCCTGCCTGCTGCTGATCGACGAACCCGAGGTCACCACCGACCAACTGCTCGACCTCGTGCCCGGTCCGGACTTCCCGACGGGCGGCGAGATCATCGGCCGTTCGCCGCCGCGCAACGCGCTGCTGACCGGCCGCGGCTCGGTCGTCATGCGCGGCGTGGCCAGCGTCGACGAAATCCGCACCGGCCGCGAAGCCATCATCATCACCGAGATCCCCTATCAGGTGAACAAGGCCAACCTGGTCGAGCACATCGCCGAGCTGGTCCGCGACAAGAAGATCGAGGGCGTCGCCGATATCCGCGACGAGTCCAACCGCGACGGCATGCGCATCGTGGTCGAGCTCAAGCGCGACGCCTCGGGCGAGGTGATCCTCAACCAGCTCTATCGCTTCACGGCGCTGCAAAGCTCGTTCGGCGTCAACATGCTGGCCCTGAACCGCGGCCGTCCCGAGCAGATGGGCCTGCGCAAGCTCTTGGAAGTGTTCGTCGAGTTCCGCGAGGAAGTCGTCGTCCGCCGCACCAAGTTCGAGCTAGGCAAGGCCCGCGACCGGGGCCATGTCTTGGTCGGCCTGGCCATCGCGGTGGCCAATATCGACGAGTTCATCCACATCATCCGCTCGTCCAAGGACCCGGCCGAGGCGCGCGAGCGCCTGGTGGCCAAGGCCTGGCCGATGGGCGACATGCTGCCCCTGGTCGAGCTGATCGCCGACCCGCGCTCGGTGCTGGAAGACGGCGGTTTCATCCGCCTGACCGACGAGCAGGCCCGCGCCATCCTGGCCCTGACCCTGTCGCGCCTGACCGGCCTTGGCCGTGACGAGATCGGCAACGAGGCCGCCCAGCTGGCCGAGGCCATCAAGGGCTATCTCGACCTGCTGTCCGACCGCGCCAACATCATGGCCGTGGTCCGCGAAGAGCTGGTCGAGGTGAAGGACAGGTTCGCCATCCCGCGCCGCAGCCAGATCGTCGACGGCGACGCCGACGTGGAAGACGAGGACCTGATCGTCCGCGAGGACATGGTGATCACCGTCACCATGGGCGGCTACGTCAAGCGCACCCCGCTGGCCAACTACCGCACCCAGCACCGGGGCGGCAAAGGCAAGTCGGGCATGGCCACCAAGGACGAGGACGCCGTCACCCGCGTGTTCTCGGCCTCGACCCACGCGCCGCTGCTGTTCTTCACCTCGGGCGGCAAGGTCTACAAGATGAAGGTGTGGCGCCTGCCGCTGGGCGCCGCCAACTCGCGCGGCAAGGCGTTCGTCAACCTGCTGCCGATCGAGCCGGGCGAGACCATCACCTCGATCCTGACCCTGCCCGAGGACGAGGCCACCTGGGACGGCCTGGACGTGATGTTCGCCACCCGCTCGGGCAGCGTGCGTCGCAACAAGCTGTCCGACTTCGTCGACGTCCGCCGCAACGGCAAGATCGCCATGAAGCTGGATGAAGGCGACGGCATTGTCGGCGTCGCCGTCTGCAACGGCGACCAGGACGTGCTGCTGACCACGGCGGCCGGCCGCTGCATCCGCTTCTCGGTCGACGAGGTGCGGGTGTTCGCCAGCCGTGACTCCACCGGCGTGCGCGGCGTGAAGCTGGCTTCGGGCGACACCGTCATCTCGATGGCCGTGCTGCGCAGCGTCGACGCCACTCCGGCCGAACGCGCGGCCTACCTCAAGCACCAGCGCGCCCTGCTGCGCGCCGCCAATGGCGAGGAGGGCGACGAAGCCCCGGCGCCGGAGGAGACCGACGAAGAGGCCGGCGAGGCCAACCTGTCGATCGAGCGCATCGCCGAATTGGGCGCGGCCGAAGAGATCATCCTGACGATCTCGTCGGAAGGCTACGGCAAGCGCACCAGCGCCTATGATTTCCGCCGCACGGGCCGTGGCGGCCAGGGCCTGGCGGCCCAGGATCTGTCCAAGCGCGGCGGCAAGCTGGTGGGCTCGTTCCCGGTCGACGAAAGCGACCAAATCCTGCTGGTGACCGACGCTGGTCAGCTGATACGGTGCCCCGTCTCGCAAATTCGTGTTGCGGCGCGGAATACTCAGGGCGTAACCGTCTTCCGCACGGCGGCGGACGAGCATGTCGTGAGCGTCGAACGTCTGGCCGAAGCCGGCGGCGACGAAGGGCAGGACGAGGCAAGCGGGGCGGACGAGACCCCGTAAAGCAAGGAAGCGCAGGGGGTTTCATGCGTATCGGTCTTTATCCCGGGACCTTCGATCCGGTCACCAACGGCCACCTCGACATCATCGGTCGGGCGGTCAAGCTGGTCGACAAGCTGGTCATCGGGGTAGCCGTCAATATCGGCAAGAGCCCCCTGTTCTCGCTCGACGAGCGGGTCGCCATGCTGCAGCGCGAGACGGCTCACCTGAAGGGCGCGGCCATCGAGGTTCGCCCGTTCGACAGCCTGCTGATCCATTTCGCGCGTGAAGTCGGCGCCCAGATGATCGTCCGCGGCCTGCGGGCCGTGGCCGACTTCGAGTACGAGTTCCAGATGACCGCGATGAACCAGCAGATGGACCGCGAGATCGAGACGGTCTTCCTGATGGCCGATCCGCGCCACCAGGCCATCGCCTCCAAGCTGGTCAAGGAAATCGCCTCGCTCGACGGCGAAGTCGGCAAGTTCGTCAGCCCGGGCGTCGCTACCGACCTGATGGCCAAGATCAAGGCGCGGTGATTCAGAGATCCTCCCCCTGAAGGGGGAGGTGGCCCACAGGGGCGGAGGGGGAAGCGGCTGCTGACGTGCCGCGATCACTTCCCCCTCAGTCGCTACGCGACAGCTCCCCCGCAGGGGGAGCATCTTCCCGGTCCCATCGCCCACAAGTGGCCGAAATCATCGACGACGCTTGTGGTTCCGCTCCGCCCGTTCTACGCGGGGCGACGAGATCTGTTCGGGGAAATCCATGAAGTCTGCGTTCCGCGCTCTCGGCGTCGTCGCCCTGGCGCTCGTTTCGGCCTCGACCGCTTCGGCTCAAGTTTCGGAGTGGCGTACGCCCGACCCGGAGAACGTCCTTGTCATCGAGACCAACAAGGGCCGCATCGTCGCCGAGCTGGTTCCCGAGGCCGCTCCCGGCCATGTCGAGCGCGTGCGCGAGCTGGCCAAGGCCGGCTTCTATGACGGCCTGACCTTCTTCCGCGTTATCGATGGCTTCATGGCCCAGACGGGCGACCCGAAGAACGACGGCACAGGCGGTTCGGACAAGCCCGACATGACGGCCGAGTTCACCTTCCGCCGCCCCGGTTCGGGCGGGGCGTTCGCGCCGGCCGGCAAGGTCGGCTCGCTGGAGACCGGCTTCGTCGGCCCGCTGGCCGTGACCAGCCAATCGTCGATGCTGGCGGCCATGACCGCCGACGGCAAGGTGCAGGCCTGGGCCAACTTCTGCCCCGGCGTGCTGGGCATGGCCCGCGCGGGCGACCCCAACAGCGCCAACAGCCAGTTCTTCTTCATGCGCCAGCACTACCCGTCGCTCGAGAAGACCTACACCGGCTTTGGCCGCGTGCTGTCGGGCCTGGAGGTCGTCCGCGCCATCAAGACCGGCGAGCCGGTGGCCGATCCGCAGGACAAGATGCTGAGCGTCAAGGTGCTGGCCGACATGCCGGCCGACAAGCGCCCGACCGTGCAGGTGATGGACACCCGCAGCGCCGCCTTCGCCGAAGTCTTCAAGAAGCGGCAGGCCGAGCTTGGCGCCGGCTACAACATCTGCGACGTGGAAGTGCCCGTGAAGGTCAGCAAGTAAGCCGAGGTCGACTGAATGCGCCTGCCGATCGTCTCCGCCGTCGCTCTCCTGGCCGCCGCGGCGGTCGTTCCGGCGGCGCAAGCCGCGTCCAAGGCCAAGCGGCCCAAGGCCGCCGCGACCGTCGCGGCGCCGGCCGGCCCCAAGGCCTCGGACTGGCGCACGCCTGCGCCGGACACGGTGATGGTCATCGACAGCACCAAGGGCCGCATCCTCGTCGAGCTGATTCCCGAAGTCGCGCCCGCCCACGTGGCGCGCTTGCAGGAGCTGACCCGCGAGGGCGTCTACGACCGGCGCACCTTCTTCCGGGTCATCGACCAGTTCATGGCACAGACCGGCGATCCGGAGGACACCGGGCAGGGGGCTTCGACCAAGCCCAACCTGAAGGCCGAGTTCACCTTCCGCCGCGACCGGACCCTGCCGCTGGTGGTCGCCGCTTCGCCGGCCGGCTCCGAGGTGGGGCTGCTGAAGTCGCTGCCCGTGGTCAGCCAGGGCATGAGCTGGAGCGCCATGACCAGCGACAAGAAGGTCGCCGCCTGGGGGACCTATTGCCCGGGCGTGCTGGGCATGGCCCGCGACGACGCGCCCGACAGCGCCAACAGCCAGTTCTTCCTGATGCGCCAGCCCTATCCTTCGCTGGACAAGCGCTACACCGCCTTTGGCCGGGTGATCTCCGGCCTGGAGGTCGTACGGGCCATCAAGACCGGCGAGCCGGTGGCCGACCCGCAGGACGAGATGACCAAGGTGCGCCTGCTGGCCGACATCCCGGAAGCCGAGCGTCCCAAGGTGCGGGTGATCGACCCGAACAGCCCGTGGTTCCGGGGCCAGATCGCCGCCGTACGCCGGGCCAAGGGCGCGGACTTCTCGGTCTGCGACCTGGACGTGCCCGTCAGCGTTCAGTAGCCAGTTGCTTCGCGCCGGGCTAAAGAGCGCGCAATATTCCATTCCGAAGGGACGACCATGTCGGCTGACCTCGAAAACACCCTGATCCTGACGCTCGAGACCGGTCCGGTCACCATCAAGCTGCGTCCCGACCTGGCGCCGGGCCACGTCGAGCGGATCAAGGAACTGGTCCGCGAGGGCTTCTACGACGGCGTCGTCTTCCACCGCGTGATCCCGGGCTTCATGGCCCAGGGCGGCGACCCGACCGGCACCGGCCGCGGCGGCTCGTCCAAGCCCGACCTGAAGGCCGAGTTCTCGGCCGAGCCGCACGTCCGCGGCGTCTGCTCGATGGCCCGCACGCCCGATCCGAACTCGGCCAACAGCCAGTTCTTCATCGTCTTCGACGACGCCACCTTCCTCGACAAGCAATACACCGTCTGGGGCCAGGTGACCGAAGGCATGGAGAACGTCGACAGCCTGCCCAAGGGCGAGCCGCCCCGCGCGCCGGGCAAGATCGTCAGCGCCAAGATCGCCGCCGACGCCTAACAGTCCAAAAGAGGGCCCCTTCGGAAACGGAAGGGCCCTTTTTCTTTGGGCGCTCACTCGCGCCGGAGCGTGATCACCACCGGCCGGTGGTCCGAACCCAGGTGCGGACCGCGCTTGACCGAGACCGTCTTCCACTGCTTGCCGGCATAGACGTGGTCGATCGGCATGAACGGGAAGGGCGCCTTCAGCAGCCGGGTGAACGAACCCGACGGCCAGGAGGGCATGGCCAGGGTCCGCCGCTCCAGGCCAAAGCGCCTGTCCTGCCGGCGCAGGCTCCACGACCAGGGCGTGGAGTTGAAGTCGCCGGCGACGATCATCGCCTTCTTGTCGAAGCCGCCGAGCATCTCGGCCAGGCGACGGCTCTGGGCCTGCTGGGCGCCGGCCGGGATCGGCCAGACATAGTGGGTGGCCACCACCGTGAACGGACCGTTCGGATCGGCGAGGGTGGCCCAGGCCGCGGAGAACGGCCGCTGGCGGTCGTAGAGGCCGCCGCGAGCGACCATCTTCTTCTTGCTGAAGATCCAGGTGTCGCAAGGCCGGGTGTTGCCCACGCACGAGACGACGAACGGATAGAGCCGGCGCAGCGGCGCGATCAGCGGCCAGGCGCTGCCGCCGCCTTCCTCGATGAAGAGGACGTCGGGATCCTCGGCCAGCACCCAGTCCAGCGCCTCGCTCGGGTCGTCGTTCGAGGCCCAGACGTTGAACTGCATGACCTTCAGCGTGGCTGGGCCAGGATCGAGCTTGCGGGTCTGGGCGGCGATCAGTTCGGGGGCCATCAGGCCGCCATGGGCCAGGATCGCGACCACGCCCATGACCACGATCGCCCACCGTTCGCTGCGCCGCGAGACGATCGCGCCGACCAGGGCGCCGGCGAGGCCGGTGACCAGCCAGATCGGCGCGAAGTGATTGGCCACGTCCAGCCGGTCGCTGAAGGCGCCGCCGAGGCCCATCAGGCCAAGCCCGAGAGCCAGCAGGACCATGGCCAGGGCCGTGCCGCGGCAGAACAGTCGGGCAAGGTGCAGGATCAGTTGCATGGCTTGCCCCTTAGCACGGGCAGGCGACGCTCGTGCAGGCCGCCTTGCGTTCGCGGACGGTCGAAAGAGCGTTTGCGCAGCCGCATGGCGCCCGTGCGGCGGCGCCGCGCCTTGACCTCGCCGTCTCGTCGTGGCCTTGAAGCCGGCCCATGCGCCTTTCCGACTTCGACTTTCACCTTCCCGACGACAGCATCGCCCTGCGCCCGGCCGAACCGCGCGACAGCGCGCGCTTTCTCGTCGTGCGCCCAGGGCAGGCTCTTCAGGACCGTATCGTCCGCGACCTGCCCGATTTTCTGCGCCCCGGCGATGCTTTGGTGTTCAACGACACCCGGGTGATCCCCGCCCGCCTTTCGGGCCTGCGCGAGGGCCGCACGACCGGCGGGGCCGACGGCACGCCCGTCGCCGTCGAGGCGACGCTGCATCGCCGTATCGCCCCCGATCGCTGGAGCGCCTTCATGCGCCCGGGCAAGCGGCTGAAGGCCGGCGACCGCGTCGCCTTCGCCGCCGAGGGCTCGGTCGCCTGCGAGGCCGAACGGCTGGACGCCACCGTCGTCGAGAAGCACGAGGGCGGGGAGGTGGTGCTGGCCTTCGACCTGTCGGGTCCCGACCTGGACATCGGCATCGCCCGGCATGGGATGATGCCGCTGCCGCCCTATATCGCCGCCAAGCGCGCCGAGGACGACCGCGACCGCGCCGACTACCAGACCGTCTACGCCCGCGAGGACGGCTCGGTGGCCGCGCCGACGGCCGGGCTGCACTTCACGCCGGACCTCCTGGAAGCGTTGAAGGCCAAGGGCGTGTCCCTGCATTTCGTCACCCTGCACGTAGGGGCGGGCACCTTCCTGCCGGTGAAGACCGACGAGGTTTCCGAGCACAGGATGCACGCCGAGTTCGGCGAGGTCTCGGCGCAGACCGCAGATGCGTTGAACGCCGTGCACGCCGCCGGCGGCCGCATCGCCTGCGTCGGCACCACCAGCTTGCGCCTGATCGAGAGCGCCACGGGCGAGGATGGCGTGGTGCGTCCGTTCGCCGACGAGACCGCGATCTTCATAACGCCCGGCTATCGCTTCCGCGCGGTCGACGTGCTGATGACCAATTTCCACCTGCCCAAGTCGACCCTGTTCATGCTGGTCAGCGCCTTCGCCGGCCGCAAGGCGATGCGCGATGCCTACGAGCACGCCATATCGACGGGCTACCGCTTCTATTCCTATGGCGACGGCTCGCTGCTGTTCCGCGCCGAAACCGAGACCGTCTAGATGGCCGCCTTCCCCTTCGAGATCAAAGCCACCGACGGCAAGGCCCGCACGGGCGTGCTGAAGACCCCGCGCGGCGACATCCGCACGCCGGCCTTCATGCCGGTGGGCACGGCCGGTACGGTCAAGGCCCTGACGGTCGACCAGGTCAAGGACACCGGCGCCGACATCATCCTGGGCAACACCTATCACCTGATGCTGCGGCCGAGCGCCGAGCGGGTGAAGCGCCTGGGCGGGCTGCACAGGTTCATGCGCTGGGACAAGCCGATCCTGACCGACAGCGGCGGCTTCCAGGTGATGAGCCTGTCGGGGATCAGCAAGGTCACCGAAGAGGCCGTGACCTTCGCCAGCCACATCGACGGGACCAAGCACGTGCTTTCCCCCGAGCGGTCGATGGAGATCCAGGCCGATTTGCTGGGCTCCGACATCGTCATGCAGCTGGACGAGTGCGTGGCCTGGCCGGCCGAGGAGAAGCGGGCGCGCGAGGGCATGGAGCTGTCGGCGCGCTGGGGCCTGCGCTCCAAGACCGCCTTCGGCACGCGCGATACGCAGGCTCTGTTCGGCATCCAGCAGGGCTCGACCTTCGAGAACCTGCGCAAGGAGTCGTCGGAGCGCCTGCAGGAGATCGGCTTCGACGGCTACGCCATCGGCGGCCTCGCCGTGGGCGAGGGGCACGAGGCCATGTGCGAGGTGCTGGACTACGCGCCGGGCCTCTTGCCGGCCGACAAGCCGCGCTACCTGATGGGCGTGGGCAAGCCGATCGATCTCGTGGAGGCCGTCTGGCGCGGCGTCGATATGTTCGACTGCGTGCTGCCCACCCGTTCGGGCCGTCACGGCCAGGCCTGGACCTGGGACGGGGCGATCAACATCAAGAACGCCCGCTTCGCCGAGGACGAGAGCCCGCTGGACCCCACCAGCGACTGCCCGGCCAGCCGCGACTATTCCAAGGCCTATCTGCGCCACCTGTTCAAGGCCGAGGAGATCCTGGGGCAGGTGCTGCTGTCCTGGCACAACATCGCCTTCTTCCAGGCCCTGACGGCGGCCATGCGGGCGGCCATCCAAGAGGGGCGGTTCGAGCAGTTCCGCCGGGAGTTCGCCGCGCGGCAGAAGGGCGGGTAGGGGGGCGAGGTTGATGCTCAAGGAACCTCCCCCTGTGGGGGAGACGATCGCGTAGCGATCGGAGGGGGGAGTTGGTGATGACTTTCCGGCGCCCTCGAAAGCTGAAAACGTCCCCCCACCGGCCTTCGGCCGCCTCCCCCAGAGGGGGAGGTTAGTTCCTCCACATGCTCCCCCTGGAGGGGGAGCTGTCGCGGAGCGACTGAGGGGGAAGGGGCTTCTGTGGCGGAGGGAGCACTGATCTCATCAGTCACTTCCCCCTCCGGCCCTTCGGGCCACCTCCCCCTTCAGGGGGAGGATCTTGGGCGCGCGACTTCCGCCTCTCGCGCGATTGCGCAGAGCTTATGGAGAGGGCGCGGGGCGTCCGGGCCTCGCCCGGATGTGTTTGTTCTAAGTACCGTTTCGACGAAGCTTGAACGCCCCGCGCGATCGTTTGTCCTCAGGCCGGGGCGCGCGGGCCTCTTCCGCCCTGTGCCCCTTCCCCATGCAGTGCGCCCCGTTTCTTGACAGCCAGGCGTGCATGGCGGCGCGAACCCTTGGGCGGGCGGAAGGCTAAGTCGGCAGCCTTCCGATGGATGGGTTTACGTCCCCCATCCTCATTTAAGCCTTCGGGCTCGGCTCTCGCCGCTCCTTCAGCCCCGCTCGATCGCATCCACGTCGCCGCTTCGGGCCGGATCCTTGCGCCCTCTCCCTGCGACGGGACAGCTTTGATTATGCATCGGGTTTAAGCGCGTCTGATCCAGGCGCATGAGAAAGTTGCAAGCGGTTGAGATCGTTGGGGTTCATCCGCTGAACGCAGAGGATCCACGCTGCTCTATCCCCGTAACTGAGAACCTCCCCCTGTGGGGGAGGCGATCGCGCAGCGATCGGTGGGGGGAGTGGTAGCGGGATCGGCCAATTCCGCGAAAGCTGAAAACGCCCCCCACCGGCCTTCGGCCGCCTCCCCCACGGGGGGAGGTTCAAAACAAAAAGGCCGCCTGGATCGCTCCAGGCGGCCTTTCCGCATTCAGGACCCTAGAGGGTTCAGAACGTCCAGCGGACGCCGGTCGACAGGACCGTGGCGTGGCCGGTGGCCAGGCCGTTCAGGGTGACCGACGAGCCGGTCGCCGTGGCGTCGGTGCGGTGGATCTCGGAATCGTCGAACGAGATGTAGGTCGCGGCGATGTCGAGGTTCAGGTTCGGCTTGGCGGCCCAGGTGGCGCCGACGGCGTAGAGCATGCGGTCGCCGTCCGGAACGCGGGCGGTGCGGCCTTCGTCCGGGGTCGGGGTCGGGTCCTTCTGGACGCCGCCGCGCAGGGTCAGGCGCGGGGTCAGCTGGTGATCCACGCCGAGGGCCACGGTGGTGATGTCCTTGTAGTTCTGCTCGCTGACCGAACCGCCGCCGGCGAAGGTGACGCGGATGGCGTCGAACTCGCTCCAGCCCACGCGGCTGACCTGGGCGTTCAGGGTGGTCTTGGGGGTCACGGCCCAGCGGGCGCCGACGTTGGCCATCCACGGGGTGGTGATGGTGGCTTCACCGGCGATGGTGCGGTTGGAGGCGGTCGGCAGCGGGGCCAGGATGCCCGAGACGGCCACGTCGCCCTTCAGGGTGTGCTCGGTCTTCGAACGGTAGCTGGCGCCGAAGGTCAGGGCCGGAGTGGCGTGGAACTGGGCGCCCACGGTCCAGCCGTAGCCCCAGCCGTCGCCGGTCAGTTCCTGGCGGCCGTCGGCTTGCAGCGGCGAGGCGTTCGGCAGGGCGTTCGACAGTTCGGCGTCGGCGTAGACGCCGCTGATGCCCACGCCCAGGTCGAGCTTGTCGTTGACGCGGTAGGCCAGGGTGGCCTGCAGGTCGGCCGTGGTCAGGCGCGACTTGATGGCGTCGTAGCGAGCCCAGCTGTTGGCCTCGTACTCGGTGGTGAAGTTGTAGGGGGCGGCCATCGAGACGCCGAGAACGATCTTGTCGTTCAGGCGCCAGGCGCCGGCGAAGTTCGGGACGACACCGTCGTTGATGACGTCGGTGGCCGTGCCCACGCCGCCGACGCCGGTGGTGACCGGGACCGGACGGGTGATGGTGGAGCCCTTGTCGGTGACCTTGGAGTTCACCAGAACGGCGTGCAGGCCGCCGTAGACTTCGGCGTGCTCCACGCCGGCGATGGCGGCGGGGTTCCACCACAGGCTGGCGGCGCCGCTGTCGGCGACTTCGCCCGAATAGGCGCGGCCGGCGCCGCGGGACGATTGTTCCTGCAGGTAGAAGCCCGAGGCGGAGGCTTGCGAAGCGGCGGCGAGGGCGGCGAGCGCGGCGCCGGCGGCGAGGACTTTACGCGAGAGAGCCATGTGACTGACAGACCTTCTTGGGGAGGTTAGGTCCAACCAACACCTTGCGATGCTGGAGGTTGCCGCCGGCTCTAACGCATCTTTTCAAAAACCGTTGCTATTTATTCGCGTAACGGTGAATTTTGTTCTCGGCGTCAAAGAAAGAGCGCCATTTTGGCCTCTATTCATTCGCCGTTATGTCAAAACAAGCGCCTTCCCTTAGGTAAAGACTTGTATTCGCCGCAATTACCGTAGGTGCAGTTTTTTGCAATTTACGTCAAATGCGGCGATCGCGGGCGCGGATGTTCCAGCGCCCGCGATCTTCTGGATCAACCGCCGGCCAGCTTGCGGAAGAACTTCTGGCCCTGTTCGCCGCCGTTGAAATAGGCCTGCTGGCCTGGCTCGGCGGTGATCGCCTCCCAGCTGTCGCGGACCTCTTCGGCCGACAGCCCGCCCTCGCCCAGATAGACGCCCTCGGTCTCGAAGATGCGCGCCAGGGCGAAGACGCCGGCCCCGGCGGTCAGGATCGCGCCGGTGGGGGCGTCTTCCGACACCAGGTAGACGACGCCCGGGGTGACGTATTCGGGGTTCAGCTTGGCCAGGATCTCGGGCGGCATCAGGCCCTCGGTCATGCGGGTGGCCGCGACCGGGCTGATGGCGTTGATCTTGACGTTGTTCTTGGCGCCTTCGAGCTTCAGCGTGTTCATCAGGCCCAGCACCGCCATCTTGGCCGCGCCGTAGTTGGACTGGCCGAAGTTGCCGTACATGCCCGAGGACGAGGTGGTGACGACGATGCGGCCGTAGTTCTGGGTCTTCATGATGTCCCACACGGCCTTGATCGGCTTGAAGGTGCCGAAGACGTGCACCTGCATGACCGCCTCGAAGTCGGCCAGCTCCATCTTGCTCAGGGTCTTGTCGCGCAGGATGCCGGCGTTGGCGACGAGGATGTCGATGCGGCCCCACGTCTCCATGGTCGTCTTGACGAGGTCGGCGACGCCGGCGTCGTCGGTCACCGAGGCGCCGTGGGCGATCGCCTGGCCGCCGAAGGCCTCGATCTCGGCCACCACGGCCTTGGCGGCGTCGGACGAGTCGCCCGAGCCGTCGACGCTGCCGCCCAGGTCGTTGACCACCACCCTGGCGCCGCGACGGGCCAGTTCCAGGGCGTGCTGGCGTCCAAGCCCGCCGCCCGCGCCCGTGACGATGGCCACCTGACCGTCGAAGCGAATGTCGTCCGCCATGCCCTAAGTCTCCCTCAAACGCGTGTTTGGTTTGACGCGTTTGTGCGACCGCGAAGAGGGAGCGTCAAGGGCGGGGGAGGCGGCTTATGGAAGCGCGATCAGGTCTTGGCCGGATCGGGGGCCTGCGGGCCGCTGCGCTTGGCGCCGGCGGTCTGGCCCGGCTTCATGAACTTCACCAGCACGCGCTGGCCGATCAGGAAGGGGGTCTCGTCGGCGCTGACCACCACCTCGACCACCCGGGCGTCGGTGCGCTCGGAAGGATCGTCGGACTGCAGCTTGCGGGCCCCGAACACGGCGGCGCGGCGCAGGACCTTGCCGGTGTAGGTCTTCTTCTGGTCGGCCTCGGGGATGATCTCGACCGGCTGGCCGATGGCCACGAAGGGGATGGCCGACTCGCTGATCTCGGCGCGGACGATGCGGGCCGTGGCCGGCTCCAGGTCGAACATCGAGGTGACGTTCAGGGTCGAGGCGCCCGAGCCGGGGTTGGCGTAGCGGCGGGCGATACGTCCGTCGGCCGGCGCGCGGATCACCGTCAGTTCCTGGTTGTAGCGGGCCTGGTTCAGCTGGGCGGCGAAGGTGGCCACCAGGGCGCGCTGGGCGTCGAGCTCGGCGTCGGCGCCGGCGATGGCGTCGCGGGCCTGGTCGAGGCGCTGGCCGGCCACGAAGTTCGAGGCGGTCAGGCCCTGCAGGCGGGCGTATTCGCGCTGGGCCGTCGTCTTGCGGACCTCGAGCACGCGGATCTGGGCCCTGGCCTGGGCCAGGTTGGCGGCGGCGGTCTCGGCGGCCAGGCGGACGTCGTCGTCCTCCTGCTTGGCCAGGGCCTGGCCCTTCTTCACGATGTCGCCTTCCTGGACATAGACCTCGCTGACGATGCCCTGGCGGCGGGCGGCGACCGAGATCATGCCGCCCTCGACGTCGGCCTTGCCGTCGGCGACGGCGCCGTAGGGGGTGGCGGGCGTGGCGGCGGCCACCTTGGCGGCCTCGACCTTCTTGGCCTTGGCCTGGCTCTGCATCCAGAGCCCTCCGCCGAGGATGGCGAGGGCGCCGACGGAGATCAGCCAGAAGCGGCGACGACGGAACAGGGCGGGCATCTCAGGCTCCGATGAGAGGACGGTCGGCCGCGGCGGGCGCGGGCTGCGACGTGACGCGGCGGTCGTCGAGGATGCGGCCGTCCTCGATGTGGATGACGCGGTCGGCGAAGGATTCCATGCGGTGGTCGTGGGTCACGCAGATCACGGCCGCCCCATGCTCCTTGGCCGCCCGCTGCAGAAGGCGGGTGACGATCTGGCCGTTCTCGCCGTCGAGGGCCGAGGTCGGCTCGTCGGCGAACAGCAGGCGGGGCTGCTTGGCGAGAGCCCGGGCGATGGCCACGCGCTGCTTCTCGCCGCCGGACAGCTCGGACGGGCGCTGGTTGACGCGATGGCCCAGGCCCACCTCGTCGAGCGAGACCATGGCCATGCGCCTGGCCTCGGCGACGTCGTAGCCCTGGTACTTCAGCACGGTGGTGACCTGCTGCAGGGCGGTGAGGGCGGGGAACAGGTTGAAGCCTTGGAAGATGAAGCCGCAGTTGTCGAGGCGGAACTTGTCGATCCGCCCGGAGGGCAGCGACCACAGGTCCTGATCCATGGCCTTGACCCGGCCCCCGTCGGGCCGCAGCAGGCCCGACAGGCAGGCGACCAGCGTCGACTTGCCCGAGCCCGACGGACCCATGACCATGGTCACGTCGCCGTGCAGGGCGTCGAAGTCGACGGATTTGAGCACCTCGATATAGGTGCGGCCGGTCTTGAAGCGCTTGACCAGGCCCTTGGCGACGATCGCCGTCTTGCCCGGAACGAGTGGGGAGGGGGATTGGCTCATCGCAGCAGATCCGCCGGCTGGCTCTTCTTGAGGATGCCCAGGGCCAGCAGGCCCGAGACGATGGCGATCAGCATCAGGAAGCCGGCCGAGGCGATCACCATCGGCAGCGGGAAGCTCATCGGCAGGCCGTTCATCTTGGCCAGCTGCGAGACGAGGCCGACCAGGACGGCGGTGGCGAAAAGGCCGGCGACGCCGGTCCAGAAGCCCAGCTCGATGACGATCATCCGCAGCGAGCCCATCGACACGCCGAGCGCCCGCAGGGAGGCGAACTCCTTGATGTTGGCCAGGATCGCGCCGCGCAGGGTCTGGGAGGTGATGCCCACGCCGATCAGCAGGCCCAGGAACACCGAGAAGCCCAGCATGATGCCGATGAAGCTCTCCTTCATCATCGCGCCGTCATTGGCTTCCGACAGCTCGGCACGGGTCCAGGCGCGATAGGCGTTGTCGGACGTAGCGTTCAGCTGGTCGCGGACGATCTCGGCGCGGGCCGGATCCTTGATGCGCACCATCAGCGGGCCGACGCGGCTGCCGGTCGAGGCCTGGCCCAGCAGGCGCAGGGTGTCGCGCGACACCACGACGGTCGGCTGCATCATGTTGGGATAGCCGTCGAGGATGTAGCGGATGTAGACGGTCTTGCCGTTGATGCTGGCGCGGTCGCCCAGCTTCTGGATGCCGAGCTTGGCCATGCCCGTGCGGTCGATCGCGACCGAGTAGGGCTCCAGAAGCGCCACGCGGATGTTTTCGTTGTAGTCGCGCGGCCAGGTGACCGCGTCGCTGCGGGTGTCGACCGCCGAGGTCTGGATCCACTCGCGCACGCGCTTCTTGCCGGGGGGCGGGTCGTTGCTCCACATGCCGCCGCCGCCGTCGAGATCGGCGACCTCGACCACTTCGGGGTGCATGTACATCTGGGCCATGACCCGGCGCGGCAGGCCGTTGCCGCCGTTCATCAGGCTTTCGGCCTTGGGGCCCAGCACCATGATGTCGGCCGGCGAGCGGTCGATGGTGGCGGTGAAGGCCTTGCCGATGCCGGTGAACATGCCGACCTGGGCCAGCACCAGCAGGCCCGAGAAGGCCAGGGCGATGATCGCCGCCAGGTATCGCCGCCATTCGTACAACAGTGTGGCCAACGCCAGCGACATGCCGACACGCTCCCCCAATCAACGGTTGCACAAGAACAGCCCCAACCCGTCCAGGCCAAGTTAAATCGGGGTAAGACGGAACTCTTCGACGGAATGTGATTGGAGCGCACGTTTCTTGCGTCGAGCA
Organism: Caulobacter endophyticus; assembly: GCF_003116815.1. Taxonomy (GTDB): domain Bacteria; phylum Pseudomonadota; class Alphaproteobacteria; order Caulobacterales; family Caulobacteraceae; genus Caulobacter; species Caulobacter endophyticus. The sequence goes on from NZ_QDKQ01000009.1 coordinate 26,513, forward strand.
GTCGACGGGCGAAACAAGGATGGCGAAACAGGGGTGGCTCTGGCTGCGAGGCTTGGCTATGGCTGTTACATTGTACGCCACGACGGCGCTGCGCCGTGCAAGGACGACTCATGAAGACTCTGACGCTGGCCGCCTCGGCCCTGGTTCTCTCGTTCGCGGCCGCCGGCGCGGCCCAGGCCGACGAGGGCATGTGGACCTTCGACAACTTCCCTTCGGCCAAGGTCAAGCAGACCTACGGCGTCGATATCGACCAGAAGTGGCTGGACACCGTGCGCGCCTCGGCCGTGCGCCTGACGACGGGTTGCTCGGCCTCGGTGGTTTCCAAGCAGGGTCTGGTGCTGACCAACAACCACTGCGTGGCCGACTGCACCCAGGCGCTGTCGAGCGAAGGCAAGGACTACGTCAAGGACGGCTTCCTGACCGGCGCGCGCGAAGAGGAACTGAAGTGCGCGGGCATGCAGGCCGAGGTGCTGCTGTCGATCACCGACGTCACCGACCAGGTGAAGGCCGCAGGCGCGGGCAAGACCGGCCAGGACTTCGTCAAGGCGCGCGACGCCTCGTTCGCCACCGCCGAGCTGGCCGCCTGCGGCCAGGACAAGACCCTGCGCTGCCAGACCATCAGCTTCTACCGCGGCGGCCAGTACAAGGTTTACAAGTATCGCCGCTATGCCGACGTGCGCCTGGTGTTCGCGCCGGAGTACGCCACGGCCTTCTTCGGCGGCGATCCGGACAACTTCAACTTCCCGCGCTTCAACCTCGATAGCGCCTTCCTGCGCCTGTACGAGGACGGCAAGCCGGCCAGCACGCCCAACCACCTGGTCTGGCGGGCTACTGCCCCGGCCGAGGGCGAGCCGACCTTCGTGGCCGGCAACCCTGGCACCACCCAGCGCCAGCTGACCGTCTCGCAACTGGAGACCAACCGCGACCTGATCATCCCGGTCGGCCAGCTGCAGCGCTCGGAGATGCGCGGCCGGCTGATCCAGTTCGGCGAACAGTCCGAAGAGAACAAGCGCATCGCCAACCAGCCGCTGGCGGGCATCGAGAACAGCTACAAGGTGTTCTTCGGCCAGCAGTTCGTGCTGAGCGACAAGAAGTTCATGGACGCCAAGCGCGCGGCCGAGACCGACCTGAAGGCCAAGATCGCCGCCGACCCGAAGCTGGCCGCCGAGATCGGCGATCCGTGGAGCGAGATCGACAAGGCCCAGGTCGCCCTGGCCGATCAGTTCGTGCCCATGCGCCAGCTGGAGACGGCGGCCGGCGGCGGTTCGGACCTCTACGGCTACGCCCGCACCCTGGTGCGCGGCGCCCAGGAACGCGCCAGGCCGGCGACCGACCGCCTGCCGGAATACGGCGACACCCGCCTGCCGCTGGTGGAAAAGCGTCTGCTGGACATCCGGCCGGTCGACGCTCCGCTGGAGCGCATCTATCTCGAACACTGGCTGCTGAAGACCCGCGAATACCTGACCGCCGACGCCCCGGCCGTGAAGCTGCTGCTGGGCAAGGAAAGCCCGGAGGGCCTGTCGGCCCGCCTGGTCGCCGGCAGCAAGCTGGCCGATCCGGCCGTGCGCAAGGCGCTGTGGGACGGGGGTCTTGCCGCCGTCCACGCCTCGGACGACCCGATGATCCAGTTCGTGCTGAAGACCGAAGGCGCAGGCCGCGAGGCGCGCAAGGCCTATGAGGCCAGCGTGACGGCGCCGACCGACGCGGCCGCCGAGCGCATCGCCAAGGCTCGCTTCGCGGTGCTGGGCGACAGCGTCTATCCGGACGCGACGTTCTCCCTGCGCCTGTCGTACGGCAAGGTCGCCGGCTGGACCCATCGCGGCCGCACGATCACGCCTTTCACCGACTTCGCCGGCTTCTACGACCGCGTCACCGGCGCCGAGCCCTTCGAGGCCGCCCCGCGCTGGATCGCCGCCAAGGACAAGCTGAACCCCAAGACGGTCTACGACTACGTCACCACCAACGACATCATCGGCGGCAATTCCGGCTCGCCGGTGATCGACGCCAAGGGCCGGGTGATCGGTGCGGCCTTCGATGGCAACATCCACTCGCTGGGCGGCGCCTTCGGCTATGACGGCGCGATCAACCGCACCGTCGTGGTCTCGACGGCGGCGATCACCGAGGCCCTGACAAAGGTCTACGGCCGCGACGCGCTGGTGAAGGAACTGGCCGGGAAGTGATCTTGATCTCTCTCCTCTGAGGGAGAGCGGATCTGGAACGAACGCCGCGACAGCCGACTGGCTGTCGCGGCGTTTTTCGTTTGGGCGGTGGGGAACACGCCCCTCCGTAAAATCCCCGCTTTCGCGGGGATTTTACGGGGAAGGGAGCCCGTGGGGGCAAAGCCCCATTTCAGCGCCGTAACCTGCCGAAATGTGGAATGTTTTTCGCTCGAACCGGAGCGCGCCCAGGGCAAGGGCGCGCGTAGCGTCCGCGCCTTGAGGCGCATCACCGGTTCCAGGAGACATCGCCTTGAGCGTTTCCAGCCTGAGCAGCACCTCGATCATGCAGCAATTGCTGCAGTCGATGCGCGGCTCCCAGACGACGTCGGCGGCCAGCGCCGCGTCGTCCTCCAGCGGCGCGGCCGCTGGGCAACAAATGCAGGTCGGCAGCGGCGAGCCGCCGCCGCCGCCCCCGCCGCCGATGAGCTCGCAGGGCTCCAGCGGCGAGAATTTCAGCTCTGAAACCCTCGGCTCGCTGCTTTCCATGCAGGAAGGCGGCGTGCAGGGCATGGGCGGCCAGACGGGCGGCGGGCAGGGGATCTTCGAGAGCCTCGACACCGATGCGGACGGCGCGCTGTCGACCGACGAGCTGACCGCGGCCCTGACCAATGCGCTGGGCGAGTCGGACGACGTGTCTTCGGCCGTGAGCAGCCTGATCTCCGACGGCGACAGCGATGGCGACGGCGTGCTGACCGGCGGCGAGTTCGCCGCGCTGGCCCAGGCGTCGGGCGGCCCGGGTGGCATGGGCGGCCCACCGCCCGGACCTCCGCCGTCGGGCGGTGGTGAAGGCGGCGGCGGCACTGGCGGGGGCGGCGGCGTGAGCCAGGTGTTCGACAGCCTCGACACCAACCAGAACGGCACGGTCTCGGCCGCCGAACTGGCCGCGGCCGACACCGACAGCGCCGATGCGGCCAGCGCCGCCTCCGACCTGATCTCGGCGGCGGATGCGGACGGCGACGGGAGCCTGTCGGGCCAGGAGTTCGCGGAGCTGCTGAAGCAGGCCTCGGATAGCTCGGGCAGCGTCTCGACCCTGGCCAGCACGCTGTCGAGCGCGTCGCTGGCGTCCGACATGATGCAGAAGCTGCTGCAGCAACTGGCCGATGCGGCCACCAGCAGCGCCGCCAGCGGGGAGGGCGTCAGCTCGGCCTCGTCGGTGAGCATCGCGGCCTGAACCAAGGCAAGCCCTCCCCCTTGATGGGGGAGGGTTGGGTGGGGGTGGTGCGGCCTTGCCGGCCGAACCGCAGCATCGCCCCCATCCCCGACCCTTCCCCATCCGCCAACGGGAAGGGAGAGTGACCTGGCTTCGACCCAGGATTGTTCGCCAAGCAGGCGCCGGCCCCCGCGACGCCGAAGCTCACGCAAGCCGCTTGCGCCGGGCGCGCTTGTGTTGGACAAACTGGCCCCTTGGTCGGCGTCGCGGGGGCGTCGCTTCACAATTCAAGGTTCCGCTCTTGCTCTTCCGTCCCGAGAACGTTCAGGCCCTGGCGGGTCTGGCGCTCACCCTGGGCCTTTGCTGGCTCGTCTCCGAAAACCGCAAGCGCTTCCCGTGGGTGCTGGCCATCGGCGCCCTGATCATCCAGGTCGGCCTGGTGGTTCTGCTGTTCGGCCTGCCGCAGGCCCAGCAGATGCTGCGCGGCGTCAACGGCGCGGTCGAGGGCCTGGGCGCCTCGACCCAGGCCGGCACGGCGTTCGTGTTCGGCTTCCTGGCCGGCGGCGACCAGCCTTATCCGGTCAGCAATCCGGGCGCGGGCTTCATTTTCGCCTTCCGCGTGATGCCGGTGATCCTGGTGGTCTGCGCCCTGTCGGCGCTGCTGTGGCACTGGAAGATCCTGAAGTGGGCCGCTCAAGGCTTCGGCTTCGTGTTCCAGAAGACGCTGGGCCTGCGCGGTCCGCCGGCCCTGGCCACCGCCGCCACCATCTTCATGGGCCAGATCGAAGGCCCGATCTTCATCCGCGCCTATCTCGACAAGCTGTCGCGCTCGGAACTCTTCATGCTGATCACGGTCGGCATGGCCTGCGTGTCCGGCTCGACCATGGTGGCCTACGCCACCATCCTGGCCGACGTGCTGCCCAACGCCGCGGCCCACGTGCTGACCGCCTCGATCATCTCGGCCCCGGCCGGCGTGCTGCTGGCCCGCATCGTGGTGCCGTCGGACCCGCTGGAAAAGGGCGGCGACCTGGACCTGGCCGCCGAGGACAAGACCTACGGCAGCTCGATCGACGCCGTGATGAAGGGCACCACCGACGGCCTGCAGATCGCGCTGAACGTCGGCGCCACCCTGATCGTGTTCGTGGCGCTCGCCACCATGCTCGACAAGTTCCTGGCCATGCTGCCGGCGATCGGCGGCCAGCCGCTTAGCCTTACGCGCGGCCTGGGCGTGATCTTCTCGCCGCTGGCCTGGTCGATGGGGATTCCCTGGAAGGAAGCCGGCAGCGCCGGCGGCCTGCTGGGCACCAAGCTGATCCTCACCGAGTTCACCGCCTTCATCCAGATGGCCAAGACCGGCGCGGCCAGCCTGGACGAGCGTTCGCGGATGATCATGACCTACGCGCTGTGCGGCTTCGCCAACATCGGCTCGGTGGGCATGAACGTCGCCGGCTTCTCGGTGCTGGTGCCCCAGCGCCGCCAGGAAGTGCTGAGCCTGGTGTGGAAGGCGATGATGGCCGGTTTCCTGGCCACCTGCCTGACCGGCTCGCTGATCGGCCTGATGCCCCGGGTGCTGTTCGGGCTTTAAGACCGTTGCCTCCGTCCCTCCCTTCCCCCTTGATGGGGGAAGGGCCGGGGATGGGGGTGACCGCGGCGTGTCCGAGAAAACACCAAAGCCGACGCACGCCCCCGGCGCCGTCGGCCGCGCCCGCCGCCTTCGGCGGGACATGACCGCCAGCGAGCGGACTCTCTGGAAAGCGCTTCGAGCGCTCGATCTCCACATTCGCCGCCAAGCGCCGATCGGCCGCTACGTGGCCGACTTCGCGCATCACGGAGCGCGCCTCGTCATCGAGGTCGACAGCGGCTGGCATGATCTTCCCGAACAGCAACGGCACGACGCCGAACGCGACGTCTGGCTGGCGAGCCAGGGCTACCGCGTGATGCGCATCCGTGACTCCGAGGCGTTCGGCCGGCCCGAAGAGGTCGCCGAACGGATCGCGCTGGAAGTACGTCGCGCGGACGTCTGACGCTACGTCACCCCCATCCCAACCCTTCCCCCATCAAGGGGGAAGGGCTCTTATGGCGACGGGAGGACGAAAAGAATGAAGCTCTATGACAGCCGGCGTGCGCCCAATCCCCGGCGGGTGCGGTGGTTCATGGCCGAGAAGGGGATCGAGGACGTCGAGATCGTCGAGATCGACATCTTCGCCGGCCAGCACCGCGCGCCCGACTACAGGGCCAGGGCCGGCCTGCCCAACGTGCCCGCCCTGGAGATGGACGACGGGACCACGATCACCGAGTCGGTGGCCATCTGCCGCTACCTCGAAAGCGTCTATCCCGAGCCCAACCTGTTCGGCGTCGATCCGCGCGAGGTGGCGATCATCGAGATGTGGGCCAGGCGGGCCGAGATGCTGGTGGCCACGCCGCTGATGCTGACCGTGCGCCACAGCCATCCGGCCCTGGCGGCGATCGAGACCCAGATCCCGGAAGTGGCCGCCAGCAACCGCGCCGCCGCCGAAAGGGGGATCAGGGTGCTGGACCGCCGGCTGGCCGAAAGCGCGTTCATCGCCGGCGACCGGGTGACCATCGCCGACATCCTGGCCGTGACCGGGATCGACTTCGCCCGGATGGCGCGCTTCAGGCCCGATCCCGAGCTGGCGAACGTGAAGCGCTGGCTGGAGGCGATGAAGGCGCGGCCGGCGGCGAAGGCGGGAGTCTGAAGCGAGACCGGTCGAAGTCTGGGGAGACGCGCCAGAGGGCGTATTGTCTCCTCGCTCGCGGGCGGGTACGACCTCGAAGCGCTCGGCCGTTCGGCTGCGGCGCATGTTCGAGCGCTTCAGGAAGGATGAGACCCGGTCCCGCGTCAGCGGCCGCCGGGTCGTCGAGGAAAATGGCCGACGCACCGACCGCCGACCAGACCGCCTCGAGCGTGGTCCGCCCGCCCGGGGCCATCGTCCTGGCCCGTCACGGCGAGCCGGCCCTTTCGCGCAAGGTGCGTTTCGACGCCAGGACCTACGGCGACTGGTGGGCGCGCTACGAGGAGGGCGGCCTGCTGCCCGGCCAGACCCCGCCGGACTGCCTGCTGGAGATCGCCAGGCGTTCGGAAGTGATCGTTTCCTCGACCCGCCTTCGTTCGATCGAGACCGCCCAGGCCGTGGCCGGCGGCCGGGATTTTCCGCGCGACCCGATGTTCATCGAGGCGCCGCTGCCGCCGCCGCCGTGGCCCAGCTGGATCAAGCTGTCGCCCAAGAAATGGGGCTTCTTCGCCCGGTTCTGGTGGTGGTTCTTCGATCACCACATGGGCCAGGAAAGCCGCAAGCAGGCCGAAGCCCGCGCCGAGGCGGCCGCCGACGCGCTGATCGCCCTGTCGCAGGACGGCCGCGACGTGCTGCTGGTGGCCCACGGCTTCTTCAACGTGATGATCGGCAACGCCCTGCAGGCGCGGGGCCTGAAGAAGACGCTCGACCAGGGCTTCCAGTACTGGTGCGTCAAGCGCTTCGAGCGCGCCTGACCTTTCACAGCCGTTGCCCGCCAGCCCCTCGCCAACTAGGGTGCGAGCTTCTCCTTGGAGTAGAAATGACCGACGCCGCTTCTCCCGCGCACGACCTCTCGGCCCTGAGCTTCGAACAGGCCCTGGCCGAGCTCGAGAAGATCGTGTCCGAACTGGAATCGGGCCAGGCGCCGCTGGAGCGTTCCATCGACATCTACGAGCGCGGGGCGGCCCTGAAGGCCCACTGCGAGAAAAAGCTCGAGGCCGCGCGCCTGAAGGTCGAGAAGATCGTCCTGGGCCAGGGCGGCGCCGCGGGCGTCGAGCCGGCCGAGTTCTCCTGATGGGCCAGGCCTCGCCGAAACTGTCGCCGACGATCGCGTTCGAGGATTTCGAGCGCGTGGACATCCGAGTCGGCACGATCGTTTCGGCTGAGGCCTTTCCCGAAGCCCGCAAGCCGGCCTACAAGCTGGCGATCGATTTCGGACCGGCGTTCGGCGTAAAGCGTTCGTCGGCCCAGGTTACCCGTCACTACACGACCGACCAGCTGGTTGGTCGCCGCGTGGCGGCGGTGGTGAACTTCAAGCCGCGTCAGATCGGCCCTTTCATGTCGGAAGTCCTGTGCCTAGGCTTTCCGGATGACGAGGGCGAAGTCGTCCTCGTGACGGTGGATCGCGCGGCGCCCAATGGGGGAAAGCTGTTTTGAGCGACCTTGGCAAGCGCATCGCCCAGGCGGCCGATATCGTCACCGTGGCGCTCGACGAGCTGCTGCCCCGCGCCGATGGACCCGAAAGCCGCCTGACCGAGGCCATGCGCTATGCGGCGCTGGGCCCGGGCAAGCGCCTGCGGCCGTTCTTCGCGCTGGAAACCGGCAAGATGTTCGACCTGCCCGAGCGGCCGGTGCTGCGCGCGGCCTGCGCGCTGGAGTGCATCCACGCCTACAGCCTGGTGCATGACGACCTGCCGGCCATGGACGACGACGACATGCGACGCGGCCGTCCCACCGTGCACGTGCAGTACGACGAAGCGACCGCCATCCTGGCCGGCGATTCGCTGCAGACGGCGGCTTTCGAGATCATGGCCCACCCCGACACCCACGACGACGGCCACGTCCGCTCGGAGCTGGTGCGCAAGCTGGCCATCGCCTCGGGCGCGCGCGGCATGTGCGGCGGCCAGATGATCGACCTGCTGGGCGTTCGCGACGACCTGGGCGCGGTGGCGCGCATGCAGCGCCTGAAGACCGGCGCCCTGATCGCCTTCGCCTTCGAAATTCCGCTGATCATCGGCCGGGCCAAGGAAGCCGAGCGCGCGGCGCTGATGGGCTTCGCCCAGGACCTGGGTCTGGCCTACCAGATCGTCGACGACATTCTCGACGCCGAGGGCGACGCGGCCCTGCTGGGCAAGGCCGCCGGCAAGGACGCCGCCAAGGGCAAGGCCAACTACGTCACGCTTCTGGGCCTCGATGCGGCCAAGGAGCGGGTGGAGCTTCTCGCCGCGCAGACCAAGGCGCATCTGGATATCTTTGGGGATCGGGCCGATCATCTGCGCGAAAGCGTTGATTTCGTGCTGGACCGCCGCAACTGACCGCGCTTTCTACGAACATGCCGACGCACACGCCTCTTCTCGACTCAGTCTCCTCGCCCGCCGACACCCGCGGGCTGTCGATCGCCGAGCTCAAGCAGCTCGCCGACGAGGTGCGCGCCGAAACCATCGACGCGGTTTCCGTAACCGGCGGCCACCTGGGCGCGGGCCTGGGCGTGGTCGAGCTGACCGTGGCCCTGCATCACGTCTACGAGACGCCGCGGGACATCCTGATCTGGGACGTCGGCCACCAGGCCTATCCGCACAAAATCCTCACTGGCCGCCGCGACCGCATCAAGACGCTGCGCCAGGGCGGGGGTCTGTCGGGCTTCACCAAGCGGGCCGAGAGCGAATACGACCCGTTCGGCGCGGCCCACGCGGCCACCTCGATCTCGGCGGCGCTGGGCTTCTGCGCCGCGCGCGACGCCAAAGGCGAGGACAACGCCGTCGTCGCCGTGATCGGCGACGGCTCGCTGGGCGCGGGCATGGCCTACGAGGCGATGAACGCGGCCACCGACGCCACGCGCCAGCTGACCGTCATCCTCAACGACAACGACATGTCGATCGCCCCGCCGGTGGGCGGCATGAGCGCCTATCTGGCCAATCTCGTCTCGGGCGGCGCCTATCGCAAGGCGCGCAAGCTCGGCAAGACGGTGGTCGAGAAGCTGCCGACCCCGATCCGCGACGCGGCCCGCAAGGCCGAGGAATACGCCCGCGGCATGGTCACCGGCGGCACCTTCTTCGAGGAACTGGGCTTCCACTATGTCGGCCCGATCGACGGCCACGACATGGACGCCCTGGTCTCGGTGCTGAAGAACGCCCGGGAATTCAAGGAAAAGCCGGTCCTTGTCCACGTCGTCACCCAGAAGGGCAAGGGCTACGCCCCGGCCGAGGGCGCGGCCGACAAGCTGCACGCCGTGGCCAAGTTCGACGTGGTCACCGGCCAGCAGCAGAAGGCGGCCGCCGGCCCGCCCAGCTACACCAAGGTGTTCGCCCAGGAACTGGTCAAGCAGGCGGCCAAGGACGACAAGATCGTCGCCATCACCGCCGCCATGCCCTCGGGCACGGGCCTGGACATCTTCGAAAAGGCCTATCCGACCCGCACCTTCGACGTGGGCATCGCCGAGCAGCACGCGGTGACCTTCGCCGCGGGCCTGGCCGCCGACGGCATGAAGCCGTTCGCGGCGATCTACTCGACCTTCCTGCAGCGCGGCTACGACCAGGTGGTCCACGACGTGGCCATCCAGCGCCTGCCGGTGCGCTTCGCCATGGACCGCGCCGGCCTGGTGGGCGCCGACGGCCCGACTCACGCCGGTTCGTTCGACATCGGCTTCATGGGCGCTCTGCCCGGCATGGTGCTGATGGCGGCCGCCGACGAGCTGGAGCTGGCCCGCATGGTCGCCACCGCCGTCGAGATCGACGACCGCCCCAGCGCCTTCCGCTATCCGCGCGGCGAGGGCCTGGGCCTGGAACTGCCGGCCGGTCCGGCCGAGCCGCTGGAGATCGGCAAGGGCCGCATCGTGCGCGAGGGGACCAGCGTCGCCATCGTCTCGTTCGGCACGCGCCTTTCGGAAAGCCTGAAGGCCGCCGACCTGCTGGCCGCGCGCGGCCTGTCGGCGACGGTCTGCGACGCCCGCTTCGCCAAGCCGCTGGACCTTGACCTGCTGCTGCGCCTGGCGCGCGAGCACGAGGCCATCGTCACGGTGGAAGAGGGCGCCATGGGCGGCTTCGGCGCCTTCGTGCTGCAGGCCCTGGCCCAGCACGGCGCCCTGGATCGCGGCCTGAAGATCCGCACGCTGGGCCTGCCCGACGTGTTCCAGGACCAGGACAAGCCCGACCTGATGTACGCCGAGGCCGGCCTCGACGCCGAAGGCATCCTGCGCGGGGCGCTGTCGGCGCTGGGCATGGACAATGTCAGCGCGGCGGGGCGGCGGGCTTAGTTTTAGGACGCTGACGAAGAGCATCGAACGCCGCGACGGTCACCGTCGCGGCGTTTTGCTTTTCCGGCTCGGCCTGGATGCGGGTGATGGCTGAAACAATGTCGGTTCGCGACCCTAGTCGGACGTTCGAGCACCATCCCTTACAAGGCCGAGGGAAACGTGGTTAGCTCAATCATGAGTTTCAGATCGATCGGCTCGATAGCGCTTTGCCTGACGCTTTCGTCGTGCTGGGACGGAGGACTTAACGGCCGTCACCAGCAGTTCTCCGGCGTCTGGCTCTACGAATTCGAGGATTCAACCTTTGTCGAAGGCGCGACTGAGATACCGAAGAGGCGCCCAGACCCTAAGAAAACGGACTGGTTCGAGTGGCGAGAACAGCCGCGCCTGAAAAAGCTTATGGAAGCGAGGCCCGGCGACGGCGACTGCCAGATGGCGCCTCCGATCCTGGTCACTTTTGTCGGTTATAGAACGCACTACCCCTTTGGTGGTGCGGGTCATCTGGGGCTTTGGCGTTCAAAGGTGACAGTGCAGAGGACGATCGCGGCCGAGCGGCTGGGACCGAGATTTTGCTACGACCGCTAACCACCCATAGCTGACGTCCAATCCGCCGGTTCCGCGCGATCGGTTGGTAGCGGTGAAGGCCGTCGCGAAGGAAAGGCGGGCAGGCAAGCATGAGCTGCCGCCCTAAGCCCCGCACGCCTCGAAGAACGCCTTCACGCGGCGGCGCTCGTCGGCCTTGGCGGCGATGCTGTGGCGCTGGCCGGCGTTAACGATTGCCAGATCGCCCGTGCGGCGAAAATTGCCTAGTGCGGGGTCGCGCGTGGTCGCCGAGGCCATCAGGATGGTCCCGGTTCCGCCGCTTTCGGCGCGCTTGGCGGCCAGGTGCGACGTCCGGTCGCGGCTGGCCAGCCCTATGGTTCCGCCTTCCAGCCCGCTGGCCGAAACCTCGACCGGCCCGCCCGGCGCGGGGCAGACCAGCATCAGCAGCACCTCGTCGCTGGAGGGACGGCCGTAGGCCAGTTTCGGGCCTTCGCCGGGCTCGTTGAGATAGGCCCAGGCGTAGGCGGGATTTGCCGCCTGCTCGTGCGCGCAGCCGGCCAGCCCGAGGGCGGCGAGCAGTGCGGCGGCGACGAGGCGGGAAGACATGGCGGCGGATCTCCTTCGTCAGGAGAACGCCTCGCCGCCTAGGCGGTTTCTGCCGGTCTGCCTCCGCCCACCCTGGAGGCGGCGGAGGAAAGCCGATTGTACGCCGTCGCCCGGACCTGTCCGGAACGGCCCCTAGATCATCAGAACGGCGAGAACTTCTCGACCAGGGACTGGCCGGCCGGGGTCTTCTGCACGCGGCTGATGTCGCCGCGGCCGCCGTAGTTGATGCGGGCTTCGGCGATCTGGGTGTGCTTGATCGTGTTGGCCGAGGAAATGTCTTCCGGACGAACGATGCCGGCCACGGTCAGCTGGCGCAGTTCGTTGTTGGTCTTCACTTCCTGGGTGCCCTGGATGACCATGTTGCCGTTGGGCATGACCTGGGCGACGATCGCGGCGACCGTCAGGTTGATCTTTTCCGAGCGGCTGACGCTGCCGGCGCCGGCGTTGGAGAAGGCCGAGTTGGTGCCCACGGCGTTGGCCGGGTCGAAACCGCCCGGCAGAACCTTGCCCAGGCTCGATTCCAGGCCGAAGAAGTTGCTGACCCCGGCATTGCCCGTCGAGGTGCGCGAGGACTTGCTGGTGTTGGAGGTGCTGACGCTGTCGTCGATCTCGATCAGCACGGTGACGATGTCGCCGACGCGGCTGGCGCGCTGGTCATTGAAGAAGGCGCGGGCGCCGACGCGCCACAGCGAGTTGGCCGAGGCGGCCTGCGGGGCCGGTTCGCGGGCCGAGACGTAGGTCGGGGCCATCGGGGCCAGCGAGGCGGGGTAGCCCACGGGGGCCAGTTCGGGACCCTTCACCGCTTCGGTGACGGTCGAGCAGGCGGCGATCGGGGCGAGCAGGGCGAGGGCGACGAAGGCGGCGGGGCGCATGGATGTCTCTTGCTCTCTTAGCGGGCGGCGTAGCGCACGGAATTGGAACGGGCCTTGAGGGCTTGCGCCTCGGGGCCGACGGCGGCCGAACCGGGGCCGGTGGCCACCGCTTCGATGATCTTCTTGCTGGCGGTGTTCTGCACGCTGACGGCTTCTCCGACGGCGGCGGCGCTCATGGCCTTGCCTTGCAAGGTGAGGGCCACGCCGGCGTAGTCGTAGGTGACTGCGACAACATCGCCCTTGGCGATGACCTGGGCGGCGGCGACGTCGCGCATCGAGGCGGCGGAACCCTCGCGCAGCGGGCGCTTGGTGGTCATGCCGATCATGGCGTCGGCGTCGGCCGGGGCGTCGAAGGGCGCGGAGGCGACCTTGATCCACACCAGGTCCTGCGGCTGCACGGTCTCGCCGGCGGCCAGGCTGCGGGCGTAGGCAAGAACCTCCACGTTGCCGCGCGGCGCGGCGGCCGAAGCGCCGGCCAGCTGGCCGCCGCCCTCAGCGCCCTGGCGCACGATCACGCGGCGCAGGCCCTGCGGGTTGGCCCACTCGAGGCCGGCGCGGCGGGCGGTCATCTGCAGCTGGGCGGCGTCGAGCACGACGCTGGGGCCGACACGGCGGGCGATGACGACCGAACCGGCCGAGCCGGCGCCGTCGAAGAGTTCGCCCAGCGTGATGACGCCGTCGGCGTCGGTGGTGTCCTGGCGCAGGCTGACGGGCTGGCCGGCGAAGGCGGCCGGGGCGGCGATCAGCAGGGCGGCGGCGGCGAGAAGCAGGGTTTTCATGAGCTTACGACCGCAGGTTCGAGGTGGCCTGGAGCATCTGGTCGGCCGTGGTGATGACCTTGGAGTTCATCTCGTAGGCGCGCTGGGCGACGATCAGCGAGGTGATTTCGCTGACGGCGTCGACGTTCGAGGCTTCGGTGTAGTTCTGCAGCAGGGTGCCGAAGCCGGGCTGGCCGGGGGCGGCGATGTTGGCCGCGCCGGACGCGCCGGTCTCCAGATAGAGGTTGTCGCCGATGGCCTCGAGGCCGCCTTCGTTCATGAAGTTGGCCAGTTCGATCTGGCCCACGGTCTGGGCGTCGGTCTGGCCGTCGAGGTTGACCTGCACCAGGCCGGTCTTGCCGATGGTGATGCCGGTGGCGTTCTCGGGAATGGTGATGCCCGGCTGGACCAGGTAGCCGTCCTCGGTGACGATCTGGCCCTGGTCGTTGGTCGAGAAGTTGCCGGCGCGGGTGTAGGCGGTCTCGCCCGAGGGCAGCAGGATCTGCAGGTAGCCCTTGCCCTGGATGGCCACGTCCAGCGGGTTGTTGGTCATGGTGGGCGTGCCCTGCTCGGTGATGCGGTACACCGAGCCGGCCTTGACGCCGCCGCCGACCTGAACGCCGGTCGGGACCACGTTGCCGTCGCTGGACGACTGGGCGCCGGCGCGCTCGATCGTCTGGTACAGCAGGTCCTGGAATTCGGCCCGCTGGCGCTTGAAGCCAACGGTGTTCATGTTGGCGATGTTGTTCGAGATGACTTCGACGTTCAGCTGTTGGGCCGACATGCCGGTCGCGGCGGTGCGCAGAGCTTGCATTGTTCGTTATCCCTTACTGGACCTTGCCCATGCGCTCGACGGCGGAGCGCGAGAGTTCGGCGGTCTGGTCCATCATCTTGGCGATGCTCTCGTAGGCGCGGCTGACCTCGATGAGCTTGGTGATCTGCTGGATGGGCTGGACGTTCGACCCCTCCAGCATGCCTTGGTGGATGATCGCGTCGGTGGCGGACTGCGGGGTCTCGTTGCCGACGTTGCGATAGAGGTTGTCCCCGTCCTTGCGCAGCGAGGCGAGGTCGGAGAAGCGGGCGACGCCGATCTTGCCCACCCGCACCTGGCCCTGGGTGACGATGCCGTCACGGCCGATGCTGACGGGGCCCAGTTCCGGGTCGATGGTGATCTGGCCGCCGCCGTCGTCCAGCACCGGAGCGCCTTCCTGGGTGGTCAGGACGCCTTCGGGGTTGGTGGTGAAGCGGCCGTCACGGGTGTAGCGCTCGCCTTCGCCGGTCGAGACCTTGAAAAAGCCCTGGTTCTCGATGGCCAGGTCGAAGGTCCCGCCCGTCTGGTTCAGGGCGCCGGGCGTGAAGTCGCGGACCACGCCGTCGTCCAGCACGAACTTGATCGGCGCCGGGCCGCCCGCGGTGCGCGCGGGCTTGGCCGGTTCGGTGCGGACCATCAGGTCCTCGACCTTGAAGCCGGTGGTGTTCGCGTTGGCGATGTTGTTCGCGACGATGTCCAGCTCACGACGGAGCGTCATCTGCCGCGAAAGGCCCACATACAGCGCGTTGTCCATGACGATTAACTCGCAGTTTGGCGCGACAAATGCGCCGCAACCCTGCAAGCAAGCCGCGTGCCAACTCGAAAATCGCAATGAAATCAGCGGGGAGGGTGGTTAACGGCGACGCTTTTGCGGACTCCGCCGGGCAGATTCGACCTGCGACCAAATGGCCTTCAAAAGAGATCGTTAACCATGCTCGCGCATGAGTACGGGTCATAGATTTCAAGGAACTCTCGCGTGGCCAAGAAACCCCCAAAGGAAGCTCCCGCCCCCGAAGGCGAAGAGGGCGCCGTCGAGGGTGAAGCTCCCGCCAAGAAGAAGCCGCCGATCATCCTGATCGCGGCGGCCGCCGGCGTGCTCGTTCTGGGCGGCGGCGGGGCCGCGGCCTTCTTCATGCTCAAGCCCAAGCCGGCCGCCGAGGGCGAAGCCGGCCACGGCGAGGAGAAGAAGGAAAAGAAAAAGGAAAAGAAGAAGGAAGAGGGCGGCGAGGGCGCCAAGACCGCCGAGGGCGGCGCCGGTGCGCCGGTCATCAAGGAAGGCCCCGACGGCGTGGTGTTCTACACCCTGCCCGACATCGTCGTGAACATGCAGTCGGCCGACGGCAAGTCGACCTTCCTGAAGCTGAAGCTGACCTTCGAGCTGCCCGACGAGGAGACGGCCGACGCGCTGACGCCGAACCTGCCGCGCCTGACCGACATGTTCCAGACCTTCCTGCGCGAACTGCGTCCCGAGGACCTCGCCGGCAGCCAGGGCAGCTATCAGCTGCGCGCCGAGCTGCTGCGTCGTGTTAATCTGGTGGCCGCCCCTTCGAAAGTGAACGCCGTCCTGATCGAGGAGATGCTGATCAACTAGCCTTCGGGCCGGCTGAGGCGAACCATCATGGCAGACGAGATCGACGATCAGGCCGCGATGGCCCAATGGGCGGCGGAGAACCCCCCGGGGACCTTCGACGCCTCGGGCGGCGGCGAGCTGAACAACAGCTTCGGCGACTTCAGCGGCGGCATGGCCGGCATGGCCGGCTGGGACGACGGCGGCGGCGACGGCATGGGATCCGAGCGGATCCTGAACCAGGACGAGATCGACAGCCTGCTGGGCTTCGACCTGTCGGGCGACGGCGGCGACGACCGCACCGGCATCCGCGCCATCATCAACTCGGCCCTCGTCAGCTACGAGCGCCTGCCGATGCTGGAAATCGTCTTCGACCGCCTGGTGCGGTTGATGACGACCAGCTTGCGCAACTTCACCTCCGACAACGTCGAGGTCAGCCTCGACAACATCAGCTCTATCCGTTTCGGCGACTATCTGAACTCGATCCCGCTGCCGGCCATACTGGCGGTGTTCCGGGCCGAGGAGCTGGACAACTACGGCCTGCTGACGGTCGACTCCAACCTGATCTACTCGATCGTCGACGTGCTGCTGGGCGGCCGCCGCGGCACCGCGGCCATGCGCATCGAGGGCCGTCCCTACACCACCATCGAACGGGTGCTGGTGCAGCGGATGGTCGAGGTGGTGCTGAACGACGCCAAGGCCGCCTTCGAGCCGCTGCATCCGGTGTCGTTCACCCTGGACCGCCTGGAGACCAACCCGCGCTTCGCCGCTATCGCCCGCCCGGCCAACGCCGCGATCCTGGTCAAGCTGCGCATCGACATGGAAGACCGCGGCGGCCGCATCGAGCTGCTGCTGCCCTACGCGACGCTGGAACCCATCCGGAAGATGCTGCTGCAGCAGTTCATGGGTGAGAAGTTCGGCCGCGACAACATCTGGGAAGGCCACTTGGCCACCGAACTCTGGACCACCCAGATGGAGGTGCGCGCCGTGCTCGACGAGCAGCAGCTGCCGCTTTCCAAGGTGCTGAACCTGCAGGTCGGCGACACGTTGATGCTGAACGCCACGCCCGACAGCCTGGTGGAGTTGCGGGCGGGGTCGATTCCGCTTACCCGCGGCCGGATGGGCCGCCGTAACCATTCCATCGCCATTCGGGCCGACGCCCCGCTGACGCCCGCGGCGAAGAAGGCGGTTCAGAAGCTGAAATGAGCCTGATCTCGGTCGCCCTGCAGGTTCTTCTGGCGGTGCTGCTGATGGTGGCGCTCGTCTTCGGCTGGCGCCTGGAGCGCAAGCTGAAGGCGCTGCGCGACGCCCAGAGCGGCTTCGCCAAGGCCGTGGCCGACCTGGACAACGCCGCCCAGCGCGCCGAACAGGGCCTGGCGGACCTGCGCGCAGCGACCGACGAAGCCTCCGAATACCTGGCCGACCGCATCGAGAAGGCCAAGGCCCTGGCCTTGCAGCTGGACGAGCGCATGACCCGCGCCGCCGCCGCGCCCCGCATCGAGACCCGTGCCGAGCCCGCTCCGCGTCCGGCTCGCGAGCCGCGTGATTTCGCCGCGCCGCCGGCCCCCGAGGCCGCCCCGGCCGGCGGCCGCCGCCTGAACGCGCAGGACTTCGAGGCCATGCTGGAGCGCGAGGCCCGCGCCCGCGGCCCGGGCCCTGCGACCTCGCGTCCCGCGACGCCTGCCCAATCTTCCCCTATTTCGTCCGCCACGCCCGCGCGTGAAACGCCCCGTTCACGGGCGCGGGTGGATGATGACCTGTTCGATGGCCCCGACCCCGCGTCGCGGCCCGGATCGCCATTCAGAGACCGTCGATGAAGAACGTTCCTCGCATCCTGCCGATCGTCGGCGTCGCCGTGGTCGGCGTCCTGGCGGTCAACGCCATGGCCGGCGCCAAGTCGGTTCCCGACCTGCTGAGCGGCGCCAAGGCCTTTGCCGAGGGCGCCAAGCCCGACAAGAAGGCTGAGGCCGCCTCGGCCGAGGGCGCGGCGAGCGACGCGGCCGCCAAGGCGCCGGGCGCTGCGCCGCCGCGCATCTGCGCGCCGTCGGCCACGGACCTGGCCAAGGAAGCCGGCCTGTCGCCGGCCGAACTGCGCGTGCTGCAGAGCCTGGGCGCGCGTCGCGGCCAGCTGGACCAGCGCGAGCAGGACATCGACGTCCAGCTGCAGCTGCTGGCCGCCGCCGAGGCCAAGCTCGACGCCAAGATGAAGACCCTCAACGGCATGAAGGGCGAGATCCAGGGCCTGCTAGGCCAGGCGGATTCTCAGAAGGCCGCCGAGGTCGACCGCATGGTCACCGTATTCTCCGCCATGAAGCCCAAGGATGCGGCCGTGCGCCTGACGGTGCTGGACGACGCCGTGCGCCTGCCGATCGCGGCCAAGATGAAGGAACGCACCCTGGCGATGATCCTGGCCAACATGGCGCCGGGCGACGCCAAGGTGCTGACCGAGCGCCTGGCCAGCCGCTTCTCGGGCGACGCCATCGCCAAGGGCAAGGCCGCCGTGGCCGAGAACGCCGCTGCTCCGGCGGCCGCTGGCGGCCAGCAGGCCGCGGCCCCGCCGCTGGCCGGCGCCGCCGCGCCGAAGAAGGCCGGCTAGGGGAAGGCTGAGGGGGCTCATGAACCTTAGGGGGGCGTTGAAGGCGAGCGTCGCGGCGATCTGCATCGCCGGCGTCGTCGCGCCCACCGTGCTGGCCGCCGCTCCCGCGGCCGCTCAGGCCGCCCAGGGCGATCTGGTCGTCCGCGTGGCCCAGGCCCCGGACTTCTCGCGCCTGGAATTCCGCTGGAGCGGCCGCGTTCCGGTGATGAAGATGCGTCGCGAGGGCCAGCAGGCGATCCTGCGTTTCGGCCGCGACGCCAATCCCAATCTGGCCAGCCTTCGCATCGCCCCGCCGCGCTGGGTGAAGACCGTCGAGGCCCGCCACGTCGGCGGCGCGCTGGAACTCGTCCTGACCCCGACCGACGACGCCGACCTGCGGGTGGGGCGCGCCGACGGGATCGACTTCGTCAACGTCTTCGCCAAGCCGCCGCAGGCCGGAGCGCCCGCCGCGCCGACCCCGGCGCCGGTTCCGCGCGATCCAC
The DNA here is from genome assembly GCF_003116815.1 of Caulobacter endophyticus. Taxonomy (GTDB): domain Bacteria; phylum Pseudomonadota; class Alphaproteobacteria; order Caulobacterales; family Caulobacteraceae; genus Caulobacter; species Caulobacter endophyticus. The sequence continues at coordinate 45,119 of NZ_QDKQ01000009.1, forward strand.
GCCGGCCCAATCCCGCGCCCGCCAGCGGCGTGGTGGCCGTTAGCCTGAACAAGGCCGAGGGCCAGACCCAGTTCGTCACCACCTGGGCCGCGCCGGCGGCGGCGGCCGTGTTCAAGCGCGGCGAGGCGGTGTGGGTGGTGTTCGACGCGCCCGTGCGCCTCGACATCGGCCGCCTGCCGCAGACCGGCCCCAACCACACCAAGGTCCAGGCCTTCCGGGGCGCGGACTATTCGGCCCTGCGCATCGTCGCCAAGCCCGGCGTGCCGGTCTATGCCGAAGGGCAGGGGAACAACTGGACCGTCGCCCTGGGGGCTGGCCTGCAGCGCGAGCCCGATCCGGTGAAGGTGGCCCGCGACGAGACCGCCACGCCCGCCAGCCTGTCGGCCAACCTGGCCGGGGCCGCGCGCCCGGTATGGGTCAGCGACCCGGCCGTCGGCGATCGCATCGGCGTCGTGCCGGCCCTGGCGCCGTCAAAGGGCCTGGCCTCGCGCCGTGAATATGTCGAGATGGCCCTGCTGCCGTCGGCGCAAGGCCTGGCGGTCGAGGCCTTCGCCGGCGACGTGCAGATCCTGACCGAAGGCGACATCGTCCGCATCGGCCGGCCCAAGGGGCTGGTGCTGTCGCCGGCAGGGGCCGGCGGGGGCGCGGCCGAGGTGGTGACCGGCGCGCCGCAGCCGGCGGCCATGCCCGCCGTCATCGACCTGGAACACTGGCCCAAGACCGGCTCGGGCGGCTTCCTGGCCCGCTACAACGCCTTGCAGGCGGCCGTCGCCGCCGTCGATCCGGCCGACCGCCAGGGCGACATCGCCGCCCGCATGGCCCTGGCCCGCTTCCTGGTCGGCTCGAACCTGTCGTTCGAAGCCATCGGCGTGCTCAACGCCGCGGCCCGCAAGCAGCAGGCCCTGCTGGGCGACGCCGAGTTCCGCGGCCTGCGCGGCGCGGCCAAGGCCATGGCCGGCCGCTGGGCCGAGGCCGAGGCCGACTTCTCCTCGCCGGTGCTGTCCGACGATCCGTCCAGCGCCCTGTGGCGCGGTTATGTCGCCTACAAGCAGGGCCAGTGGGTGGACGCCCGCAACAAGTTCGCCAGCGGCGCCCAGGCCATGAACCTGTTCCCGGCCGTCTGGCAGGCCCGCTTCCTGGGCGCCCAGGCCGAGTCCGCGGCCGCCACCGGCGACGGAATCGGAGCGGAACGATTGGTAAACCAGGCGCTGAAGCTGCCCAAGCTGCCGGTCGTCGACCAGCTGGACCTGCGCCTGACCCTGGCCAAGGCGTTCGAGCTGCAGGGGCGCAAGGACAAGGCGCTGAAGATGTTCCAGGCGATCGGCAAGGCGCCGAACGACCGCATCGCTACGCCCGCCGCGCTGCACGCCACCCAGATCCGCCTGGAGAAGAACCAGATTTCGCCCGCCGAGGCCGCCAGGACCCTGGACCAGCTGCGCTTCCGCTGGCGCGGCGACGGCGTCGAGCTGGAGGTCGTGCGGGCGCTGGGCAAGCTCTATATCGACCAGGGCCGCTATCGCGAGGCGCTGGAGGTGCTGCGTTCGGCCGGCAAGGTCCTGCCCGACCTGCCGCAGGCCGTGGCCTTGCAGAACGACCTCTATGGCGCCTTCCGCACCCTGTTCCTCGACGGCCTGGCCGATGGCATGCAGCCGATCCAGGCCGTGGGCCTGTTCTACGACTACCAGGACCTGACCCCGATCGGCGCCGACGGCGACCAGATGGTTCGCAACCTCGTGCGCCGGCTGGTCGACGTGGACCTGCTGGACGAGGCCGCCAAGCTGCTGAAGTATCAGGTCGACAACCGCCTGAACGGCGTGCCCAAGGCCCAGGTGGCCACGGACCTCGCCTGGATCTACCTGATGGACCGCAAGCCCGAGGACGCCCTGGCGGCGATCAACGGCACACGCACCACCATCCTGCCGCCGGCCCTCAACGCCGAACGGCGCCTGGCCACCGCACGCTCGCTGATGACCCTGGGCCGCTACGATGACGCGCTGGAAGTGATCGAGGGCGACAAGGGCAAGGACGCCCAGGATATCCGCGGCGACATCGCCTGGAAGCAGCGCAACTGGGCGATGGCGGGCAAGCTGTACGAGGCCGCCCTGGGCGACCGCTTCAAGAACACCGCCGGCCTGACGCCCTCGGACGAGGCCAAGCTGATGCGCGCGGCCGTGTCCTATAGCCTGTCGGACGACGACGCGTCGCTGGGCCGTCTGCGCGGCCGCTACACCACCCTGATCGGCACGGCCCGCAATCCCGAAGGCCTGCGCGTGGCCCTGGCCGGCGTGGACGGCGTCGCCTCCAGCAGCGACTTTGGCCGTGTGACCGCCGAGAACGAGGTGTTCAACGGCTGGGTGGCGAAGATGAAGGACCGCTTCCGCGCGGCCGCGACGCCGAAGGTCTGATCAGGGTTTCCTTCTCCCCCTGCGGAAGAAGGTGTCGGCGAAAGCCGGCGGATGAGGGGTCTCTCAGATCGTGACCACGTCACCCGGCCTGGGCCTCGGTCGCAGCTGGCCGGCTTATCGACCCCTCACCCGACCTCCTTCGGAGGCCACCCTTTCCCGCAAGGGGAGAGGGATCAGACGGTCTCGATCGCCAGCGCCGCGCCTTGCCCCACCCCGATGCACAGCGTCGCCAGCGCCCGCTTGCCGCCCGTAGCCTCCAGCTGGCGCAGCGCCGTCAGCGCCAGCCGCGTTCCCGAGGCGCCGAGCGGGTGGCCAAGCGCGATGGCCCCGCCGTTGGGGTTCACATGCCCGCCGTCGTCGGGCAGGCCCAGTTGCCGCAGCACCGCCAGGCCCTGGGCGGCGAAGGCCTCGTTCAGTTCGACCACATCGAAGTCTCCGACCGTAAGGCCGGTGCGGGCCAGCAGGCGCTGGGTGGCGGGCACGGGACCGATGCCCATGACGCGCGGAGCGACGCCGGCCGTGGCGTAGCCGAGCACGCGGGCGCGCGGCGTCAGGCCGTGGCGCTTCACGGCGTCTTCCGAGGCCAGGATGATGGCGGCGGCGCCGTCGTTGACGCCCGAGGCGTTGCCGGCGGTGACCGTGCCGTCCGGGCGAACGATGGGCTTCAGCTTGGCCAGGGCTTCCAGCGTGGTCTCGCGCGGGTGCTCGTCGCGATCGAGGATCGTGGGGCCGGCCTTGCCGGGGATCTCGACCGGCGTGATCTCGCCATCGAAGAAGCCGGCCTTGATGGCGGCGGCCGCGCGCTGCTGGCTGCGCAGGGCGAAGGCGTCCTGGTCGGCGCGCGAGACGCCATGGTCGCTGGCGACGTTCTCGGCGGTCTCGGGCATGGAATCCACGCCATAGGCCGCGCGCATCGCCGGATTGACGAAGCGCCAGCCGATGGTGGTGTCGAAGATCTCGGCGTTGCGGGAAAAGGCGCTGTCGGCCTTGCCCATGACGAAGGGCGCGCGGCTCATGCTCTCGACCCCGCCGGCGACCACGAGGTCGGCCTGGCCCGAGAGAATGGCGCGAGCGGCGTAGCCGACGGCCTCCAGCCCCGAGGCGCACAGGCGGTTGACGGTGACGCCCGGGATCGTCTCGGGCAGGCCCGCCAGCAGAAGGGCCATGCGGGCGACGTTGCGGTTGTCCTCGCCGGCCTGGTTGGCGCTGCCGTAGACCACTTCGTCGACCGTGCTCCAGTCGAGGCCTGGATTGCGCGCTGCCAGGGCCTTCAGCGGGATGGCGGCCAGGTCGTCGGCGCGCACCCTGGCCAGGCCGCCCCCATAGCGGCCGAACGGGGTGCGGATGGCGTCGCAGATGTAGGCGGCCTTTGGGGCGGTCGTCATGGGCGGTTTCCGGGGCGGTTTCCGGGGCGGTTTCCGGACTGCATTCAAACGAACGTTTGCGATAAGCGCAATGCGCTTGCGATAGGCGGGGAGGCGTCTAGGCTGGCGGCATGAGCCCCACCATCCAGCCCTTCCTGATGTTCCAGGACGGCGTCGGTCCCGACGCGCTGGACTTCTACGTCTCGGTCTTTCCAGAAAGCGTGGTCGAGGAGGTCGAGCTCTATGGTCCGGCCGGTCCTGGGCCGCAGGGCACGATCAAGACCGCGCGCTTCACGATCGGCGGGCAGAGCGTGATGTGCAGCGACAGCTTCGTGAAGCATGCCTTCGCCTTCACGCCCTCGTTCTCGTTCTTCGTCACCTGCGCTTCGGCGGCGCAGGTCGATCGGCTGGCCGCCGTGCTGGGCGAAGGCGGCGGAGTGCTGATGCCGCCGGGAAACTACGGCTTCAGCCCCTGGTTCGCCTGGGTGTCGGACCGGTTCGGCGTCTCGTGGCAACTGAACGTCGCGGGCGATTGACGTTAGTTTCGAATTAGGACTATGTCGGGCGCGCGCCGCTTGGGCGCGTGGAGACCGGCGGCCGTGCCCAGCTACAGCGAACTGATGGACGCCCTGCGGATCGACGGCGAGGCCGTGGTGGCGACCGTCGGCGACGACTGGAAGCAGGGCCGCACCACCTATGGCGGGCTGTCGGCGGCGCTGTGCCTGGAGGCGGCCGCCCGTCGCCTGCCCGCGGCCCCGCCGCTGCGCTCGGCCCAGTTCGCCTTCGTGGGTCCGGCGGCAGGCGAGCTGTCGGCCAAGGTGGAGGTTCTGCGCCAGGGCAAGTCGGCGCTGTTCGCCAGTGTCGACCTGACCGGCGAGGGAGGGCTGGCCACGCGGGGCGTGCTGACCTTCGGCGCCGAGCGGGCTTCCAAGCTTTCGCACCTCGACCTGCCGGCCCCCGAGACGCCCGCGCCGGAGGCCTGCGAGCTGTTCATCCCCGAAGGAGCGGGGCCGGCCTTCGCCCGCCAGTTCGAGTTCCGCTACGTGGCCGGCGGTCGCCCCTTGAGCGGCGGGCCGCCCGATTTCCTGGTCTGGATCCGTCACCGCGATCCGGCCGCCCGGTCGCTGGCGGCCATGGTCGCCCTGGCCGACGCCCTGCCGCCGCCGGCGCTGTCGGTGTTCGACCAGTTCGCGCCGATCTCGACCATGACCTGGTCGATGGACGTGCTGGGCGCGGCGCCGGAAGACGACGGCTGGCGGCTGATGAGCAGCCGGGCCGAGACGATCCGCGAGGGCTATTCGGCCCAGGCGATGACGCTGTGGAGCCGGGACGGGACGCCGCTGATCGCCGCCCGCCAGACCGTGGCCGTGTTCCTCTAGCCATTGCCTCGCCCGGTCGACTACGGTTAAGGAGAACGCCCATTGGCGAACCTGCTTCGCCGGGCCGGCTTAGCTCAGTTGGTAGAGCAGCGGTTTTGTAAACCGAAGGTCACGGGTTCGAATCCTGTAGCCGGCACCAGCGCGCCCCAAGGGGCCGCGCCTTTCTTCTGCTCCCGGCGATCGTTGAACGACTCGCGCGCCCTGGCGTTGCCCAAGCCTGGTATAGGTTTGAAGGAGGCGACCGGCATGGCGCAGAGTTTCGAAGACGCCCTCGAGCAGGTGCTGGCCTGGCTGGAGGCCCCGCCGCCGGAGGGCGGCGCCGACGACGCCCGCTTCCAGGCCGCGATCGAGCGCGTGCTGGCCGAGCCAGGCTTTCCCGAAGTCGACGCCGCGCAGCAGGCGGCGGTGGAGCACATCGTCCAGCTCGACGACGACCTGCGGCGGCGCCTGGAAGCCCTGTCCCGCCGCCGAGCCAATCCCTTCGGCGAGCATCCCGACGGCATCGGGCCGACCCTGGGCATGGACCTGGGCGGCGGCGGTCGCGACTAGGAGTGCGACGGCAGGGGTGAAAGGCGGGTCCTAGCCAGCCTTCGCCTTGCGGGCCCTGGCCAGTTCCTCGCGGCCGCGGGCGAAGTCGGCCTGGGACTGTGGGTCGGCCTTGAGGCGCGAAACCAGGGCCGCGCCGACCAGCCGGCCGGTCTCGACGTCGCTGGGATAGTGCAGGCCGCAGACGACCCGGCTTTCCCCATAGGCGACGCCGCGCGCCAACAGGGCGTCGGCGCGACCGGGCGCCATCTCGGCAAGGACCAGCGCCCAGGCCCAGCCGAGCGCCGCGTGGCCGGAAGGGTAGGAGCCGCTGGCGGCCAGGGCGGGGGCGGGCTCGATGCAGGTGACCAAGGGCTCGGCGACGAAGGGCCGGGGGCGCGAAAAGCGCTTCTTGGCCGGGGTCTGGATCGTCTCCAGGTCGCCGAGCATCGACGCATGTCGCTCCAGTGATAGGCGATGGTCGAGGTCGACACGCCCGCCGCCTGGCAGACCGAGCGGTTGGTGACCGCAGGCAGGCCGCCAGCAAGGATCTGGTCGGCGGCGACGTCGAGCAGCTTCAGCCGGATCGCGCCGTTGGGGCCGTCGCCGACCGGGGCCTGCGGGATGGTCATCCGGGCCACATAGGCCTCGGTGGTGGTGGCCGGGGCGTCCTCCAGGCCGAAGGCGCGGTCGACCAGCCCGCCCAGCTCTGAAGCGCTCGTGGAACGCCTTGTCCTGCTCCAGGGCGGCGGTCAGGCCCGCGCGCGAGCCGAACAGGTTGACGATGACGGTGGTGCTCTTGCCCAGCGCCTGGGCGAGGTCGCGAAGGGTCAGGCCCCGCAGGCCGACCTCGGCGACGATGGCGGCGGCGGCGGACGATCCGGCCGCGAGGCGGTGCGCGGACCGGCCGTGAAGTTTTGATGAAATCAGCGGTTCAGCGCTGAGGCGTCCCGCCGCGCCGTCGTTGAGGGCGTCAGGGGGCATGGATCGGACGAGGGCGTCCGGCTCCCCGCCGTCGCAACAAACGACCTGCGGAGATCACAAGTGATCGAACTGAACAACACCGGCCGCCGCGCGCGCCACACCGCCTGGCTGATGAGCAGCTGCGCGGCCATCGGCCTGTTCGCCGCGTCGGGCGCCGTCGCCCAGACCGCGCCAGCCCAACCCACTTCGGCTGTGGCCGAACAGGACGCGGTCGAGGAAATCGTCGTCACCGGCAGCTATCGCCGCAGCCTCGAGGAGGCCGTCGACATCAAGCGCAACACCGTCGGCTTCTCGGACTCGATCGTCGCCACCGACGTGGCCAACTTCCCCGAGCAGAACCTGGCCGAGGCGCTGCAGCGCATCCCCGGCGTGACCATCGAGCGCAACAAGGGCCTGGGCGGCCGGGTCAGCGTTCGCGGCCTGCCCAGCGAGTTCACCTTCGTCACCATCAACAACCTGGCCACGGCCTCGGGCAGCGGCGGCCGCGACGTCGAGTTCGACATCTTCGCCTCGGAAGTGATCCAGCAGGTCACCGTACAGAAGTCGCCCCGCGCCTCGGACGAGGAAGGCGGCATCGCCGGCGCCGTGACCATCTCGACGGCCCGTCCGTTCGACTACAGCGGCCGCAAGCTGGTGGCCTCGGCCGAGGGCGCCTACAACTCGATCTCCGAGAAGAGCGACCCGAAGGTCTCGTTCCTGGCCAGCGATACCTGGGGCGACTTCGGCGCGCTGGTGTCGTTCTCGACCGCCCGCCGCACCAACCGCACCGACTCCAACTCGGGCATCAACTTCCGCCCGATGTTCCGCTTCCTCGAAGCGGGCGGCACACGCGCCTCGCAGGCCGCCGCCGTGCTGGCGCGCGACGCCGGCGTCATCGTCAAGAGCAACACCAACCGCGACGAGACCGGCCGCATCATCTTCCAGGACAAGGTTGGCGACCGCGCCTACCTGAACACCCAGGACCAGTGGGGCGGCACGCTGTCGCTGCAGTACAAGCCCTCGGCCAATTTCGACGTGGCCTTCGACGCGATGGTCGGCGGCTTCGACGGCACTGAGGACGAGTATGACGCGGCGGCCTATTCGGCCTCCAGCCGCAGCACGCTCGAGACTATCCACAGCTACGACAAGGACACCCTGTCGAAGTACGGCATGGTCGTACTGCGCGACGTCTCCTACACCGCGACCCAGCACGAGATGCTGAGCAAGGAGCGGATCAGCGAGACCGACTACGCCCAGTTCGGGACCGAGTTCAACTGGCGCGGCGACGACTGGAAGCTGCACGGCCTGGCCGGCTATTCGGGCGCCAAGAAGACCATCGACTTCTCGAACCTGAAGCACGTGGCCTACGCCCCGTCGCGCACCCGCTGGACCGCCAACGGCGGCGAGACGATCAAGAGCGCCAACCCGGCCTCGATCGACATGTACAACTCGCCCAGCAGGTACCTGTTCGAGGCCTATGAGACGACCCTCGAAAAGATCAAGGACGACAAGTACGCGGCGCAGCTGGACTTCACCAAGGACTTCGCCTTCGACGCCTTCCCGGCGCTGAAGTCGATCCAGGTCGGCGCCCGCTACACCGACAAGTCCAAGGAGCGCCAGTACGGCGCCCTGAACATCCAGGGGCCGAGCAAGGGCAGCACCGCCTGGCTCAACACCCGCACCCTGGCCGACAGCCAGCTGACCCCGATCGACCAGCTGGTGCCGGGCGGCGCCTACAGCATCCGCGACATCACCTGGAGCCAGATCTCCAACGCGTACGCCCGTCGCACCTTCCGCTACGACGGCTTCACCACGCCGTTCACGCCGGGCGACTTCTATGAAGTGTCCGAGACGGTCACCAGCCTTTACGCCATGGCCGACTTCGGCTTCGACGTCGGTCCGGTGCCGGTCGCGATCAACGGCGGCGCGCGCTACGTCGACACCTCGGTCACCTCGTCGGGCTACCATCAGGTGCAGACCCCGACCGGCGGCACGACCTACACCCCCGAGCCGGTGTCGAGCGAGGGCGGCTACGACAAGATCCTGCCCAGCGTGAACTTCACCGCCGAGCTGACCGACACCATCGTGCTGCGCGCCGCGGCGTCGGAGACCCTGATGCGCCCGGCCCTGACCGACCTGGCCTACAAGCGCACGGCCAGCTGGAACTCGTTCCGCTTCACCGACGGCAACCCGAACCTGAAGCCGACCTTCGCCAAGCAATGGGAAGTGGGTGTCGAGAAGTACCTGCCGGAAGGCGGCCTGCTGGCGGCCTCGTATTTCAGCAAGGAGATCGAGGGCGTCGTCCGCCAGGCCCTGACGGGCACGGTCAAGAACGTCACCAAGTACAACGCCAACGGCTCGATCGACGGCGTCTACGACTTCGACGTCTATCAACCGATCAACGCCGACGGCTCCTACAAGGTCAGCGGCGTGGAACTGGTGGCCATCGTGCCGTTCGGCCTGTTCTACGAGCCGCTGAAGGGCTTCGGGATCAACGCCAACTACACGATCCTCGACAGCTCGCTGACGGGCCAGTCGATCATCGGCGTGCCGACCCCGCCGGTGGGCCTGGCCGACAAGGCCTACAACTTCACCCTGTTCTACGAGAACGACGCCTTCCAGGCCCGCGTCTCGTATAACTACAAGGACAAGTACGTCGAAGGCATCGGCTACGAAATGTACCCGATCTGGCGCGAGGGTTACGGCCAGACCGACATTTCGGTCAGCTACAACCTCAACGAACGCGTCCAGCTGAGCCTGGAAGGCATCAACGTCACCGACGAGGCCACCCGGGGCTACACCATGGACCCGTCGTTCCCGACCATGGACGAGCGCTCGGGTCGCCGCTTCGCCCTCGGCCTGCGGATGAACTTCTGATCCACGGCAAGACTGCGGGGCGGTCGGCTGGCGCCGGCCGTCCCGTTCCTTCGGCCGGCCGCGGCGCGTCGTGAAAAAGTGTCACACTTTTTGGCGATGGCTGCGGCTCATCAAGGCGAAGAGGACACTTCGTGCCAGGTCCGAGAGCATGGACGGCGTCCACATCTCCTGCCCAGGACGTGCTGACGGTCGCCGAGGGCGGCTACGCGGACGCCCCCTTCGCCGGAGGGGGCGTCTTCGCGCGTCCGGGTCGCGGGAGGCCGCCCGTGCGGACTGACGCCGTCGCCGCGGCGCTGCGGCGCGACCTGATCGCCTATCTGCAGCGCCGAGACCGGGCCGGCGAGGTCGAGGACGTGGTTCAGGAGGCTTTCGCGCGCTTCCATCGCGCCGGCCACGACCTGGCCGCGCCGGACGCCCGGCCGCTTCTGTTCGTCATCGCCCGCAACCTGCAGCTCGACGGCTGGAAGTCGGCGGGGCGCGAGCGGGCGCGGCGCGACGCCGACGACATTCACGACCTGGACGAAGGGCCGCGGGCGATCTCCTGCGAGGCGCCGTCGGCCGACCAGCGGCTGATCGGCCGCCAGGACCTGGCAGCCGCCGCCGCCGTAATCCGGACCCTGCCGGCCAAGACCCGCGACGCCTTCCTGCTGCACCGCTTCGAAGCCAAGACCTACCGGCAGATCGCCGATCGCCAGGGCGTGTCGGTCAGCATGGTCGAAAAGCACATCGCCGAGGCGCTGCGCCAGCTGAAGAGCTCGCGCCATGACTGAGGTGTCGCGCGCCTGGATCGTTGTGGTCTGTGAGACGACCCGCGCCGTCGCGCGAACCGGTCGAGAAACAAGGGATTTCCGCCGCCCATGATCGGCCGCCTGACCGCCATCTTCGCCCCCCGGCCGGCCACGGCCGAGGGCTGGCTGGCCCGCATGGGCCGGCCAGGCGTCGGCGCGCGCGACCAGGCCGCGTTCCTGGACTGGCTGGAGGCCGACGACGACCATCTGCGCCAGTACGAGCAGGCCAAGGCCGACCTGGCGGCGCTGGAAGGCGCGCGCGGGGCCTTCGCCCTTGACATCGCCCGCCTGCGCCGCCGCGAACCGGCGGCCAGCACCGGGCGTCGGATGGTTCTGGCCGGCGGCCTGGCAGCGACGGCGGCGGCCGTGGCGGTGGTCGCCGTGGGACCCTCGTTGCGCCCGGCGCCGGAAGGCCGGCTCTACGAGAGCGCGCCGGGCCGCATCGTCGACGTGGTGCTGGAGGACGGCTCGCGCCTGACGCTGGACGCCGGTTCGGCCGTGCGCGTGGCTTTCGCCGATGACGTTCGCCGCGTGACGCTCGAGCGGGGCGGGGCCTTCTTCGACGTGGCCCACGACACGGCCCATCCGTTCCAGGTGGCCGTGGGCGACCGGCGGGTGATCGTCACCGGCACCCGCTTCGCCACCACCCTGACCGGCGACGGCGCGCAGGTCTCGCTGCTGCAGGGCCGGGTGTCGGTCAGCCGCCGCGACGCCGCCGACAAGGCCGCTCTGGACGGAGCCCTGGCGCTGGCGCCCGGCGAACGCGCGGTCTTCCGCCCTGGCGAGCCTGGCATCGAAAAGGCCTCGGGCGACGTCGAGAGCGCCACCGCCTGGCGCCGTCGCCGGCTGGTGTTCCAGGACGCGCCGCTGTCGGAGGTGGTCGCCGCCGCCTCGCGCTATTCGGATACGCCGCTGGTGGCGGCCGACCCGCGCCTGTCGAGCGTGAGGATCACCGCCGTGCTGCCGCTGGAAGGCGAGGGGACGCTGGCCGATCGCATGACGGCCCTGCTCCCCGTTCGCGCCGAGAGGGTCGACGGCCGGGTGCTGATCCGCGCCGAATAGGGCGCGTATCGCAGAGCTGTCATGAGCGCGCGCTAAGGGGCGGGGATCGTCTCGTCGGGGTCGCCATTCTTGGAATCGCTAGCTGCATCGCTGCCTGCCGGCGCGCGACGCGGCCTGCTCGGCGTCGCGGCCATGGCTCTGGCGCTGGCGGCCGCGCAGCCGGTGCAAGCCCAGACGCCTGCCGCCAGATTCCAGCGCTTCGACATTCCTGCGCAGGAAGCCTCCTCCAGCCTCGTCCAGCTGTGCCTGCAGGCCGACTGCGAGCTGTCGTTCGTGCAGCGCCCTGGCCAGCAGGCAAGGACCCGGGCGGTGCGCGGCGAGATGAGCTGGCGCGAGGCCCTGGTGCGAATGCTGGAGGGCACGGGCCTGCGCCATCGCTTCGTCGGCGCGCGGGGCGTGCGCATCTGGGCCGAGCCGGCGCCGTCGCGACCCGCGCCGGCCGAGCCCTCCGCCCCGTCCGAGGCGGTCGAGGTCGAGGGGGTGGAGGTGATCGGCCGCGCCTCCAGCCAGATCGCCGAAAGCCTGCGCCGCAAGCGCGCCGCCGACGTCATCTCCGACGGCGTCTCGGTGGAGCAGATCGGCGGGCTGCCGGCGGCCAACCTCGCCGAGGCCCTGCAGCGCGTGCCCGGCGTCGCCATCGAGCACGAGGTCGGCGAGGGCCAGTTCGTCAGCGTGCGGGGGCTGGGGCCTCTGTTCCAGTCGGTGACGCTGAACGGCGCGCCTGTGGCCTTCAACGAGAATATCCGCAACTCCACCCAGAGCGGCCGGCAGTTCCGCTTCCGGGCGCTGTCGGTCGACCTGCTGGCCGGCGCGCGCCTGGCCAAGTCGGCCACCGCCGACATGATCGACGGCGGCATCGGGGCCAATATCGACATCGAGACGGCCGGCGGCCTGGACGGCGATCCCTTCGCTTCGGTCCGCGTCGGCGGCGTGGTCGAGGGGCGCACGCGCGGCTTTCGTCCTGATCTGTCTGTGGTCGGACGGATCGTCTCCGAGGATGGGAACCTGGGCCTGGTCGCCGGGGCCTCGCAGGAGGATCGCGCCGTCCGCTACGACCGCTTCCAGATCATGCGCTTTGGCAGGATCCAGGCGGGCGGAACCTCGCTGGTCGCGCCCAACGACCTGCGGACCACGGTGGAGAGCGAGGACCGCCGTCGCCGCAGCGCCTTCGTCGGCGCCGACTGGCGGGTGTCGCCAGGGCTGAGGCTGGACTTCGACGGCCTGGTCTCGACCTTTGACAACGCCATTCGCGAGGATCGGCTGGTCTACAGCCTGGGTCCGCGCCTGACGGGGCAGGGGAGCGAAATCCGGGTCAAGGACGGCGTCGTCGTCGGGGGTCGGGTCGCGGGCGGGCGCATCGACAACAACACCGAGTTCTCCGACCAGTCGCACCTGAACCTCGCCGTCTCGCTGGGGGCGGAACTGAGGACCGATGCCTGGACCCTGACGCCGCGTCTCAGCGTCTCGACCGCCCGCTCGGTGCTCGACACGCCCTTGCTGCGGCTGTCGGCCCAGTCGCCGGAGGGCGCAGCCTACGACTTCGACCTGGAGGGCGCGGTGTCCGACCGCCGGGCCGAGCGACTGACCACCAGCTTCGATCTGCTGGATCCCTCGCGCCTGACCCTGGCCCAGCTGAACCTGCGGGCGGTGGAGTCGCGCGACGACGACGCCACCGCCTTCTTCGGCGCGCGCCGTAAGCTGGATCGCGCCCTAGGGCCGCTGCACCTGTCGGGCCTGAAGCTGGGCGGGCAGTTCAGCGACCGGGGCCGCGACTACCAGCGCCGCGACCGCCGCGCCACGCCGCGCGGGGCGGGCTGGGTCCTGGCCGACCTCTATCGCGGCGCGAGCGCCGACGACGTCTTCGCCGACCTGGTCAGGAACCGCTCCACGCCCTGGATCGTCGCCGACCAGGACCGCCTGCAGGCCGGCTTCTTCCTGCCGGGCGAGCATGACGGCGTCGTCGTCGCGCCGGGCGACCTGACGCCGACCGGCGCGGACCTGCAGAACTCCTATCGCGTGGGCGAGCAGGTGGCGGCGGTCTATGCGCGCCTCGACTTCGACGGTCTTGTCGGCGGCTGGCCGTTCTCGGGCAACGCCGGGCTTCGGCAGGTGCGCACCCGCACCCACGTGGAGGGCGCCAAGCTGGCCTTCGCCCATGGGACGGGCGTGGTGAAGCCTGTGTCGTTCGACGGAAGGCATGACGTGCTGCTGCCCAGCGTCAACCTGGCCTTCGAGACCTCCGGCGACGCGGTGCTGCGCATGGCCGCCTCGCGCACCATCACCCGCCCGTCCCTGGCCGACCTGCGCGCCTCGACCGTTCCGGCCAGCGTTCTGGTCTCGTCGATCTATACGCGCGGCCAGGCGGCCATCGACGATCCCGAGCCCGGCGTGATCTTCAGCGGCGTGGGCGGCAATCCGGACCTGAAGCCCTACGTCTCCGACAATCTGGACCTGTCCTACGAGGTGACCCGCCGGCGCACCGGCTACAGCGTCGCGGTGTTCCACAAGACGATCGGCGACTTCATCCAGATGGTCGAGGCGCCCGAGGTCCTGACCTTCGAGACCCAGGCTGGCCCGCCGATCCAGGCGCAGGTGCTGATGTCACGGCCTCGCAACCTGGGCAGCGCTCGCGTCGACGGGGTGGAGCTTGGCCTGCATCGCCGCCTGACCGACAGCTTCGGCGTCTGGGCCAACCTGACCTGGACCCACAGCCGGGTGGGCGGCGCGCGGCTGACCGGCGTGTCCGACTGGGCCTGGTCGGTCAGTCCCTATCTCGAGCGCGGCCCGCTGGCGGTCAACCTGTCGTGGTCCTGGCGCTCGGCCTTCCGTTCCGAGGCCGACATGCAAGGCGGGGGCGTCAGCGACTTCACGATCGGGGCGGCGGGCTATCTCGACGCCCAGGCCAGCTATGACCTCAGCGAGACCACCCAGGTCGTGATCGCCGGCTCCAACCTGACCAACACCCACGACCTGGCCTATGAGGGATCCAAGGCCCGGCTGTTGCAGATCGGTTCTTCGGGCCGGTGGTTTTCGGTCCGGGTGAACCGCCGCTGGTGAGGCCGCGGCGCCACATCAATGAAGTTATTGTTCGTTTACTGACGATTATTTGGGTAAGGTCCGACTTACTTAGAAAACGATCGACCGGAATGGGCGCGATTTTCGACTGATGAACGCCCGTATATTACTGTTATCGGGGTGCGGAATTCTTCAGTAAATGCAGTGGCTAAGTCGGCCATCATCTTGATGTAACATCGGTCGTCGTGAAAAATTCAAGCAATAGCGCCGGTTTTTTGTGGCCTTCCCGTTACATCGCGGCGTAGGCAGCGCCCCTATAAATACAGGGGATAGACCTATGAACCATCGCCACACCTGGCTTGCTCTGTCGGTGAGCGGCCTTGCGCTGCTGGCCTCGGCGCCGGCCCTGGCCCAGGCCTCCGACGCCACCATCACCGAAGAGATCGTCGTCACCGCCCAGCGTCGCAGCGAGAACATCCGCGACGTTCCGTTCGCGGTCACCGCCCTGGGCGACAAGACCCTGAGCGCCGTCTCCGCCGGCGGCGGCGACGTGCTGTCGCTCTCGGCCCGCGTGCCCAGCCTGCAGATCGAAAGCTCGAACGGCCGCTACGCCCCGCGCTTCTACATCCGCGGCCTCGGCAATGTGGACTTCGACTTCAACGCCTCGCAGCCGGTCTCGGTCGTGCTCGACGACGTGGTTCTGGAGAACGTCTTCCTGAAGGGCTTTCCGCTGTTCGACGTCCAGCAGGTGGAAGTGCTGCGCGGCCCGCAGGGCACGCTGTTCGGCCGCAACACCCCGGCCGGCGTGGTCAAGATCGACAGCGTCAAGCCCAGCGACAGCTTCGGCGGCTTCGGTTCGGCAGCCTACGGCAACCTGGGCGCCGTACGCGCCGAGACCGGCGTGACCATTCCGGTCAGCGACACGCTGTCGGTGCGCGTGGCGGGCCTGTGGAACCATCGCGACGACTGGGTCAACAACGCCTACAACCCCTCCTTCGCCGGCAGCGGCGACGACCTGGGCGGCTTCGACGACGTCGCCGCCCGCGTGCACGTGGCCTTCAAGCCTAACGAGCGCCTGTCGACCCTGCTGACCCTGCAGGCCCGCGACTACATTGGCACGGGCACCTTGAACCGCGCCAACGTGCTGACCAAGGGCTCGAACGAGCTGAACAGCAACTTCGACCGCGACACGGTCTATTATGACGGCGGCCGCAACAACCTCCAGAAGCAGCACACCACCTCGCAGAGCCTGCAGGCGGCCTACGACTTCGGCCCGGTCACCCTGACCGGCGTGGTCAGCGCCTATCAGGGCCGCTCGTCGGGCGACGGGGATATCGACGGCGGCGTGGCCTCGGCCGCGGCGGCCGCGCCCTACAAGACGCCGTTCAACTCCGAGACCGGCACGCTTTCGAGCGATCTGGACCAGAAGACCATCGAAGTGCGCCTGGCCTCGAACGGCGACGGCCGCTTCGGCTGGCAGGTCGGCGCGTTCTTCTGGGACGAGCGCTTCAACCTCGTCTCGGGCACCTTCAACGGCACCGGCGGCCTGGCTCCGACCGTGATCGGCGACATCGTGCAGCGCTCGGAATCCTGGTCGGTGTTCGGTCAGGCCAACTACAAGATCACCGACGCCCTGAAGATCACCGGCGGCCTGCGCTACACCGAAGACAGCCGCGACTTCTCGGGCGACCGGATCATCCCGGTCGGCAGCACCAGCACGGCCCGCCCGCTGTTCGACGTGCGTCGTTCGGTCGGCGACGAGCAGGTCAGCTGGGACCTGAGCGCCCTCTATGAGGTCAATGGCGACCTGAACGTCTTCGCCCGCGTCGCCAAGGGCTATCGCGGCCCCTCGCTCCAGGGCCGCATCACCTCGTCGGACATCATCACGGCCGCCAATTCGGAAACCGTGATGTCGTACGAGGCCGGCCTGAAGTCGCGTCTGTGGGAAGGGCGTGCGCGCCTGAACGCCACCGCCTATTACTACGAGGTCTCCGACCCGCAGTTCACGGCCATCGGCGGCGAGGGCAACTTCAACCAGCTGATCAACGCCGACAAGGGCGTAGGCTACGGCTTCGAGCTGGACGGCGACGTCTATCTGGGCGCCGGCTTCAGCCTGGCCGGCGGGTTCGCCTACAATCACACCGAGATCAAGGACAAGGACCTGCTGGTCGCCTTCTGCGGCGCCAACTGCACCGTGACCGATCCGATCGTGACCGTGGGTACGACGCGCCGCGCCAACATCGACGGCAACCCGTTCCCGCAGGCCCCGAAGTACACAGCCAACATCACGCTGAACTACGTGCATGGCCTGAGCAACGGGACCGAGCTGTTCGCCTCGACGGACTGGGTCCTGCAGAAGGACTTCAACCTGTTCCTCTACGAGTCGGTCGAGTTCATGCAGGACACCAGCTTCGAAGGCGGCGCCCGCGCTGGCTGGCGTCACCCGGCCAAGGGCCTGGAAGCGGCGGTCTACGTCCGCAACCTGACCGACGAAGCCAATGTCATCGGCGCGATCGACTTCAACAACCTGACCGCCTTCGTCAATGAACCGCGCACCTACGGGGTGCAGGTGACGAAGCGATTCTAAGACCAATGGTCCCGGCGGCGCTCGAAAGGGCGCCGCCGGAGATCCGGGATTCGTCCCGATCTGTGATTTCCGGCGCGTCGTGAGCGCCGAAGCGGCGTCGTTTCGACGGCCGATTCCCGCCAAAGCCGGCGGATGACAGGATCTTCCATTCTCTCTTCGGCCGTTTCGCCGATCGCTGCCTGTCGGCAGGCGAGGGGAGGGGCCTTCCTCGGGCCATGCGCGGCGGGGTTTTCGGGCGGTCCGCGAAGAAAATCGTCAAAGCGCGTTTCAGTGCGCTTGACTCAAAAAGGGCTCCCGCATAAACACCGCCCTCCCGACGCGGCCCGCCGCTTCGGGGGCTCATTCGAAGCTTTCTTCTCTTTCCGAGGCGCTGAAGTCCTTTCGGCGCCACGGAGTGGTTCGGCCTCCTTCCGAGGCGGAGCGGTTCGGAAAAGAAAGTTGAAAATAGAGTTTGACAAAATGAGGCGCTGGTTTAAATAGCCGCCTCCGCCGACACCGGGCGCAAAACGGTGGGGCCGCTCCCAGGTTACGGAGGCGGCTCGGGGCTTCGGCTCTGGTCTTTGACATTGTTGATTTGGAAAGAGAAACGCAGGCGGCGGCGCTCTGGCGGTTACCCTTCGAGGTAACCTTAGACG
>NZ_QDKQ01000010.1 GCF_003116815.1 Caulobacter endophyticus
TGGCGATGGTCTGGCTGTAGGCTTGGCCGAGCACGGGCGCCGGCAAGCTGGTCGTGGTGATAACGACGCCAGCCGAGATCGTGCCGCTATAGGTCTTGGCGTCGGTGAGGCTGTTGGCGTCGGTGGCGGTGATGGCGAAGCTGTAGGCGCCAGCGGCTGTCGCCGTGCCAGAGAGCACGCCGGTCGAAGCGTTGAGGGTTAGCCCGGTAGGCAGCGACCCCGTGTTGACGGCGAAGGTCACCGGGGCCGTACCGTCGCTGGTGGCGACGGTCTGGCTGTAGGCTTGGCCGAGCACAGGCGTCGGCAGGGAGGTCGTGGTGATGGCCACGGCGGCCGAGATCGTGCCGCTGTAGGTCTCGGCGTCGGTGAGGCCGTCGGCGTCGGCGGCGGTGACGGCGAAGCTGTAGGCGCCGGCGGCCGTCGCCGTGCCGGAGATCGCGCCGGTCGAGGCGTTGAGGGTCAGCCCGGTGGGCAGGGCGCCCGTCGTGACGGCGAACGTCACCGGAGCCGTGCCTCCCGTCGTCGAAACTGTCTGGCTGTAGTCCTGGCCCAGAACGGGCGTCGGCAGCGAAGCCGTGGTGATCACCACGCCAGCCGAGATCGTGCCGCTGTAGGTCTCGGCGTCGGTGAGGCCGTTGGCGTCGGCGGCCGTGACCGCGAAGTTGTAGGCGCCGGCCGCGGTCGCCTTGCCGGAGATCACTCCATTGGAGGCGTTGAGGGAGAGCCCCGTGGGCAGAGCGCCGGTGGTGACAGCGAAGGTCACTGGGGCCGTGCCGCCCGAAGTCACGACGGTGTGGCTGTAGGCCTGGCCGAGCAACGGCGTCGGCAGGGAGGTCGTGGTGATGGCGACGCCAGCCGAGATGCTTCCGCTATAGGTCTTGGCGTCAGTCAGGCCGTTGGCGTCGGTGGCCGTGATCTTGAAGCTGTAGGCGCCTGCGGCGGTGGCCGTGCCGGAGATCACGCCGATTGAGGCGTTGAGGCTGAGGCCCGTCGGTAGCGCGCCGGTGGTGACGGCGAAGGTCACCGGAGCCGTGCCGCCGGTGGCGGCGACGGTCT
>NZ_QDKQ01000011.1 GCF_003116815.1 Caulobacter endophyticus
GTCCAGAACCCTACCCACGATCAATACCCCTGCCGCGGGGTGGAGCAGCCCGGTAGCTCGTCAGGCTCATAACCTGAAGGTCACAGGTTCAAATCCTGTCCCCGCACCCAATCTTCCGCAGGCGTCTTCTGGGCTGTGCAGCAAGGTCGATACGATCCGTATCGGCCTTTTTTCGCGTCCGCGTTTACCACTCATAGTGGTATTTTGGCGACAGGGCGGCCTCCGCGCGCGAATTTTTCTGGCCTGTGGCCGCTTCCCGTCCATATTCTCCGTGCAAAGGCCATAGCGCGTGCCGCAGTTTTGCGTCATGAGTTGCTGTGGAAGGACGCGGGCCGGCAATTGGCCCGTCGATTGAGGTTTTGAGGATAAGATGGCGAACGGTGTCGTTAAGTGGTTCAACCCGGCCAAGGGCTTTGGCTTCATTCAGCCCGAGGACGGCGGCCAGGACGTGTTCGTCCACATCGCCGCGGTTGAACGTTCGGGCCTGTCGGGCCTGAACGAAGGCGATCAAGTGGCTTACGAGCTGGAAGAGGACCGCCGTTCGGGCAAGACCTCGGCTGGCAACCTGCGCGTGACCGGCCATGGCGCCGCTCCGGCCGGCGGCGCTCCGCGTCGTCCGCAACGCAGCTTCGACGCCCCGCGCGGCGGCGGCTACGGCGGCGGCGGCGGTGGCGGCACCGGCGAAGCTGGTACGGGCGTCGTGAAGTGGTTCAACAGCACCAAGGGCTTTGGCTTCATCCAGCCCGACAACGGCGGTGGCGACATCTTCGTGCACATCTCGGCCGTCGAGCGCGCCGGCCTGCGCGGCCTGAACGAAGGCCAGCAAGTCGGCTACGAACTCGAGCAGGACCGCCGCTCGGGCAAGACCTCGGCCGGCAACCTGCGCATCCTCTAAGGCTCGCGCGCGCCGATCGTCCGCGGTCGGCGCCTGAGGCCTGAATGCAAGAAGGCCCCGCTGGGGCCTCCGTCATCCCCGAGGATGGCTGGAGGCTCCGGCGGGGCCTTTCTGCGTTCGCGGCGGGTCCTGTCGGGATCAGCAGGCGCCGCAGCACCTCTTGTGCTTGCGCCCCGAGCCGCAAGGGCAGGCGTCGTTTCGCCCGGCCTTGAGCCGGCGGGTCTGGAGGCCGACCGCCGCCAGTAGGCGTGGATTCCCTGGGCGGTCGCCGCCCCAGACATGGGGCAGCCATTCGGCCGGCATGATCCGCTCTGGACCGACCGCGAGACCCGTCAGGAAGCCGTCGAGCTCGCTCGGAAGCAGGGCTGATCGCGGAACTTCCTCCGACGACAGAAAGGCGTCCAGGATTTCGAGTTCGGGGTCAGGTCGGCGGCTTCGGGCGACACGGCGGGTCTCATGCTGGAAAAGCGGCGCCGGCGAAGGGGCGCCTGCAGCCGTCCGTCGAAAGTAGCCTCAGCCTACATGTCCAGACCGGCGCGTCGAACGCCGGTTGTGGCCTGTTCGACCCTTTCCGCCTTCGCGGGATGGACGAACAGGCCACGGCCTCGTGCCGCGCCGTCAGAGGCCTTGCGCGGCGGCGCGCTCGGCGGCGGCCTGGTTCACGGCCAGGGCGGTCATGTTGACGATGCCGCGAGCGGTGACGCTGGGGGTGAGCACGTGCACCGGCCGGCTCATGCCCAGCAGGATCGGACCGACCAGCAGGGCCTCGGTGGCGGCCGTCAGCAGGGTCAGGCTGATATTGGCCGCGTCCAGGGTCGGCATGACCAGCAGGTTGGCCGAGCCCTTCAGGGTGCTGTCGCCCACCAGGCGGTCGCGCAGGGCCTGGGAGAGGGCCGCATCGGCGTGCATCTCGCCGTCGACTTCCAGCTCGGGCGCGGCGGTCCGCACCATCGACAGGGCTTCGCGCATCTTGCGGGCGGTCGGCGAGTTGCTGGCGCCGAACGAGGAGTGGGACAGCAGCGCCGCCTTGGGCGTCAGGCCGAAGCGACGCACCGACTCGGCGGCCAGCAGGGTCATCTCGGCGATCTGCTCGGCGGTCGGCTCGACATTGACGTGGGTGTCGCAGAAGAACAGCGTGCCGTTGTCGAGGATCAGCGACGACATCGCATAGACCCGGCCGACGTTCTCGCGCTTGGGGATGATCGGCAGCACGTAGGTCATGTGCTGCCACCAGTCGCCGCTGCCGCCCACCAGGGCCGCGTCGACCTGGCCGGTCTGCAGCAGCATCGAGGCGGCCACCGTGCGGCGGCCCTCGACGCGGCGCTTGGCGGCCAGGGGCGGCACGCCGCGGCGGCCGACCAGGGTCTGGTACTGGCCGACGATCGGCTCGAACACCTCGTGGTCGGCCAGCGGGTCGAGGATCTCGACGCCGCCGCCCAGATCCAGGCGCAGGCCCATCTCGGCGACCTTGGCCTTGATGACGTCGCGGCGGCCGATCAGCACCGGCGCGGCCAGGCCGTCGTCGACCACGGTCTGGACGGCGCGCAGGACGCGCTCGTCCTCGGCCTCGGCGTAGGCGACGCGGACCTTGGCGGCCTTTGTGGCCTTGCGGGCGCGCTCGAACACCGGGCGCATCAGCTGGCCCGAGCGGTAGACGAACAGCTCCAGCTCGGCGCGGTAGGCGTCGAAGTCGGCGATCGGGCGGGTGGCGACGCCACTCTCCATGGCCGCGCGGGCCACGGCCGGGGCGATCTGCAGGATCAGGCGCGGATCGAACGGCTTGGGGATGATGTACTGGGCGCCGAACATCGGGGCTGCGCCGCCGTAGGCGCTGGCGACCACTTCGCTGGCCTCGGCGCGGGCAAGCTCGGCGATGGCCTCGACGGCCGCCACCTTCATCGCCTCGTTGATCTCCGAGGCGCCCACGTCGAGCGCGCCGCGGAAGATGAACGGGAAGCAGAGGACGTTGTTGACCTGGTTGGGATAGTCGCTGCGGCCCGTGGCCATGATGGCGTCGGGGCGGTCGGCATAGACCAGCTCGGGCAGGATCTCCGGATCCGGATTGGCCATGGCCAGGATCAACGGCTTCTCGGCCAGCAGCGGCAGCCATTGGGGCTTGAAGACGCGCGGGGCCGACAGGCCCAGGAAGATGTCGGCGCCGGGCAGCACGTCGGGCAGGGTGCGCGCGTCGGTCGGACGGGCGTAGCGGGCCATGTTCTCGGGCATGTCCGGATCGCGGCCGGCGTGGACCACGCCCTTGATGTCGGTGAGGGTGACGTTCTCGACCGGCAGGCCCATCGACACCAGCAGATCAACGCAGGCCAGGGCGGCGGCGCCGGCGCCCGAGGTGACCAGCTTGACGTCCTTCAGCTGCTTGCCTTGGACGAGCAGGGCGTTGCGGACGGCGGCGGCGCAGACAATGGCGGTGCCGTGCTGGTCGTCGTGGAAGACCGGAATGTTCATCCGCTCGCGCAGGGCGCGCTCGATGACGAAGCACTCCGGCGCCTTGATGTCTTCGAGGTTGATGCCGCCGAAGGTGGGCTCGAGCGCGGCCACCACCTCGATGAAGCGGTCAGGATCCTTGGCGTCGACCTCGATGTCGAAGACGTCGATGCCGGCGAACTTCTTGAAGAGGACGGCCTTGCCTTCCATCACCGGCTTGGAGGCCAGCGGGCCGATGTCGCCCAGGCCCAGCACGGCGGTGCCGTTGGAGATCACGGCCACCAGATTGCCGCGGGCGGTGTAGTCGCGGGCCAGATCGGGGTCTTCGGCGATGGCCACGCAGGGGGCGGCGACGCCGGGGGAATAGGCCAGGGCGAGGTCGCGCTGGGTGGCCATCCGCTTGGTGGCCTCGATCTGCAGTTTTCCGGGCCGCGGCAGCCGGTGGTAGTCCAGGGCGGCTTTACGGAAATCCTCGTCCATCATCGATCCTTCGCGGGTGTTCTGCGCAGCGCTGTGAAAGCGGGCCGTCTTTTCGCGTTCGTTTTGGGAGAGGAACGCACGCGGCCCGTCTGGCCGTGTAGCTACCGGGGTTGGCCGCGCATTTCCAACCTTACGCAGCGCCTGCGGCCCATTTTTTGTGATTCTGCGGCCCTGGCGCGTCGTTTCGGCGGCGTCGGACGACCCTGGGTCGAGCTCTAGTAAGTAATAAAAGACTTATATACGCTCAATCGGCGGGCGCACGGCGCCGCCTGGCTGGGCGAACCGGCGGGGCGAGGCGCCCGCGAGGCCCGTGCGGCGCCGACGACGCTGGACAGCCCGTGCGGGCGGTTCCAGCCTTCGGGGGAAGGCGAAAGAGCGTATGATGACCACCACACCGCAGGGCGCGAGGAAGCAAGGGCGATGAGCGGCCTGACGACCCATATCCTCGACACCGCCGCCGGCCGACCGGCCGCCAACGTGGCCGTGCGCGTGCTGCGCCGGATCGAGGGCCCGCCGGTGCTGCTGAAAGCGACGACCACAGACGCCGACGGCCGCGCGCGGCTGGTCGAGGGGCAGGCGCTGGAGGCCGGCGGCTATCGCCTGGAGTTCGAGATCGCCGCCTATTTCGCCGCCAGCGGGGCCGGGGTGTCGGACCCGCCGTTCCTCGACGTGGTGACCATCGATTTCGCGGTGGCCGACGCGGCCCAGCACCATCACGTGCCGCTGCTGGTGTCGCCGTTCGGCTATTCCACCTACCGAGGCAGCTGAGATGGGCGGGACGATCCGTTTCCTGCTGGACGGCCAGGCGCAGGAGGCGGCGGGCGTGGATCCTGCGACCACGCTGCTGGAGCACCTGCGCGGGCCGCTGCGGCGAACCGGAACCAAGGAAGGCTGCGCCGAGGGCGACTGCGGCTCCTGCACCGTGCTGGTGGGCGAACTGACCACCGGCGATGACCTCGATCCCGTCAACTGGCGGGCGGTGAACGCCTGCATCCAGCTGCTGCCGATGCTGGACGGCAAAGCGGTGATGACCGTCGAGAGCCTCGCCACCCAGGCCATGGCAGGATGCGAGGGAAGGCCGCATCCCGTGCAGCAGGCGATGATCGACAGGCACGGCTCGCAATGCGGCTTCTGCACGCCGGGCATCGTCATGTCGCTGTACGGCCGGGCGGTCGGCGCCTGCGGCGCCGGTGCGCCGGTCGAGGACGTGCTGGCGGGCAACCTCTGCCGCTGCACCGGCTATGGCCCGATCCTGGACGCCGCCCGCGAGGTGGTGCGCGAGGCCGCGCCCGACGTGGCCGCGCCGCTGCAGGCCATACAGCGCCAGACCATGCTGACCCTGGCGCACGAGGATCCGGTGCGCGGCGTCACCCGCCGCTGGCTGGCGCCGCGCGGCCTCTCCGAGCTGTCCGCCGCCGCCGAGGCCAATCCCGACGCGACCTTCGTGGCCGGGGCCACGGACGTGGGGCTGTGGGTGACCAAGCTTCGCAAGCCGCCGGAGGTTCTGATCGACATCGGCCGCGTGCCGGAGCTGAAGACCATCGGCCGGGTGGGCGACGCTTTGCGGATCGGCGCGGGCGTGCGCTATGTCGAGGCGATCGAGACCCTGGCGGGGCGCTATCCCAGCCTGGGCGAGATGATGCGGCGGCTGGGTTCGACCCAGGTGCGCAACAGCGGCACGATCGGCGGCAACATCGCCAACGGCTCGCCGATCGGCGACATGCCGCCCGCCCTGATCGCGCTGGGCGCCAGGCTGGTGCTGCGCCAGGGCGAGACGACGCGCGAGATCCCGCTGGAGGACTTCTTCATCGCCTACGGCCAGCAGGACCGCCAGCCGGGCGAGTTCGTCGAGGCGGTGATCGTGCCGCGCGGTCCGGCCGGCCAGATCTTCAAGGTCTACAAGCTGTCCAAGCGCTTCGACCAGGATATCTCGGCCGTGTGCGGCGCCTTCGCCGTCACCGTTGTCGACGGGGTGGTGATCGAGGCGCGTGTGGCGTTCGGCGGCATGGCCGGCACGCCCAGTCGGGCCGGCGCCTGCGAGGCGGCGCTGATCGGTTCGCCCTGGACGTACGAGAGCGTCGAGGCCGCGGCCGCCAGGCTGGACGAGGACTACACGCCGCTGTCGGACATGCGCGCCTCGGCGGCGTACCGGGCGCGGGCGGCGCGCAACCTGCTGATCCGGGCTTTCATCGAGAGCGCAGAGCCCGGCGTGGCGACCAGCGTGCTGGCGGAGGCGGCCCATGGCTGATTCCGGCGTTCCCCTGAAGGTGACCCCGTTCCAGGGCGTCCACGCTTCGGTCGCGCACGACAGCGCCCTGCGCCACGTGACCGGCACGGCGATCTATGTCGACGACCTGCCCGAGCCGGCGGGGATGCTGCACGTGCACCTGGGCATGAGCACCCGGGCCCACGCGCGGATCACGGCGATGGACCTCGGCGCCGTGCGCGCCTCGCCCGGCGTGGTCTGCGTGCTGACCGCCGACGACATTCCAGGCGAGAACGACGTCAGCCCGGTGATCCATGACGACCGCCTGTTCGCGCAAGGCGAGGTCATTTACGTCGGCCAGAGCCTGTTCGCGGTGGCCGCCACCTCGATCGCCGCCGCCCGCGCCGCCGCGGCCAAGGCCGTGGTCGCGTACGAGGACCTGCCGGCGGCGATCACCATCGAGGATGCGGCCAAGGCCGAACTGAAGATCGAGGCCAGCCAGCGCATGGCCCGCGGCGACGCCGAGGCGGCCATCGCCACCTCGCCAAATCGGGTTCGAGGCCGGTTCGCGATCGGCGGCCAGGACCACTTCTATCTGGAAGGCCAGGCCTCGCTGGCGACGCCGCGCGAGGAGGGCGACGTCCACGTCTGGTGCTCCACCCAGCATCCCACCGAGGTGCAGCACCTGATCGCCCGCGTGCTGGGCCGTCCCGACCACGCCGTGACCGTGGAGGTGCGGCGCATGGGCGGCGGCTTCGGCGGCAAGGAGACGCAGGCCTCGCTGTTCGCGGCGGCCGCGGCGCTCGTGGCCGTGAAGACCGGCCGTCCGGCCAAGTGCCGTCCCGACCGCGACGAGGACATGGTCATGACCGGCAAGCGGCATGATTTCGAGGTGGATTACGACGTCGGCTTCGACGCCGAGGGGCGGCTGCAGGGCATCCGGCTGGAGCTGGCCTCGCGCTGCGGGGCGACGACGGACCTTTCGCCGGCCATCAACGACCGGGCGATGTTCCACGCCGACAACGCCTATTACCTGCCGGCGGTCGAGATCGTCTCGCACCGCTATCGCACCCACACCGTCTCCAACACCGCTTTCCGGGGCTTCGGCGGGCCGCAGGGCATGGCGGCGATCGAGCGGGTGATGGATGCGGTGGCCCAAAGCCTGGGACTCGATCCGCTGGAGGTGCGCCAGCGCAACCTCTATGGCGCCCATGGAGAAGGAGCGGGCCGGAATCTCACGCCCTACTACCAGGTGGTGGAAGACAACGTCGCGCCGGAGCTGATCGAGGAACTGGCGAAATCCTGCGACTACGAGGCCCGGCAGAAGGCGGTGGACGCGTTCAACGCCGCCAATCCGATCCTGAAGAAGGGCCTGGCCCTGACGCCGGTGAAGTTCGGGGTGTCGTTCACCACCACCCACCTGAACCAGGCGGGAGCGCTGATCCACATCTACGCCGACGGTTCGATCATGCTGAACCACGGCGGCACCGAGATGGGGCAGGGGCTGTACGTCAAGGTCGCCCAGGTGGCCGCCGAGGCTTTCCAGGTTCCGCTGGAGCGCGTGAAGATCACCTCGACCACGACCGACAAGGTGCCCAACACCTCGGCCACGGCGGCCTCGTCGGGGGCGGACCTCAATGGCATGGCGGTGCTGGATGCGGCCGGCAAGCTGAAGGCGCGGCTCGTCGCCTTCGCCGCCGGGAAGTGGGGCGTTGATCCCTCGCAGGTGGCCTTCACGCCCGACGGCGTGCGGATCGGCGGCGAGACGGTGAGCTTTCCCGACCTCTGCAAGCAGGCCTATCTGGCGCGCATCTCGCTGTCGGCCACCGGCTTCTACGCCACGCCCAAGATCGCCTACGACCGCAAGACCCATCGCGGGCGGCCGTTCTACTATTTCGCCTATGGCGCGGCCTGCAGCGAGGTGGTGATCGACACCCTGACCGGCGAGACCAAGGTGCTGCGCGCCGACATCCTGCACGACGTGGGGCGCTCGCTGAACCCGGCCATCGACCTTGGCCAGGTGGAGGGCGGCTTCATCCAGGGCATGGGCTGGCTGACGACCGAAGAGCTGGTCTACGACGCCAAGGGCGTGCTGAAGACCCATGCCCCCTCGACCTACAAGATTCCTACGGCCAGCGACCGGCCGCGCGTGCTGAACATCAAGCTCTGGGAGCCCGGCCGCAACGCCGAGCCGACCGTCCACCGCTCCAAGGCCGTGGGCGAACCGCCGCTGATGCTGGCGATCTCGGTGTTCTCGGCGATCACCCGGGCGGTGGCGTCGGTGGGCGATCACCGGGTGATGCCGGACCTGGACGCGCCGGCGACGCCGGAGGCGGTGCTGACGGCGGTCGAGGACGTGCGGAGGCGGGCCAATGGCTGAGGCCGGCTTCGCTTCTTCAAACCTCTCCCAAGGGGAGAGGGAGGGGCCCGCCGCGCAGCGGTGGGAGGGTGAGGGGGTAAACCGCTCGCCGTCAAAACCCCTCACCCTCCCACGCCTGACGGCGTGGGCCCCTCCCTCTCCCTATGGGAGAGGTTGAATTGCTCGCGACCCACAAGAACTGGGCCCGCGCGGCCCTGTCGCGCCTCGATGCGAACGATAACGCCGCCCTGGTCACCGTGCTGGCCACCGAGGGCTCGGCGCCGCGCGAGGCGGGGACCAAGATGGTGGTCTGGGAGGGCGGGCAGTCGGGCACGATCGGCGGCGGCAATCTGGAGCATCAGGCGACCAGCCAGGCGCGGCGGATGCTGACCGGTTCGCAGGTCGCCTTCGCCATCCAGGACTATCCGCTGGGGCCGCTGCTGGCCCAGTGCTGCGGCGGCCGGGTGAGGTTGATGATCGAGCGGGTCGAGGCCGCCAGCCGCGACTGGCTGACCGAGGCCGCGCGCCGGATGGACGCCGACCAGCCGTTCGAGCTGCGCACCCGTTTCGATCCGGGTCTCCTGACCAAGACGATCGCTCCGATCGCAGCGCTGGACGCCGATCCGCCGGCCGTCAGCCTGGGCGGCTCGCCGGCCGCCGCGCGCGGGGCGCGGCCCGAACTCGGCGACGAGCTGGTCGAGCGCAGCGAAAGCCCGCGCCGGCCGCTGCTGCTGTTCGGCGCGGGGCATGTGGGCCAGGCGATCGCCCGAGCCTTCGCGCCCCTGCCGTTTCGGCTGTTCTGGTATGACAGCCGGCCCGAGGCGGCCGATGTTCCCGGCGTCGTCGTGCGTGAGCCGGCCGAGTTGGCGGCCCTGGCCATGGGCGCGACGCCGGAAGCCTACGGCCTGATCCTGACCCACGACCACGCCCTGGACTACGCCCTGGCCTCGGCCGGGCTGGCGGGCGGCGGGTTTTCCTATCTCGGCCTGATCGGCTCGAAGACCAAGCGGGCCAGGTTCATGCACCGGCTGCGCGACGACGGCTTTTCGCAGCTGGCGCTGAACCGCCTGACCTGCCCGATCGGCCTGCCGGGCCTGAAGAGCAAGGCGCCGGAGGTGATCGCCGTCTCTGTGGCGGCCGACCTCTTGATGCGGTTAGAAGCGGCGCAGGCCCGCAACGACGAGGGCGCCAGTGCAAGCTTATAGGGCGTCGATCCTCCATCTGGTTGGAGATCCGACGAAGGACGAGAAGGCCGTGGCCTTCCATGACGACGGCCTGCTGGTCGTGAATGAAGGACGGGTGGTCGCGTGCGGCGACTACGCGGCGCTGGCGGCCGACCATGTCGAGGTTCCGGTCGAGGATCTCTCGGGCCATTGGATCACGCCGGGCTTCATCGACACCCACATCCACTTCCCGCAGGTCGACATCGTCGCCGCCCATGGCGCGCAGCTGCTCGACTGGCTGGAGCAGCACACATTCCCCGCCGAGGCCGCCTTCGCCGATCCCGAGCACGCGCGCGAGACGGCGACCTTCTTCGTCGACGAGCTGCTGCGCAACGGCACGACCACGGCCCTGGTGTTCGGCTCGGTGCACAAGGGATCGGTCGAAGCCCTGTTCGCCGAGGCCTTCTCGCGCGACATGCGGCTGATCGCCGGCAAGGCGCTGATGGACCGCAACGCCCCGCCGGGCCTGACCGATACGGTCGAGGGGGCGCGGGCCGACATGGAAGGCCTGATCGCCGACTGGCACGGCAAGGGACGGCTGGGCTATGCGGTCACCCCGCGCTTCGCGATCAGCTGCACCGACGCCCAGCTGGAGATGGCCGGCCAGGTGCTGGCGCAGCATCCCGGCGTCTGGATGCAGACCCACCTGTCGGAGAACCCGCGCGAGATCGTCGAGACCGCGGAGCTTTTCCCCGGCGCGAGCGACTATCTCGACGTCTATGAGCGGTTTGGCCTGGTGCGGAAGCGCTCGGTCTTCGCCCACTGCGTCCACCTTCAGGGCGAGGCCTTCCAGCGGCTGGCGGCCAAGGATGCGGCGGTGTCGTTCTGCCCGACCTCGAACCTGTTCCTCGGCTCGGGCCTGTTCCCGCTGCCGACCGCCTGCCAGCATGGGGTGAAGGTGGGCATCGGCACCGACGTCGGGGCCGGCACGACCTTCTCGATCCTCCATACCCTGGGCGAAGCCTACAAGGTGGGCCAGCTGCGCGGGCAGGCGCTGGATCCGTTCCACGCGCTGTACCTGGCCACCCTGGGCGGGGCGAGGGCGCTGGACCTGGACGACCGCATCGGCAACCTGGCCCCCGGCAAGGAGGCCGACTTCCTGGTGCTGGATCTCGCCGCCACGCCGCTGCTCGCGCGCCGGCTGGCGGCGGCCAAGGGGCTGGAGGACCGGCTGTTCGCTCTGACCGTGCTGGGGGATGACCGGGTCGTGGCCCGGACGTACCTGGCGGGCGTGGAGCGGTATCGCAAGTGATCTCCTCCCCCGCTTGCGGGGGAGGGGGACCGCGAAGCGGTGGAGGGGGCGAGACTGGGCTCAGTGCCGGCCGTCGCCCCCTCCGTCACGGCGCTGATAGCGCCGCGCCACCTCCCCCGTTGCACGGGGGAGGAGTAGGGAGCTGTCGCGGAGCGACTGAGGGGGTTACCCCGCCACCACCCCGTTCATCGTCCGCGCGTACAGCGCCAGCAGCCTGTCCGCATCGACCTTGATCGCCGCGCTGTGGATCGGCTGGTCGTCCCAGGCGGACGGGCCGAAGAGCTCGCCTTCGACCTTCTGCAGGGTCTGGCCCAGGGCGATGCCCTCGGTGACCACGCGGACCGAGCCGCGGCGCACTTCGAACAGGCTCTCGTCGATGACATAGGCCACGGCGGCGGCGTCGTGGACGCAGCAGCCGACGATGCCGTCGCGGCCGCCGTAGAAGGCCGCATAGGGCTTGGAAATGGCGTTGAGGAACTGGCCGGCCGGACCGGCTGAGGCTTCCAGGGCCTCCATGAAGTCCGGCGTCATGATCACCTGGGTGGTGACGTCCAGGCCGATGACCGTGACGTGCCAGGGCGCGGTGAAGACGCGGTCGGCGGCTTCCGGATCGTTCCAGATGTTGGCTTCGGCGACGGGCGTGACGTTGCCCGGCTTGCCGGCGACGGCGAAGGCGCCGCCCATGATCACCACGCCCTTGAGCAGGGTCGCCACTTCCGGATCGGCTTGCAGCGCCAGGGCCAGGTTGGTCAGCGGGCCGACGGCGACCAGGGTGATCTCGCCGGGATTGGCGCGGGCGATGTCGATGATCGCCTGGTAGGCGGGCTTGGCCTCCGGCTCGGCGGCGACCAGGCCGGTCAGTTCGACGTCGCCCAGACCGTTCTCGCCATGCACGAAGGTGGGCGAGGGATTGCGCGGGCGGGTGAGCGGCTTGTCCGTGCCCTTGAAGATCGGCGCCGTGAGGCCGAAGCGGTCCTTGAGGTAGAGGGCGTTGCGGGTGGTGGTGTCGATGTCGGCGTTGCCGAACACGGTCGTCACGGCCACCAGGTCGAGCGCCGGGCTGGCCTCGATGAACAGCAGGGCCATGGCGTCGTCGATGCCGGGATCGGTGTCGAAGATGATCTTGGTCGTCATCGGTCTTCTTGTCTGCGAGCCCGGCGGGAGGCCGGGAAAGCCGATGACCTTAGCCTTCCAGGGCGGCGCGAGCATGTCAAAACGACAACGGCCCGGGCGTTTTTCAACGCCCGGGCCGCCGTTTGCTTCAGCTTTGTCGTCGCTTAGCGGCGGGCGCTCAGCGAGATGCCGACCACGCGCGGCTCGTTGACGAAGCCGGTCAGGTTGTTGAAGTCGATGCCGCCGCGCAGGTTCACCTCGTTGGTGATGTTGCGGGCGAACACGGCCACTTCATACGCGCCGTCGGTGCGGGCGTAGCCCAGCTTCAGGCCGCCTTCGAAGGTGTCCTTGCTGTTGAACTCCTTGCTCTCGTAGAGGAAGAGGTTCGTGTAGCCCTGACGGAACCAGTCGGTCTCGGCGAAGAGTTCGCCGTTCGCGCCGACCGGCACGTTGTAGCGGGCGCCGAAGTTCAGGATGTATTCCGGCGCGTTCGGGAACGGGTTGCCGTTGACCAGGGCCTGGCCGGCGGTGTTGAGCGGATCGGTCACGGTGCACTGGGCGCAGACGGCCACGGCAAGGCCCGAGTCCTTGATCTTGGTGTGGCTGTAGCTGTAGCCGGCGGTGACCAGCAGGTTCGAGGTGACCTTCCACTCGCCGTCCAGTTCGACGCCGTAGGCCTCGCCCTTCTTGGCGTTGATCAGGCGGTTGGAGTTGGCGCCGCCGCCGACCGCGCTGAACTGCGGGTCGTCGATGGTGTAGGTGAACACCGCGCCGTTCAGGCGGAGGCGACGTTCAAAGAGCTCGCTTTTGACGCCGGCTTCCCACGACAGGATGGTTTCCGACTGGGCGACCGAGGCCGGGCTGCCGAAGGCGATGTCGCGGCCCTGGATCGACGGACCGCGGAAGCCGCGGGCCACCTTGCCGTAGACGCTGACGTCGTCGCTGACGGCGTAGAAGGCCGACAGGTCCCAGCTGGCCTGGCTGTCGGAGACCGACACCGGGGCCGAGGCGCCGAACGGCGAGGACAGGACTTCCATGTCCTTGTCGTCGTCGGTCCAGCGGACGCCGGCGGTGACCTTCAGGGCGTCGGTGACCTGGTAGGAGCCCTGACCGAACACGGCCCACGAGGTGTTCTTGTGCTCCAGGGTCGAGGGGGCGACGAAGAACGGGTTGGTCGAGACGGTGAAGGCCGACTTGAAGTAGTAGGCGCCGACCTGCCAGGCCAGCTTGCCGTCGGTGTCGCTGGCCAGGCGGATTTCCTGGGTGACCTGGTCGAGGTCGCCGATGGAGTCCTGGGTGTCGGAGTCGAACGGGATGAAGCCCGGGCCGACGCCGGCCACGCCGCCGTCGATGTCGCCGCGGCTGCGGCCCTTGGCGGTCTCGTAGGCGCTGATCGAGGTCAGCTTCACGCCGCCGAAGTCGTGGTCGATCTTCAGCGAGACGCCGGTCGAGTCATACGCCTGCGGGTTGTTGTCGCCGCCGTTGTAGCTGACCTTGTCGCGGTCGAAGTTCGAATTGATCTTGTTGCTGCCGGCCGTGAGGATGTTGGCGCGGAAGACCGCCGCGGTGCCGTCCAGCGAACGGGTGTGGGCGATGGCCAGGATCGAGGTGTCCTCGGTCGGGGTGGCCAGGATTTGCAGGCGGGCGGCCTTTTCGTTGTAGCCGCCCAGGGCGTTCTTCACGCCGGTGAAGCTGTTGTCGATGTAGTCGTCGCGGTGCTGGTACAGGGCCGAGGCGCGGACGGCCAGCTTGCCCGGGACGATGGCGCCGCCGACGCCGCCTTCGAAGGTGGCCGAGCCGTACGAGCCGTAGGTGGCCGTGCCGTTGGCGCGGAAGTCTTCGCTCGGCTTGACCGTGTCGAACTTGACGATGCCGGCGGTGGTGTTGCGGCCGAACAGCGTGCCTTGCGGGCCGCGCAGGACTTCGACCTGCTCGACGTCATAGACGGGCGAGCTCTTGAGCACGACGTTCTCGAGGACGACGTCGTCCATGATCACCGACACCGGCTGCGAGGCGGCCAGGTCGAAGTCGGCGTTGCCGAGGCCCCGGATGTAGAAGCGCGGGGCGGCGCGGCCGTTGGAGCTTTCGATGTAGAGGCCGGGGACGCGGCTCGACAGGGCCAGGACGTCTTCGCCCGCGGCGAAGATCGAGGCCAGCTTCTCGCCCGAGACGGCGGCGACGGAGACCGGCACGTCCTGGATGTTTTCCGAGCGCTTCTGGGCGGTGACGATCACGTCGTCGAGGGCGACGGCTGCGTCCTGGGCGAAGGCCGGGGCCGCGACGGCGGCGGCCAGCAGGAGTGCGCCGAACGCGGCGCCCGAGCGCAGCTTGGCTTGATTGGTCATGTCGAAATCCCCTTCGAACACCGGTGGAGGAGCCGGTTGCGGGGTGCAATGCACAATGGCGTCGCTGAAATCAAAAGGCTTGATGACGACTCAGTATCGACTCCGTGAAGTTTGTTCTGGGGCTGTCACTATTTGACCACGCTGCGACAACGGCGCCCAAAACTAGATCATAAGTCAGCACATACTTACTTATTGTCCTTGGGCGGAGCGTCTATCGCCTATGGAGCAAGGCGTTGGTCGGCGCCGCCCTGAAGCAGCGAAACGTGCGCGGACACGATTTTCCAGCCGCTTTCGGTGCGCAGCCAGGTCTGGCTCTGGCGGCCGGGCTGTTTTGCCCCGGTTCTGAGGAATTCGACGTTGGCGATCGCGAAATCACGCCCAAAGGTGGTGATTTCGGTCCGCAGGCGCTCGCGCAGCGGCGAGCCGCCGGTCCGGCCGATTCGAAAGGCGGCGATCTCGGAAAAGCCGTAGAGGTTCTCGGCCACGCCGTAGCGCACGGTCTCGGGAGCGTCCCGGAAGAAGCCGTCCAGCGCCTCGACGTCGTTGGTCATCAGGGCCGTCTCGTAGGCGTCGACGGCGGCGGTCACCTGCGCCAGCACCTCGGCGTCGTTGACGATCATCCTTTGAACTCCGGTGGACGATGGGCGGCGATCACCCCGGCGCGCTCCAGGCGCAGGGCCGCGGCGAAGGCCAGGTCTTCGCGCCAGGCCGGCGCGATCAGTTGCACGCCGACCGGCGGCCTGCCGGGGCGGTTCACCGGCGCGGCCACGACCGGCAGGCCGATGTAGCTGATCGGCTGGGTGTAGGCGCCCAGGGTCTTGCGCACCGAAACCTGCGCGCCGGCCAGCTCCATGGTCGCCTGGCCGATCGGCGGGGCCGGGCAGGGGGCGACGGGGGCTAGCAGCAGGTCGAAGTCCGCGAACAGCTTGCGGGCCGCGTCGCGGAACACGGGACGATAGCGGCGGGCGGCGTCGGCGACCTCTTCCGGCAGCAGGGCGCCGGCCAGCAGGCGGTCGCGCACCGCCGGGTCGTAGTCGAGAGCGCGGGCGGCCAGATCCTCGAAGTGCAGATGGCCGCCTTTGGAGGCCGACATCGCGAAAGCGGCGGCGCGGGCGGCCTGGGCGCCGGGCAGCTCGACGTCGCGGCGGGCCTGCAGGGCGTCGGCGACGATCTCCAGCGCCTCGACCACCTCGGGGAAGGCGCCCTGCTGGAACCAGCCGCCCAGAACGCCGACGCGCAGGGGCCGTTCGGCCAGGGCGTCCAGCCGCCCCGACAGCGGGTCGGCCACCGGCGGCGCGAGGTCGTCGCACGGGTCCGGGCCCTGTAGCGCGTCATAGGCCAGGGCGAGGTCGGCGGCCGTGCGCGTGAACGGGCCGATGTGGTCCAGGCTATGGACGAAAGGGAAGGTTCCGGCCCGCGACAGCCGGCCCAGCGTCGGCTTCATCCCGAACACGCCGCACAGGCTGGCGGGAATGCGGATCGAGCCGTTGGTGTCCGAGCCCAGGGTCAGGGGCATGATGCCACCCGAGACCGCCGCGGCCGAACCACCCGACGAGCCGCCGGCGATGCGCGCTGGATCGTGCGGATTGCGGGTGGGGCCGTCGTGAGCGTTCTCGGTGACGAAGCCGTAGGCGAACTCGTCCATGTTCAGCGCCCCGACCAGCACCGCGCCAGCGGCCTTCAGCCTGGCGACGGCGGTGGCGTCGGTGGCGGCGGGGGGCGCGTCGCGGCGGATCTTGCTGCCGGCCAGGGTGACATGGCCGGCTACGTCGAACAGGTTCTTGACCGCGAAGGGCACGCCGGCCAGCGGCCCAAGATCGACCCCGGCCGCGAAGGCGGCGTCGACGGCGTCTGCCTGCCTCAGCGCCTCGGCCTCGAACACGGCGGTGAAGGCGTTGAACGGCTCGGCCCGGGCGGCGGCCAGCGTGCGCTGGGTGATCTCGCGGGCGGTGGTGCGACCCTCGCGCAGCGCGCGGCCAAGGCCCTGGACGGTGTCGAAGCTCATGGCTCGAACGCCTCGATCTGGGCGTCGGGATCCGTCAGGTCCGCGAACAGGGCGGTCTGGTCGCGCAGCAGGGCGAGGTTCTCGGCGACGCCGTCGCGGCAGCTTTCAGGAACGGGCAGGCCAAGCTCGGCGCTGCGGCGATCCAGATAGGCGGCGACCTTGGCGTCGGTGAGGTTTTGGAAGGCCGACAGATCGCCGCCCGACATGGGAAGTCACTCACGCTAGGAAGTAATTGAATACTTCATAGCCAGCCGACGATAGCGCCGCCAGCGCGGGTTTTTCAAGCGCTTAAGCTAGGCCGATCGCCTGCTGTATGCGCGACCTTGGTGCAACCGGCGCCCAGGCGGCAGGCAGGTTTCGCAAAGCGCGGCGCGGGCGGAGGCCCGCGCTTCGTTCCAGCGGCGGCGCGGTCGGAGACTGGAGGCCGTTTCAAGCCTTCGGTCACCGCTTCGCCATGCATCATCACCTCGCCTCCACCCCGCAAACCGTCCGCTTCGGCATCTTCGACGCGGCCTTCGATCCGGTGCTCACCGTCCAGCCGGGCGACAGCGTCACCTTCGACTGCGTCTCCGGCGGGCCCGAGGTGATGCCGAGCGCGGAGTCGTGGCTGACCATCCCGCCGGCCCTGCAGGCGATCCACGACGCCGGGCTGGATCGGATCGGGCCGCATATTCTCACCGGGCCGGTGGCCATCGCCGGGGCAGAACCCGGCGACACCCTGGAAGTGCGGATCGAGGCGGTGGAGCCCAACAACGACTGGGGCTACTGCGCGGTGCGGCCGCTGGCCGGCACGATCCCGGAAGACTTCCCCGACCGCTATGTCAGCCACATCGCCGTCGACAAGGCGCGCGGCGTCTGCAAGCCGGAGTGGGGGCCGCAACTGCCTCTGCGTCCGTTCTTCGGCACCATGGGCGTGGCGCCGCCGGCGAAATACGGGCGCCTGTCCAGCCGCGAGCCGCGCGAGCACGGCGGCAACATGGACAACAAGGAGCTGGGCGCGGGCGCGACCCTCTATCTGCCGGTCTGGGTTCCGGGCGCCAACTTCTCGGCCGGCGACGGCCACGGCCGCCAGGGCGACGGCGAGGTCTGCGTCAATGCGCTGGAGATGGGGCTGACCGGGACCTTCACCTTCATCCTGCACAAGGCTTCCGAGGTGGGCGTGGCGACCTGGCCGCGGGCCGAGACGCCCACCCACTACATCGTCATGGGCTTCAACGAGGACCTCGACCTGGCCATGAAGCAGGCCCTGCGCGGCATGATCGACTTCATCTGCGCCCGCTCGGCCCTGACCCGCGTGCAGGCCTACCAGTTCTGCTCGCTGGCCGTGGACTTCCGAGTGACCCAGACCGTCAACGGCGAGAAGGGCGTGCACGGCATGCTGGAGAAGGGCGTGCTGTTCTGAGGCGGACCTACTTGGTCTGGGCCTTGCGGACCTTGCCCTGCTCGACGATCCAGATGTCCTTGCCGCCGTTGGTCCCGACGCCCAGCGGCAGCTTGTAGAGCCGGCTCAGGAACACGTGGGTCTCGACCGGCGTGGGCGAGACGATGTGGCTGGCGAAGGCCAGGGCCGGCTTGCCCTCGGCGGCCTTGGGCTTCTCGATCAGCAGGCACGAGGCCGACAGGGCGTCGACCTGTTTGACGGTCTTGCCGTCGGCGGCGACGAAGATCCGGTAGTGGCCGCCGACCGGGATGGCGCCGGCCGCCGGGGCGGGGGCCAGCAGCCAGACGATCCAGCCGTCGCCGTCGGGGTTCTTGACCATCGCGGTGTTGTAGCCAGCGCGGCAGGCGGCGGGTTGGGCGGCCGCCGCGGCTTGGCGCGCCGAGAAGGCCAGGCGTTCCTCGTCGGTCAGCTTGCGGTCGGCCGGTTCGGTGACCGGACCCGCGCCCTTGCCGTCGACCACGACATCGTAGCCGATCTCCAGGCCGCTGCCCGTGTCGCGCAGGAAGCGGACCTTGGCGGTCTTGCCGTCGTCCTGCACCAGCCAGCCCTTCAGGCCAGCGGCCCGCAGGTCGGACACCTTGGCGGTCAGGGCGTCGCTAGCCAGCCAGGCCGCGATGTCCTGCCGGTAGATGGCGGTCCCGAAAGCCTCCAGCTGCGGCAGTTCGTAGGCCTTGATCGGCGCGGTGGGCCTGGCGGGCGATTTGCTGACCGAGGCGGCCGGCTGGGCGTGCGCGACGCCGGAAAGCAGAAGGGCCAGGCTGACGGCCAGGGCCGGACGGAACGACGCCACGCAGATACTCCCCCAGGATAAAGCTCGACCCAAGGTAGCGTTTCGCGTGGCGACGTCTACAGGGAAGAGGCCTCGGGGTCCGTCAACGCCAGCAGATCGTCGAAGATCTCGCGCCACAGCGGATCGCCGATCTCGAAGCCGACCAGATGGCGGATGAAGAACAACCCCTCGGCCGCCAGGAAGGCGATCCGCAGCCGGCGCGCCTCGGGCGTCGCGGCCGACAGGTCGCCGACCCGGGCGGCGTACCAGTCGGCCATGGGGCCGACCTTCTCGCCAGCGCCAGCGGCGGCCGCCAGCAGGGTGGCGACCCGGCTGATGGTCTCGGTTTCCTCGTCGGCGGTCGAGCGCAGGTGCTCGGCGATGATCTCGCGCGGCGTCGGCGATGGGCCGACGGCCTTGTCGAAGCGCGCTCGCTCCTGCGCGGACCAGCGATCGAGCAGGGCGTTGATCATGCCCTCCTTGGTGACGAAGGCCGACTGCACGCTGGCCTTGGGCGCGCTGGCCTCGGCCGCGACCGCGCCGAACGACAGGGCGGCCGCGCCGTTCCTGGTCACGACGGCCTCGGCCGCGTCGAGAAGGCGGTCGCGATCCATCGTGCGTGGCCTGGCCATCCGGCGGTTCCTTGAATTATTCAAATACGATCGTATTTAAAGGCGCAGCCTCGATCAATGACGATCAAAGGAGACGCTTCGTGGCCTGGATGTACCTCGTTTTTGCCGGCCTGCTGGAAATCGGCTGGCCGGTGGGCCTGAAAATGGCCCAGGCGCCGGGCACGCGGCTGTTGGGTATCGCCGTCGCCCTGACCTTCATGGCGGCCAGCGGCACGCTGCTGTTCATCGCCCAACGGCAGATCCCGCTCGGCACGGCCTATGCGGTGTGGACCGGCATCGGCGCGGCCGGGACCTTCCTGGTTGGTGTGCTGGTCTTCGGCGATCCGACCTCGCTGACCCGCTATCTGGGCGTGGCGTTGATCGTCGCCGGCGTGGCGGCCCTGAAGTTCGGCCACTGAGCGGGCGCTACCCCTCCAGCGCCTCGTAGAGCCCGCGCGCCTCGGTCGCCGGGCCCCGGCGTTCGCCGCAGTCGAGGATGCGCACGTTCACCAGCCGGCCGCCGATGGCGAAGACCAGGACGTCGCCGGCCTTGAGGGAGCGCGAGGGCTTGTCGATGCGGCTGTCGGGCGAGCCGGCGCGGGTCAGGCGGATGCGGCCCTCGTCGACGAAGCGGGCGGCCATCGAGCGGGTCTTGAAGAAGCGGGCGCGCCACAGCCAGACGTCGGCGCGGCAGTGGTCGGCGTGGGCGTCGTCGTGGGCCGCGTCGCTCATGAGGCGGCCTTTTCGGGCGCGGCGGCGGCCGGCTTGCGACGGCGGGGCTTCTTGCGGCGCGCGGGCGGAGGCGGTGGTTCGGTCAGCTTGGCCAGGGCCGCGAATGGCGAGTCCGGGCGGGCCTTGACCGGCTTGGGCTCCAGCCGCTGGGCGCCGCGGCGTTTCCAGACGATCGGCGCGTCGGGCCTGGCGCGCACGGCCGGGGTGTAGTCGAGCGCGCGCAGGATCGAGGATGCCTCGGCGGGCGTCCAGCCCAGGGCCTCCAGCGCTTCGGTGGTCAGCACCACGCCGCCGGGACGCTGCTCGGCGCGCAGTAGGGCGTCGAGCTTTTCCAGGGTCTCGACCTGCACCAGGTGCTTGCCCGCGACGCGCAGGCCGCTGGCGACCAGGGCGCGGGGCGAGGGCGGAGGCGAGGGCAGGGGCGACAGGCCGACCAGCGGTCCGCGCCAGCCGCCGGGGTCGAGCGCCCGGGCGCAGGCGATGGCCTCGGGCCTCAGCACGCCCGGCGCATAGAGCGAAAAGGCGCCGATGCGCACGCCGAGACTTTTCAGCGTGCGGCGCTCGGCCTGGCTGAGCGCCTTCAGTTCCGGATCGAGCGGGCGCTTGTCGAGCACGCCGCCGGCTTCGAGCAGGCGGTGGGCGACGCCGCGCGGCAGGCCGCGCAGCTCGCCGCCGGCCAGCGCCGCCTGCAGCTTGCGCAGCGGGGCCAGGTGGCGGTCGACCTCGGCGGCCAGGAAGGCGTCGAGTCGGCGCTCGGCCCGCTCGCGCGCGGGCGCTGGGCCAAGCTCCCCCAGCAGCCGGGCGCGGGGCGCCAGCAGGTCGCCGCCCGAGCGCACGGCCCCGGCGGCCTCGCCGCGCCAGAGGATCGCGCCGTCGGGCGTCAGGGCGAAAGCATCGTCCGGCTCGGCGGCCAGCAGGCCCAGGCGACGGGCGATCTCGGGACCGACCGCGCGCTGGGCGGCGTTGCGCAGGGCGCGCTCCTCCAGCGGGGTCGAGGCCTTCTCGGGGACGAAGGTGACGCCCGTCAACCGTCCGACGACCTGGCCCTCGACGCTGACCTCGCCGTCGGTCGCGACCCCGGCCAGCAGCACCTCGCGCTCGCCCAGCTGCTTCATCAGCACGCTGGTGCGGCGGTCGATGAACCGGGCCATCAGCTTTTCGTGCAGGGTGTCGCTGATCTTGTCTTCCAGCTCGCGCGTGCGGCCCTGCCAGTGGACGGGGTTGGCCAGCCAGTCGGGGCGGTTGGCGATGTAGGACAGGGTGCGCACGCCCGAGAGGCGCGCGGCCAGGCTGTCGATCTCGCCGTCGGTGCGATCCAGCGCCTTGAACTGGCCGTTGATCCAGTCTTCCGGCAGGCGCTTGCGGCCGGTGGTCAGGTCGTCGAACAGGGTGCGGACCATCCGCTGGTGGTCGTCGTCGGTGGTCTTGCGGAAGTCGGGCGTCTGGCAGACGTCCCACAGCTTCAGCAGGGCCGAGCGGTCGGTCTTGCAGCGGGCGACGACGTCCTCGTGCGTCGCCAGCTTGCGCAGGGTGCGCTCGTCCAGCGCCTCCTGCGAGAGGGTCAGGCCGGTGCGGTTTGGCGGTTCGGACAGCGAGCGCAGCAGGCCCTGCAGCGAGCCGAAATCCAGCTTGGCGCTGCGCCATTCGGCGGCCATCACCGGCTGGAAGCTGTGCTCCTCGACGGCCTGGACGAGGTCTTCGTCCATCTCCTCGCAGTCGCCCGTGACCCCGAAGGTGCCGTCGCGGGTGTAGCGGCCGGCGCGGCCGGCGATCTGGCCCACCTCCTGCGGGTGCAGCCAGCGGGTGCGACGGCCGTCGAACTTGCGCAGGCCCGCGAAGGCCACGTGGTCGACGTCCATGTTCAGGCCCATGCCGATGGCGTCGGTGGCGACCAGGAAGTCGACCTCGCCGCTCTGGTAGAGGGCGACCTGGGCGTTGCGGGTGCGGGGCGAGAGGCTGCCCATGACCACGGCCGCGCCGCCCCTCTGACGGCGGATCAGCTCGGCGATGGCGTAGACGGCGTCGGTGGAGAAGGCGACCACGGCCGTGCGCCGGGGCAGGCGGGTCAGCTTCTTGGAGCCGGCGTAGGACAGGTTGGAGAACCGCTCGCGGCCGACGATCTCGGCGTCGGGCAGCAGCCGGCGGACCAGCGGGGCCATGGTCGAGGCGCCCAGCAGCATGGTCTCGAACTTGCCGCGGGCGTGCAGCAGGCGGTGGGTGAAGATGTGGCCGCGCTCGGGATCGGCGCACAGCTGGATCTCGTCGATGGCCACGAAGTCGACCTCGCGGCCCAGCGGCATGGCCTCGACGGTGCAGACGAAATAGGCCGCGCGCGGCGGGGTGATCTTCTCCTCGCCGGTGATCAGGGCGACGGCCGCCTTGCCGCGCAGCTTGACGATGCGGTCGTAGATCTCGCGCGCCAGCAGGCGCAGCGGCAGGCCGATCATGCCCGAGCCGTGGCCCAGCATGCGTTCGACGGCCAGATGGGTCTTGCCGGTGTTGGTGGGCCCCAGGACCGCGGTGAGCCGCGACGGGGCGAGGCCGGTGGAACGGTCGCTCATGACCTTCCGAAAGTGGGGCGGGAATCGTGGCGAGGCAAGCGGGGGCTTGGCCGGGATGCGACGATCCGCCGCCCAGGCCGTAAACCATGCTGCACGGCGCGAGCGGCTATGACGACGGGAGAGTTCCTCCCGCTCGCGCTTATCCCGGCCAAGGACCCATGTTCGCCACGCTCCGGTGCCTGGATCAGCACGACCCGACGCTGGTGATCTGGGCGCTTGTCGTCTGCCTTGCCTCGATGGCCGTGGGCGTGCACGCCTATCATCGGGGCGCGACGGCGGCGGGATCCGCCCGCCTTGCCTGGGTGCTGCTGACGGGGCTGGTGCTGGGCAGCGGCGTCTGGGCCACGCACTTCATCGCCATGCTGGGCTTCCAGCCCGCGCTGCGGCTCAGCTTCGACGAGCCGATGACGGCCCTGTCGTTCGCGGTGGCGCTTGCCGGCCTGGCGGGCGGCGCGGGCCTGGCGATGACGGCGAGCGGACGGGCGAGACGCGCGGCCGGCGGGGCGATCTGCGGCGGCGCCATCGCGGCCATGCACTTCGTCGGAGTCTCGGCCATGCGCCTGCCGGCCCTGATGATCTGGCGATCGGATCTGGTCGTCGCGGCCATCCTGATCGCGGCGGTTCTCTCCGCCCTGGCCTTCGCCGATCTCAGGCGCGAGACCGGCCTGCGCGGGCGGGCGGCCTCGATCCTGCTGCTGGCCGCCGCCGTCTGCGGCCTGCACTTCGTGGGCATGGGCGCGGTCACCCTGCTGCCAGTGGCCGACGCGGAAGCGGCGGGCCGCTTCACGCGCGAAGAGCTGGCCCAGTCGGTCATCGCCATGGTGTCGATGATCGTTCTGGCCGGGGGCGGCATGCTGCTGACCCACCGCCTGGCCCATCGCTCGGCCTTCGCCACCCTGCGCTCGGCCCTCAACCGCGCGCCGATCGGCCTGGGCTATTTCGACCGCAACAACCTGCTGCAGGTGTGGAACGCCACCCTGGGCGACTTCGCGCGCCCGTATGGCCTGACCCTGGCGCGCGGCATGAGCCTTTCCGAGATCGCCGAGCGCACCTCGATGGACGCCAAGGCCCGGCAGGCGGCGAGAGCGGTGCTCGACGCCGTCGAAGACCAGGTGGGCGAGTGGGTGTCGCCCGACACCTTCAGCTCGCCCGACGGACGCTTCCAGTCGCTGAAGCTGACGCCGGCCGACGACGGCGGCTTCCTGCTGATCATCAC
This sequence comes from Caulobacter endophyticus, assembly GCF_003116815.1. Taxonomy (GTDB): domain Bacteria; phylum Pseudomonadota; class Alphaproteobacteria; order Caulobacterales; family Caulobacteraceae; genus Caulobacter; species Caulobacter endophyticus. The sequence goes on from NZ_QDKQ01000011.1 coordinate 23,651, forward strand.
CGACATCACCGAGCACGTCGTGGTCACCGAGCGGGAGATCGAGGCGCGGCGCCTGGCCGAGAGCGCCAACCGCGCCAAGAGCCAGTTCCTGGCCAATATGAGCCACGAGATCCGCACCCCGCTGAACGGCATACTCGGCATGGCCCAGGTGATGTCGCGTGAGGCCCTGGACGGCGACCAGCGCGAGCGCCTGGAGATCATCGGCGCCTCAGGCGCGGCCCTGCTGGAAATCCTCAACGACGTCCTGGACCTGTCCAAGATCGAGGCGGGCCGGATGGAGCTGAACGAGGCCCCGTTCGATCTGGAGGAGACGGTTCGCCTGGCGATCGCGCCCTATGCGCCGCTGGCCGCCGAGAAGGATCTCTCGCTGTCGCTGACGGTGGACGAGGCGGCGGCCGGCGCCTGGCTGGGCGATGCGCCCCGCCTTCGCCAGATCCTCGGCAACCTGGTGGTCAACGCCGTGAAGTTCACCGACCAGGGCGGCGTGGCCGTGTTGGTCGAGCGAAGCGACGCGGGCCTGCGCTTCAAGGTGGCCGACACCGGCGAGGGGGTCTCCGAGGCCGATCGCGAGCGGATCTTCCGAGCCTTCACCCAGGCCGACGCCTCGGCCACCCGGCGCCATGGCGGCACGGGGCTTGGCCTGACCATCTCGCGCAGCCTGGCCGAACGGATGGGCGGCGGGCTCTGGCTGGAAAGCCGCGAGGGCGAGGGGGCGACCTTCGGCGTCGACCTGCCGCTGGCGCCGCTGGCCGAAGGGCCGGCGACGGACGCCGTCCCACCTGTCGCCCCAGCGGCCCCGCAAGGCGCGCTGCGCATCCTGGCGGCCGAAGACAATCTGGTGAACCAGACGGTGCTCCAGGCCCTGCTGGCGCCGTTCGAGGTCGACCTGACGCTGGTCGCCGACGGCGAGCAGGCGGTGGCCGCCTACAGGGCCGATCCGGCCATCGACCTCATCCTGATGGATATCCAAATGCCGGTGCTGAACGGCCTGGCCGCCGCCGAGGCCATCCGCGCTTTGGAGGCCGCCCACGGCCGGGCCGCCGTCCCGATCGTGGCGGTCACCGCCAACGCCATGCCCCACCAGGTCGAGACCTATTTCGTCGCCGGCATGAACGGCTTCGTCGCCAAGCCGCTGAACCTGGCCGACCTGCTGGCGGCGATCGAAGGGGTGACGAGCCCGAAGGCGGACGCGGCTTAGGCCTGGAACCAGGCGCTTACTCGTTGTATATACGAGTGCATACTTGGAGATGCGAATGACCAAGTCCAGCACTCGGACCTTCCGAAGCGGCAACAGTCAGGCGGTTCGTCTGCCCAAGGAGGTGGCGTTCGCCGAGGAGACCGAACTCACCCTGGTGCGCTCGGGTGACGTGCTGACGATCTATCCGGCGCGTGGCACGGTTCAGGATCTAGTGAAGCGCCTGGCTGCGCTCCCGAAGCCGAGCACTGTAGAAGTGCGCGACGACGAGGATTTCCCCGAGCGTCCCGGGCTCTGAAGTGGCCGCCTTCATCCTCGACACCAACGTTGCGATCCACCTGCGAGACGGCGATCCCGCCATCTCGGCCAAGGTCGCGGGGCTGGACGGCGCTGTGCTGCTGTCCATTGTCTCGCGTGTCGAGCTCGAAGGCGGCGTCTATCGCGAGTTGGCGGACGTGGCCGTGCGCCGAGCCCGGCTGGACGCGATGCTGGACGTTCTGCCGGTGCTGGATTTCGGCGCGGAAGCGGCCGACGCCTATCGATCAATCGTGCAGGCGACGGGCTACTCCCGTCGCAAGATCCTTGATCGGATGATCGCGGCTCAGGCCCTGACCCACCGCGCCACACTGGTCACCTGCAATCCCGCTGGCTTTCAGGACGTTCCGGGACTGGCGCTGCTGGCCTGGTAGCGCCTCCTACCGTTCGAACGCCACCTTGCCGTCGACCACGGTGAGGATCGGCTGGGCCTTCAGGATCTCGGCTTCGGGCACGGTCATCAAGTCGCGATCGAAGGCGGTGAGGTCGGCGGCCTTGCCGGCCTCCAGCGTGCCGCGCTGCTGGTCGGCGAAGGCGGCGTAGGCTGGCGCCCAGGTCAGCATGCGCAGGGCCTGCTGGCGGCTGACGGCCTCTTCGGGATGCCAGTCGGCGTTGGAGAAGCCGGTCAGGCTCTTGCGGGCGACGGCGGCGTAGAACTCGATGCGCGGGTCGCCGACCTCGACAGGCGCGTCTGAGCCGGCGGCGACGACCGCGCCGCTTTTGAGCATATCGGCCCAGGCATAGGCGCCCTTCAGGCGGTCCTTGCCCAGGCGCGCAGGGGCGAAATAGAGGTCGCCGATGGCGTGGCTGGGCTGCATCGAGGCCACGACGCCCAGTCTGGAGAAGCGCGGCAGGTCGGCGGCGTCGACCACCTGGGCGTGCTCGATCCGCCAGCGGCGGCCGGTGTCCGATCCCAGCGCTTCGCCAAACCAGTCCAGCACCATGCGGTTGCCGCGATCGCCGATGGCGTGCATGGCGACCTGGGCGTTCACGGCCCGCGCCTTCTGCATCAGGGCCAGGCCCTGGCCGTGCTCGGTGAGCACCAGGCCCAGACCCTCGGCGTCGCTGTACGGCGCCAGCAGGGCCGCCCCGCGCGAGCCCAGGGCGCCGTCCATGTAGAGCTTGATCCCGCGCAGGCGGATCAGGCCGGTCGGGTCGGCGCTGGGGCCGGTCTCCAGCACCTCGGCGGCGCCGGCCGGGTCCATGTAGTTGTCGACGCGCAGCGAGAAGCGACCCTCGGCGGCCAGCTGGCGCAGCTGGTCGAGGTCGGGCGCCTCGACGCTCATATTGCCAAGGCCCGTCCAGCCTCGCGAGGCGTAGAGCTTGCCGGCCGTCTCCAGCGCCTGGCGCTTGAGGGCGGGGGACGGCGGCGGGATCACGCCCTCGACCAGGGCCTGGGCATGGTCGACCAGCATGCCGGTGGGCTCGCCCGTCTCGTCGCGCAGGATCTGGCCGCCGGCCGGGGCCTTGGTGTCTCGGGTCAGGCCGGCCTTGGCCAGGGCGGCGCTGGAGGCGACCACGGCGTGGCCGTCGGCGCGGCCAAGCACGACGATGCGGCCGGGGGCGGCGCGGTCGAGGTCGGCGCGGCTGGGGAAGCGCTTTTCGGGCCAGTGGGTCTCGATCCAGCCGCGGCCGTAGATCGGCGCGTCGCCGGGATGGGCCTGGGCATGGGCGCGGACTGCGGCGACCAGGGCCTCGACGGAGTCGGTCCTGTCGAGGTTGAGCGTCAGCTCGCGCAGGCCGATGCCGGTGAGGTGGGCGTGGGCGTCGACGAAGCCGGGATAGGCCGCGCCGCCCTTCAGGTCGATGTCGCGGACGTCCCTGGCGGCCTTGGCGCGGGCGGGGGCCAGCGGGCCTACGAAGGCGATGGTGCTATCGCGGATCAGCACCGCTTCGGCGGGCGGGGCGCCGGCCACGCCGGTATGGATCGGCCCGCCGTGGACCAGGATGTCGCCGGCCAGGGCCGGACCTGCGGGCAGGGCGAGTGCGAAGGCGGCGGCGAGCAGGGCGGTGCGGCGCAAAGGCGGTCTCCGAAGCAGGATCGTGGAAAGGTAGAGGCCGGCCCTCGCGTCCGGCAACAGCGGTGTTAATCTGAGGGGCGATGGGACAGGGCTTCATGCTTTTCGAGACGGCGATCGGTCGCTGCGGCCTGGCGTGGGGCGCGGGCGGACTGCTCGGCGTGCAGCTGCCCGAGACCGCGCCGGGGGCGGCCTGGGCGCGGCTGCGCAAGCGCTATCCCGACGCCGTCGAAACCGCTCCGCCGGTCGAGGTGGACGAGGCGGCCGACCGCATCATCGACCTGCTGGCCGGAGGGCGCGACGACCTTTCGGACGTGGCGCTGGACCTGACGGTGGTGCAGCCTTTCAATCGCCGGGTCTACGAGATCGCCCGCGCCATACGCCCCGGCGAAACCTCGACCTACGGCCAGGTGGCCAAGGCCATGGGCGAGCCGGGCGCGATGCGGGCGGTGGGCAAGGCCCTGGGCGAGAACCCCTGGCCGATCGTCGTGCCCTGCCACCGGGTGCTGGGCGCCGACGGCAGGATGGGCGGCTTCAGCGCCGACGGCGGCGCGACCACCAAGGCCAGACTGCTGACCATCGAGCGGGCCAGGATCACCGACGTGCCGACCCTGTTCGACATGGACTTCTCGGTCGCCCCGCCCAAGGGGCGCTGAGGGCGACGAAAAAGGGCGGCTCTTGCGAGCCGCCCCTTTCCGTTCCGCCATGGCGGCTCAGAGGCCGCCGGGCTTGCACTCGTTCTGGAAGAACTTTTCGATCTCGACCAGCTGGGTCTCCATCATGGCCGGGGTCATGGTCACGTAGCCGTGGCCCATGTCCTTGATCTCCAGCCACTTGTAGGGCTTGCCCGCCGACTTCAGTCCCGCGATGAAGCGCTCGGAATCCTTGATGTCGACGTTCGTGTCACGGTCGCCGTGATAGAGGAAGACCGGAATCTTGGCCTCGCCGGCCATCTTGATGGCGTCCAGGCCGCCGACGAACGGACGCTGATACTCGCGCATCATGCGGCTTTCGGCCGTGACCCGCTTCATGTCGGCCAGGCTGCCGCCGGCGCCGGAGACGGCGCACTGGTAGAGGCCGTTGGGGCGGATGGTGGCCGCCAGGGCCGAATAGCCGCCGTAGGAGTAGCCGAACATCACCGTCCGGTTCGGATCGGCGATGTTCTGGCCCATCAGCCACTTGGCGCCGTCGTCCTTGTCGTCCTGCATCTTCTGGCCCCACTCGCTGTCGCCGGCGGTCCAGAGCTTGCGGCCCCAGCCCTCGGAACCGCGGAACTGCGGCTGAAGCACGACATAGCCGCGCGAGGCGAAGTACTGCACCCAGCCGGCGACGTCCCAGCTGAGGTGGTCGCGGGCCCAGGGGCCGCCGTGGGGCATGATGATGGTCGGGAACGGGCCCTTGCCGAACGCGGCCGGCGGCGTGGTCAGGAAGGCCGGGATCATCAGGCCGTCGCGGGCGGCGTACTGCACCAGGCGCGTGTCGCCCAGGGTCTCGGCCTTGATCCACGGACGGGCCTTGCCCAGCAGGCTGAGCTTGCCGTCCTTGGTCAGCAAATAGTACTCGCCCGGATCCTTGGGGCCCGACTTCTGGATGATCGCCACCGAACGGTCGTCCGCCCAGCTGGCCACCCGCACGTCGGCGCCGTCGGCGACGTTGATCTTGGCCGTCTGGCCGGTGCCCGGATCGGTCCAGTCCTGCGGGACCATCTTGATCGACAGGGCGGCGCGCAGGCCCTTGTTCATGGCCGCCAGCTGCGGGTCGGTCCAGTAGGTGCTGCCGGCGGCGTCTTCGTAGCCGAAGCCCAGCAGCTTGCCGTCGATGTCCTCGAAGACCCCGCTGGCGTCGAACATCTTGTGCTCGAAGGCGGGCTCCAGGAACGTCTTGGTGCGGATGTCGTATTCGTAGATGCCGGCCTTGTCGCCGTTACGGACGCCCTGCACGTAGACGATGTTGGGATCGCTCGAGAAGCCCGAGATCCCGAACACGTTGCGGTCCTTCAGGAACGAGCGGAAGTGCTCCTCGAACTGGCCGGTGGCCGGGTTCTTGATCCACTGGACGTAGAACGCCTTGCCGTCCTGGTAGTCGATCTCGGTCTTGGCGCGGATCTCGCCCTTGGCGTCGGTCTGCAGGTTGCCGAAGCGCTCGGAGCCACGCTCGACGCGGTCGGCCGTGCCCGAATAGACGTCGGCCTTGAACACGTCGCCATTGTCGTCGACGACCAGGATCTTGCGCGGATCGTGCGGCAGGCGGTCGAGAATTTCCGGGTTGAGGAGGTTCTTCTCCAGCTCGGCGTTCTCGGAGCGGGCCCGGCTTTCGGGCAGGGCGGGGTTCCACTTCTCGCCCTTCAGGTCAGTGATGTAGAGCTTGGCCAGGTGGCCCTTGCTGGAACCGATCGTGTAGGTCTGCTGCACGATGACGGCCAGGCGGTCGTTCTTGATGAACTCGACGCTCTTGAACGCCATGCGGGCCGAGCTGAGGATCGCCGGCGGGCGGTCGATGTGGTCGGTTTCCCAGACCCCGATGACCTGTTCGTCGCCGTTGGCCGAGATCAGGGCCGCGATGTGTTTGCCGTCGGGCGAGATCACCACGCCAGTGATTCCCGGGAAGCGCGTGAGTTCGCGGGCGGAGGGGGCGCCGGGATTGGTCACTCGGGCGTCAGCGTGCCCGGTAATCAAGCACAAGCCCAGAGCGGCCGCCGCGACCGACCAGGCGAATCTGTTCTTCGACTTCACTCAAGCACCCCATTTGCTTGCGATTCGCGCCGCACGGGCGCCGAACGCCTAATGCACGTCAGGAAAACGTTCATGTGAAGACGCGCGCCTACCGGGCGCGCAACTCACCCCCAAAACGTCGTTCCGGACGCATCAACATGGCTGAAGTGTGATCATGTTGTAACGGTTTTCGCAAGAATGCGCGGATTTTCGGCAAACAACGTTGCCGGGACGGTTTCCCCGAGCCTACTGAAGGTAGCGCCGGGCGTGCAGTTCGCTGCCGCCGGCTGATTTTTCCGAGTCTGGGGCTCGAGGGGAGTAGAAATGTTGCAACGTAAGTTCCTGCTGGGAACGAGCATGATCGTCGGCCTGATGGCCGCCGCCGCGGCGCCGACCTTTGCGGCCGCGCAAACCGCCGCGCCGGCCGACGGCACCGAAGTCGACGAACTGATCGTCACCGGTTCGCGCATCAAGCGCAGCGAATACAACAGCGCCTCGCCGGTGCAGGTGATCACCGCCGAAAGCTCGTCGCTGGCCGGCATGATCAACCCGACCGAAGTGCTGCAGAGCGCCTCGGTGGCCGCCGGCTCGACCCAGATCAACAACCAGTTCACCGGCTTCGTCGTCAACGGCGGCGGCGGCGTGAACACCGTGTCGATCCGCGGCCTGGGCGACCAACGCACCCTGGTCATGCTGAACGGCCGCCGCCTGCCGCCGGCCGGCACGCAGGGCGCCGTCGCGGCCGTCGACCTGAACATCCTGCCCGACGCCATCGTCGAACGGTATGAAATCCTGAAGGACGGCGCTTCGTCGGTCTACGGCTCGGACGCCGTGGCCGGCGTCGTCAACGTCATCACCCGCACCAACCTCGACGGCGGCCGACTGGAAGCCTCGGGCCGCTTCGGCGGCGGCGGCGACGGCGGCAACGAATACACCTTCAGCGGCGCCTACGGCAAAGTGCTCGACCGCGGTCGCTTCCTGATCAGCGGCCAGTACTACGAGCAGAAGGCCCTGAAGTACGGCGACCGCAAGGACCTGAACTGCCAGGAGCAGTACACCTTCGATCCCGTCACCGGCCAGCGCAACGACTGGATCGACGTCGACACCGGCACCTACAAGTGCTTCGGCGCCTCGGGCGCGCTGTTCAACTACATCCCGGTCACCGTCGGCGCGACCGGCGCGTTCTACGGCAGCCGCGCGCGCATCTCGACCGACGGCCCGGCCTACGCCGCCAACCAGCCCTTCTGGGCCGCCGCCGCCGCCGACCCCGCCATGCCGGGCTATCGCTTCGCGCCGCTGAACGACCGCGATTCGGTCAACTCGCTCGACGCGGCCTCGGACTTCATCTCGCCGGTGAAGCGCTACACCCTCTATGCCGAAGGCCAGTACGACCTGAACTTCGGCGAGCTGTACGGCGAATTCCTGGGCCACCAGCGCAAGTCGTCGCAGACCAACGTGCAGCAGCTGTTCCCCTACATCTGGGAAAATGCGCCGTGCGAAGTTAACCCGTTCAACTGCGCCGGTTCGGGTATCGCGCCGAACACCTTCGTCCCGCAGTCGCTGGTGCTGACGCCCTACGTCTTCAAGCAGGACGTCAAGGTGTTCCGCGGTCTGGCCGGCCTGCGCGGCAAGTTCGGCCAGGGCCTCGGCTTCCTGACCGGATGGGACTGGGACGCCTATGTCAGCTACTCGAAGAACCGCGGCGAATACTCGCTGACGGGCATCAACAGCGACCTGTTCCTGGCCTCGATCGGCGGCGACTGGGCCGACACCGCGACCTACACCCCCTACTGCACCGGCTTCGGCTATACGCTCTCCAACTGCCACGCGGTGAACCTGTTCTCCGATCAGGTCCTGCGCACCGGCAACCTGACTCCGGAAGACTACGCCTACCTCAAGCTGACCGAGAAGGGCGTCACCGACTACACCCAGCTGATCGTCGAAGGCCAGATCTCGGGCGACATCCTGACCCTGCCGGCCGGCAAGCTCGCCGGCGCGTTCGGCGTGTCCTACCGTCGTGACGAACTGGACGACAAGCCGGGCGCCAACCTGGCCAACCAGAACTTCTACAACCTGGCCACGGCCAACCGCACCAAGGGCGACGACGCCGTCACCGAAGCCTACGGCGAACTGGAAGCCCCGCTGCTGAAGGGCCTGCCGGCGGTGGAAGCCCTGACGCTGAACCTGTCGGGCCGTTATTCGGACTACAAGTCGTACGGTTCGAACTCGACCTACAAGGCCGGCCTGAACTGGCAGCTCAGCAATCAGTACCGCCTGCGCACCAGCTACGGCACCTCGTTCCGCGCCCCGGCGCTGTTCGAACGCTTCCTGGGCGACCAGGGCGGCTATCTGAGCCAGGCTTCGGTCGACCCCTGCATCCGCTGGGCTGGCGACGGCACCTCGGTGATCAACCCGGTCGTGGCCCAGAACTGCGCCGCTCAAGGCATCCCGGGCAACTACACCGGCGCCAACCCCTCGGTGTTCATCACCACGGGCGGCGGCGAGAACCTGAAGCCCGAGAAGTCGAAGGCCTTCAGCGCCGGCTTCGTCTGGACGCCGGAGTTCGCCGACCTGAGCGTGGCGGTCGACTACTACGAGATCGAGGTCAACGACCAGGTCACCAGCAACGGCGCGGCCGTCGTCGGTCAGTGCTACGCCGCCGCCGACTTCCCGACCAACCCGTTCTGCAGCCTGTTCACGCGTGACCTGACCGTGGGCTCGTCGACCCGCTACGGGATCACCGAGATCGACGGCAGCTTCCGCAACATCGTCTCGCAGACGAGCCGCGGCATCGACCTGACCACGCGTTACTCGCAGGACGTCGGGCCGGGCAACTTCACCCTGGAAACCCAATTCAGCTACACGCTGGAGGACACCCAGGAACTGTTCCCGGGCAACACCGACGACTTCAACGGTCTGATCGGCGAGCCGAAGGTCGTGGGCAACACCCAGGCCCGCTACCGCTGGAACGACGTGACCCTGACCTGGTCGACCGAGTTCGTCGGCCACCAGTCGAACTACGACTACCAGTTCGGCACCGACATCTCGGCCCCGTCGAACTACACCACGCCGCAAGGCGCGCGTTACCGCGGCAAGAACCACGCCGAGGCCATGTGGTACCACCACCTGTCCCTGCGTTACCGCACCGATACCTGGGAAGGCCTGGTCGGCGTCAGCAACGTGTTCAACGAAGCGCCGCCGAAGGTGTCGCCGGCCCTGGCCGACCGCGGCAACTACACCTACGGCCGCGTTGGCAGCTACGCCTTCGCGACCCAGTACGACTACATCGGCCGTCAGGCTTTCGTGAGCCTGACCCGTCGCTTCTAAGCGCGACGGTCATCCGGACGGACAGGGGGCGGCGCGCAAGCGCCGCCCCTTTTTCGTCGCCCCGCGGTCCGGCGCGTGGCGACGCGCACATGAAAACGCCCGCGCGAGCGCGGGCGTTTGCGTATTCGGATCGCTGGCGGAAAGCAGCCTTGCCGGCCTCAGGCGACCTGGGCGGCCAGGCCTTCGAGCACGCGGCGCAGGTCGGCCTCGCGGAACGGCTTCTGCAGCACGGGCGAGCCCTTGTGCGGTTCGGTAAGGCCCGCCTCGCCATAGCCGCTGGCGAAGGCGAAGGGCACGCCGCGCGCCTTCAGGGCGTCGGCCACCGGGAAGATCGGGCGGCCACCGAGATTGACGTCGAGCAGGGCCGCGTCGATCTCGGCCGAGCCGGCCAGGCGCAGGGCTTCCTCGATCTCGGCGGCCGGGCCCACGACCTCGCAGCCGAGATCGCCGAGCATGTCCTCGACCAGCATCGAGACGAGAGCTTCGTCTTCGACAACCAGTACCTTCAGGGCGGCGAGGGTCTTCATCTGTTTCACGGCTCCAGGGCGGCGAGGGGCAGCGTCATGGCGCAGACCAAGCCTGATTGATCATAGGTGAGACGGACCACGCCCGACAACTCGCCGGCGAGGCCCTTCTCGAGAAGGCGGGCGCCGAAGCCGCGCCGGGTCGGCGCGTTGACGGCGGGGCCGTCGCGCTCGGTCCAGCGCAGGACCAGCCGGCCCGGCGCCTCGGGCGGGGCGATGGTCCAGGCGATGCTCACGCGGCCCTCCGGCGTCGACAGGGCGCCGTACTTGGCGGCGTTGGTGGCCAGCTCATGCACGGCCATGCCCACGGCCACCGTGGCCTTGGGGTTGAGGCGCAGGTCGCGGTCGTAGTCGAAGTCCAGCCGCTCGCGGCCGGCGAAGGCCTCCAGTTCGGCGTCGACGATCTCGCGCAGGCTGGCGCTTTCCCAGTTCTGCTCGGTCAGCAGGTTGTGGGTCTGCGAGAGGGCGATCAGCCGGGCCTCGAAGGCCTCGCGGAAGGCGTCCAGGTCGTCGGCGGCGCGCAGGGTCTGGGCGGCCATCGACTGCACGGTGACCAGGGTGTTCTTGACACGGTGGTTCAGCTCGTTGAGCAGCAGGCGCTGGCGCTCTTCGGCGCGCTTGCGCTCGGTGACGTCCAGCGACACGCCGGCCATGCGCCGCACGCCGCCGATCACCGGCGTCTCGTCGCGCACGGCGGCCCGGCCGCGGGCGTGCACCCAGCGCGTCTCGCCGCTGGGGATCACCACGCGGTACTCGATATCGTAGTCGCCCCCGGTGCGGATGGCTTCGTCCATGGCGGCCAGCATTCGTGCGCGGTCGCTGGAGTGGATGGTGGCCACCAGGTCGTCGAAGCCGAAGTCCTCGTCGGCTGTGCGCCCGTAGTTCGACTTGCAGATGTCGGAGGCGTCGTAGGCGCGGGTCTCGACGTCGAGCTCCCAGGATCCCAGGCGCCCGGAGTCGAGGGCGAACTTCAGGCGCTCCTCGGTGCGGCGGCGCTCGGTGAGCTCGCGGTCGCCGGCCTGGCCGGCCCGGCTCCACTCGATGGCGACGGCGGCCTGGGCGGCCAGGCCCACGATCACCGTCTCGGCCCGCGCGTCGAACCTGCCGGGCTCGCGGTGGCCGAAGAAGAGGCCGCCCAGCACTAGGCCGTCGGAGGTCTTGACCGGCGCGGCCAGATAGCTGCGCACCGGCAGATGGCCCTCGGGCATGCCCTTGCGCGGCGCGTTCTGGCCATAGCGCGGGTCGGCCGTCACGTCGTCGGAGCGGACCACGCCCGTGCCGTCGAAGGTTGGCGCGAAGATCGCCGTCTTGCGCGGCATCGGAAAGTCGGAAAAGGCCTCGGGCGGCGCGCCGGCCAGGCCGTAGAGCATGTAGCTCTCTCCGGCTTCGTCGACGACATTGTAGAAGAAGGCCCCGAACTGGGCGCCGATCAGCTCTACCCCGCCGTCGATCACGGCCTGGACCGTCTCGCCAAGGCTCTGGTGCGCGCCGATCGCCGCGGCGATGCGGCTGAACGCCTGGTTGCGGCGCACCTCGTCGGCATGGGCCGCCTGCGCCTCGGCCAGCCGTCGGCGGAGATCGGCAATCTCCTCCGTCGCTGACACCGCGTCGGCCTCCAAAACGGTCACCTAGGCTCCCCCCTAGACCCCAACGCCGACAACACGGCGCGTCGTCCTCAACGCGCCGGAACCAGAGCGGTTCCGCCGATCGTAAACAAGCTTGGCTTCCAGGGAAGCGACGACATGAAACGCCTGCCTCGTTCCCCTTGGACCACGCAGCGGGGCGGCCAGACGGCGGGTCTCAGCCCGCCGCGCCCTCGGTCAGCAGGAAGGCGCGCAGCGGGGCCGGATCGACGGCCTTGGCCACGAAGGCCTCGCCGATCCTGCGCACCAGCACGAAGGTCAGGGCGCCGCCCTCGGCCTTCTTGTCCTGGCCCATGTGGGCGATCAGGGCGTCGGCGCCGAAGGGCTGGCTGCGCACCTCGGCCAGGGTGGTCGGCAGGCCGGCGGCCTTGATGGCGGCCACGGCGCGGACGGCGTCCTGGGCCGGGCACAGGCCCTGCGCGGCCGAGAAGCGGAAGGCCTGGGCCATGCCCACGCCCACGGCCTCGCCGTGCTTGAGCGCGTCGCCAAAGCCCATCTCGGCCTCAATGGCGTGGCCGAAGGTGTGGCCGAGGTTGAGCAGGGCGCGGCGGCCGGCCTCCTTCTCGTCTTCGGCGACGATCTCGGCCTTCATCTCGACGCTGCGACCGACGGCGCGGACCAGGCTTTCCGTATCGCGCTCCAGGACGGCGTGGACGTTCTTTTCCAGCCACTCGAAGAAGTCGAAATCGCCCAGCAGCCCGTACTTGATCACCTCGGCGTAGCCGCAGGCCAGCTCGCGGGCGGGCAGGGTGGCCAGGACGTCCAGGTCGGCCAGCACGAGGCGCGGCTGGTGGAAGGCGCCGATCAGGTTCTTGCCGCGCGGGGTGTCGATGGCGGTCTTGCCGCCGACCGAGCTGTCGACCTGGGCCAGCAGCGAGGTCGGGATCTGGATGAAGTCGACGCCGCGCTTGTAGATCGCCGCCGCGAAGCCGGCGAGGTCGCCGATCACGCCGCCGCCGAAGGCCACGATCATGTCGCCGCGTTCCAGGTTCAGCGCCAGCAGCTGGTCCGACAGGTGGGCCAGGCCCTCGAAGCTCTTGGTCTCCTCGCCCGGCGGCAGCACGATCACGTCGACCGAGGCGCCGGCCTTCTCCAGCGACACCGACAGCCGCTCCACATGGTGCTCGCCGACATTGGCGTCGGTGACCACGGCGCAGCGCTTGCGCTTGGAGAGGAACGGCAGCACGTGCTCGCCGGCCCTGTCGATCAGGCCCGTGCCGATGACGACGTCGTAGGCGCGATCGCCCAGGCCCACGGGAACGGTGCGGATCACGGTCTTACTCTCCGGTAGCGGACGCGGCGGCGAGGCGGCCCTGCAAGGCGGCGATCACGGCCTCGACGGCCACCATGTGGGGCGTGTCGCCGGTCTCGACGGTCAGGTGGGCCTCGCCATAGGCGGGGTAGCGGGTCACGGCCTGCTCGCGCAGGACGTCCATCGGGTCGCGGTTCTTCAGCAGCGGACGGCCGTCCTTGCGGCCGACGCGGCGGGCCAGCAGCTCCAGGTCTGCCTTCAGCCAGACGGCGATGGCCTTGTCCTTGATCAGGGCGCGGGTCTCGGCGTTGACGAAGGCCCCGCCGCCGGTGGCCAGCACGTGCGGCGGCTCGTCCAGCAGGCGGGCGATGACCCGGCGCTCGCCGTCGCGGAAGGCTTCCTCGCCCATCTCGGCGAAGATCTCGGGGATCGAGCGGCCGGCGGCGCGCTCGACCTCGTTGTCGGCGTCGCGGAACGGCAGGTCCAGCGTATTGGCCAGGCGCCGGCCCACGCTGGACTTGCCCACGCCCATCAGCCCGACCAGCACGATGGTCCGGTCACGGAGGTCTGGATGGCGGGGCGGGGCGAGGTCGGCGGTCATGGTCGATCCCCCGATACACGACCCGCGCCCCCGCCGCCACGCTTGGACCTGCGGTTATTCCTGGGGCGGGCGTTAGTTTTGGGGGAGGGGGCGGGAGCGGCCTGTTCTCGCCCCGACCCCGCCCCACTAGAACTGCGCCTTGACCTGCGCGCCCACGGCCAGGGCGTTTGGGGTGTCGCGATAGCTGAAGGCGCCGGGCTCGATGATGTATTGCACGTCGGGGCGCACGGTCAGCCAGCGGGTCGCCTGCCAGCCGTAGCTCAGTTCGATCGCGGTCTCGCCGGCCGGCAGGGCTGCGTGATCGACCGGCGAAGCGGCGGTGTCGGCATAGGCCTGCCGCAGGCGCGGATTGAGCCTTGCGTGGATCAGGCCCAGGGCGACGGTGTCGGCGTCGTGGCCCCGGAACGTGCCGGTCTTGACCAAGCCCGCCTCGTACCAGCGGGTGATCGGCGCCGAGGCCTTGGGATTGCTGGTGAACTGGCCAAACAGCGACAGGCCCCGATTGCCGCTTCCCTGCCGCCAGATCATCTGGTCGGCCAGCAGGTAGACGCCGTAGCGACCTTTCACCGTTCCAGTCTCGCCCTGACGGGTGACGCGCGAGCTGTCGTAATAGGCCCCCAGCTTGTAGTGGCCGGGCAGGCCTCCCTTTCCGCTCCGGTCGTACTCCACCTCCAGCGGCAGCATGACGCCGGTTGAGCCCGAGGCGAACAGACGCCAGGCGTTGGCCTTGTCGTTAAGCGCCGGGTTCACCTGATAGACGCCGGTGCGCACCAGCAGGTCGGGGCGAACCGCATAGCGCGCCGCCACGCCCCAGCGGGCGTTGGGATAGTTGTACCAGCCGCTGTCGCCCGACATCGACAGCGGGTGGGCGCAGAAGGCCGCGTTGACCAGGTTGCAGCCGATGGCCATGCCGCCCAGGTCGTTGCCCATGGCGAAGAAGCCGGCCCGCAGGTCCAGCCGCCCGCCGTCCAGCTGCTGCTCGATGGAAAGCTCGGTCAGTCGCGTATACTGGCCGCCATAGGCCTCCTGGATCGGCAGGCGGTTGCCGACCACGTCGGACGACACGCCCTTGCCGCGCCGGTCATTGAAGGTCACGTGGACGATGGCGCCCGGCCAGCCGGCCAGCTTGTCGAGGTCGAAGTCGGCGCCGACGCGGATCTGCTGGGTGTAGCCGCCGCCGCGTCGCAGGCCGCCGTCCAGCACGCTGAAGGTCTCCGAGACGTAGTCGCCCCGGAAGGCGATCCCGTCTTCGGCCAGATCGGTGCGCACCCCGCCCCAATCGCCGGTCAGGCTCGTGCGTTCGCCGGCGAGGGCCGGCGAGGCGCAGGCCAGGGCCGCCGCCAGTCCGGCGGCGGAGCCCAGCCGTTCGACCAGCCTGCTCATTTCAGGGCGTAGGCGATCACGTAGTCGCCGCGGTCGGGCGACTGGCGCGCGCCGCCGGCGGTGATCACCACATACTGCTTGCCGGTCCTGGGCGAGCGATAGCTCATCGGGCCGCCCTGGCTGCCCACCGGCAGGCGGGCCTTCCAGACCTCCTTGCCGGCCGCGGAATCGAAGGCGCGCAGATAGTAGTCCTGCGTGCCGGCGAAGAAGACGAGGCCGCCTTGCGTGGCAAGGCTGCCGCCCAGGGTGGGCAGGCCGATCGGCATGGGAAGGCCCATCTTGATCCCCAGCGGACCGGTGTCGCGCACGGTGCCGACCGGAACCTGCCACTTGATCTTCTGGGTCGTCATGTCGACGGCGGTCATCGTGCCGTAGGGCGGGGCCTGGCAGGGAATGCCCAGCACCGACAGGAAGCGGTTCTTGTCGACCGAGTAGGGCGTGCCCTTCAGCGGCACGGCGCCCATGCCGGTATTGACCGCCTCGCCGCCGCCGGCGGCCGCGGCCTTGCTGGTGTCCTGCGGGATCATCCGGACCCACAGGCCAAGGCGCATGTCGTTGACGAAGATGGTGTTGGTGGTCGGGTCGGTCGACAGGCCGCCCCAGTTCATGCCGCCCAGCGAGCCGGGGAAGCTCAGCGACTTGTCCGTGCCCGGCGCGGTGTAGAGACCCTCGTAGCGCATGCCCTTGAAGGCGATGCGGCACAGCAGCTGGTCGAAGGGCGTGGCGCCCCACATGTCGGCTTCCTTCAGGGTCTGGGCGCCGATCTGCGGCATGCCGGTCGAGCGCGGCTGGCTCAGGGCATAGGGCTCGCCGGGAATGTCGGCGGCCTTGACCGGCACGTTCTCGACCTTGGTCAGGGGCTGGCCCGTGGCGCGGTCGAGCACGTAGAGCTGGCCGGCCTTGGTGCCGAAGACGAGCGCGGGAACGCTGCCGCCGCCGGCCTTGGGGAAGTCGATGAAGCTGGGCTGCATCGGCACGTCGAAGTCCCAGAGGTCGTTGTGGACGGTCTGGAACACCCACTTCTCGCGGCCCGTCGTGGCGTCCAGCGCCAGCATCGAGGCGCCGTAGCGGTGGTCGAGCGCGCTGCGGGTCTTGCCGTAGAGGTCGACCGAGGCGCTGCCCACCGGCATGAACACTGTGTTGGAGGAGGGATCGTACGACATCGACGACCAGACGTTGGGCGTCGAGCGGGCGTAGGTCTTGCCGGCCGGCGGCGCGCCGGTGATCGACGGATCGCCCGGATCGAAGGCCCAGCGCAGGGCGCCGGTGATCACGTCGAAGCCGCGCACCACGCCGCCGGGCATGTCGACCTGCACGTTGTCGGCGATGCGGCCGCCGACGACGATCGTCGTGCCGGCCAGGGTCGGGGCAGCGGTCACCTGGTACTGCGGGTCGGGCGCGTCGCCCAGGCCCGCCTTGAGGTCGACGCGGCCGGCGGTTCCGAAGTCCTGGCAGGCCTTGCCGGTGTCGGCGTCGAAGGCCATCAGCACCGCGTTGATGGTGTTCATCAGGATGCGGCGACGGCAGGGCGCGCCTTCGGGGATGGTCGCGGCCAGGATGGGGCTGGCACCGGCGGCGGTCGGCTGCAGCAGCGGCGCGCCGGCGTCGAAATAGGCCAGGCCCCGGCAGCGCATCCAGACCGAGGCCTTGGCGTCGACGATGGTCTTCCACTTCTCGGCGCCGGTGTCGGCGTCCAGCGCGATGACGTTGTTGTGCGGGGTGCAGATATAGACGGTGTCGCCGACCTGCAGCGGGGTGTTCTGGTCCTCGGCGCCGTTGCCGTCGCTGACCGCCACGTCGCCCGTGCGGTAGGTCCAGGCGACCTTCAGGCCCCCCACGTTATCGCGGGTGATCTCGTCCAGGGCCACGAAGCGGCTGGCGCCGGGGGTGTTGCCGTAGGCTTCCCAGTTCTTCTGGGCCTTGGCCGGATCGACCGGGATCAGACCGCCGGCCGCGCCGGTGAAGGCCACGGTGGGATGGGGGAAGAACATGGCGGTGAAGCCCGCCGCCGCGCCCAGGGCCAGCACCGCGCCGGTCGCCAGGGCGGGAACCAGGGCCGGGGGCTTGCCGCTGGCCCGGGCCATCAGCGGATAGGAAAAGGCCACCACGGCCGCACCGACGCTCAAGGCCAGCAGGCGCGAGATCAGCGGCCAGAACGCAAAGCCCGACTCCCACAGCGCCCAGATCACCGTGACGACGAACACCGCCCCGAACAGCAGGGCGCCGGTCGTCCTGGCCCGGCAGATCTGCACGCCGGCCGCGGCCAGCACCACGCCGGCCAGCACGAAGTAGGGACTGCCGCCCAGCGCCAGCAGCTTGCCGCCGCCGATCACGAAGAACAGACCCGCGGCCACGATGACCGCGCCGAGCAGCAGCAGCCACAGCCGCGCCAGCGGACTGACGGCTTTTCGGGTGTCGGACAGGGTGGAGGGCATTGGGGGCTCCCGTGGATGATCGACGCGGCTCGACCACTCCCGTCCGCACTGATGGACGTATGGAGCCCCCCAGAGGCTCAAGCTCACGCTAGGTAAGCTGCACATTCGCGCTTTGGACCCAAATTGGGCCCCTCGCAAGCATTTATGGGCGACCGCGGTTACGCCCTTTCGCCGCTCTATCGCCGTCCAACCGTCTTCTGCCTGCCGCGCTTCCTTGCCATAGTGGGAGTCATGGCTTTCTCCCCGCGTTCCCCGCTGGCGCTCGCCGCCGCCGTTTCCGTTCTCGCCGTCGCGGCCTCTGCGCACGCCCAGGACGTGGCCGTGTCCACGCTGGCGCCGCCCGACCTGTTCTCCAATCCGGCCGCCGACACCGGCCTGCCCGGCGACCTGTGGAAGGACGCCTCGCCGGGCCTGATGCGCGAGACCCTGCCCAGGCTGGCCGCCAAGCCGCTGTCGCCGGCCTTCGCCGAGTTCGCACGGCGGGTGCTGGCCACCGGGGCGCGAGCGCCCGCCGGGGTCGGCGACGATCCCGAGATGGGCGGGACGCGGGCCCTGGCCCTGATCGCCCTGGGCGAGGCGGCCGGCGCCAAGCGGGTGATGGACCGCACGCCGGGTCTCGACCAAAACGCCGCCCTGGCCATGGCCGCCGCCGAGGCCAGCCTGATCGCCGGCGACGACGACCGCGCCTGCGCCGTGGCCGATGCGCTGAGCGCCGACCGCGGAACGGGCTACTGGCTGCGGCTGCGGGCCTTCTGCCAGGCGCGGGCGGGCCAGACCGCCGAGGCCCAACTGACCTTCAACCTCGCCCAGCAGCAGGGCAAGGACGCCGACTACGCCCGGCTGATGCCGGCCCTGCTGTCGGGCGCCGCGCCGACCGGCGGCGCCAATCTGCGCACCGGCATCAACTACGCCCTGTCCAGGAAGCTGGGGCTCGACGTCCAGGCCGCCTCGGCCACCGCGACGCCGGCCACCCGGGGCGTTCTGGCGCCGCCGGCCGACGACCTGGCCGCCGCTCAAGGTTCGGACTGGGCGTTCCTGAAATCAGCAAAGCCCGGCGCGGACTTCGCCGCCGCCGCTCGCGCCGCCGCCCCGCTGATCGCGGCCATGGTCGCCGCCGACGCGCCGATCACCGAGCCTGGCCTCTTCCTGCGCGCGGCCCTGACGGCGGGCGACGTCAAGACCGCCCAGGCCATTCGCGGCAAGATGACGGGCGACGCCATACCCGGCGTGGGCAACCAGGACCTGGCCCTGTTCGACGCCGCCCTGGCCGCGAGCTCGGGCGGCTCGACCGACCAGGCGCTGGACCGGCTCGTGGAGCTGGGCGCCAGCGGCGGAGCCAAGTCGCCGGCCCAGCCAGCCGCCGTGGTGCTGCAGGCCCTGGGCGGAGCGCTGAGCCCCGAGGACCGTACGACCTTCGCAAGCTTCGAGGCGGGTAAGTCGAACGCTTCGGCCGCGCGGCTGGCGCTGCTGGACAGCGCGGCCGCCGCCGGCCGCAAGGGCGAGGCCGCCGTGCTGGCCCTGTCGGTCGCCGCCGAGGCCGGCGTCGCGGGACCCTCGGCCGCCGACCGCGGCCGCATCGTCGCGGCCCTGAACCGCGCGGGCCTCTCCGCCGACGCCCGGGCCCTGGCCGTGGAGGGCCTGCTGCCCGCGCCGCCGGCTTCGCCAAAGCCCGCCGCCGCCGCCAAGCCGGCTGCGAAGAAGAAATGAGCGGAAAGGCCGGGGGCTGGGTCGAGGCCTTCCTCGAGATGATGGCGGTCGAGCGCGCGGCCGCCGCCAACACCTTGCGCGCCTACAAGAAGGACCTCGAGGACGCCCGTGGCTTTCTGGGCGGCAAGAACGACGATCTCGACACGGCAGACGCAGGGACCATCGAGGCCTATTTCCAGGACCTCGGCGCGCGCGGCCTGTCGCCGGCCACGGCGGCGCGGCGACGCTCCGCCGTGCGGCAGTTCTATCGCTTCGCCCTGGGGGAGGGTTGGCGCACCGACGATCCGTCGCGCCGCGTCGTGGCTCCCAAGGCCGGCCGGCCCCTGCCCAAGGTATTGTCGCGGGCCGAGATCGACGCCCTGCTGGCGGCGGCTTCCGACAAGGACGGGGCCCAGGGCCTGCGCCTGTCGTGCATCATCGAGCTGCTCTACGCCTCGGGCCTGCGGATCAGCGAGCTCTTGGCCCTGCCGCTGTCGGCGCTGGCCCGCGATCCGGCCTTCCTGATGGTCAAGGGCAAGGGCGGCAAGGAGCGTCTGGCCCCGCTGAACGACGCGGCCCGCGCGGCGGTGAAGGCCTATCTGGAGGGAAGGCTGCAATTCCTGCCAAAGGGCCAGAAGGACAGCCCCTGGCTGTTCCCCTCGCGCGGCAAGGGCGGACGGCTGACGGCGCGGCGGGTGTCGCAACTGCTGGAGGACGCGGCCATTGCTGGCGGCGTCGACCGCGAGAAGGTCAGCCCCCACGTGCTGCGCCACGCCTTCGCCACTCATCTGCTGGAGGGCGGGGCCGACCTGCGGGTGATCCAGACCCTGCTGGGCCACGCCGACATCGGCACCACCCAGATCTACACCCACGTGGCCGGCGAGCATCTGGCCGAGGTGGTGCGCACCAAGCACCCGCTGGGGAAGAAGGGGTAGGAGCGGTGGATCTTCGTCAATCTGTCACGGAACCCGGGCAGTAGCGCGGGGCGGCGGCGGTGGGGTCGTCAGTCGGCGGAGGGAATGTCATGAGCCTGCGGAAACTTCTGGTCGGTGCGGCGGCGATCGGGCTCGCGGCGCTGTCGACGACGCCGGGTCTCGCCCAGGAAGCCGCCCAGCCCGTTCCGCGCTCGCCCGGCCTGCCGTTCAAGCCCAAGGGCCTGCCCGACCGCATCGTGCTGACCGCGGGCGCTGATCCCTCGCGCGAAATGGCCGTGGCCTGGCGCACCGATCCACGCCAGGCCAGCGCCGAGATCCAGCTGGCCCCGGCCATCGACGGCCCCAGCCTGGCCTTCCACGCCAGCACGCTGTCTGGGACCAGCAAGGCGATCGACAGCGCCAACGGCCCGGCCCTCTATCACCAGGCCCGCCTGACGGGCCTGTCGCCCGATACGGCCTATGTCTACCGCGTGAAGGGCGCCGACGGCTGGAGCGAGTGGCTGCAGTTCCACACCGCCGCGGCGACGTTCCGGCCGTTCCGTTTCCTCTATCTGGGCGACACCCAGAACGGCATCCTGCCGATCGGCTCGCGGGTGATCCGCCAGGGCTTCCAGTCGACCGCCGCGCCGGCCCTGGTGCTGCACGCCGGCGACCTGGTGGCCCAGCGCGACGACCTCGACCACGACGACGAGTGGGGCGAGTGGACAGCGGCCGGCGCCTACAACTTCTCGACCGTTCCGCAGCTGCCGGCCACCGGCAACCACGAATATGTCGACGTGACCAAGCCCGACGGGGCCGAGAGTCGCAAGCTTGGTCCCTACTGGCCGCTGCAGTTCGCCCTGCCGGCCAACGGCGCCGAGCCCGTTAAGGAGACGACCTACTACGTCGACTACCAGGGCGTTCGCTTCATCATCCTGGACGGCACGGCCGCCCTCGACCTGGGCGCGCTGGAGGCCCAGACCCGCTGGCTGGACCAGACCCTGGCCGCCAGCAAGGCCAGGTGGAACATCGTCACCTTCCACCAGCCGATCTTCACCTGCGCCCGCCCGCAGGACACCGAAAAGCTGAAGGCCGCCTGGAAGCCGGTGTTCGAGGCCCGCAAGGTCGATCTGGTGCTGCAGGGCCACGACCATTGCTACGCGCGCCTGACCAGCGAGGCCGGCAAGGCCGACGCCGCCAGCCGCCACGCGGCCGGCAAGCCGCAGGGGCCGGTCTATGTGGTCTCGGTGGTCGGCTCGAAGATGTACGCCCTGAACGACCGCGCCCTGACCCAGCCCGACAAGGTCGCCGCCGACACCGAGTTCTACCAGGTGATCGACGTGGCGGCCGACACGCTGGGCTTCGCCGCCTACACCGCCACCGGCAAGCTCTACGACGCCTTCACGCTGAAGCGGGCCAAGGACGGCTCCAAGACCCTGGTCGAGAGCAAGGAGTCGATGCTGGCCCAGCGCGTCTGCAACGGCGCCACCGGGCCGGACGGCGCGCCGTGCCTGGGCCGCGCGAAGTAGGTCGCGGCGGCGAAACGCCTGGACTTTCGTCTAGCGGCCTCTAAGAAGCCCGTACTTTTTGTGCGGGCTTATCTTGAGCCCAGGGAGCCTTCCATGTCCGACGAAACCCGCGATTCCAACGGCGCGATCCTTGCCGACGGCGACAACGTCACCCTGATCAAGGACCTGAAGGTCAAGGGCTCGGGCGGGGTGACCCTCAAGCGCGGGACCCTGGTCAGGAAGATCCGCCTGACCGGCGATCCCGAAGAGATCGAGGCCAATGTCGACAAGGTGAAGGGCCTCGTGCTGCGCACCGAGTTCGTCAAGAAGGCCTAGAAGCGCCCATCGTCAGAAATTCCCGTCTCGTCTTAACGGTTTAGGCGGGGTTGGGCGCGATCCTGCCGTCGATTTCGTCGGGGGATGACGAAGGGATCGCGAGTAGGCGTATGTGGGCTTTAAAACGGTTCGTGGGCGAGGCGCGGCAGACGCGCCTGCTGCTGGCGCTGATCCTCGCCTACGCCGTGACCATTGCCTATTGCGATCTTCTCACCCGCGGGCCGTCGGGCATGGCCACCCTGTGGCCGTGCAACGGCTTGCTGGCCGGCGGCCTCGTCCTGCTGACGCCGCGCCGCAGCCTGATCCTCCTGGCCGTCTCGACCGTCTGCCACGTGCTGCTGGATCGCCTGGGCGGCACGGCGCCGGCGATGACGGCCCTGTTCACGGTGCTCGACGCCATCGAGGCGGCGGTGATCGCGGTGGTGCTGCGCAAGGCGTTCGGCGGGCCGCCGCGGCTGAAGAACCTGGCCCAGGCCCTGCGGGTGGTTGGGCTGGCCCTGCCGATCACCGCCGTCCTGGCCGTGGTCGGCGCCTTCGCCAGCGCCCCGATGCTCAACGTCCCGCTGCCGGTGCTGATCAAGAACTGGATGTTCGTCAACGCCCTGGGCATGACGGCCGGCCTGCCGATCGCCCTGATCCTGTTCGACCCGCGCATCCAGCGCGGTTTCGAGCGGCCGGTCTGGGAGAAGATCGCCTGCTACGTGATGGTCGCGGCCGCGGCGCTGATCGCCTTCGGACGCCCCGGCCACACCTTGCCGTTCCTGGTGTTTCCCGCCGGCGTGCTGGTGGCCTTCCGGCTGGGGCCCAAGGGCGCGGCCTGGGCGACGGTGATCGTGGCGGCCATCGCCGCGCCGCTGAGCGTGCTGGGCATCGTGGCCGAAGCCGCGACGCGAGCCCAGGCCTCCGAGCGCATGCACGCCCTGCAGTTCCTGGTCAGCGCGCTGCTGTTCACCTGCCTGGCCGCCGCCCTGGCCCTGGCCAACCAGCAGCGGCTCAAGCGGCTGCTGGTGCGGCGCCAGGCCCTGGCCCGCAAGGCCCAGGCCCGCGCCCAGGCCGCCAGCCAGGCCAAGACCGAGTTCCTGGCCACCATGAGCCACGAGATCCGTACGCCGCTCAACAGCGTGCTGGGCTTCACCCGCCTGCTGGCCGACCGCAACGACCTGGCTCCCGAGGCCCGTCGGCACGTGGGGCTGATCGACGGGGCGGGCGGGGCGCTGCTGACCCTGGTCAACGACGTGCTCGACTTCTCGCGGGTCGAGGCCGGCCGGGTGGAGTTGCAGGTCGCGCCCGCGCGGGCCGAGGCGGTGCTGCGCGACGCCGTCGCCATCGTCGCCCAGGACGCCCGCGCCAAGGGGCTGACGCTTGAGATCGAGATGACGGGCGACACGGGGCGCCATCACGGCCTCGACGCCGACCGCCTGCGCCAGGTGCTGCTGAACCTGCTCAACAACGCCGTGAAGTTCACGCCGGCCGGCCGGGTGACCGCGCGGCTGGCGGTTGCGCCCGGAAAGGGCGTCGACCTGCTGCGGATCGAGATCGCCGACACCGGCATCGGCGTGCCGCCGCAGCTGCGCGACCGCCTGTTCCAGCGCTTCAGCCAGGGCGACAGCTCGGTGACCCGGGCCTTTGGCGGGGCGGGCCTGGGGCTGGCGATCAGCAAGGCGCTGGTCGAGCTGATGGGCGGAAGCATCGGCATGAGCGCCAATCCGGACCAGGGCTCGACCTTCTGGATCGAGCTGGCGGCGCAGCCCTGCGAGGCCGCGCCCCAGGTGAGCGCCGCGGCGGGCGGCCGGATCGCCGCCGCGCGCATCCTGCTGGTCGACGACCATCCGATGAACCGCGAGATCGGCGGGGCCTTCCTTACCCTGGCCGGCTGCGAGGTGATCACCGCCGAGAACGGCCAGCAGGCGGTCGAGATGGCGGGCGGCGGCGACTTCGACATCGTGCTGATGGACATCCATATGCCCGGCATGGACGGCCTGACCGCCACCCGGGCCATCCGGGCGCTGCCCGGGTCGGCCTCGGCCGTGCCGATCATCGCCATGAGCGCCGACGCCCTGCCCCAGCAGATCGCCCAGTGCCGCGAGGCCGGCATGGTCGACCATGTGGCCAAGCCGATCCAGAAGGACCTGCTCTACGCCACGGTCGAGGCCTGGCTGCGCGAGCCCGAGGCGGCTTAGGCGACCGCGATCCTGCGCCGCGTCCAGCGGTCCGCTGCGGCGAGCCGGGCGAGGCCGTATTCCAGCCGCCCTCGCCAGGTCTCCAGCAGGGGCTGGCCTTCGCCCAGAGCGGCGTGCAACTGGACCAGCGGCCGGCTGGCGACGCCCGGAGCGAGGCGGGCGTCGGGGCGCTCGTCGGCCGCCAGGGCCAGGAACATCACGCCGTAGAACAGGTGGCTGACCCGCCGGGCCAGCGCCAGACGGGCGCGCTGGCGATCAGTCGGCGGGGCGTCGAAATAGACCGCCAGCAGGCGGTCGGCGGCCTGCGGCGAGGGCGCAAACAGGTTGGCGACGGCGGCGAGGTCGATATAGCGGTCGGCCGCGAAGGCCGACTCCCAGTCGATCAGCCACAGCCTCCGTCCGTCGCTGAGGATGTTGCGGGGGTTGAGGTCGTTGTGGCTGGAGACCGTCTCGACGCCGGCCGCACGGCTGCTCTTCGCCAACCCGGCCCACAGCGTCGCTGTCCGCTCGCGTGTCTCCGGCGCCAGCAGGGGTCGATCTAGAAGCCCGGTGACCAGGCCGTCCAGAGCGTCGACATAGTCAGTCAGCGGCGGGAAGGCCGGAGCCTCGTGCAGCAGGCGCACGGTGCGGGCCAGCTCATCCAGCAGCGCCGGGCCGCCGCCGGGAAAGTCGGAAAGAAGCCGAGGCTCGATCCATTCGACGATCGTCAGCCCGGCGTCCGGATCGGCGTGGCGCACGCGCGGCGAGAGCAGGGCGTCGGCGGCGATGCGCTGGCAGGCCTGGGCGCGGGCCGGGTCGCGCACGGCGTCGCGGGCCGTGTCGATCCGCAGCACATAGGGAATTCCACCGACCCTGATCCGCCAGCTGCCCGCGCCCGAGAGCCCGCCGGTCAGGCGGGTCTCGGCGTCCACTACGTCGGTGGCGAAGGTCGCCCGCAGGGCGCGGGCGACGGCGGGGATTTCGGCGACGGACATCGGGCGGCCTCTCGACAGTGGCCGCCTAATTCACCCGGATAAAAATACGAGTCAATATTATCCGGGTCAAATATGCATCATTCGCCGCGCGCGGCCTTCTCCAGGGTGGGCACGTCGATCTTGCCCATGGTCATCATCGCGGCGAACACCCGGCCGGCGACGGCCTTGTCGGGGCCGGTGGTCAATTCGATCAGCTGGCGCGGGGTGACCTGCCAGGACAGGCCATAGCGATCCTTCAGCCAGCCGCACTGCGACGGCGCGCCGCCGCCGGCCAGCAGGGCGTCCCAGTAGCGGTCGACCTCGGCCTGGCCGTCGCAGTCGATCGACAGCGAGATCGCCTCGGTGAACTTGAAATGCGGCCCGCCGTTCAGCGCCACATGGGGTTGGCCGTCGAGCTCGAAATAGACGGTCGACACCGACCCGCCCGGACCGGCCGGCGGCGGCACGTCGTCGGGGTAGCGGTTCACCGACACGATCTTCGAGTTGGGAAAGATCGAGACGTAGAACTCGGCGGCCTCCAGGGCCTCTTTGTCGAACCACAGGAACGGCGAGATCTTCGGCATGGCGTTTCCTCCTCCTTCGCGACTGGCGGCCGCGTCTTCCCGAGGACGAAGGAACGCCGGCCATGCCGACAGGGTCGAGGAGAATTTTCGAGGGCGCCGCTAAATCCCTCTCAAAGAGAGGGCCTCTACCCCCGCATCCAGTCGATGAACGCCCGCAGGGCCGGCGATAGCTGGCGGCGGCTGGGGTAGTAGAGGAAGAAGCCGGGGAAGGGCTCGCACCAGTCCTCCAGCAGCGACACCAGGCGGCCGGCGGCGATGTCGTCGGCGACGGCCTCGCGGAACGGGAAGGCCAGGCCCGCGCCGGCGCGGCAGGCCTCCAGCATGACGACGCCGTTGTCGGTGAGCAGGGCCGGCGGCGGGGTGACGACGACGAGGCGGCCCTTGCGCTCGAACTCCCACGGATAGGGCTGGCCCGAGGCGCGGCGGACCAGCAGGCAGCGATGGCCGCTCATCAGGTCTTCCGGCTCCTTGGGGGCGCCGTGACGGGCGATGTAGTCCGGCGTGGCGACCAGGGCCTGGGACAGCTCGCCGCCCAGGGGCACGGCGATCATGTCGGCCTGCAGCCGCTCGCCCAGGCGCACGCCGCAGTCGAAGCCGCCGGCCACGATGTCGGCCAGGGCGTCCTCGCAGACGATCTCGACCCGCACGTCAGGATAGGTGTTCATGAAGCCGCCCAGGCGCGGGGCCAGCAGCATGCGCGCGGCCGTGCTGGCGACGTTGATCCGCAGGCGGCCGGCCGGGCGGTCGCGGAACATCGCCACCTCGTCCAGCGCCGCGTCGATGTCGGCCAGGGCGGGGCCAAGCCTGGCGAGAAGCCGCTCGCCGGCCTCGGTGGGGGCGACGCTGCGAGTGGTGCGGTTGAGCAGGCGCACGTCGAGGCGGGCCTCGAGATTGCGGATCGTGTGGCTGAGGGCCGATGCGGTGACGCCAAGCGCCTGGGCGGCGGCGCGAAAACTGCGGCGCTCGGCGACCAGGGCGAAGACGGCGAGGTCGGGTAGGGGGCGCGAAGACATTGCTGAGACATGCTCAGGAGTGCGTTGAGACCGCAAGCGGTTATCGTGGCCGGCCCCGAGGCCCATCTCCCTGCCGTCGCGGCGGGATCGCGACCGAAAATTCCCGAAAAGGAGCTGCCCATGAAGACGCGCAAACTCGGCGACGGCCTGGAGGTCTCGGCCCTCGGTCTCGGCTGCATGGGCATGAGCTGGGCCTACGGACCCGCCCCCGACAAGCAGGCGATGTTCGACCTGATGGCCAGGGCGGTGGACCTGGGCGTCACCTTCTTCGACACCGCCGAGGTCTACGGCCCCTATGTCAACGAGGAACTGGTCGGCGAGGGCCTGAGGCCGTTCCGCGACAAGGTGGTGATCGCCACCAAGTTCGGTTTCGACATCGCCCCCGACGAGGCCGGCGTGCCGCGCATGCGCGGCGTCAATTCGCGGCCCGACAACATCCGCGCCGTGGCCGAGGCCTCGCTCAAGCGCCTGGGTATCGAGACGATCGACCTCTTCTACCAGCACCGCGTCGACCCGAACGTGCCGATCGAGGACGTGGCGGGAACCGTCAAGGATCTGATCGCCGAGGGCAAGGTCAGGCGCTTCGGCCTGTCGGAAGCCGGCGCTGCGACCATCCGCAAGGCCCAGGCGGTGCAGCCGGTGGCGGCGTTGCAGAGCGAGTATTCGCTGTGGACGCGGGGGATCGAAGCCGAGGTGCTGCCGACCATCCGCGAGCTTGGCATCGGCCTCGTCCCCTACAGCCCGCTGGGCCGCGGCTTCCTGACTGGCGCGATCAAGGCTGGCGACGGCTTCGGAAAGGACGACTTCCGCTCGACCCTGCCGCGCTTCCAGGGCGAGGCCATCGCCAAGAATCAGTCGCTGGTCGAGGCCCTGGTCGAACTGGCGGCCGACAAGAGCGTGACCCCGGCCCAGCTGGCCCTGGCCTGGCTGCTGGCGCAAGGGCCCGACATCGTCCCGATCCCGGGTACGACGAAGGCGGCGCGCCTGGAGGAGAACATCGGCGCGGTGGAGGTTACGCTGTCGGCCGACGACCTGGCGAAGATCGCTGCGGCGGTGCCCGAGACGGAGGTCGAGGGCGCGCGCTACGCGGAAGCCGGACTGGCGATGGTGGGGCGGTAATCTGAACCCTCCCCCTTCGGGGGGAGGGTCTTCTGGGTCGGCCTTTCCGCCGTCGCGGGGCTTGAAAGCCCTGCTCCGGACGGCTCAAACTCCGCCCCATGACCGACAACCCCCTGCAGCGCCTGGACGCCCTCGAGCTGGTCAAGCTCGGCAAGTCGGCGATCACGGTGGGCGGTCTGGCGACGGGGATCGTCATCGTCGTCGCCGCCCTGCTGGCCGCCCGCCTGGCGGCGGCGGGTCTTCGCCGCCTGCGGGCGCGGGCGGCCGACAGCGCGCCGTCGCTCTACATCGTCGAGAAGCTGACCACCTACGGCCTGGTGCTGGTCGGCTTGCTGGCGGCCCTGTCGACCATGGGCATCGACCTGACCTCGCTGACGGTGTTCGCCGGCGCCGTGGGCGTGGGCGTCGGCCTTGGCCTGCAGGGGGTGATCAAGGACTTCGCCTCGGGCGTCAGCCTGGTGTTCGAGCGGCTGGTGGCGGTGGGCGACTTCGTGGAGCTGTCGAACGGCGCGCGCGGGGTGGTGCACGAGATCGGGCCGCGCGCCACCCGCATCCGCACCAACGACGCCACCGACGTGATCGTGCCCAACTCGGTGCTGGTGAACGACCAGGTGATCAACTGGACCCTGCGCGGCACGACCCGCCGCATCCGCGTGCCGTTCGTCACCGCCTTCGGGGTCGACAAGGAACTGGTGCGCGAGGCGGTGCTGAAGGCCGCCCGCAGCGTGCCCTTCACCAGCGCCGACGACGCGGTGCGCCGCACCCAGGTGTGGCTGGTCGGCTATGGCGAGCACGCCCTGAAGTTCGAGCTGA
Organism: Caulobacter endophyticus; assembly: GCF_003116815.1. Classification (GTDB taxonomy): domain Bacteria; phylum Pseudomonadota; class Alphaproteobacteria; order Caulobacterales; family Caulobacteraceae; genus Caulobacter; species Caulobacter endophyticus. The sequence goes on from NZ_QDKQ01000011.1 coordinate 52,161, forward strand.
TCGTCTGGCCGACGGTCGAGGCCGTGCGCCGGCCGGCGGCGATCTTCGCGGCCTATACCTGGGCCATCGACGACGCCTTGCGCGGGGCCGGGATCGAGATTCCCTATCCGCAGCGCGACGTGCGCCTGCGCGGCCTGTTCGGCGAAGAGGGCGAGGACGCCCGCGCCGCCCTGCGCCTGGAGCCCCGAGCGGCCCGCAAGGCCAGGGGCAAGGCGGCGACCCACGTCTCGCAGAACGACGCCGCCGACGAGCTGGGCCGCGAGGATCCGGACAACGCGCCGCCGCCCAGGCCGGCGCAGAGCTGAGCCTTGCGCGGCGCCGCCCGGCCGTCGCATGATCTCGCCATGCTGGAATGCTCCATGTCCTTCGGCGACAACGTCCGCATCCGTCCTTCGCCCGAAGCCGAGCGCCTGGGCGTGGCGGGCAGGGTCGGAAGCGTTCGCGGCGAGACGACGCCGAGCGTTTCGGGCGTGGACGTCGTCGGCGTCATGGAGCGCGATTTCGCGGTGAACGTCTTCTTCGACGATCTCGACGAGGGTTTCTGGTTCGCCGAGCAACTCGTCGAGTTCGTCGACCACGGCGCGGGCGCCGAGATCAGGATCTATGGCGTCGACAAGCGCTGGGTGCGCGGCGAGGACGGCGAATGGATCGAGCACGACGTCCAGTAGCGTGGGCGGACCTTCCCCCGCGCCACCCTTGACCCCCTCGCGCGCGCGCCGCAGTCTTCTCGCAACTGCGAAATAAGCACCTAGGGAAGACGCGCATGAAGACCGCTAGAGGCTTCTTCAAACCCCTGGCCATCGGCGCGCCAGCGCCGTGGCGCGAGCTGCCCGCCCGCGTCGAGCGGATGATCCATTTCGTGCCGCCGCATCTGGAGAAGGTGCGGGCCAAGGTCGGCGAGATCGCCCCTACGGTGGACGTGATCCTGGCCAACCTGGAGGACGCCATCCCCGCCGACGCCAAGGGCGCGGCCCTGGCCGGGACTATCGCCCTGTCGCGCGAGGTCGACTTTGCGGCCCTGGGCGTGGGGCTGTGGGTGCGGATCAACTGCCTCAACTCGCCCTGGCACCTGGACGAGGTGGCGACCCTGGTCGAGAAGGCGGGCGACAGGATCGACGTCATTATGGTTCCCAAGGTCGAGGGGCCGTGGGACATCTTCTATATCGACCAGCTGCTGGCCTCGCTGGAGGCCAAGCACGGCGTCACCCGGCCGATCCTGCTGCACGCCATCCTGGAGACGGCCGAAGGGGTGATGAACGTCGAGCAGATCGCCGGCGCCAGCCCGCGCATGCAGGGGATCAGCCTGGGGCCGGCCGATCTGGCGGCCAGCCGGGCGATGAAGACCACCCGTGTCGGCGGCGGCCATCCGGGCTATCGCGTGATTGAAGATCCGCATGCGGACGGTTCGCCCCGCGTTTCAGTGCAGCAGGATCTCTGGCACTACACCTTCGCCAAGATGGTCGACGCCTGCGCGGCCCACGGGATCAAGCCGTTCTACGGTCCGTTCGGCGCGATCGACGACCCGGTCGCCTGCGAGCAGCAGTTCCGCAACGCCTTCCTGATGGGCTGCGCCGGGGCCTGGAGCCTGCACCCCAGCCAGATCGCCATCGCCAAGCAGGTGTTCAGCCCCGATCCCACGGAGGTGGCCTTCGCGAAAAGGATCCTGGAGGCCATGCCCGACGGCTCGGGCGTGGCGATGATCGACGGCAAGATGCAGGACGACGCCACCTGGAAACAGGCCAAGGTGATGGTCGACTGCGCCCGCCAGATCGCCGCCAAGGACGCCGAGTACGCGGCGCTCTACGGGTTCTGAGGATCGGACAGGCTGAGCGGCGGCCGGCGCCGGGCCAGACGCTCGGCCTTTCTGGAGGCTGGACGCTCGCGCATGCCGTGGACGGCGCAGAGGATGATCCCGCCGAAGTAGGCGAGGAAGAAGGCCCAGCCAAGAACAGGGCCGTCGGTCGGCTGGCCATTCGCCAGGGAAATCAACGCCAGCCAGGCGCCCGCCAGAAGGGCCAGGGCGCCGGCCAGCACGGCGGTCCAGCCGGTGACGTCGGCGGCGAGCCGTAAGCCGCGGCGGCTGTCGCGCCGGGTGAAGAGATTGAGCAGGAAGGCCGCCGCCGGCGCCGCGAAGAAGCCGAAGAGAAAGCGCGCCAGACCGGGCATGAAGTCGCCGTCGTATTCGTCGGGATCTGCCGGCGGGAGCCCGATCGCCAGCAGCAGCAGGGCCGGCAGTGTCGTCAGGGCGGCGGCGATCCCTTGCTGGGTCAGGTAGGCGTTGCGTTCCGACATGGGCTCGTCTTGGCGCGAGCGCCCAGCCTGGTCCAGCGCCGCGCGGCGACGGCACCGACAATCCTTCAACCTTGCACGAGGCCTGCACGCCGGGGTTGACAACCGCTTTTGCTCAAAGTTAGCATAACACATGTCGCCGGATAGACCGGCGACGGACATCGGCGTGAGGGAGTCTCATGCGCTTCGACTATCTCGTCCTGATCGGACGTTTCCAGCCGTTCCACAACGGCCATGCCTCGGTGCTGCGGCACGCCCTGCGCCTGGCGCGCAAGGTCATCGTCCTGACCGGCAGCGCCGGCCAGCCCCGCACCATCCGCAACCCCTTCAACGCCGCCGAAAGGGCGGTGATGATCCGCGCCGCCGCCGGCGAGGACGCCGCCCGCGTGATCGTCCGCCCGCTGCGCGACCGCCTCTATGGCGAGACCCTGTGGGTTGGCGACGTGCAGCGCATCGTCGCCGAGGCTGCGGCCCATGACGGCGCGGACGAGGGCGCAACCATCGGCCTGATCGGCCGCAACAAGGACGACGCCACCGCCGCCTATCTGGCCGCCTTTCCGCAATGGGAACTGGTCGACGTGCAGCACGCCGACGTGCTGTCGGCCACCGAGTTGCGCGACTGGCTGCTGACCGGCGAGGCCGGCGGCCTGCGGCTGGTCGAGGCCAATGTGCCAGGCCCTGTGTACGAGATGCTCAGCGCGTTTCGCGACGGCTCGCCCGCCTACGCCCAGCTGGCCCGCGAGCACGCCTTCATCAAGAGCTATCGCCAGGCCTGGGCCGCCGCGCCCTACGCCCCGACCTTCGTCACCGCCGACGCGGTGGTCGTCCATTCCGGCCACGTGCTGCTGGTGCGCCGCCGCGCCGAGCCGGGAAGGGGGCTGTGGGCGCTGCCCGGCGGCTTCGTGAACCAGGGCGAGACCGTGCAGGAGGCGGCGATCCGCGAGCTGCAGGAAGAGACCAGGGCCAAGATCCCGCCGGCCGTGCTGCGCGGCTCGATCAAGGCCAGCCGGGTGTTCGACCACCCCGACCGCTCGCTGCGCGGCCGCACCATCACCCATGCCTTCCACTTCGACTTCCCCGCCGGCCCGCTACCGCGCGTGAAGGGCGCCGACGACGCCGAGCAGGCGCGCTGGGTCCCGATCAGCGAGGCCTTGCTGATGGAGGAGCAGTTCTTCGAGGACCACTTCCACATCCTCGAGCACTTCGTCGGCGCCTGACGCCGGCCAAACCCATCCGACCCGAAAGACGGGACGGTGACCCCGCGGGCAAGGAGCTTCCGCGATGTTCGATAATCTGATCCTCGACACCGACAGCTACAAGGCCAGCCACTGGCTGCAGTATCCGCCCGGCACGACGGGCGCCTTCTCCTATGTGGAAAGCCGGGGCGGGCGCTACGACCGCACGGTCTTCTTCGGCCTGCAGGCCATCTTGAAGACGGCGTTGGCCGCGCCCGTGACCCACGCCATGGTCGACGAGGCGGCCGAGCTGCTGGCCACGCATGGCGAGCCCTTCAACGAGGCCGGCTGGCGGCGGATCGTCGACGTGCACGGCGGCCGCCTGCCGGTGCGCATCCGCGCCGTGCCGGAAGGAACCGTGGTCCCCACGCACCAGGCGCTGATGACCATCGAGAACACCGACCCAGAGTGTTTCTGGCTGCCCTCCTACCTGGAGACCCTGCTGCTGCGGGTCTGGTATCCGGTGACCGTCGCCACGACGAGCTGGGGCGTCAAGCAGACGATCCGCGCGGCGCTGGAGAAGACCAGCGACGATCCGGCGGGCCAGCTGCCGTTCAAGCTGCACGACTTCGGGGCGCGCGGCGTCTCCAGCCGGGAAAGCGCGGCGATCGGCGGGCTGGCGCATCTCGTCAACTTCCTGGGCAGCGACACCCTGAGCGCCGTGCAGGCAGGGCGGGCCTGGTATGGCGAGCCGATGGCCGCCTTCTCCATCCCGGCCGCCGAGCACAGCACGATCACCAGCTGGGGCCGCGAGCGCGAGGCCGACGCCTATCGCAACATGCTGAAGAGCTTCGGCAAGCCCGGCGGCCTGTTCTCGGTGGTGTCCGACAGCTACGACCTGTTCGACGCGGTCAGCCGCATCTGGGGCCAGGAGCTGCGCGACGAGGTGATCGCCAGCGGCGCGACGGTGGTGATCCGGCCGGACTCCGGCGATCCGGTCGCCATCGTCGCCGAGACCCTGAAGCGCCTGGACGAGGCCTTCGGCAGCACGGTCAACGCCAAGGGCTACAAGGTGCTGAACCACGTGCGGGTGATCCAGGGCGACGGGGTCAATCCGGTCAGCATCGCCGCGATCCTGGAGCGGGTGATCGCCGACGGATTCAGCGCCGAGAACCTCGCCTTCGGCATGGGCGGCGGCCTGCTGCAGCAGCTCGACCGCGACACCCAGCGCTTTGCGTTGAAGTGCTCGGCCGCCAAGGTCGACGGCGCCTGGATCGACGTCAGCAAGAACCCGGTCACCGATCCGGGCAAGCGCTCCAAGGCCGGGCGGCTGATGCTGCAGCGGAACGCGGCGGGCGAATATCGCACGGTCGCCGTGACCGAGGGCGAGGCCGCGCCGCAAGGCTGGACCGACGCCATGGTCACGGTGTGGGAAGACGGCGCGCTGCTCGTGGATCACACGCTGGCCGAGGTGCGGGCGCGCAGCGAGCAGGGTTGAGGGCTATAGCCTTCCGTAAAATCCCCGCGAAAGCGGGGACCCAGGTGTTTTCCGAACAGCGCAGCGCTTTACGACAAAAAGCCTGGGCCCCCGCTTTCGCGGGGGTTTTACGGACTAGGGATGACCTCAGGCCCGGGCCGTCAGGCGCTTGACCAGGGCGTGGGCGACGGCGTCGCTGCTGGCGGGGTTCTGGCCGGTGATCAGGTCGCCGTCCTCGACGACGTAGGGCGCCCAGTCGGGGCCCTTCTCGTAGAGGCCGCCGCTTTCCTTCAGCATGTCTTCGACCAGGAACGGCACGATGTTCGTCAGCTCGACGGCGTCTTCCTCGCCATTGGTGAAGCCGGTGACCTTGCGGCCGGCCACCAGCGGACGGCCGTCGGCGGCCTTGACGTGGCGCAGGGCGCCGGGGGCGTGGCAGACCAGGGCATGGGGCTTGCCGGCGCGGTCGAAGGCCTCGATCAGGGCGACGGAGACGGGCGATTCCGCAAGATCCCACAGCGGACCGTGGCCGCCGGGATAGAACACCGCGTCGAAGTCGGCGGCGTTCACGTCGGCCAGCGGCGTGGTCTGGGCCAGGGCCGCCAGCGCGGCCTTGTCGGCCTGGAAGCGGCGGGTCATGTCGGTCTGGAAGTCGGGCAGGTCGCTCTTGGGATCGAGCGGCGGCTGGCCGCCCTTGGGCGAGGCCAGGACGAGGTCAGCGCCGGCGTCCTTGAACACGTAGTAGGGGGCGGCCAGCTCCTCAAGCCAGAAGCCGGTCTTCTTGCCGGTGTCGCCGAGCGTGTCGTGCGATGTCAGGACGATGAGGATTTTCATGGCGGGCTCTTTGCTGTGAAGATCGGGCGGGCGAAGGTGGCGGGGGGCGTCGATCTCTCCGGCATATGGGGTGGCTGGGCGCGGCCGCCATCGGGGACCGGGCGAGAAGGGTTGGCGATAGCGAGGCGAAAGGGTCTGCTGGAGCGGCTCGATCCCATGAAGCAGATCGTTCTGCTGGCGCTTTGCGGCCTGACCGCCTGCGATCGGCTTTCCAACAGTTTCGTCGTCCGCGACGCCGCCTGCGAGGCCGTCTAGCGCCGCGGGCGACGGCCGCCCAGGACGGCGCGCGCCTTGGCGATCTGGTCGCTGGAGGACACGCCCTTTTCATGGGCCAGGAACGAGATGAGCGTGATCGGCCGGCCCATGCGGACGGCCGCCTCGACCTTGTGGTGACCGTCGAGCAGGTAGTGCGCCAGGCACCAATGGGCTTGTTCCTCAGCGGTCTTGGCGTCGAGGACGGATATGGCCAGAGCCGTCGGCTCGTGGCCGTCCGCGATCAGGGCGCAGTAGTGGTCGATGCGGGCCGGATCCAGGTCTTGAGCCTGAAGCATCGGCATGACGAACTCGAACAGGCGCGTGTCAGGCGCAACGGCATGGACGCCTGCCCGATAGTATGCGGTCGAGGCCTCGACCTCAGGATTCCATGAACCGTCGGGACCCCAGGCTTCCAGTTGTTCGCCGGAAAAGTAGTCGCCGGGAGCGCCGTGGATCGTGGCCTCGAGCTCGGAGCGCAGCAGCAGGGCGTCGTACGATCCCAGGGGCATCGCCGTGGCCAGGTGGTCGACCAGCGCGAGGCCAGGGCCTGGACGCCGGCTTCCAGCACTCGCGCCAACGCCTGGACGCCGAGCGGCGAACTCGCGCCGTCCCTGCGCTCGAAGAAGAAGGCGCAGGTATTGCAGATGTTGCCCAGGTGGAAGGCGGGCTTGCCGTCGACCGTCAGGAAGCGATCCCAGACCTTCCAATGGTCGCCGCCCGTTGTGGCGAAGCCCAGGCGCGAGGCGTTGCGTGCGACCTTCGCCGGCAGGAGCTGGATCAGGGTGCTCATGATGGGGCGGTCCTGCGCTCGAGGCGGGGGGGCTGCCCCGCCTCGCGACCCCTACGAGCGGTAGTCGCCGTTGATGGCCACGTATTGCTTGGTCAGGTCGCAGGTCCAGACGGTGGACGTGCCCTTGCCGACGCCAACCTCGACGGTGACCTCCAGCTCCTGGTTCTTCATGTAGGCGCTCATGGCCGCCTCGTCGTATTCGGCCGAGACCAGGCCGTCGCGGGCGGCGTAGAGTTCGCCGAAGCGGACGCTGATCTTCTCGCGGTTCACCGGCTCGTCGGCGCGGCCGACGGCCATGACGATGCGGCCCCAGTTGGCGTCCTCGCCGGCGAAGGCGGTCTTGACCAGCGGGCTCTCGGCGATGGTGCGGGCGATCTTGCGGGCCGACAGCGGGCTCTCGGCGCCGTTGACGGTGATCTTGACGAACTTGGTGGCGCCTTCGCCGTCGCGGACCAGCTGCATGGCCAGGTCCAGCAGCACGCCTTCCAGCTTTTCGCGGAAGTCGGCCAGGCGCTTGTCGCCTGCGCGGCTGATCTTGGGCGCGCCCGACTGGCCGGTGGCGAACAGCAGCAGGGTGTCGTTGGTCGAGCGGTCGCCGTCCACCGTCACGCAATTGAAGGTGGTGCGGGTATAGAGTGAGACCAGGGTCTGCAGGGCGGCGGGCGCGATGGCCGCGTCGGTGGCGACGAAGGCCAGCATGGTGGCCATGTCGGGCGCGATCATGCCCGAGCCCTTGGCGATGCCGGCGATCTTGACCTCGACGCCGTCGATCAGGGCTGTCGCGTAGGCGCCCTTGGGGAAGGTGTCGGTGGTCATGATCGCCGAGGCCGCCGCCGCCCAGCCGTCGGCGGTGAGGCGGGTTTCGACCTCGCGCAGGTTGGAGGTGATCTTGCTGTCGTCGAGGATGACGCCGATGACGCCGGTCGAGGCCATCATCACGTCGCGCTGGCGGCAGTCGAAGCGCTTGCCCACGGCCGTGGCCACGCGGCGCACGGCGTCGGCGCCAGGCTTGCCGGTGAAGCTGTTGGCGCAGCCGGCGTTGACCACCAGGGCGCGCACGTCGGCGCCGCCGGTGGCGGCCAGCTGGCGCTTGCACCAGTCGACGGGGGCCGAGCCCACGCCGTGGCGGGTGAAGACGCCGGCCCCCGAGGTGCCCTCGGCAAAGCGCATCAGCAGCAGGTCGGGGCGCTCGTGCTTGTAGAAGCCGGCGCGGCCGGTGGCGATCTCGACGCCCGCGATGGGCGGGATGGTCGGGAACGGCACGACCAGCGGCGAGACGGCCAGGCCCGGCTTGCCCGGGGCGGCCGCGGGCGTCACGGGGGCGGCCGCAGCCGGCGTCGGGGCGGGCGCGGTTTCGCCGGCCGACTTCTGGGCGCGGCGCAGGCCGGCGCGCTTCAGGGCCGAGGCCAGCGGGTCGAGGGCGCGGTCCAGCGCATGGCCGACGGTGGCGCCGACCTGGCCGACGATCTCGGCGGGCGTGTTGGCGGCAGGCGCCTTCTCGGCGGCTTTCGGAGCGGCCTTGGCCTTGGAAGCAGCCTTGTCGGTCGAGGGCGTGGTGGGCTTGCGGGTCATTTCTTCTGGGCCGAGTTCTGGGCCGGAGCCGAGGCGGGCGGGGCGTTGTCGAGGTCGGAGCTGGGGGCGGCGTCGCCCTGGGGCGCGGAGGCCGGCTCCTGCGGGGCGCCGGGGATGTCCTGGGCCTTGCCGACCAGCATCTCCACCTTGGCGCCGCCGCGCAGCTTCTCCAGCAGGTCGCGGACCTGGTCGTAGGTAAGGAAACGCACGATCTGGGGACGGGCTTCCTCCAGGCTCATCGGCGCTTCCTGGCGCTTGTCCTCGACACGCATCACCACCCAGCCGCCGGTGATGGCGAACGGGCCCACGAGGTCGCCCTTCTTGGCGTCCTTGAGGGCCACGGCATAGGGTTCGGGCATGATGTCGACGGTAAAGTAGTCGAGGTCGCCGCCCTTGAAGCGCGTGGCTTCGTCCTTGGAACGCTCCATGGCGAGGGCGTCGAACGAGGCGCCGGTCGCCAGGAGCTTCTTGACGCTTTCCGCCTCCGCTTGCGTCGGCACCAGGATCTGGCGGGCGCGGATCTCTTCGGACTGCTTGGTCAGCTTCTGCTGCTCGCCGTAGAGGCCGCGGATGTTGTCCTCGGTGACGGCCTTTTCGACCATGCCCTCGACCAGCATGTCGCCCAGGATGCGCTCGCGGGCGGCCGCCAGACGGCGCTGGGCCACCGGATCCTTGTCGAGCTTGCGCTCGATGGCCTCGGCGGCCAGCAGCTTCTGGTCGATCACCTCGTCGAGGACGCGGCGGAACAGATCGGACGACACGTCCAGCGGCTCGCCCTCGCCGATCAGCCCTTGCGCCACCGCCTCGCGCTTGACGTCGGAGGCCCAGACGGCGTGGCCGTCGACCCGGGCCACGGCCGTGTCGCCCGGTTCGGGCGGGCGCTCGTCGACGCCGCCGCGGCCGCAGGCGGCGACCAGCAGCGCCAGGCCGAGGACGGCGGCGGTCATGAACGAGCGGGAATTGCGGACGGGGTTCATCGGGCGCGGATCTCCGCTGGTCTTATGAAATGCGCTCTAGAGCGCGTCAGGGCAAAGGGGAAGCCGTTTCGGCGACTTGGCCCGCTAAACTTCGCGCGCGAGGATAAGGTTCTCGGAACCTATGCCGTTCGCGACGGTTCTGATCGCCGCCGAGCCGGTTTCGCGCAGCGGGTGAAAGCTTGGCCGAACGGGCTTTTCGAGGCCCTGGCGGGCCAGGCCTCGCGTTGACACTGGGGGGGGCGGTGCTTAAGTCTCGCGCGCGCGCCGTTTTCAGGGGTTCTGCGATCTCGGCGCATCGTCATTACCGTAGTGAAGGCCGATAAAGCCTTAGCGCCGGCCCACTAAGTTCTCGCTCCGGATCCTTTCTGCATGCTCGGCTTCGCCAAAAAGCTCTTCGGTTCCTCCAACGAACGCAAGGTGAAGTCGCTTCACGGTCGCGTCGCCAAGATCAACGCGCTCGAGCCCCAGATGGCCGCGCTGTCGGACGAGGCGCTGAAGGCCAAGACCCAGGAGTTCAAGGACCGCCTGGAAAAGGGCGAAACCCTCGACGACATCCTGAACGAAGCCTTCGCGGTGGTCCGCGAGGGCTCCAAGCGCGCTCTGGGCATGCGCCACTTCGACGTGCAGATGATCGGCGGCATGGTGCTGCACTTCGGCGGCATCTCCGAAATGCGCACCGGTGAAGGCAAGACGCTGGTCGCCACCCTGCCGACCTACCTGAACGCCCTGGCCGGCAAGGGCGTCCACGTCATCACCGTCAACGACTACCTGGCCACCCGCGACGCCGAGTGGATGGGGCAGCTCTACAACTTCCTGGGCCTGTCCTACGGCATCATCGTCAACGGCCTGTCGCAGGGCGATCGCCAGCGCGCCTACCGCGCCGACATCACCTACGGCACCAACAACGAGTTCGGCTTCGACTACCTGCGCGACAATCTCGTCTATGACGTGAACGAGATGGTCCAGCGCGGCCACCACTACGTGATCGTCGACGAAGTCGACTCGATCCTGATCGACGAAGCCCGCACCCCGCTGATCATCTCGGGCCCGACCGAGGACCGCAGCGAATTCTACAAGACCATCGATCTGCTCGTTAAGGAGCTGATCAAGGACAAGACCACCTACGACCACGACGAGAAGCAGAAGCAGGTCATCCTGACCGAGGACGGCCAGGAGAAGATCGAAGAGATCCTGATCGCTGGGAACCACCTGGCCGAGGACACCGCCGGCCTCTACGACGCGGCCAACATCTCGGTGGTCCACCACGTCAACCAGGCCCTGCGCGCCAACGTGCTCTACACGCGCGACAAGGACTACATCGTCAAGGGCGGCGAAGTCGTCCTGATCGACGAGTTCACCGGCCGCATGATGACCGGCCGCCGGCTGTCGGAAGGCCTGCACCAGGCCATCGAGGCCAAGGAAGGCGCCGACATCCAGCCCGAGAACCAGACCCTGGCCTCGGTGACCATCCAGAACTACTTCCGCCTCTACACCAAGCTGTCGGGCATGACCGGCACTGCGTCCACTGAGGCCCAGGAATTCGACGACATCTACAAGATGGGCGTCTCCGAGATCCCGACCAACCGCGTCATCCAGCGCATCGACGACGACGACGAGGTCTACCGCACCGAGGAAGAGAAGAACCGCGCCATCCTGGTTCAGATCGCCGACTGCCACGTGCGCGGCCAACCCATCCTGGTCGGCACCGTGTCGATCGAGAAGTCCGAAGAGCTGTCCAAGCTGCTCGACGCCTACGAGTGGGAAGTCGACGGCAAGAAGCGCAAGGGCATCCCCCACCAGGTGCTGAACGCCCGCTTCCACGAGCAGGAAGCCGGCATCGTCGCCGACGCCGGCGTGCCGGGCGCGGTGACCATCGCCACCAACATGGCCGGTCGCGGCACCGACATCCAGCTGGGCGGCAGCGTCGACATGCGCCTGTCCAAGTGGAAGATCGAGCAGCGCGGCCTGGGCATCGAGGTCTCGCCGGAAGCCGAGGCCGAGCACCGCGCCGAGATCGAGGCCGAGATCGCCGACGCCAAGAAGGCGGCCCTGGCCGCCGGCGGCCTGTTCGTTCTTGGCACCGAGCGCCACGAAAGCCGCCGCATCGACAACCAGCTGCGCGGCCGGACCGGCCGTCAGGGCGACCCGGGCCGTTCGAAGTTCTTCCTGTCGTGCGAAGACGACCTGCTGCGCATCTTCGCCGGCGAGCGCCTGGACGCGATCATGCGCACCTTCGGCGTCCAGGACGGCGAGGCCATCACCCACCGCTGGCTGAACGCGGCCATCGCCAAGGCCCAGACCCGCGTCGAGCAGCGCAACTACGAGATCCGCAAGAACCTCCTGAAGTACGACGACGTCGTCAACGACCAGCGCAAGGCCGTGTTCGAGCAGCGCCAGGAGTTCATGGAAAGCAGCGATCTGTCGGAAGTCATCCACGAGATGCGCCACGACGTGATCGACGACCTGGTCGCCCGCCACGTGCCGCCCAAGGCCTATGCCGAGCAGTGGGACATCGACGGCCTGCATGAGCGCGTCCAGGCCGTGCTGGGCATGGACCTGCCGCTGAAGGAATGGGCCGCGGAGGAAGGCGTCGACGACGAAGCCTTCCGCGAGCGCATCACCAAGGCCGCCGATGAGTACGCCGCCCAGCGTGAAGTGATCATCACGCCCGAGCAGATGCGTTCGGTGGAAAAGAGCTTCCTGCTGCAGATGATCGATCTGCAGTGGCGCGAGCACCTGATGCACCTGGACCATCTGCGCAACGTCATCGGCCTGCGCGGCTACGGCCAGCGTGATCCGCTGAACGAGTACAAGACCGAAGCCTTCAGCCTGTTCGAGAAGCTGCTGGGGGACCTCCGCACCAACACCACCCGCTGGCTGATGACGGTCGAGATCGCCTATGCAGAGCCCGAGCCGCTGCACACGCCGGAAAACCTGATCCCTGTGCACCTGGATCCACTGACCGGCGAGAACGCCGCCCAGGCCGGCATCCTGCCCGAAGGCCTGTCGCCAGAGCAGCGCGAGGCCCTGCCGGTCTCGGCCCTGCCGGAAGGCTGGGAACGCACCAACCGCAACGGCGCCTGCCCCTGCGGTTCGGGCAAGAAGTTCAAGCAGTGCCACGGCTCGCTGATCTGACGATCGGCGGGTTCGCGAGAGCCTGAAACGACGAAGCCCGCCCCGGGAGACCGGGGCGGGCTTTTTCTTTGGGTCCCGGGCTCGGCGATGGGCCGAGCCGGCTTACTCAGCCTAGAAGGCGCCGACCCGGTTCACGATGAGCTGGCCCGAGGTGAGGGTGCGGATGCGAAACTCGATCGAGTGACCCGCGACCTGATTGTAGTCGAGCGAGAACCAATGCCAGGCGCCCGGGCCGGAGAACGAGGAGGGCGCGATCGTGCGGCGCGCGATCTGGGCGCCAGTTGTGGAGTCGAAGACGTCCAGTTCGGCCAGATCCTGCGACCCGGTAGTCGAGCCGTCGATCATCACTTGCCAGAAGGCCGTGCGGCGACCGGCGGGCACGGCGGTGCTGTACGGGCCGAACACGATGTGGTTGGCGGCGCCCGAACTGGACCAGCTGTCACCGACGGCCGCGCCGCCCGCGTGCGGCAGGTTGCGGCCTTCCCACGCCGAGGCGCAGGCGCCGACCTCGCCCCCGTAGTTGGCGTTGGTGGTGGGCGACGAAATCGCGACCCAGTCCTGGGTGACGGTCGCCCAGGAGGCGTAGGAGGTCCGCAGCTCGATCATGTGGCCCGCGGCCGAGGCCGGGACCTGGAACGCCAGCGAGAGGACCTGGTACTCGTCGGCGGCCGTCCAGGCCGACCGGGGGATGCTGCGGGCCGCCAGGGTGACTCCGGCCGTGGCGTCCCACACGTCGATATACAGAGACTGCGTACCGTCGCCCGGCGCGACCTGGCTGCTCTTGGCGCGCCAGAGCCCCACATAGGATCCCGGCGCGATGTCGGTGGCGTAGGGACCGTAGATGACGATGCCGGAATTGGCGGGCGTCATCTGCCAGCCGCCGGGTGTCGCCGCGCCCTGGGTGTGGGGGAGGGCTTCGGCTTCCCATTTGCGCTGCGGCTGGGCGACGTCGCAGCTGGCGCTTCTGGTGCGATTGCCGGCGGGGTCGTACTCGTAGCGCGTGATCCTGGATCCTGCGCCGGCCTCGACGAGGCGCCCCTGCGCGTCATAGCCGTATACGTTGCGCGTCTGGGCATGGCCCGCCGTGGTCAGCGCGCCGGTAAGCAGCGTCGCCAGGGCGAGCCGCGCGAAAACTCTCATCTCAATCCCCCAACCTGCACGCCATGCAGCAAGCGTGACTATAAGGCGGGGCATTTAAGCGTCGTTCGCGAGCTGCACGTCAAGATTGTGCGGAGGCGATGGGAGGTTTCCGCGCGAAAAACGGTGTGGATTTCTTCGCGGCTCGCCGGAGGGCGACCTTACTGCAGCCCTTCGCGGCCGATGGCGTAGAAGCGCTCGGCGCGCTGGCGCTTCAGCTCGGCCGGGGTCAGCAGCGACAGCTTCTTCAGCTCGTCCTCGACCGCGTCGCCGACGGCCTTGATGGCCGCTTCCGGATCCGAATGGGCGCCGCCGGCCGGTTCCTCGACGATGCGGTCGACGATGCGCAGCTTGATCAGGTCTTGCGCCGTGATCTTCATGTTGGTCGCCGCGTCCTTGGCCCGGGCGCCGTCGCGCCACAGGATCGAGGCTGCGCCTTCCGGCGAGATCACCGAATAGATCGAGTGCTCGAGGATCAGCACGCGGTTGGCGCCGGCCAGCGCTATGGCGCCGCCCGAGCCGCCTTCGCCGGTGACCGTGGCGACCATCGGGGTGCCCAGGGTCAGGCAGCGCTCGGTCGAGCGGGCGATGGCCTCGGCCTGGCCGCGCTCCTCGGCGCCCAGGCCCGGATAGGCGCCGGCGGTGTCGACGAAGGTGACGACCGGCAGGTTGAAGCGCTCGGCCATGTCCATCAGGCGCACGGCCTTGCGGTAGCCTTCGGGACGGGCCATGCCGAAGTTGTGCTTCAGGCGGGTGGTGGTGTCGTAGCCCTTCTCGTGGCCCATCACGACCACCGGCATGCCGCGGAAGCGGCCAAGGCCGCCCACGATGGCCTGGTCGTCGGCGAACTTGCGGTCGCCGCGCAGCTCGACGAACTCGTCGATCAGGCCCGCGACATAATCACGCAGGTGCGGACGCTGAGGGTGGCGGGCGACCATCGTCTTCTGCCAGGCGTCGAGGCCGGCATAGGCTTCCTTGCGAAGCACCTGCACGCGCTCGCGCAGGGCGCCGATCTCGCTGTCGAACGCGCCAGGACCAGCCGTCTCGGAAAGCTTTGAAAGCTCTTCGATCTTGGCTTCCAGGTCGGCGATGGGTCGCTCGAAATCGAGATAGTGCGCGGCCATGAGTCTCTTAACGTCGCCGTTTGCGAAAGGTTGGCGAACCTAGTGCGTGATGACGCCCAGGGAAAGCGCATTCACGCGGAATTGGAACCACCGTCTCGGCGACGGATTCCCTGATCACGGGCCTCGTCCCCAACGAAGTCCCGCCAAGAAGCCGAACCCCTATGGTGAATCGAACGCCGATCATTATATTGGGTTCTCAAGAGCCGGCTGCGGAAGTCAGCTGGCGCTGCGGCCCCGCCCATCGAACATGGACACGGCCCGCCTGATGAGGACGATGGTTCCCATGCAGGTGTTCACCTTCTTCTGCGTCGAGCGCGACGGCTCGGTTCCCCGTTTTGACGTCACGGCCTGCGCCGACGACCATGCCGCGCGCCTGCGCGCGGGCGAGTTGTTCGACATGCACCGCGGCTGCAACGAGGTCGAGGTCTGGCGCGGCGCCACGCACCTGTTCAAGGTCGGGGCCGGCGCGGCCGCCTGAACCTTCACGTTCGCGCGGATTCGACCAAGCGCGTGATCGGGCAAGGCGCCACATTGGCGGTCTCGACAGACGCAGGATTCTCGCCATGACCGACACCGCCCGCCCTTCCGCCATCGCCGAGGACAGCGGCCATGGCGGCGTGCAGATCCTGGTCACTGCCGGTCCGTCGCGTTTCGCCGGCGATCTGAAGCCCGCCGAGGGCGGCCTCGACACCGGCCCCAATCCCCACGACCTGGTCGCAGCGGGCCTGGCGGCCTGCACGACCCAGACGTTGCGGCTCTATGCCAGGCGCAAGGGCTGGGCTCTTGGCGCGGTGCGGGTGGAGACCAACTGGCGGCGGCTGCCCGGTCAGGTCCCGGCCGACGTGTTTGATCGCGTGATCAGCCTTTCCGGCGATCTCGACGCCGAGCAGCGCCAGCGCCTGCTGGAGATCGCCGAGGCCTGCCCTGTGCACAAGATGCTGACCGCCGGCGTGAGGGTCGAGACCCGGGTGGCTTAGGGCCGCCTTGCATCGCCGGGGCTGATCGCCCGCCGCTTGCGCGCCTCGCCCAATCGCGATCACATGCCCGCTGCGATTGCATGGGGGTCTGGCGTGACCGAAGCCTTGATCGTCCGGGGGCTGGACAAGACCTTCTCCAAGCCCGCCGTGCGCGAGCTGGACCTGACGGTGCATCCGGGCGAGCTCTATGCCCTGCTGGGCCCCAATGGGGCGGGCAAGACCACGACCCTGCGGATGGTCGCGGGGCTGACCAAGCCCGACAGGGGCAGCATCAGCATCTTCGGGGTCGACGCCCTGGCTGACCCGGCCGGCGCCAAGGCGATCACCGCCTGGGCGCCCGACGAGGCGATGATCTATGACCGCCTGACGCCGCTGGAGTATCTGGAGTTCGTCGCCGGCCTCTGGAACGTCGAGCCCCGTCACGCCAAGGCCCGGGCGCTGGAGCTGCTGGAGACCCTGGGCCTGGCGTCCGAAGCGCGGCGGCGGTGCGAGGGCTTCTCGCGCGGCATGAAGCAGAAGGTGGCCCTGGCCGGGGCCCTGATCCACGATCCCAGGCTGCTGATCCTCGACGAGCCGCTGACGGGCCTCGACGCGGCCTCGGCGCGCCTGGTGAAGGACATGCTGCAGGCCCGGGTCGACGCCGGCGGCACGGTGATCCTGACCACCCACATTCTGGAGGTCGCCGAGCGCATGGCCGACCGCATCGGCATCATCGCCGGCGGCCGCCTGCTGGCCGAGGGCACGCTGGACGCCCTGAGATCGCAGGCGGGGCAGGGCGGCGGCGACACCCTCGAGGACGTCTTCCTGCAACTGACCGCCGACGGGGCGCCCGCGTGAGCCTGCTGCGCTCCGGTTCTATCCCCTGGCTGCTGGCCCACGAGATGCGGCTGGGCTTCCGGGCCCTGACCGGCAAGCGGGCGATGGGCGGGGTCGGGGCGATGATCGGCCTTGCGATCCTGGCGCTGCTGATGCTGACCGGCGGGGTGATCATCGGCCTGGCCGCGCGCCGGTTCGACGTGCCGGTGATCCCGCTGTCGGCCGCTGTCGCCCTGGCCTGCTGCGCAACGGCCTTCACCCTGATGCTGTCCCAGACCCTGGCCGCGGCCAGCGAGGCGCTGTACGAGCGCGGCGATCTCGACCTGCTGTTCTCCTCGCCGATCCCGCCGCGCACGGTGCTGTTTGTCCGCGCCCTGGGCGTGGCGGCCGGCGTGCTGACGGTGTTCCTGATCTTCGTCACGCCCCTTCTGGGCCCCGCGGTGTTCCTGGGCCATCCCGAATGGCTGGGCCTGTTCGGCGTGCTGGCGGCCCTTGCCCTGCTGGCGACGGCGACAGGCCTGACCCTGGCCATGGCGCTTTTCAAGCTGATCGGTCCGCGCCGCACGCGCACCGTCGCCCAGGTGCTGGCGGCCCTGACCGGCGCGGCCTTCTTCCTGGCCAGCCAGATCCGCACGATCATGGGCGAGAAGGCCAGCGAGAGCCTGTTCCAGTCGCTGGCGCGGGACGCGGCCGAGGGGCGGGTCACGATCCCGCCGATCGGCTATTGGCCGCTGAAGGCGATGCTGGGCGAGCCCTTGCCCCTGCTGGCCATGGTGGCGATCGGTGCGGGGGCCTTCGTGCTGTCGGCCCTGTCGCTGGGCAAGCGCTTCGCCGACGCCGCGGCCGCGGCCGCCACGCAGGGCGCCGAGGCCTCGGCCGCGAAGCCGGTCAAGGGACGAGACCGGGCCTTCGCGCGCGGCGTCTTCGCCGCCACCCTGGCCAAGGAAGTCAGGCTGATCCTGCGCGACGCGGCGCTGCTGTCGCAGGTGCTGCTGCGCGTGCTGTACCTGGTGCCGACCGCGCTGATCCTTAGCCGCACGGCGGGCCATGGCGACGGCGGGGCGGCCCTGGCCGGCGGCGCGGGCGTGGTGGTGTTCCTGGCCGGCCAGGTCGCCGGCAGCCTGTCCTGGATCACCCTGTCGGCGGAGGAGAGCCCCGATCTGCTGGCCGTGTCGCCGGCCGCCACGCGCAGCCTGCGCCGCGCCAAGCTGGCGGCCGCCCTTCTGCCGGTGGCCCTGCTGCTGGCTGTGCCGCTGGCGATGCTGCTGTGGCTGGCGCCGGTCGCCGCCCTCTGGACGGCCCTGGGGGCTGGCCTGTCGGCCTGGTCATGCGGCCTGATCAACGTCTGGCACCAGAAGCCGGGCAAGCGGGCCGACTTCAAGCGCCGGCGCGGGGCGTCCTGGTTCGCGACCCTTGCCGAGGTGGTGGTCTCGGCCCTGCTGGCCGGCGGGGCGGGCCTGGCCGTGGCGGGCCTGGCGTCCTGGGCGCTGATCCCCCTGGCCTTTGCGGGCCTGGCGATGCTCGCCCTGCGACGCAGCGACGAGCAGATCGCCAAGGTGTTGCGGATGGCGTGAGGGGAGAGACCCCCTCAGTCGGCTTTACCGACAGCTCCCCCAGAAGGGGAGCATCCGCGCCGATAGATCCTCCCATGGGGAGAGGGCCTTCTGTCAGCAGTCCAGCAACGCCGTGATCTGGCACTCGACGCCTTCGGGCCTGAAGTCGATCCGGGCCTCGCCGGAGAGCTCCTGGGCCAGGCCGCGCTCGATCAGGCGCGAGCCGAAGCCGCGGCGGGTGGGGGCGACCACGGCCGGGCCGCCGCGTTCGGTCCAGCGAAGCGACAGGCGCGGCACGCCGCTGTAGTCGACGCTCCAGCTGATCGTCACCTGGCCGCCCTGGCGCGACAGGGCGCCGTATTTCACCGCGTTGGTGGCCAGCTCGTGCAGGGCCATCGACAGCGACAGGGCCGGGCGCGGCGACAGGCGCACCGACGGGCCGTCCAGCACGAAGCGCCCCTCGCCGCCGTGCAGCGCCACCAGGCGGTCGACCACGTCCAGCAGGTCCGCGCCCTCCCAGTTCTCGCGGGTCAGCACGTCGTGCGCTTCGGACAGGGCGATGATCCGGGCGGTGAAGGCCTCCTGGGCGGCCGGCAGCGAGCGCGCGGCGTGGAAGGTCTGGCCGGCGATGGCCTGGATGGTGGCCAGCGAGTTCTTCACGCGATGGTTCAGCTCGTTGACCAGCAGCCGCAGATGCAGCTCGGCACGCTTGCGGTCGGTGATGTTGACGGTGGTGCCGATCATCCGGATCGGCTTGCCCTCGTTGTCGAAGAAGGCCTTGCCCTTGGCCGACAGCCAGCGCTCGACCCCGTCCTCGCGGCCGATGAACCTGAACTCGACGTCGTAGTCGGCGCAGATACGGCCATCCAGCGTGCGGCGCAGGGCCTCTCGCACCTCGTCGCGATCGGCGCGGTGCAGGTTGGCGTAGAAGTCCTCGCGCACCACCGGCGTGCCGGGCGCGACGCCGAACATGGCGTAGCAGCGGTCCGACCAGGTCAGCACGTCGTTGCGAATGTCCAGGTCCCAGGTGCCGACGTCGGCGGCCTCGATGGCCAGGCGCAGGGTCTCCTCCTGCGAGACCAGCTTGCGGGCGGCCTCCTTGCGGTCGGTGACGTCAGAGCCGACGCCGACGAAGCGGGTGCAGACGCCGCGCTCGAAATAGGCCCGGCCGAACACCTCGATCCAGCGCAGGGCCCCATCGGAGGGGCGCACGATCCGGTACTCGACATTGATCAGCCCGTCGCCCGCCGGATCGGTGGCGGCGGCCACCGCCGCCTTGACCAGTTCCACGTCGTCGGGATGCAGCAGGGCCACGAAGCTGTCGAAGTCCCGCGGGCCGGGCTCGGCCACGCCGAACATCTCGCACGAGCGCCTGTCCCAATAGCGCTGGCCGGTGCTGGGGTTGTGGTCCCAGCGGCCCATGCCGGCCGCCTCCATGGCGATGTCGCGGTCGAGGCGGGCTTCCAGCAGCTCGCTCTCCATCCGCTTGCGCTCGGTGATGTCGAAGACGACGCCGGCGTTACGGTCGGCCTGGCCGTCGGCGTCGAGATAGCAATGGCCGCTGGCCGCCACCCAGCGCACCGAGCCGTCGGCCTGGACCAGCCGATACTCGTCGGCGAACGCGCCGCCGGTCTGCATGGCGGCCAGGGCGATCTGGCGCACCCGTTCGCGGTCCTCGTCATGGACGGCGGGGGTGAAGCTCTGGGCGGGCAGGCCCTGCGAGGCGAAGGCCGGATCCACCTGGTGCAGGCTGGCGTAGCGGGCGTCGCAATAGACCCTGTTGGCCTTGATGTCCCATTCCCAGGCGCCGACGCCGCCGGCGGCGTCCAGGGCCATGTCGTAGCGGGCGCGGGTGGCGCGCAGCTCCTTCTCGGTCTCGATCGCGCCGGTGATCTCGACGGCCGAGATCAGCACGCCGCCCACGCCCGTGGGGGCGGTCTCGTCGGGCACCGGGCTGTAGCTGACGGCGAAGTGGGCCAGGCGCGCCTCGCCGGCCTCGCGCTGCACCTGCAGGGGCATGCGTTCCAGGGCGTAGCCGCCGCTCTCGCCGGTAAGGATGTCCTGGTGGATGCCCAGCAGGGTGGCGCGGAAGGCGTCGGAATGCTGGGTGAACGGCCGGCCCAGGGCGTCGGAATGACGCTCGCGCAGGGCGGGCGCGTAGGCGTCGTTGTAGATCAGGATCAGTTCGGGACCCCAGCGCAGGGCCATGGGGAAGTTGGTGGCCATCAGCATGTCGACGGCCAGCCGCAAGCTGGCCGACCAGGCCTCGCGCGCGCCAAGCGGCGTCAGCGACCAGTCGAAGGCCTTCACGCGCTCGGCCATTTCCCCACCGGCCAGCCGCGTGAACGCAGGCAAGCTCCGCCCTTCGCCCTGCGGCATGGCGTTTTGTCCCTCCCACCGGCTCCCCTAAAGCCGGGTCCGGGCGAACAATGATCCGAGGGCTGTAGGGGTTGCAAGGGCGCAAGCACGGCCCTGCGCGCAAGCGTCGCAGCAGGCTCGGCTCAAGGCTGCGGATTTCGCCGGGGAGGCGAGGCGGCTCGACCGGAGGGGGAGGAGGCGCGCGCAGCAAAAAGGCCGCCTCCCGGAGGAAGCGGCCTTTCGGAGATCGGCTTTAGTCGATCGGGCTCCAGCGGGTCTCGACCTGCTGGACGCCGCGCTTGGGACCGCGGAAGTCGCCGCCGCCGGCGGCCGCCTTGCCTTGGCCCTGACCTTGACCCTGACCGCCGCCCTTGCCGCGACCGCCGTTACGGCCCTCGCCGCGGCCCTGGGCCTGCTGGCCGCCGCCCTGGCCGCCCTTGCCCGGGGCGCTCTTGCCCTGGCCGCCGCCGTTACGGTTGCGCTTGCGGCGCAGTTCCGAGGGGACGTTGTTGCGCGGGTCGGCCTTGCGCGGATCGACGTACTTCTCGGCCGGCGCCAGCTTGTCGGCGACGGCCGCAGCAGCCGCCAGGGCCTTGTCGTTGCGGCGGTCGAAGGACGGGATCTTCTGGCGGGTGGCCTTCTCGATGTCCTTCAGCAGGCTGCGCTCGTCGTCCGAGCAGAAGCTGATGGCCACGCCATCCTTGCCCTTGCGGGCGGTTCGGCCGATCCGGTGGACATAGGCCTCCGGCACGTTGGGCAGCTCGTAGTTGAAGACGTGGCTGATGTCGTTGACGTCGATGCCGCGGGCGGCGATGTCGGTCGCGACCAGGGCCTTGACCTCACCCGCCTTGAAGGCGGCGAGCGCGCGCTCGCGCTGGCCCTGCGTCTTGTCGCCGTGGATCGAGGCGGCCTCGATGCCGGCGGCGGTCAGGTACTTGGCCACGCGGTCGGCGCCGCGCTTGGTGCGGGTGAAGACGATCGAGCGCTCGACGGCCTTGTCCGACAGCAGCTCGGCCAGCAGGGGACGCTTGCGCTGGGCCTCGATGTAGATCAGCGACTGGTCGATACGCTCGACCGTCGTGGCCTGCGGGGTGATCGAGACCGAGGCCGGGTTCTTCAGCAGCTCGCCGGCCAGCTTGCCGATCTCGCCCGGCATGGTGGCCGAGAAGAACAGGTTCTGGCGGTCCTTGGGCAGCTGGCTGGCGATCTTGCGGATCGGCACCACGAAGCCCAGGTCGAGCATCTGGTCGGCTTCGTCGAGCACGAAGATCTCGACGCCGCCCAGGGTGGCGCTCTTTTCGCCCAGGTGGTCCATCAGGCGGCCCGGGGTGGCGACGACGACGTCGACGCCGGCGGCCAGGGCGCGCATCTGCGGGCCGTACTTCACGCCGCCGAAGATGGTGGCGACCGACAGGCCCAGGTGGGCGGCGTAGGCCTTGAAGTTGTCGGCGATTTGCGTCGCGAGTTCGCGGGTCGGGGAAAGGACCAGGCAGCGGAAGCCGCGGCGCGGGGCCGGACGGCGGTCCTCGGCCAGGCGATGCAGGATCGGCAGGGCGAAGGCGGCGGTCTTGCCGGTGCCGGTCTGGGCGATGCCCAGAAGGTCGCGACCCTTCATGACGATCGGGATGGCCTGGGCCTGGATCGGGGTGGGCTGGGTGTAGCCCTTGTCGGCCAGGGCCTTCAGGATCGGCTTGGCCAGGCCAAGGTCGGTGAATTGAGTCACTGCGGACGTATCTTTCGTACGGTCGCGAGACGGCGCGCGCGGTCCTCGCACGGCTCGCCTGGCGGCGGGTCGGTTGGGGAGCGCCCCGCGTGATACGGGCGGTCTATGAGAAGCTTTCAGGGCGCTCGACAGGCTGAACCCAGAGGGGTCCGTCACGCGGCTGGAGCACCGATAGCGCCTACAGGCGCGGGGCTCATATCGGATATTGCAGGTGCGAAGTCAAGGGAGAGGCTTGGGGCGCAAGGGTTTGCGGGGGCTGGGGTGGTCGAAGCGCAAGGAACCTCCCCCTGTGGGGGAGGCGGCCGAAGGCCGGTGGGGGGACGTTATCAGCCGCCGCAGGCGTCGGCCGATTTCCCAATCACTCCCCCCACCGATCGCTCCGCGATCACCTCCCCCACAGGGGGAGGTTCCTTTGTGGTCACGCCGTCGCTCTCTGGGCCTCGCTGGCCGGTTCGAGGGGCTTTACCGCCGAGAACGCCACCACCTCCGACAGGCCGCGCGGGGGCGTGGCCACCCCCAGGAGCGCCGCGATCTCGACCGCCGGCTTGGGGCGGCTGATGAAGTAGCCCTGGATCTCGCCGCAGCCCTGGCGGCGCAGTTCGTGCAATTGTTCCTCGGACTCCACGCCCTCGGCCGTGGTGGTGATGCCCAGGCTGGCGCCCAGGTCGAGGACGGCCTTGATGATCGCCAGGGCGTCGGCGTCGTCGAGGATGTCGCGCACGAAGGTCTGGTCGATCTTGATCTTGTCGAACGGGAAGCTGCGCAGGTAGCTCAGCGAGCTGTAGCCCGTGCCGAAGTCGTCCATCGAGATGCGCACGCCCAGGGCCTTCAGGTCGTGAAGGATGGCCATGTTGGAGGCGCTGTCCTGCAGCAGGACGCTCTCGGTGATCTCCAGTTCCAGCCGCTCGGCCGGCAGGCCCGAGGCCGCGAGGGCCTGGACCACGGTGGCGGCGAGGCGCCGGTCGCGGAACTGGGCGGGCGAGAGGTTCACCGCCAGGCGCACGTGCTGGGGCCAGCGGGCGGCCTCGTCGCAGGCGGCGCGCAGCACCCAGTCGCCCAGGGCGCCGATCAGGCCGATCTCCTCGGCCAGCGGGATGAACTCGCCGGGCGAGACCATGCCCCGCTCGGGGTGGAACCAGCGCAGCAGCGCCTCGCAGCCGGTGACGCGATCGGCCTCCAGGTCGAACAGCGGCTGGTAGAACAGCTCGAACTGGCCTTCGGCGAGCGCCTTGCGCAGGTCCAGCTCCAGGGCCCGGCGGGCCTGCAGCTGCTCGTCCATGGCCCGCTCGAAGAAGTGGAAGGTGCCCTTGCCGTCGGCCTTGGCGCGGTAGAGGGCCATGTCGGCCTTCTTCAGCAGCTCGTCGCAGTCGTGCCCGTCGTCGGGCGAGACGGTCACCCCGACGCTGCCGCCGATCACCACCTGGTGGCCCAGGAGGTCGAAAGGGGCCTCCAGGGCCTCGACGATGCGGGCGGCCAGGCGCGTGGCGCCCGACAGGTCCGACAGGCCCATCTGCACCACGGCGAATTCGTCGCCGCCCAGGCGGGCCACGGTGTCGCCGTCGCGGACGCAGGCCCGCAGGCGCTCGGCGGCGGCCTTCAGCAGGGCGTCGCCGACCGGGTGGCCAAGCGTGTCGTTGACCACCTTGAAGCGGTCCAGATCGACGCAGTGCACGGCCACCAGGTCCTCGCGCCGCGCGGCGCGGGCCAGGGCGTCGGACAGGTCCTTGTGGAACAGCAGGCGGTTGGGCAGCTCGGTCAGTGGGTCGTAGTGGGCCAGGCGCGCGATCTGGGCCTCGGCCCGCTTGCGCTCGGCGATGTCTTCCGAAACGCCCAGCAGGTATTCGGGGCGGCCCTCGGCGTCGAGGATGGCGATCTTCTTGGTGCGCAGGATGGCGGTCGTGCCGTCCTTGCGGGGGATCAGGTCCTCCTCGATGACCTTGACCTCGCCCGAGCGTACGACCTCGGCGTCGCGGGCGTGATAGATCGCCGCCTGCACCGGATCGAAGAAGGCCTCGTCGGTGCGGCCGATCATCTCTTCGCGCGAATAGCCTAGGATCTTCTCGCCGGCGCGGTTGAGCAGCACGTAGCTCTGGTCCGACGCGCGCTTGACGAACACCATCGACGGGATGGACTCGACCACGGCGGTCATGAAGGTGCGGGCGCGTTCCTCGTCGGCCTTGGCGTCGGCCAGGGCGTCGAGGTTGCGGCGGTTGGTCTCGCTGGCGGCCTGCAGCAGGCCGATGACGGTGCCCACGCCCAGATAGCGCCCGCCGTCGGTGACGATGAAGCCGCGCAGCAGGTCGCTGGCCCGGTAGGACAGGCTGTCATTGGTGAAGGCGGCCAGCTCGACGTCGGCCTCGACCACCAGCGGCTCGCGGTCCATCAGCACTTCGATGGGACGGTTGGCGTAGAGGGCGCGGCCGTACTCGGCGGCCATGCGCAGGAAGAACGCGTTGCGCTCGACCAGGCCCACGGGGCGGTCGTCGGCGTCGAGCACCGGAATGATCAGGGTGTCGGGCTCCTCGCGGAACCGCTCGTACAGCGTCTTGCCGAGATCTTCCGCCCGCGCCGGGGTCAGGGAAGAAACGGTGTCGCGCAGGGTGAACATGGGAATACGCCTCCACTCGCGAGGGTGAATGGCGGTTTCACACCTAACGAGGTGCTAAACTTGACCGTTGGGACTACGGGTTTCGCGAAAACTTCATAGCCGCGTCACAGTGATTTCCGGCGCATTTACTGTGACGGCGCTGCGCGAATACTCAGTCATCGGACGATCGCGATTTGCACGTCCCGCGGCATGGCAAAGCCGGGCCGTTGGGCCTAGTTAGGGGCCGTTCGAGGAGTGCGTCCCATGCCCAGTTCCCTGCCGCTTCGCCATTTCCTGCTGGCTCTCGCGGTGGTGGCGGTGTGGGGGACCAACTTCGTGGTCATCCGCCAGGCGCTGAACCACCTGCCGCCGCTGACCTTCGCCACCCTGCGCTTCACCTTCGTGCTGCTGCCGCTGGTGTTCTTCGTCAGGAAGCCGGCGGTGTCGTGGCTCAATCTGGCGGGCTACGGCCTGCTGATCGGGGCGGGGCAGTTTGGCCTGCTGTTCGTGGCCATGAAGGGCCACATCTCGCCGGGCCTGGCCTCGCTGATCCTGCAGACCCAGGTGTTCTTCACCATCGCTCTGGCCATGCAGATCAATCGCGAGCGGGTGCGCGGCTTCCAGGTCGTCGCCCTGCTGCTGGCCATCGCCGGCATCGCGATCATCGCCCTGCACGGCGGCGGCTCGGCCACCCCGCTGGGCGTTACGCTAGGGCTGCTGGCGGCGCTGAGCTGGGGCTGCGGCAACATCGTCGCGCGCCAGGCCGGCCCGGTGAACATGCTGGGCTACGTGGTCTGGGCCAGCCTGTTCTCGATCCCGCCGCTGCTGGGCATGGCCCTGTGGCTGGAAGGCTGGCCGGCCATGGTCAAGGGCGTGGCCGGCGCCGACCTCGGCACCTGGCTGGCGGTGGTCTGGCAAGCGGTGGGCAACACCATGTTCGGCTACGGCGCCTGGGGCTGGCTGCTGGCCCGCCACCCGGCCGCCACCATCACCCCGATGGCCCTGCTGGTGCCGGTGTTCGGCATGAGCGCCTCGGCCCTGCTGCTGGGCGAGGGCCTGCCGGCCTGGAAGCTGCTGGCGGCGGGCCTCGTGCTGGCCGGCCTGGCGGTCAACATGCTGTGGCCGAAGATCCGCGCGCTGCGGGCGGCGCCGGCCGCCTGATCATGCAGCTTGACGTCAGGTTGCGTCCGCTCGACCTTCGCCATGAAGGGGAGGGCGCATGCAGCGACGGACATTCATCATCGGGACGGCGGCGCTGAGCGCGATCCCGGCCCTGGCAAGCGCCGAGGCCGGTTGGAGCCCGCCGCTCATCATCCGGTTCGCGCCGGGCTCGGCGGAGATCGATCGCCACGCGGTGGGGCAGCTCGAAGGCTTCAAGGCCGCGTTCGAGGCGCGCGCCAATCCGCGCAACGGCGACTCGATACGGGTCACCGGCCACATGGACGAGGCCGAGCGGCGGCAGAACCTGCGAGACCTGCCCCAGCAGCGGGCCGACGCAGTCGTAGAGGCCCTTGCCGACCTGGGCATGCAGCGCGGACGGGCGCGGGCCCGGCGCAGTCTCGACCGTCTCGTCGACGTCGCCGGTCCCTCGGCCGACAATCGCGTGGTCCTGCTGTCCTGGCGGGTCGCCTCTTGAAAAGGCGACGCCGCCCCGGCATCGAGGCGGCGTTCCTTTCCGAGTGATCGCCCATGACCATCGCCCGCTACGACTTCGCCTCCGACAATGTGGCCGGCGCCATGCCCGAGGTGATGGAGGCCTTGTTGGCGGCCAACGCCGGTACGGCTTCGGGCTATGGGACCGACCACGTCAGCCTGGCGGCGGGCGAGCGGATCCGCGCCGCCCTGGACGTCGACGCCGAGGTCAGGTTCATGCCGTCTGGCACGGCCGCCAACGCTTTCGCCCTGACCCTGCTGGCTTCGCCGCACGAGGCGGTGCTGGCCCATGAACACGCCCACATCTGCACCGACGAGACCGGCGCGCCCGGCTTCTTCGGCCAGGGCGTGGGGCTGATCGGCCTGTCGGGCGCCTCGGGCAAGATCGAACAGGCGGCGCTGGAGGCGGCCCTGGCTCAGCCCGACGTCTCCTACCGCCAGCCGGCGGCGGCCCTGTCGGTGACCACGGCCACCGAGTACGGCACTGTCTATTCCGAAGCCGCGCTGAAGGCGCTGATCGATCCGGCCAAGGCCAAGGGCTACGGCGTGCACCTGGACGGCGCGCGGCTGGCCAACGCCGTGGCGGCGGGCTTCGACCTCAAGGCCGTGGGGCGCCTGGGCGTCGACATTCTCGTGATGGGCGGCACCAAGGCCGGCTCGACCCCGACCGAGGCGGTGGTGTTCCTCAATCCCGAGCACCGCCGCCGCCTGGACGCGCGGATCAAGCATGCCGGCCAACTGATCTCCAAGGGCCGTTTCCTGGCCGCCCCCTGGCTGGGCCTGCTGGACGAGAACGGCGGAACGGGCCCCTGGGCGGCGCGCGCCGCCCACGCCAACGCCATGGCGCAGAAGCTGGCCGCGCTGATGCCCTATCCGATCGCCCATCCGGTGGAGGCCAATGGGATCTTCGTGACCATGAGCGACGCGGCGCTGGATCTGCTGCGCGGCGAGGGCTGGTTCGTCTATCGCTTCCTCGACGGCTCGGCCCGCTTCATGTGCTCGTGGGCGACGACGCCGGAGATGGTCGAGGAACTGGGTGCGGCTTTGCGGCGCGTGGCGGCGGTGGAGGCGGCTTGATCCGATCCTCCCCCTGAAGGGGGAGGTGGCCCGAAGGGCCGGAGGGGGAAGCGGCTGCTGACATGCCGCAACAACTTCCCCCTCAGTCGCTCCGCGACAGCTCCCCCTTCAGGGGGAGCATCTTCCTTACCCCTCGAAATACCGCTCCACCTGCTCGGCCCAGCCGTAGGAGGTCTTGGCCAACTGGTCGCGGTCGTAGGCCGGGCTGTCCTTGAAGCGGTCCTTCGATAGGTCGGTCGCATAGGCCTCGGCCTTGTCGTCGAAGGTCAGGATGCGCCAGGGCAGGGGGTGGTATTTGCCGCCGGTGAACAGGCCCGCCGGCTCGACGGCGACATAGCGGCCGATGCCGGCGTCGCGGTCGACGAAGACCTCGCGGATGACGCCCAGCTTGTGGCCCTTGGGGTCGGTGACCGCGACCCCGATCAGGTCGCCGCTCTTCACCAGCCGATCGTCCAGCGACATGGCGTTCCTCCTTGCGATTGCTCCTTCGGCAACGTTCGTCGCACCCGGGGAGTTGCCCCAAAGACGTTGCCAAGCCCGGCAAAGCCCGCGATGGATCGGGCATGAGCACGCCAGCCGCCCCTCCGACCGACCGCCCCATCGTCCTGGTGGCCGCCGCCGCCCTGATCGATGTCGACGGACGGGTGCTGATCTGCCAGCGCCCCGAAGGCAAGTCGCTGGCCGGCCTGTGGGAGTTCCCGGGCGGCAAGGTCGAAAAGGGCGAGACGCCCGAGGAATGCCTGATCCGCGAGCTGCACGAGGAGCTGGGCATCACCGTCGCCCAGGCCTGTCTCGCGCCCTTCGTCTTCGCCTCGCACACCTACGAGACGTTCCACCTTCTGATGCCCCTCTACCTGCTGCGGCGCTGGGAGGGGATCGTGACGGCGCGCGAACACAAGGCCATGGCTTGGGTAAAGCCTGACAAATTGTGCGATTACGAAATGCCGCCGGCGGATATTCCTCTGGTCGCTTGGCTTCGGGATGTGCTTTAACTCAGACAAATCGCGCAACGACGCGACGTGGCTGGGAAGGAGACGACCGTGGAGACCTTGGATTTGCAGCCCTCGCGCCGCGTCCTGCTGGCCGGCGCCGGGGCCCTGGCCTTCGGCGGGATCGCCGGCGCGGCCCACGCCGCCGCCGAGCCCGGGCCGCTGATCAATCCGGTCGTGCGCCAGCGCGCCGACGCCCAGGTCTTCAAGCATATTGACGGCTACTACTACCTGACCGGCTCGGTCCCCGAGTACGACCGGCTGATCATCCGCCGCTCGCGCACCCTGGCCGGCTTCACCGACGCCGAGGAAGTCGTCGTCTGGCGTCGGCCGACGGAAGGCAAGCTGGGCGGCTACATCTGGGCGCCCGAACTGCACTGGTTCGACGGCGCCTGGCACATGTATTTCGCGGCCGGCGACAAGGATCAGCCGTTCCGCATCCGCACCTACGCCATACGCTGCAAGAGTCCCGACGCCATGGCCGGCCAGTGGGAGCTGCTGGGCAAGGTCGAGACCCCCTGGGACACCTTCACCCTCGACTCCACGGTGTTTCACCACAAGGGCGTGCGCTATTTCTGCTGGGCGCAGAAGGAGCCGGGGATCGACACCAACAGCAATCTCTACCTCGCGCCGCTGGCCACGCCGCTGACGCTGGGCGAGGCGCCGACCCGCCTGACCGTGCCGACCCTCGACTGGGAGATCCGCGGCTTCAAGGTGGCCGAGGCGCCGGCGGTGCTGATCCGCAACGGCCGCGTGTTCATCGCCTATTCGGCCAGCGCCACCGACGACCGCTACTGCCTTGGCCTTCTGACCGCCGATGCGGACGCCGACCTGATGGCGCAGGGCTCGTGGACGAAGTCGCCCGTCCCGGTGTTGGTCTCGTCCGAAGAGACCCGCGTCTGGGGCCCTGGCCACAACTCGTTCACGGTGGACGAGCAGGGCCGCGACGTCCTGGTGTTCCACGGCCGCGACTACAAGGCGATCAAGGGCGACCCCCTGTTCGATCCCAACCGCCATACGCGCGTGCAGCGCCTCTACTACAAGCCCGACGGGACGCCGGACTTCGGCGTGCCGGCCGGGGCTGGCGAGATCCCCGACCGGTTTTCGCCGGCTGACCAGCCTGGCGCGTTCCTGCGCGTGGACGGCGGGGCGGTGAGCGTCGGGGAGGGGCCGCTGGCCGCCACCCAGCTGCGCCAGAAGGCGGGCGCCGGCGGGGTGTGGCTGGAGCCGATCCTGCAGCCTGGCCAGGCGCTGCGGGTCGAGGGCGGCAAGGTGACGGTCGGGCCGGGCGACGGGGCTGCGCGCTTCAAGCGCGTCAAGGGCCTGGCGGGCGGCAAGGGCGTGTCGTTCCAGGCCCCGGACGGGGGCTATCTGATGCACCGCAACGGCGCGGTGGTGGTCGGGCCGGCGCGCGACGCCAGGGCCCGCGCGGCGGCGACCTTCCTGGTCAGCTGATGTGACGGGCAGGGGGCTGGCCCAGGCGCCGGCTCTCAGCCCACCGCATCGCGCCCACGACGCAGGCTCCGAACAGCAGGCCCTCGACCGCGCCGGTCAGCACCAGGCTGGCCAGGCCCAGGCCCTGCTCGCCAAGCAGCGCGCCGATGGCGTCCAGGCGCAGGCGCGAGCCGGGAAAGCTTCGCGCCAGCAGGTCCAGGCTGCCGGCCATCAGGCGACCGCCGAGCAGCGGGACGGCGGCCCCCATCGCCGCGCCGTAAAGGCCGGCCAGGGCCATGCCGCGCCGAAGCGACCGGGTGCGGGCCAGGCCCGCGCCGAGGCCGACCGCCGCGCCGACCAGCAGACCCTCGAAGGCGCCGGCTATGCCGCCCGGCGCGCGGCCGAACAGCAGGTTGAAGGCGTCCAGTCCCAAGAGCTTGAACGCCGCCCCGATGACCAGCCCGCCCAGCGCGCCGCCGACGGCGCTTCGCCACCAGGGGCCGGGCGCGCGGCTCGAAAGGGCGATGCCGAAGCCGACGCCCAGGCCGCCGGTCAGGCCGACCAGCACGCACAGCGCCAGCATCACCAGCAGCACCGAACTGCCGCCGGCCTGCGAGGCCTGGGCCGCGCCGACGAAGCCGTAGGCGATCCCGCCGATCGCGCCTGCCGCGCCGCCGCCGGCGGTTCCGGCCGCGCCGAGCAGCAGGGTGGCCGACCAGGCGGGGCGGGGTTGGGGTTCTGGCGGCGAGGCGGGGACTGACGCCTGGGTCTCCAGCCGCTCCACCGGCGCGACGAAGCGGTAGCCGTGCTTGGGCACGGTGGCGATGAAGCGCGGGTTGGCGGCCGGGTCGTCCAGCAGGCGGCGCAGGCTGCGCACGCACTGGGTCAGGGCTTCGTCGGTGACCGGCACGCCGGCCCAGACCTCGTCGAGGAACCGCTCCTTGCTGACCAGCCGCCCGTCCTCGCGGACCAGCAGGGCCAGGGCGTCCAGATAGCGGGCGTTGATCGTCACGGGCTCGCCGTCACGGGTCAGCCGGCGTTCGCCAAGGTCGAGGATGAAGCGCTCGAAGCGGTAGCGGCCGGACAAGGCGGAATCCTGGATGGCGTGTTGTGGCGAGTATGCACGGGACGGAGGGAAGGACGAGGTCCCCTCCGGCCCTCCTAGGACCCCGCCTTGTCCCCCACCGGCTGCTCCTTGACGCCAAGAGCATCGGCCAGCCGCATCTTGGCCGAGCCTGGCCGCAGCGGCTTCTGCTGGCTGTCGTGCGGCGCCCACCCCGTGGCGGTGACGATCTCGAAGGTCGCGGGCACGCGGCCGTCGGCTTCGGCGAAGCGCTCCTGATAGATCTCCAGCGCCCGAAACAGCAGCTGGCGGGTCAGGGGCTTGCGCGAGCGGTCGAGCAGCACGCTGGTCTCGCCCATGCGGCGCAGGTCCTGCAGCAGGCCGAGCGGGTGGGCGTAACGCACCTTGACCCGGTCGACGTCGGCCACCGGCAGGGTGAAGCCGGCGCGCTGCAGCAGGCCCGCCGCGTCGACCGTGTCGGCGAAGGGCGAGACGCGCATCGAGACGCCGCCGGCGATCTCGTCCTCGGCCGCCATCAGCGACTGGCGCAACTCGGTCAGGGTGGCCCCGCCGAACAGGGCGCCGATGAAGAGGCCGTCGGGCCTCAGGGCGCGGCGGATCTGGATCAGCGCGCCCACCAGGTCGTTGGTCCAGTGCAGGGCCAGGGTCGAGACCACGAGGTCCAGCGTCTCGTCGCCGAACGGCAGGCGCTCCTCGTCGGCGACCACGCTGGCGCCGCCGCGACTGGCCAGCATCCGGGCCGACAGGTCGGTGTCGATCAAGAGGCCGATCTTGCCGGCGGCGTCGCTTTTCGACAGCGCCGCGCGGAAAGCGCCGTCTCGGCTTCCGAGATCGACGGCGACCGGAAACTCCCGCAGGATCGCCTCCAGCCGCATGACGGCGTCACCGGCGGCGCGCGCCTTGAGGAAACCGGCCTGGCCGAAGTTGGGCGCGGCGCGGTCGAGGCGGGCCCGGAGAAGGTCGCGGTCGAAGAGGAGGGGCGAACTGGTCATGCGGGTGGAACATGGCGATTCCTTCTCCCGATGGAAACCCGGGCCGCGTCTCATGGGCCTTGGAAGAGGTCTGCTGGACCTGATCCTGCCGCCGCGCGCCTTCGACGGCGAGCCGGCCCTGACGCCGGGGCTGTCGGCCGGAGCCTGGAGCCGCATCGTCTTCCTCGACGGACCGGTCTGCGACGGCTGCGGCGCGCCGTTCCCATTCGACCAGGGC
This sequence comes from Caulobacter endophyticus, assembly GCF_003116815.1. GTDB lineage: Bacteria > Pseudomonadota > Alphaproteobacteria > Caulobacterales > Caulobacteraceae > Caulobacter > Caulobacter endophyticus. Next base: position 84,386 of record NZ_QDKQ01000011.1, read on the forward strand.
GAGCCGCTGTGCGCGCTTTGCCTGGCGCGGCCCAGGGCCTTCGCGCGGGCCAGGGCCGCCTGCCTCTACGACGAGCATTCCCGCGATCTCGTCCTGAAGCTCAAGCACGCCGACCGCACGGATCTCTCGGGCCTGTTCGCCCGCTGGATCTCGCGCGCCGCGCCTGACCTGCTGGAGACGGCGCAGGCGGTGGTCCCCGTGCCGATGCACCCGGCCCGCCTGCTGCGCCGCCGCTACAACCAGGCCGCCGAGATCGCCCGGCCGCTGGCCCGCGCGGCCGGGCGGCCCTATCTGGCCGACGCGCTGGTGAGAAAGCGCGACACCGCCAGCCAGGGCGGCAAGTCGGCCGACGGCCGCCGCCGCAACGTCGCCGCCGCCTTCGTCGTGCCTGAGTCGAAACGGCGTCAGATCGAGGGAAAGCGTGTGCTTCTGGTCGACGACGTGCTGACCACGGGGGCCACCGCCGAAGGCTGCGCGAGGGCCTTGCTGGCGGCCGGAGCCTCGGCTGTCGATCTGACCGTCGTCGCGCGCGTTACAGAAATGAGAAGCCGTCCTATATGAGGGCGGGAATCCAACCCTTTGGAACCGAAATGGCCAAGGTCACCATCTACACCCGTCCCTTCTGCGGCTACTGCGCCCGCGCCCTGAAGCTGCTCAACGACAAGGGCGCCGACTTCACCGAGATCGAAGCCGGCATGGACCCCAAGCTGCGCCAGGAGATGATGGACCGCTCCGGCCGCAACACCTTCCCGCAGATCTTCGTGGGCGAGCAGCACATCGGCGGCTGCGACGACATGATGGCGCTGGAGCGCGAGGGCAAGCTGGACCCGTTGCTGGCCGCATGAGCGGCCCGGGGGGAGCTCTGCGCGTCGGTCTGATCCAGACCCGCACGCCCGCGACTCACGCGGCGGCGCTGGCCCATGTGGCCCCGCTGGTCCGCGAGGCGATCGCGCAGGGCGCCCGCTTCGTGCTGACGCCTGAGTGCACCAACGTCCTGCAGAAGGACCGCGCCAGGCTGCTTCCGACGCTGACGGCGCTGGAGGACGATCCGGTGGTGAACGGCCTGCGGGCCATCGCCGCCGAGACCGGAACCTGGATCGACGTCGGCTCGGCCCTGGTCCTGCGCGAGGATGGAAAGGCCGCCAATCGTCAGGCCGTGATCGACCCGACCGGCGCCGTCGTCGCGACCTACGACAAGCTGCACATGTTCGACGTGCAGCTTCCCAATGGTGAGACGGCGAAAGAATCGGCGACCTACACCCCCGGCGAACGGGCGGTGGTGGTCGACACGCCCCTGGCCGCCTTCGGCCTGACCATCTGCTACGACATGCGCTTTCCGGCCCTGCACCGCGCCCTGGCGCTGGCCGGGGCCAAGGTGATCACGGCGCCGGCCGCCTTCACCCGTCCCACCGGCGAGGCCCACTGGGAGGTGCTGCTGCGCGCCCGGGCCATCGAGACCGGCTCCTTCGTCATCGCCGCCGCCCAGGGCGGCTTCCACGAGGACGGACGCGGCACCTGGGGCCGTTCGATCGCCATCGGTCCGTGGGGCGAGGTGCTCGGCAAGCTCGATCACGACGAGCCGGGCGTGCTGATCGCCGACCTCGATCTTCCTGCCGCCGACAAGGCTCGCGCAGCCATCCCGGTCCTGGCCAACGCCCGTGAATTCACGGGTCCCTGACCTCATATCCAGACCATGATCAAGTACGCGCTCGCCTGTGACCATGCGCACGAGTTCGAAGGCTGGTTCGGCTCGTCGAGCGACTATGACGACCAGGCCGCCCGCGGCCTCGTCGAGTGCCCCGTCTGCGGCTCGACGGGCGTGCGCAAGCAGATCATGGCCCCCGCCGTTGCGGGTACGAAGGCGCAGCGCTCGACGCCGGAGCCCGACGCCCGCATGCGCGAGATGATGATGACCGCCATGAGCGAGGTGCGCCGCGAGGTCGAGGAGAACTTCGACTATGTGGGCGACCGCTTCGCCAGGGAGGCCCGCGACATCCACGATGGCAAGTCCGAGGAGCGCGGCATCTACGGCGAGGCCTCGCCCAAGGAGGTCAAGGCCCTGCTGGAGGATGGCGTCAGGATCGCCGCCCTGCCGCCGGCCCCGCCGAAGAAGACGGACGTCAACTAGACCTCGCCGTTGTGCGCGCCGCAATCGTCGATCAGTTTGAGTGGATGCAGAATTTCAGGCTGTGGTTGATTCCCTTGGCGGTCGCCGGGGCGCTCGGAGCGGCCGGGCCATCAACCTCGGCTGCGCGTCCCAAGGTGTTCGCGGCGTCGCACCAACTTGGCTTCAGCGGCGCTCTGGTGACGGTGCGCGAAGACTATCGCGCGACGAAATGGCCGGTCTCACGCCGCACCTTCGTGCTGCGCGGCGCGAGCGGCAAGACGACCTCTGTGGCGCTGGCCAACGGCGGCCCGAGCGAGCTCAGCACGCTCAGCCTCTACGGTGATGGCGACAGGTTCTTCCTGATCGGGGCGATCGAGTGCGTCGCGTTCGATCCGGTCGCGATCACCGCTGGGCGCTGCAGCAAGCGTCCGCCCTGCGCCGCCTTCGGGCGGGAGGGCGTCAGCTTCCTGGGACGCTTCGATTGGGCCAACGGCTTGAACCCGCCCCATGGACGCTTCGGCCTCGGTTGGCGTTTCCTGCCGCAGGAGGACGCCTCGGAGACGTCGTTCTGCCCCGACCGCTGATCGCTAGCCCAGCTTTTCCTTGAAGAACGCCAGGGTGCGGCCGTTGGCGGTCTCGGCGTCAGCCTTGTCGTAGTGGTTGCCGCCGGGGCGCGCGAAGGCGTGGCTGCGGCCGGGGTAGACGTGAACTTCGACGTTCGGGCGGCCGGCCAGGGCCTCGACGATGGTCGCACGGGCCTCGGGGCCGATGAACTCGTCGTCGCCGGCCAAGTGCATCAGCAGCGGCGCCTTCACGCCGTCGGCCTCGCCGACATAGCGCTCGGTGCCGCCGCCGTAGTAGGCCACGGCCGCGTCGGGCGCGCCGCGGGCGGCCCCCAGGAAGGTCATCAGCCCGCCCAGGCAATAGCCCGTCAGGCCGACCTTGCCGTTGCCGCCGGCTATGGTCCGCGCGGCCTCGACCGTCTTGAGCACGTCGGCCGCGCCCTGGTCGAAATCGTAGGCGCCGTAGATGTCGAGGGCCTTCTTCCAGTTCTCTTCGCTGTTCTCCGACATCGAGAGGCCAGGCTCGGTGCGCCAGAAGAGGTCGGGGCAGACGGCGATGAAGCCCTGCACGGCGTACTCGGCGGCGATCAGGCGGATGCCGGCGTTGACGCCGAAGATCTCCTGCACGACCACGACCACCGGCGCGGGTCCGCTGGTGTCGGGGCGGACCACGAGGGCCTGGAAGCTGCCGTCGTCAGTCTGGATGGTCAGGCTCTCGGCCATGGTCGTCTTCCTCGCGGGCTGTGTCGGGCGACCATGGCGCGTGGCGAGACGGGCGGCTTGAACGATGCGGCTTCGCATCGGCCGCCGATCGACCGATCGGTTCAAGCGCCCACGAAAAAGCCCGCCCCGTGAGGGGCGGGCGATCCGACCGAGCAGCATACTTCGCTTAGCGGTAGCGGTACTCGTAGTGGCAGTTCTTCTTGGAATTCTTCTTGGCGATCTGGTTGCCGGCGACCGCGCCGACCACGCCGCCGAGAATCGCGCCCTCGGTCTTGGCGCCGTTGCCGGCCACGGCCGCGCCGAGCGCGCCGCCGCTGAGGCCGCCGATCACCGTGCCCTTGTTGCGCGCCTTCTTGGTGCTCTTGCAGACCAGGACGCGCTCACGGCGCTGCTGGGCCTCGGCGGCGGTGACGGCGACGGTGGACGCGGCGAAGGCAAGGCCGACCGCGACGACGAGAGTTTTCATTTGGGCGCGCATGGCGACCTCCGTTTGAGAGCGTGTGTTCGTGTCCCTTGCGGGGAATAACGCCGAAGCTCCGTGTCGGTTCTATGTCGGGCGCCCGACGAGAAGCTTCAGCGCACCGTCAGCCTTCGAGGCGATAGCGGTTGTCGCTGTCGGGACAGACGCGGACATAGCGGGTCTCGTTGCGACCCTGGTATTCGGTCTGGGCCGGGGCGAGGCGGCACTTGCGCTCGCTGTAGCGATTCCATTCCGAATAGCCGCCGGCCCGGTCGCGATACTCGGCGCTTTCGCGATAGGGCACGGTGTCCTCGTAGGACCAGTATTGGCCGCGGCTGTCGCACCGGGCCTTGGCCGCCGAGTTGCCGATGGCCGCGCCGACGCCGGCGCCGGCCAGGGCGCCCAGCACCGCGCCTTCGGTGCGGGCGTTGCGAGCGGCGACGTTGGAGCCGATCACCGCCCCGGCCAGGGCGCCGATCACGCCGCCGGCGGTGGCGTTGCGCTTGGCGTCGTCACGGCAGGGATCGGCATAGCCGCCCGACAGGCCCGAACCGGCGGCATAGGCAGGCGGCGGCGTCGGGGGACCATCGTCCCAGCGGCCCGCCTCGTTCGGATAGCGGCGATCATAGGCCCCGCGGCCGTAGCGGCGGTCGTAGTCGTCGCGGGCGCGCTGGTACTCGGCGCGGTCGGATTCCCACTGGCGGCGCTGGGCGTCGTAGTCGTCGGCGTAGCGGTTGTCGTAGCCGGTGGTGTCGAAGCGCCGGGCCTCGTCGGGATAGCGGCGATCGTAGGCGCCTCGGCCGTTGCGGGCATCGTAGCGGTCGCGGGCGCGCTCGTAGGCGGCGCGATCGGCCTCGAACTGGCGCTGCTCGCCGTAATAGTCGTTGCTGGTCGGGTAGGCGGGCGTGCGCCAGCGGCGGGCCTCGTCCGGATAGCGCCGGTCGTAGGCGCCCGAGCCATAGCGGCGGTCATAGTCGCTGCGGGCGCGCTCGTAGGCGGTGCGGTCGGCGTCGTACTGGGCCTGGCGGCTGTCGTAGTCGGCCCGGCGGGCCTCGTAGGACGAGCGCTGCTCTTCGTAGGTGCGCAGCTGCTGCTGGTAGCCGGCGTCCTGCGCCAGAGCGGGCGCGGCCGTGCTGATGGCGACGGCGCCGGCCATCAGCCAAGCCATGCGGCGGGAAGTCATGGGGAAGTCTCCGTTCCGACGACCGAACCGACGTCCCGCCCCACAAGACGTCCGGTCCGGGTTCAAAGTCCCTGCGGCGGAATAAGTCGCGGCGAAGGCCAAGGTTCCCGGAAAGGCGCGTATCAGTCGTTCAGCCAGGTGACGGCGAAGCGATCGCCCGTCCACACCGCGACCGCCAGGGAGGCTTCCTTAGTCCCGAACGACAGGGCGGGGGCCTTCAGCTCGACCTGTCGCGGCTCGCCGGCGGCGCACGGCGCGCCCACGTCCTTGGCGCAGGTGGTGGGATAGGTCCCGGGCGGCTGGGCGGCGATGAAGAAGCCGGCGGCGTCGGCCACCATGGTCACGGTCTGCGGCTTGCCGGGCGCCGCGCCGCGCTCGACCACCAGCACATGGGCCCCGCCGCGCGGTTCCAGCCGCGCCTGGTCGGCCTTGCCGTCCCCGTCGAAATCCCCGGCCAGCACGGGCAGGGCGGCGGCGAGGGCGAGCAGCAGGACGGACATGACGGGAGGCTCCGAGGGTTACAGCCCGAGGTTGGCCTTCGGCGATCCGCCGTCAAGCCTCATTCAGGGCCGATCGCAGGTCTGTGCGCGAGAAGTCGTCGCCCTTGTAGAGCAGGGCGCCGCCGTGCGTCGCGGCCAGGGCGTAGGCGAAGCAGTCGCCGAGGTTCAACCCGGCCGGCGTGCGTCGGCCAAAGCGTATGAAAGCGTCGATGGCCAGCCGGGTATCGGCGGCGTCGACCGGCATGATCTTGATCCGTAGGGCTTTGAGAAGGCTCTCGGCTTCGAGACGGCCGATCTCGCCCTTGGCGACTTCGGCACGTGCAAGGGTCTCCCAGTAGTTCACGCTCGACATCAGGCGGTCGCCGGGTTCGTCCCGCAGCCTCGCGGTGAAGTCGACGGCCTCGGGTTCTCCGAGCAGGATGGCGACGATGGCGGAGGCGTCGACGACGATCAACGGGGCAGGCCGTCGGCGTCGTAGAAGTCGGCGTCCGATGGCATGGGCGCGCGTTCCGGAAGGGCCTGGAAGCGAGCGGCGATGGCGGCGACTTCGTCGAGGTCGATTTCGGCGTCGTCGTCTGTCTTCGCCCGATCGCGCTCCAGCGTTTCGCGGACGGCGACGTCGATGGCCTCGGAAAAGCTCGCGCCACGTTGACGGGCGAGCTCGCGGACATTGTCCACGACCCGGCTTTCGATCTCGATGGTCTCGAACTTGGTCATCGCGGCAGGAAACATACCGCGAACCTTGTTCGCCGTCACGCCGCCGGCTTGGTGACCGTCATCATGTAGTTGATGTCGACGTCGGTGGAGCGGCTCCAGCGGCCGGTCAGCGGGTTGTAGGCCACGCCGAACGGGCCGTGCATCTGAACCGGCTCGCCGGCCAGGAAGGCGCGCAGCTCCTCGGGCTTGAGGAACTGCTTCCACTCGTGGGTGCCGGGGGGCACCCAGCGCAGCACGTACTCGGCGCCGATCTTGGCGAGGGCCAGGGCTTTCAGCGTGCGGTTCAGGGTGGCGACGATCATCAGGCCGCCGGGCTTGAGCAGCTGCGAGCAGGTGCGCAGGAAGGCGCCCGGATCGGCCACGTGCTCGATGACCTCCATGGTCAGCACCACGTCGAAGGGGCCAGCGCCCTCGGCTAGCAGCTGCTCGGCGGTGGCCGGGCGGTAGCCGATGGAAAGGCCCTGTTCGCTCGCATGGGCTGCGGCGGTCTTGATGTTGTTTTCCGAGGCGTCGATGGCGGTGACGGAAAAGCCCAGGCGGGCCATCGGCTCGGACAGCAGGCCGCCGCCGCAGCCGATGTCGATCAGGGTCAGGCCCTCGAACGGCGCGCGTTCGTTTCCGTCGCGGCCGAACCGCTCCAGCGCCTGCTCCCTTATGAAAGCCAGGCGGCAGGGATTGAACACGTGCAGCGGCGCGAACTTGCCCTTGGGGTCCCACCACTCGGCCGCGATGGCCGAGAACCGCGCCACGTCGGCGGGGTCGATGCTCCAGTTGGGCGTGCTTCCTGCGGTGTCGGGGGCGGCGCTGGTCATGGTCCGGTATCTAGCACGGCCAATTTTTCGCGCCATGCTGCGAGAAAAAAGACACCGGCGCGACATTGCCGTTGCGCCGAGGCCCCGCTAGAAGGCGCGGGCTTGCGCGGAGGGACGGGTTCCAGCCGCGCAGGCGCAAGAAAAAACCGCTTTGGTTCGAGGATTTAGAGACGTGTCACGTCTGGTGATGAAGTTCGGCGGCACCTCGGTGGCCGACCTGGAGCGCATCCGCCGGGTGGCGCGCCTGGTCGCCGCGGAAGTCGCCACGGGCAAGCAGGTCGCCGTCGTCGTTTCCGCCATGTCGGGCAAGACCAACGAACTGGTCGCCTGGACGGACGGAGCCGGCCGCGCCGCCGCTGGCCTGCCGGAGTCTGACGACGAGTACGACGCCGTCGTGGCGTCGGGCGAGCAGGTGACCGCCGGCCTGCTGGCCATGACCCTGCGCAACATGGGCCACAAGGCCCGCTCGTTCCTGGGCTGGCAGGTGCCGATCATCACCGACGAGGCCCATGGCCGCGCCCGGATCGAAGAGATTCCGCCCGAGAACCTGGAAGAGTGCTTCGAGGCCGGCGAGATCGCCGTCATCGCCGGCTTCCAGGGCGTGACGCCCAAGCGCCGCATCACCACGCTGGGCCGTGGCGGTTCGGACACCAGCGCCGTGGCCATCGCCGCCGCGGTGAAGGGCGCCTGCGACATCTACACCGACGTGGACGGGGTCTACACCACCGACCCGCGGATCGAGAGCAAGGCCAAGCGCCTGGCCAAGATCAGCTACGAAGAGATGCTGGAAATGGCCTCGCTGGGGGCCAAGGTGCTGCAGACCCGCTCGGTCGAGATGGCCATGGCCCATCGCGTGCCGGTGCGGGTGCTGTCGAGTTTCGTCGAGCCGGGCGAAGCCCCGGGCCAAGGTACGATCGTCTGCGACGAGGAAGAAATCATGGAAAAGCGCATCGTCTCGGGCGTCGCCTACAGCCGCGACGAAGCCAAGATCACCCTGCTGGGCCTGCCCGACCATCCGGGCGTGTCCTCGGCCATCTTCGGCCGCCTGGCCGACGCCAATGTGAACGTCGACATGATCGTGCAGTCGCGCGCCCGCAGCGCCGACACCGCCAACATGGAGTTCACCGTCGGCAAGCGTGACGCCACGCGCGCCGTCGAGATCGTCCGCTCGGCCCAGGCCGAGATCGGCTTCGAGGACGTGGCCGTCAACGAGGACGTGGCCAAGGTGTCGGTGATCGGCGTCGGCATGCGCAGCCACGCGGGCGTCGCCCAGTCGATGTTCGCGGCCCTGGCCGAGAAGAACATCAACATCCAGGTCATCTCGACCTCGGAGATCAAGATCTCGGTCCTGATCGACGCGGCCTACACCGAACTGGCCGTCCGCGCCCTGCACGCCGTGTACGGCCTGGACCAGCTGTAAGGATCCCGGCTCCCTCGCACCCGTACGGGTTCGAGGGAGCCGATCGTTGCCTAAACGTCGTGCTCTGACGTTATGGAAGGCGCACCAGCCTTCGAGAGTCCCATGCCCGACGTCTTCAAGTTCGATCCCGCCGCAAAGACCGTCACCTTCCACGGCGACGCCGGCCTCGAGCTGCTCTACGACCTGCTGCTGCGCGCCAAGTTCGGCGACGGCTATGAGAAGCCGCTGCTGGTCAGCCCGTGGCTGGCGGCCCTGCTGCGCCAGCTGGACCAGGCCCTGCCCGACGACGGCCAGTGGTTCCCGGAAAAGCCCGGCCAGCCGATCTTCGACACCGACGACCTTCTGGCCATGGGCGACGCCGTGATCGAGGAAGGCCACACCGTCGGCTGGTGGACCATGACCGAGCCGGAAAAGCGCGATTACCTGCGCAATGTCATCGCCGCTCCGCACCCTCTGACCGACCTGCAGGTCGAGTTCATCGAGAGCGACATCGATGCGGCCCTGCAGCAGGCTCGCCGCCTGGTCATGGACGCCGAGGAGCCCCTGGCCCTGCCGGGCCACGGCTGAGTTCGCTATAGTCGGGTCATGGGCCACGACCTGACCGCCCCCGCAGAGCTCTCCTTCCGGCGCTACAGCGTCGAGGCGATCTCGCACGCCCACGACTTCGACCAGATCGTGCTGCCGCGCCGGGGCGTGCTGGAGATCGAGATCGACGGCAAGGGCGGCCGGGTCGATCCGGGCAGCGCCGCGGTGATCCCGCCGGGCACGCGCCACGTCTGCGCCGCCGACGGCGAGAACCTGTTCGTGGTGGCCGACATCGGCGCCTGCCTGATGGCGCCGTTCGAGCGCCTGCGGGACAAGCCGTTCGCCTGCGTCACCAGCCCGGTGCGCGGCCTGCTGTCGTTCCTTTCGGGCGAAGCGCCGGGCGGCATTGACGACGGCGTCGCGGGCCTTTGGACGCCGCTGCTGCTGCGCGGCCTGTCGAGCGGCCCGGCCGCCGTCGATCCGCGCCTGGCTCGCGCCGCGGCGATGATCGAGACCCGCTATCACCAGCCGCTCACTGTCCGCGACCTGGCCGCTGAGGCGGGCATGAGCCAGAGCCGGTTCTTCGACCGCTTCGCCGCCGCCTATGGCGCGACCCCGCACACGGCCCTGAGCGACGCGCGGCTGCGGGCCGCTCAGCAGTTGCTGGACGATCCGACCCTCTCGATCGCGCAGATCGCCGCCCGTACGGGCCACGGCGACCAGAGTACGCTGACCCGGCGGATGAAGGCGGTCCTGGGCGTGACGCCGGCGGCCTGGCGCAAGGGGCGGCGCTAGGAGCCTTCGCCCGATCTTCAGGAGCTTTCGCCAAAGCCATGGCCGCGCGCGCCTGCTAGGTCCGGGCCATGATCAGTCCCCGGAACCTCCTGCTCGGCCTTCTGTACGGCCTCTTCGCCGGCGCCCTGTGGGGCGGTGTGTTCCTGGCCCCCAAGCTGCTGGACGCCTTCACGCCGCTGCAGATGACCGCCGGACGCTACATCGCCTACGGCCTGGCCGCCGCCGTGCTGCTGGCGCCGACCTGGAAGTCGGTGATGGCGCGGATGGACGCGCGCGACTGGCGCGATCTGGCCCTGCTGAGCCTGCTGGGCAACCTCGTCTACTATGTGGGCCTGTCGGTCGCGGTGCAGACGGCGGGCGTGGCCCTGGCCTCGCTGATCATCGGCCTTCTGCCGGTGACCATCACCCTGGCCGGCGCGCGCAGGGGGGAGGGCACGCCCCTTAAGTCCCTGGCCGCGCCGCTGGCCCTGATCATCGCCGGCGGCGTCTGCATCAACGTGGCGGTGTTCACCGCGCCTTCGGGCGCGCCGGCCGGCAAGCTGGTCCTGGGCGTGCTGGGCGCGACCCTGGCCCTGGCGGTGTGGACCGCCTACGCCGTCTGGAACGCCCGCCGCCTGGCCGCCACGCCCAAGTTCAGCAGCCACGAGTGGTCGCTGCTGACGGGCCTGGCCACGGGCCTGCTGTCGCTGGCGCTGGTGGTTCCGGCCTTCATGCTGGGCGGCAAGAGCCATCCGCCGGCGGCCTGGACCTGGTTCTGGATGGTCAGTTTCGCCGTCGCCATCGGGGCTTCGGTGATCGGCAACGGCCTGTGGAACGCCGCCAGCCGCGTGCTGCCGCTGTCGCTTTCGGGCCAGCTGATCGTGTTCGAGACCCTGTTCGCCCTGCTCTACGGCTTCCTGCACGAGGGCCGCTGGCCCCACCTGCTGGAGGGAGCTGCGATCGTCCTGATGCTGGCCGGCGTGATCTGGTCGGTGCGGCTGCATCGCCCGTCGGCGGTTCACGCAGGGGAGTGACAGTCTTTCCTCCGTAAAATCCCCGCGAAAGCGGGGACCCAGGCCTTTTCTGCCACCCACGGCGCTCGACGATAAAACACCTGGGTCCCCGCTTTCGCGGGGATTTTGCGGGTGGATAGGTGTCGAAAGGCGCCCGAAAAAACCTGACGCGAAGATGAACGACCGCGTTCAGGCTGGGTTCAAACGGCAAGGCTCATAAAGGTCCTCAACAGCGCCGCCCTCGGGATTGGCGACGCTTCTGGAACAAGGAGCAAATGCCATGAAGACCTTCGGTAAGTTCAGCAAGATCGCCATCAGCACCGCCATCGCCGGCGCTCTGGTCATGCCCGCCTCGGCCGCCTTCGCCGGCGATCGCGGCAAGAGCAACAAGACCGAGCGGGCGATCCTGGGCGCTGTCCTGGGCGGCGCGGCCGGCGCCATGCTGGGCGACGGCGACGGCGGCGCGATCGCGGTCGGCGCCCTGGCCGGCGGCGCCATCGGCGCGGCCACCGCCAAGGACAAGCGTCATCACCGCTACAGCAGCCGCTACGACAACCGTCGTCCGTACTACAGCGACAACCGCTACGGCTATGACCGCTACGACCGTCGCGACAACCGCCGCTACCAGGGCGATCGCTACAACACCGGCTACGACTACTACGGTCAGCGCCGCTAAGCGGATCGCCGCCAAGCTAGGCAATGCGCCGCCCCTTCCCGGAGGGGCGGCGTTTTTTACGCCCTTAGGTAAAGGAAAACCGTGCCGGCGCACTGTGCGGGGCGCGAAATCTGCTATAGCGCCCATGACAGGACGACGCGCTTGCCCGCGTCGGAACCAAGGGAGCGCACGACAGGCGACATGGCAGGCCCCGGCATCGCCGTTCGAGGACCCAGAAGCCTGCTTCGCCAGATTCGCGAGGCCATGGCCGGCGGCGGACCCGCCCAGGCCAAGCTCGACATGGTGGTGCGCACCATCGCCATCTCGATGGTGGCCGAAGTCTGCTCGATCTATCTGCGCCGCGCTTCCGGGGATCTGGAGCTGTTCGCCACCGAAGGCCTGTCGCGCGACGCCGTCCACGTGACGCGGATGAAGCCGGGCGAGGGCCTAGTCGGCGAGACCATGCGCCTGGGTCGCCCGCTGAACCTGTCGGACGCCGCCAGCCACCCGCAGTTCTCGTACCGTCCGGAAACGGGCGAGGATCCCTATCACGCCTTCCTGGCCGTGCCGCTGCTGCGCGGCGGCCGGGCGATCGGCGTGCTCGTCGTCCAGAACCGCACCGAGCGGGTCTATGAGGACGAGGAGGTCGAGGACCTGCAGATCATCGCCATGGTGCTGGCCGAAATGGTCAGTTCTAGCGAGCTGCTGGGCGCCGACGAACTCAAGGACGTCGAGCTGGCCCCGCACAAGCCAGAGCGCCTGAAGGGCTCGCGCTTCGCGGAAGGTCTGGCTTATGGCGTGGCCGTGCTGCACGAGCAGCCCGTGGCCCCCGAGCAGTTGCTGTCGGACGACGCCCTGGCCGAGGAGGCGCGGCTCAAATACGCCGTCGAGGCCCTGCAGACCCAGATCGACGAGATGCTGGAGGGCCAGCATGGCCTGGTCGGCGCTTCGTACGAGGTGCTCGAGACCTACCGCATGTTCGCCCACGACCGGGGCTGGAACCGCAGTCTGGAAGAGGCCGTGCGCTCGGGTCTGACCGCCGAGGCCGCCGTCGAGCGCGTGCGCTCGGAGCACCGCGCGCGCCTGGGCCAGGCCCGCGACCCCTATCTGCGCGAGCGGCTGCACGACCTGGAAGACCTGAACGACCGGCTGCTGCGCCACCTGTCGGGCGACGTCCACGCCGTGCGCCAGCTGCCCGAGGACGCGATCCTGATCGCCCGGAACCTGGGTCCCGCCGACCTGCTGGAATACGACCGCACCAAGCTGAAGGGCATATTGCTCGAAGAGGGCAGCGCCGCCAGCCATGCCGGCATCGTGGCCCGGGCGCTGGATATCCCGTGCGTGGGCCGCCTGGCCGGCCTGCGCGACCGGGTCAGCGAGGGCGACCCCGTGGTCGTCGACGCCGAGACGGCCGAGGCCTGGCTGCGGCCGCGCCCCGACGTGGTCAAGGCGCTGAAGGCCCGGATGGAGGTCCGCGCCCAGCGCAAGGCCGAGTTCGCCCGCCTGCGCGACACGCCGGCCTTCACCCGCGACGGCTCGAAGATCACCCTGCTGATGAACGCTGGCCTGGCCGTCGACCTCGACATCCTGGGCGAGACGGGGGCGGAGGGCATCGGCCTGTTCCGCACCGAGTTCCAGTTCATGGTCGCCGAGGAAATGCCCCGGCTGGAGGCTCAGACTTCGCTCTACGAGAAGGTGCTGGAGGCGGCCGACGGCATGCCGGTGACCTTCCGCACGCTCGACCTCGGCGGCGACAAGCTGCTGCCGTACATGGAGCTGGAGCGCGAGGACAATCCGGCCCTGGGCTGGCGCGCCGTGCGCATGGGCCTGGACCGTCCGGCCCTGCTGCGCCTGCAGATCCGCGCCCTGATCAAGGCCGCCAACGGCCGCGAGCTGCGGATCATGTTCCCGCTGGTGGCCAATGTGGACGAGTTCCGCGCCGCCCGCGCCTTCGTCGACCAGGAAGTGGCCTGGGCCCTGAAACGCGGCCGGCCCGCGCCCGCCCGCCTGGACGTCGGCGCGATGGTCGAGGCCCCGTCGCTTCTGTGGCATTTGGACGCGCTGCTGCCGATGACCGACTTCGTGTCGGTGGGCACCAACGACCTGATGCAGTACCTGTTCGCCGCCGACCGGGGCAATCCACGGGTGTCGGACCGCTACGATCCGCTGTCGCCGGCGGCCCTGCGGGCGCTGAAGACCATCCAGCAGGCCTGCGAGGATACCGGCACGCCGGTGTCGGTGTGCGGCGAGATGGCGGGGCGCCCGCTGGAGGCCTTCGCCCTGGTGGCCTTGGGTTTCGATCGCCTGTCCATGCCGCCCGCCGGCATCGGTCCGGTCAAGCAGATGGTGCTGTCGTGCGATCGCGAGGCGGCCAGGCGCAATGTCGAGGCCCTGCTGAAGGGGTCGGGCGGTTCCCTCAGGGGCGAGATCGAAACCTTGGCCAGGAAGCTTTATGTCGCCATCTAGACTGACGGCCGGTTAACCTTGCGGCCAAGTTTAGCTCATTGAATCCGGCCACTTACTTTGATATCCACAATTCAATGTTAACGAATGCCGACTAGGGTCGGCGCATATCGGTCGGACTCTCGTGCGACGCGAATTTTCTGGGGTGATCTGTTCGTCATGCCGCTCGACACGGGCACGGTGAGCCATCTGAGTCTGGTCGCCGAAGGCGATCGTGACGACACGGCCGCGCCGCCGGCGCAGCCGTCGGTCGACCATGGCGTCGATCTGGGCGAGGCCCTGCGCGCCGCCCGCCTGTTCCATGGCATGACCCTGCAGGACGTGGCCGACGCCACGCGCATCCGCCAGGCCTATATCGAGGCCCTGGAGGACATGCGGCTGGACGAGCTGCCGTCGCGTCCGTTCACCATCGGCTACATCAAAGCGGTGGCCGGCCTGCTGCGCCTGGATCCCGAGGCGGCCGTGGCCCGCTTCAAGCTGGAAGCCCACGACGACGCCGAGCCGCTGCGCGCGCCGATCGGCGTGCATCGCCAGCGCGATCCGCGCCTTGGGCTGCTGCTGGCCGGCGGCCTGCTGGTCGGCGGCGCCATCGTGCTGTGGAATGTCGCCCAGCGCGCCATGACCCACGACGCCGAGCCCAAGGCCCAGGTGGCCTCGCAAGCCCCGCCCGCCGCTCCGGCGACGACGGCGGTCGCGGCCCAGGCCGGCGGCGCGGTGTCGCTGGGCGCGCCGCTGCCGGCGCCGGCCGAATCGACCACGCCCGCGCCCTATGTGACCCCCGGCCTGGAAGCCGCCGCCGCCGCCGGCGGTTCGGCCGACGCCGTGGCCGCCGCCGCCAAGGCCCGCAAGGAAGCCGAGGCCCAGGCCGCCCCCGAGGCGATCGCCAACCTGGGCGCGCCGTTCAAGGGCAAGGGCGCGATGTACGGCGCGGCTCCGGCCGATTCGACGGGCGTGATCCTGCAGGCCCGGAAGTCGACCTCTCTGACGGTGCGCGGCGCCGACGGCGCGGTCCATTTCACCCGCTGGCTGTCGGCCGGCGACGCCTTCCGCATCCCGCGCACCCCCGGCTTGGTGGCCGACGTCTCCGAGCCGACCTCGATCGACGTTTTCACCGGCGGCGTGCTGACCGGCCGCCTGTCGGCCCCGCAGACCACGCTGGCCAAGCTGGTTCCGGCGCCCGCGCCGGCCAAGCCGGTCGCCGCGCCCGCAACCGCGACGACGCCCCGACGCTGATCGGGCCCAAAGGCGTCACGAAGCTTCCGTGACGCCCTTGGGTTCCTTCGCCAAACCCCTTAGATTGGCGCCATGGCCGCAGACCACACCCACGTCCGTCCCTGGCGCATGATCGAGCGTCGCAAGTCGCGGAAGATTCGCGTCGGCAGCGTGGAGGTCGGCGGCGATGCGCCGATCTCGGTGCAGTCGATGACCAACACCCTGACCAGCGACGCCGCCGCGACGCTGACCCAGATCCGCCAGCTGGAGGAGGCGGGCGCCGATATCGTGCGCGTGTCGTGCCCCGACGTGGAAAGCACCGAGGCCTTCAAGATCATCGCCCGCGAGGCGAAGGTCCCGCTCGTGGCTGACATCCACTTCCACTACAAGCGCGGCATCGAGGCGGCCAAGGCGGGCGCGGCCTGCCTGCGGATCAATCCGGGCAACATCGGCAGCCCCGACCGCGTGCGAGACGTGGTCAACGCCGCCAAGGATCACGGCTGCTCGATCCGCATCGGCGTCAACGCCGGTTCGCTCGAACGCGAATTGCTGGAGCGCTACGGCGAGCCGTGCCCCGAGGCCATGGTCGAGAGCGCGCTGAACCACGCCAGGATTCTGCAGGATCACGATTTCCACGAGTTCAAGATCTCGGTGAAGGCGTCCGACCCGTTCCTAACCGTGGCGGCCTACCAGCAGCTGGCCGAGGCCATCGACTGCCCGCTGCACCTTGGCGTCACCGAGGCCGGGGCCCTGCGCACCGGCACCGTCAAGAGCGCCATCGGCATGGGCTCGATGCTGTGGGCCGGCATCGGCGACACCATCCGCGTCTCGCTGGCCGCCGATCCGGTGGAAGAGATCAAGGTCGGCTTCGACATCCTGAAGTCGCTGGGCCTGCGCCACCGTGGCGTCAACATCATCGCCTGTCCGTCCTGCGCGCGTCAGGGCTTCAACGTCATCAAGACGGTGGAGCAGCTGGAAGAGCGCCTGGCGCACATCTCCACGCCCATGTCGCTGTCGATCATCGGCTGCGTGGTCAACGGCCCGGGCGAGGCCCTGATGACCGATATCGGCTTCACCGGCGGCGGGGCCGGGGCGGGCATGATCTACATGGCCGGCAAGCCCGATCACAAGCAGTCCAACGACGGCATGATCGACCATATCGTCGAGCTGGTGGAGAAGAAGGCGGCCGAGCTGCAGGCCGCCAAGGACGCCAAGGCTATCGCGGCGGAGTAGTTTCTCGCCGCAAGCTTGACTTATGCGCGCGTCCCTCGGAAAGGTCGCGAACCGGCGATAGCGCCGTTACGTGTTCTGGGGGCTCTACCATATGAGAATGCTTGCGATCGTCGCGCTGGCCGCGACCCTGACGGCGTGCGCCACGACCGAGGAGATCGTGCCGATCCCGTACGCGCCGGCCGAGGTCGCCGCCGTGCCGGGCGCCGAATCGATCCAGGTCACCGTCGTCGCCGTCGACGCCCGCACCACCAACCGCCAGCGTATCTCGACCAAGATCAATGGTTACGGCATGGAGATGGCGCCGATCCGCTCGAAGGAAGAGGTCGCCGACGTCGTGCGCGACGCCCTGTCGGCCGAGCTGAAGAAGCGCGGCTACGGTCTGGGCTCGGGCGGGCCGAAGGTCGAAGCCAAGGTCGTGACCTTCTACAGCAAGTTCGGCGTCGGCATCCTGGCCGGCAAGTCGGACGCCAATGTCGACCTGACGGTCACCGTCACCTTGGCCGGCGGCGAGACGCTCTACACCCGCGAGCTGAAGGGCAAGGCCAACAAGGCCGTGCAGATCGCCGGGGGCAAGAACGCCGCCGCGACCCTGAGCGCGGCGCTGGCCGACGACTTCAAGACCCTGTTCGCCGACGAGGCGTTCACCAAGGCCCTGGCCGCCAGGTAAGGTCCGGCGTCCAGGCAAAGAAGAAGGGCGGGCCCGGCAGGATCCGCCCTTCGACGTTCCGGCTCAGGCTCAGCGCTTGATGAAGGCGCGCTTGCAGATCTCGTCGCCGAAGCCCGACGACAGCTGCTCCTCGGCCTGCGACATGGCCGCCGCGGCGATCAGGCCGCCGCCGCCCGTCGAGCGGGTGATCTCGTAGTCGGCGACGACCTTGTCGCTTTCCGGGTCGACCAGCTTGGCCACGCCGACCATGTTGTTCGACGAGCCGACCAGCACGGTCATGGCCGCGTTGGCCTTCTTCAGGTTGGTGATCTCGACCTTCAGCAGCAGGGGCTTTTCGCCCTTGGCGCACTTGGCCAGCTTCTCGCCGACCCTGGTCTTGAAGACCGTCTCGAACTGTTCGCTGGCGCCGGTCGGGGTGTTGACCGTGATGTCCTTGACGAAGGCGGTCTTGGAGATGTCGGACGGGATCTGAGTAACGGTGTCGCCGCCGCTCGTGCTGACGCAGGCGGTCGTGAGCGAGGCCATGGCGGCCACCAGGAAGATACGACGCATTTCGGCTCCATAGGATGTGAACCGGCTGGAACTCAGCCCCCACGTGCGGAGCCATAGCAAAGCCATCGGTTGAATGGCAGAGCTTTGTTCCGCGAAAGGGTTGAGTTCACGACACCGTCTCAGATCACCGGGCGGGAGCGCTCGTCCACGTCGGTCAGGGCGGCGGCGACGATGCGCAGGCCGGCCTCCAGTTCGGCGCGGTCACCGGCCGCGCCCAGGGCCAGGCGCACGCCGGTGACGAGGCCCGGCTCGACGATCGGGGCGGCTGGCGGGGTGACCTCGGCCCCGCCGCGCAGGGCCCGCCCGGCCAGGCGCTCGGCCTCCAGTTCGCTCATCGGCAGCCACAGGTGCGGAACGGTGGGCGAGGCGGGAGGGGAAAGGGCGTCGTCCAGGATCGACCGGGCCAGGGCGACGCGGGCGGCGGTCTCCTCGCGAATCTCGGCCAGGATGGCGTCGGCCGTGCCGTCCTCGATCCACTGGCCGGCGATCAGCATGCCAAAGCCCGGCGGGGCATAGGCGATGGCGCGCATTGTGTCGAGGATCCGCTCCAGGGCCGCCTCGCTGGGCGCCAGCACGAAGCCCGCGCGCAGGCCCGGGGCCAGGGTCTTGGACACGCCCGAGACGTGGAAGGTGCGCTCGGGCGCCAGCACGGCCAGGGGCGGCGGCGCGCCGGGGGCGTAGGCGCCGTAGATATCGTCCTCGATCAGGATCAGGTCCAGGCGGCGGGCGAGGGCGATGATCGCCTCGCGCCGGGACAGCGACATGATCCGGCCGGTGGGATTTTGCAGGGTGGGCAGCAGGGCGACGACCTGGGCGCCGGTGCGGCGGGCGGCTTCTTCCAGCGCCTCGGGAATCAAGCCCTCGTCGTCCATGGCCACGCCCTGCAGGCGGTAGCCGGCGTGGGTCGCGAGCGCCTTTACGCCGTGGAAGGTCGAGGCCTCGCACAGCACCGTCTCGCCGGGGCGGACGGCCGCGCCGAAGGCCAGGGCCAGGCCCTGCTGGGCGCCGGCGCAGCAGACCAGGCGCGTCCAGTCGGCGCTCTCGAAGCCGGCGCTGCGGGCCAGCCACGCGGCGGCCGCGCGGCGATGTCGCTCCAGCCCGGCGGCGGGAGCGTAGTCTAGATGGTCGGCGAGGTCGGGACGGCGGCGCAGGCGCTGCAGGGTGTCGCCGATCACCCGGGCGGCCGGCCAGTTCAGGGCGACGTTCTGGGCCAGGTTGATCGGACCTTCCCGCCGACGGGGGCCGGCGATGGCGCCCGGGGCGTTGACGAAGCTGCCGCGCCCCACATGGGCGCTGACCAGCCCCGCCTTCTCGGCCTCGACATAGGCGCGGGTGACGGTGCCCAGGCCCAGGCCCAGGCGATGGGCCAGGTCGCGCTGCGGCGGCAGGCGGGTTCCCGCTGGCAGGGCGCCGGATTCGACGTCGGCGCGCAGGGCCTCTACCAGCCGCTCATAGATCGGGGCGCCGCCGTCGGGCAGGGCGGGGGTCCAGGGAGCGGTCATCGGCGCGGTCCGGCTACATTGTCACTGTATCAATATAAGTTTTGACTCATGTATCAATCGAAATCATCACCGTGACATTCCGCCAGGGAGGTCCCGATGACGCCGCAACTGATCCTCGCCTTCATGCTGTTCGCCTTCGCCACGGCCGGCACGCCGGGTCCCAACAACATGATGCTGCTGGCCTCGGGGGCGAACTTCGGCTTCCGCCGTACGATCCTGCACATCCTGGGGATCAGCCTGGGTCTCGGCGTCATGGTGCTGGCCATGGGCTTTGGCCTCGGCGGCGTGTTCAAGGCCTGGCCGGTGCTGCACGAGATCCTGCGCTGGGCGGGCGCGGCCTACATGCTGTGGCTGGCCTGGAAGATCGGCACGGCCAGGGGGATTTCCGACCGCGAGGCGGGCGGCAGGCCGATGGGCTTCTGGGCCGCGGCGGCCTTCCAGTGGGTCAACCCCAAGGCCTGGGCCATGGCGCTGGGCGCGGTGACCACCTACGCGCCGGAGGGGGGCGGGGTCATGGTGGTGCCGCTGCTGGCGGGCCTGTTCATGCTGGTCGGCGCGCCGTGCAGCGCCGCCTGGGCGGGCTTCGGCATGGCCCTGCGGCGCTTCCTCGACCGGCCGGCGATCCTGCGCACGTTCAACGTGACCATGGCCGTGCTGCTGGTCGCCTCGCTCTATCCCACCCTGTTCGGCGGCCACTCGCCCAAGACCCCGCCGAGCGACCTGGCCCAGGCTTCCAAGCCGCTAGTGTTCGGCTGGCGGGGTTGAGACTTGCGCCGATGGGGGCGGGGGAGTCAGATCGCGCGGCCGTTCACGGAGCCTCTTCCATGCGTCTCGCCGCCGCCATCGCCGCAACCATCCTGGCGCTCGCCCCCGCCGCCTTCGCTCAGGACCTCAAGGTCACGGTGCAGGGGCGCGACAGCATCGTCCTGACCCCCGCCGACCTCGCCGCCCTGCCGCGCGCCAGGGCGACCATGGTCGAGGGCGGCAAGAGCGCGGTCTACGAGGGCGCGCTGCTGAACGCGGCGCTCGTCCAGGCCGGCGTCGTGCATGGCGACCGGCTGATGGGGCGCTATCTGAACCAAGTGGTGCTGGTGAAGGCCGCCGACGGCTACGTCTCGATCCTGTCGCTGGCCGAGACGGACCCGTTCTACCGGACCAATCCCGTGGTCATCGCCGACCGCAAGAACGGCGCGCCGCTGGACGCCCGCGAGGGGCCCTACCGCGTCGTGGTGGACGGCGACCTCAAGCCGTCGCGCTCGGCGAGGCAGGTGACGACGATCGAGGTCAAGCCGGCCTTCTGAGCCTGGACAATCGGCGAGGCAGGTGACGACGATCGAGGTCAAGCCGGCCTTCTGAGCCTGGACAATCGACGCGAACCGACGAAGCGTACCCGCTAGACGATCATGTGGGGCTTTTCGTGACCAAGCTTATCCTCAACCGCCGCGGCCTGCTGGCCGCGACCCTGGCCTTCGCCGCGACGCCTTTGCTGGCGCGCGCCGCGACGGCGACCTCGAACACCACCCTCAAGGTCGGCGGCCGCGACGTCGAGCTGACCATCCTGCGTCCCGACGCGCCCAAGGGGATCATCATCTTCTCGCACGGGGCGGGCGGCTGGCCGGCGCACTATCAGGCGCTGCTCGACCTGTGGACGGGAGCCGGCTTCATGATCGTCGCGCCGCTGCATGTCGACTCCCAGAAGCACCCCAAGCGCGCCGACTACGACCTGCGCGCGGCCTTCCCGCTGCGCCTGGCCGACCTGGCGGCCGCCACCGATTACGCCGAAAAGGCCGCGCCCGGCCTGCCGATGGCCTCGGCCGGCCACTCCTATGGTTCGCTGATGTCGCTGATCCGCGCCGGGGCCATGGAGGGGATGATCCCGGCCCAGGATCCCCGGACCAAGGCCGCCCTGTGCTTTTCCAGCCCCGGCGTCATCAAGGGGCTGGTGGGGCCGACCTCTTACGCCAGCGTCAAGAAGCCGGTGCTGATGATCACCGGCGACCAGGACGTGCTGCCCGGCATGATCGCCGACTGGCATGAGCACCTCTATCCGTTCGAGACCAGTGCGCCGGGCGAGAAGTATCTGTGGGTCGGCAAGGGGATCGGCCATGGCCTGGCCTATCACCCCGAGGCGCCGGGCTTTAACGAGGCCTCGGCCCTCAGCGTGGCCTTCCTGAAGGCCAAGGTGCTGGGCGACAAGGCCGCCGAGGCGGTGCTGGCCGCGCAGGGCTCGACCCCGCTGGCGGACTGGAAGGCGCGCTAGCGTCGAAAGCGGATGCTTTCCCGGATACGGGCGAGCATCCGCCTCCATTCCATTCCCCCCCGAAAAGGCCTAGAGAGACCGGCCCCATCCCTCAGCCGTGCGATCTCTTCCCTTGCGACTGCCCCAGGCCCGCCTCGACCAGGTTCTCGACCGTTTCCGCGAAGTGGAGGCCCGCATGGGCGCGGCCACCGATGGCGGCGAGATCGTCAAGCTCTCCAAGGAGCACGCCGAGCTGCGTCCCGTGGCCGAGGCCGTCGAGCGCCTGGCCAAGCTGAGCGCCGAGCGCGCCGAGCTGGACGAGATGGCCGCCGATCCCGAGATGGCCGCCATGGTGCGCGACGAGATCGTCGCCCTGGACGAGAAGCTGCCGGTCATGGAGCGGGAGCTGGCCCTGATGCTGGCGCCCAAGGACAAGGACGAGAACGCCTCGGCCATCCTGGAAGTGCGCGCCGGCACCGGCGGCGACGAGGCCGCCCTGTTCGCCGGCGACCTCTTTCGCATGTACCAGCGCTACGCCCAGAACCAGGGCTGGCGCGTCGAGGTCGACAGCATCTCCGAGGGCGAGATGGGCGGCTTCAAGGAAATCATCGCCTCGATCACCGGCGACGGCGTGTTCGGCCGGCTGAAGTTCGAGAGCGGCGTGCACCGCGTGCAGCGCGTGCCCGAAACCGAGGCGCAAGGGCGCATCCACACTTCGGCCGCCACCGTGGCGGTGCTGCCCGAGGCCGAGGACGTCGAGATCGAGATCAAGGAAAGCGATCTGCGGATCGACACCTACCGCTCGTCCGGCGCCGGCGGCCAGCACGTCAACAAGACCGACTCGGCCGTGCGCATCACCCACCTGCCCACCGGCGTGGTGGTGACCTCTTCGGAAAAGAGCCAGCACCAGAACCGCGCCCGGGCCATGAAGAACCTGAAGGCCCGGCTCTACGACATGCAGCGCGAGGCCCTGGACACCGCCCGCTCGGACGCCCGCAAGAGCCAGGTCGGCAGCGGCGACCGGTCCGAGCGCATCCGCACCTACAACTTCCCGCAAGGCCGGGTGACGGATCACCGGATCAACCTGACCCTGTACAACCTGACCAAGGTGATCGAGGGCGAGGCCTTGGACGACGTCATCAACCCGCTGATCGCCGAGGACCAGGCGGCAAGGCTCGCGAGCCTGGAAGATTAAGGTCGAAGATCCTCCCCCACTGGGGGAGGTGGCCCGGAGGGCCGGAGGGGGGACGTTTTCAGCTTCCGCTGAAGCAGCCCCCTTCGTGGCGACTTGCCTCTCCGTCGCCTTTGACGACACCTCTCCCTTCAGGGAGAGGGTCTCGTCAGATGGATTTCTCCATCACCACGAAGCTCAGGTCATCCCGCAGCGGCTTGCCGAAACGGTCGTCGCCGTGGGGGAAGGGGCGGGTCTCGCCGGTGAGGGCGTAGCCGCGGCGCTGGTACCAGGCGATCAGGGTGTCGCGGATGTGGACCACGGTCATCTGCATGCGGTCCGCGCCGCGTTCCTTGGCGTAGGCCTCGCCGGCGGCCAGCAGGGTGCGGCCCATCTGCCGGTCTTGAAGGTCTGGACGGATCGTCAGCATGCCCAGGTACCAGACGCCGGCCTGCGCCGGTTCAAGCCACACGCAGCCCAGAATGGGCCCCTCTGCTTCGTCGCGGGCGGTTAGGATCAGGGCGTCGGGCGACGCCGCCAGGTCGGCTTGCAGGCTTTCAAGGTCGATGCGCTGGCCGTCGATATAGCCCGCCTCGGTGGTCCAGCCGGCCTGGGCCCCCTGCCCGCGATAGGCGGAGTTGACCAGGGCGACGAGGGCTTCGTGTTCGGACGGAGCGGCGGGGGCGAAGATCATGGCGGCAAGCTAAGCCATGCGTCGCGCGCGGCGCCAAGCGATCAGGCTTAAGGCGGCGGCGTCTTCTTGCCCAGGCGCGTGGCCTGGCCCCAGTAGCGGCCGCCGATCCGCTTCACCGTGCCCGCCTCGCGCTTGATCATCTCCCAGGGGTGGAAGGCCAGCCCCACCGTGTCGGCCATGGCCGCGCCGCGCGCGCCCATCGGCTTTTCGGGGCCGGTGGTGGAGTCGTGGGCGGTCTGGTGCTCGATCTCGGCGTTGAGCTCGGCGCCGACCAGCACGGTCATGATCGAGAACCATACCCAGACCATGAAGGCGATCACCGCCCCCAGCGGCCCGTAGGTGGCGTCGTAGTGGGCGATGCGGTTGACGTAGATCGAAAAGCCCAGCGAGCCCACCAGCCAGGCGGCCGCGCCGAACAGCGCTCCCAGCACCACCCAGCGCCAGCGCGGCCGCGTCCGGCAGGGGGCGAACCGGTAGAGCATGGCGAAGGCCAGGGCCGTGACCAGCCAGACGGCCAGCCAGCGCAGCGGGATCCAGAAGGCCGAGATCGCGCCCAGGCCTACCTGCTCCAGCACGATCGGCATGGCGATCAGCACCGCGGCGATGAACACCGCATAGAGCAGGGCGCACAGGGTGAAGCCGTAGGTGAGGGCGGTCTTGGAGACGAAGTTGCGCTTCTCGTCTTCGTCATAGGCCACGTTCAGCCCGTCGAAGAGCGCCTTCATGCTGGCGTTGGCGCTCCAGATCGACAGCAGCAGGCTGACCACGAAGGCCACGCCCAGCTTGCCGCCCTCCTGGCCGGCCAGGCGCAGCATCTGCTCGCCGACGATCTGGACGACGCTGGCCGGAAACACCGTGGCCATCTCCTGCAGTTGCTTCTCCACCGCCGCCACGTCGGCGAACAGGCCGTACAGCGAGACGAAGGCGCCGATGGCGGGGAACAGAGCCAGCAGGGTGTAGAAGGTGACGCCTCCGGCCACCGAGGGCAGCTTGTCGACGCTGATCTCGCGGGCTGTGCGCCATAGGATGTCGCGCCAGCCCAGCAGGGGGATGCCGTGCGGATGGCGGGCGGCGCGGCCGCGGCGGGGCTCGGCCTGGTCGAATTCGTGCGGCGGCATGGTCCGGTCTTCCGACAGGCCCGGCGGCGGCGCATGCGGTTCGACCTGGGGCTCCAGGCGCTTGGGGAAGGCGAAGGGCGCGACCGCCAGCAGCAGGATCCACGGCGCCAGGTGATAGGGCCGCGAGGCCAGCCACGACCTTACGGGGCGTCGCGGCGTGGTGTCGGTCATGAGCGGGCCTCCCTGCTGGTCAAATCCGTCAGGCCGTCCGGTGTTCCCGTCTTGCAAAGCTGCACCGCCGTGATCACCTTGCCGCCATGCAAGCCCAGGTCGCCTCGCTCTATCGCCATCCCGTCAAGGGGTTCACGCCCGAGCGCCTGGAGACGGCGACGCTGCAGGCCGGCGCCTGCTTTCCCTGCGACCGGCTCTATGCGGTCGAGGACGGCCCCAGCGGCTTCGACGCCGCCGCGCCGGGGCACCTGTCGAAAATGAAGTTCACGGTGCTGGCCAAGATCCCGGCCGTCGCCAGGGCGCGCACCGCCTATGACGAGGCGACCGGCGTGCTGACCGCCTCGGCCGAGGGGCTGGCGCCCTTCGTGGGCGATCTCTCGGGCGACGAAGGCCGGCGCGGCTTCGAGGCCTGGCTGGCGGCCCTGCTGGGCGACGATATCAAGGGCCCGCTGCGGGTGCTGGAAGGACCGGGCGCGCACCGGTTCATGGACAGCAAGTCCGGCTTCGTCTCGATCGTGAACCTGGCCAGCGTGCGCGACCTCGCCGAAAAGATCGGCCGCCCCATCGATCCCCTGCGCTTCCGCGCCAACCTCTATGTCGAGGGCTGGCCGGCCTGGGCCGAGAACGGCTGGACCGGCCGGACGGTGCGGGTGGGCGGGGCCACCGCGCAGGTGCTGAAGCCGATCGTCCGCTGCGCCGCCACCCACGTCGACCCGGTCACCGCCGAGCGCGACATCGAGGTGGTGAAGGCCCTGTTCGACAACTACGGCCACATGTTCTGCGGCATCTATCTCGACGTCACCGAAGGCGGCGCGGTGGGGCAGGGCGACGCGGTGGTGGTGGTGGAGTAGGTCCTAGAGACGGGACCCGGGGTCCATCTGCTGGTGCAGTATGCGGACGACCTCGATGCCCCGGTCGGCGAGGCGATAGTAGATCATGTGGGAGCCGCTCGGATGGCGGCGATAGCCATCCCGAACGTGGCCGCAGGCTTCGCCGAGCGAGGGGCCGGCGGCGAGGCGTTTCAGGAGCTTGTTCAGGCCGCTGGCGTAATCGTCGGCGCGCTTGGCGCCCCAGCGGTCGTGCGAATAGTTCCAGATGTCGCGGAGATCCTTCCTGGCCAGTGGTCGGAAGGCGAGGCGGCTCACGGCTTGGCGGACCCGCGCGAGGCTTGTTCGTCGTGCATCTCGGCGATGAATTCCTCGAAGTCGAAGTCCTCGGCGAACCCGCTCGCCTCGCCTTCGGCCAGGGCGTTGCGCAGCGCGTCGAGCTTGGTCTCGTGCTCTTCCAGCATTCGCAGGCCGGCGCGGATGACGTCGCTGGCCGAGCCGTAGCGGCCTTGCGCCACCTGGGCTTCGATGAATTCCTGGAAGTGAGGCCCGAGGCTGACCGAGGTGTTCTTGCTCATAGCAGGCTCCTACAAGCCACAGCATACCAATTATTGGTATCCATCCGCAATCTCGCCCTCGACCTCGCACTCGTCGCCGCGACGCGCTATTGGAGCCGCCATGACCCTCACCCTCGTCAAAGCCTGGAACGGCGCCAAGGAGCGCCTGAAGGAAGCCGGCATCGACCAGCCCGCCATCGACGCGCGCCTGATGCTTGAAGTCGCCGCCGGCGTCAGCCGCACGGACATCATCACCGACCCCTATCGCGAGCTGACCGCCGAGCAGGTCGCCACGCTGGACGAGTACCTGGAGCGCCGCGCCCGCCGCGAGCCGGTCAGCCACATCATCGGCCGCAAGGGCTTCTGGAAGATCCTGCTGTCGGTGACCAAGGACGTCCTGACCCCGCGTCCGGAGACCGAGGTCATCGTCGACGAGGTGCTCAAGGCCTTCCCCGAGACCATGGCCTTCAACCTGCTGGACCTGGGCGTCGGCTCGGGCTCGATGCTGATGGCCATCCTGGCCGAGCGCCCGGCCGCCAAGGGCCTGGGCATCGATATCTCCGAAGAGGCCCTGGCCGTGGCGCGCGAGAACGCCGCCAACCTCGACCTCGACGGCCGCGTCGCGCTGATGCGCGGCGACTGGACGACGGGCCTGGGCGACGCCTCGTTCGACGTCGTGGTCTCCAACCCGCCCTACATTCCCACCGCCGACATCGACACCCTGGAGCCGGAAGTGCGCGACCACGAGCCGCGCCTGGCCCTGGACGGCGGCGCCGACGGCCTGACCGCCTATCGCGCCCTGGCGCCCGAGATCCTGCGGGTGCTCAAGCCTGGCGGCCTGTTCTGCGTCGAGATCGGTTTCGATCAGTCGGCGGACGTCGAGATCCTGTTCAAGGCGGCCGGTGCCCAGAACGTCCGGACGGTCAAGGACCTGTCTACCCACGACCGCGTTGTCACGGGCTTCAAAAACCCCTTGGAAACGTCGGCGTGAGGCGGTAGACGAAAAGGGTCTCCTTCCAAATCGCCGGGTGACGGGAAGAGCGGTCGTTTCGACGATCGCCAGACGCATCCGGCAGGCGCGAACGGCCGACGAGGCCGAAAGCCGCGCCCGATCCGGACGGAGACTCTACGGAAACCCAGGTCTCAAGAACATCGAAGGCGAGCCCGAGACGGGCGCACCCAGTCTCAAGAGACCGAATACCGATCGGGCTAAAGTGTCCCGATCGGACAGGTTCAGAAGAAGATGAGAGATTTCAAGGGCATGAAGCGCCAGCGTGGCCGCAACAACCGCGGGGGCGGTGGTGGCAAGCCGCAGCAGCACAACGCCAACCGGGCCTTCGATTCGAACGGTCCGGATGGCGTGAAGGTCCGCGGCGCGGCCCAGAGCGTCTATGAAAAGTACCAGCAGCTGGCCCGCGACGCCTCGTCGTCCGGCGACCGGGTGCTGGCCGAGAACTACTTGCAGCACGCAGAGCACTACTTCCGCGTCCTGCGCGCCATCCAGCCGAATCGTCCGGTCAGCGACATCATCGGCAAGGACGCCTACTCGGCCTACGAGATCGACTTCGAAGCCGAGCCGGAAGAGGCCCCCGAGGCCCCGCCGGCCGCCGAGACGCCCGCCGAGGGCGCTGAAGGCGGCGAGGGCGGCGAAGGCCAGGGCGAGCAACGCCGTGACCGCAACCGCGACCGCTTCGAGAACCGCGACCGTGACCGCAACCGCGATCGCGACCGTGACGGTCAGCAGGGCGAAGGCCGCCGCGACCGCTGGCGCGACCGCGACGATCGCGACCGCAACCGTGATGACCGCCCTCGTGACGATCGTCCCCGCGATGATCGTCCCCGTGACGACCGGCCGCGCGAAGAGCGCTTCCGCGACCGTGACGACCGTCCCCGTGATGATCGCCCGCGCGACGACCGTCCCCGGGAAGAGCGTCAGCCGCGCGAGGACCGCCCGGCGGCCGAAGGCGGCGAGTTCCAGGGCGAGGCCCGCGAAGGCCGCCGCTCGCGCCGCGACCGGGATCGTGACCGCAACCGCGATCGCGACCGCAGCGAGCGCGATCCGCTGGCCGTGATCGAGCCGGAAGCCGGTCCGCTGGGCGGCGAAGCGCAGGCGACCGAAAGCTCGCCGGTGCTGCGCGGCCAGGACGGCGCCGTCAGCCACGCTCCGGCGTTCCTGGGCCGCAAGTCCGAACCCAAGCCGGCCCCCGAGCCGAAGACCGAAACCGCTCCGGCGGCCGAGACCCCCGCCGCCCCGGCCCCCGAGGCCGCCGGCGAAGAGGTCAAGAAGCCCCGTCGTCGCCGCGCCCCGCGCAGCTTCGAAGGCGGCGACGCCCCGGCTTCAGAGCCGGAAGACGCCTGAGGTCATCCGCCGCGAGGACTTGGCGGCGGATCAACCCATAGGCTAGGCTCTCCTGGACCACAGGAGAGCCAGCCATGGGCGGGCGTGGAACACAGTCCGGCGGAGCGGGCGACGAAGCCCGCTATCGCGCCATCGTCGACACGGCGGTGGACGCCATCGTCGTCATCGACGAGTACGGCCGCATCGAAGCCTTCAATCCGGCCGCCGAGCGACTGTTCGGCTATGCCGCGGCCGACATGATCGGCGGCAACGTCAACACCCTGATGCCCGAGCCGCATCACGGCGCCCACGACGGCTATCTCGACACTTACCGCCGCACCGGCGAGCGCCGGATCATCGGCATCGGCCGCGAGGTGTTCGGGCGGCGCCAGGACGGCACGACCTTTCCCCTCGAACTGTCCATCGCCGAGTGGCGCTCGGGCGACCGGCGCTTCTTCACCGGCGTCATGCGCGACGTCACCGAGCGCAAGCGGGCCGAGGAACTGCAGCGGCTGCTGGTCAACGAGCTCAATCACCGGGTCAAGAACACCCTGGCCACCGTGCAGTCGGTGGCCGGCCAGACCCTGCGCAACGCCGCCGACCTGGGCGACGCCCGCGAGTCGCTGACCACGCGCCTGCTGGCCTTGGCCCGGACCCACGACATTCTCACCCGTGAGGCGTGGGACGGCGCGGACCTGCACGACATCGTGGCGGGCCTGGTGGACTCCTATGGAGACGCCTCTCGCTTTGAACTGGCCGGGCCGCCGGTAAGGCTGTCGCCCAAGACCGCGCTGTCGCTGTCTCTGGCCCTGCACGAGCTGACCACCAACGCGGCCAAGTACGGCGCCCTGTCGCAATCGACCGGCCAGGTGCGGATCAGCTGGAGCCGGGAAGGCGAGGGCGACGACGAGCGGCTGCGACTGCGCTGGCAGGAGGCCGGCGGCCCTCCGGTGTCGCCGCCGGAACGCAAGGGCTTCGGCAGCCGCCTGATCACGCGCGGGCTGGCGCTGGAGCTCGACGGCGAGGCGGCGCTCGACTATCCGCCCGAGGGCGTGGTCTGCACCATCGTCGCCCGTATCCGCCGCCGCCCGGCGGCCCAGCCGGCGCCTGCCCGGGGAGCCGCCTGATGCGGGTGCTGATCGTCGAGGACGAGATCATGGTCGCCATGCTGGTCGAGGACCTGCTGACCGACCTGGGCTGCGACGTCACCGGCCCGGCGGTCTCGGCCGAGACGGCGGTGGAGGCCGCGCGGCGCGAGGTCGTCGACTTCGCCCTGCTGGACGTGAACCTGGACGGCGGCACCTCGTTCGCCGCCGCCGACGTGCTGCGCGAGCGCGGCGTGCCCTTCGCCTTCGTCACCGGCTACGGCGACCAGGGCGTGCGGCCGGACCTGCGCGACGTGCCGATCCTGGGCAAGCCGGTCGATCCCCGGCAGCTGGCGCGGACCATCGCCGCCGCCCGCTGAAGGCGAACCCTCCGGCGCCTGGCGAGTTATCTCGGCTCCTTCGACGTTCCCTGGAGCCGCCCATGCGCGCCGCCGCCGCTATCGCCCTGTCCCTCGTGGTCGCCACGCCCGTCCTGGCCGCCTCCGGCGACTGGCGGCGCGACGCGACCCGCGAGGACATCAACCGGATCGAGCGGCTGAATTCGGCCTGGGAAGGCGCGCTGTCCGAGGCGCGGCGCAGCGGCCACGCCCGCGAGCTGCGCGCCCTGGGCGTCTTGGTGGAGCCGCGCGCCGCCCTGCCTCGACCGCAGCCGACGCCCGGCAATTACCAGTGCCGCACGATCAAGCTGGGCAGCCAGGACGGCCGTGGCCTGCCCTACGTCGCCTACGGCTGGTTTCGCTGCCGGGTGCAGCTGACGCCTGGCGGCGACCTCTTGCTGGAGAAGACCAGCGGCTCGCAACGTCAGGCCGGCAACCTCTACCCCGACAGCGACCGGCGCCTGGTGTTCCTGGGTGCGGTGGCGTGGGGCGACCGCGAGGGCCGGGCGACCTACCGCCGCGATCCGCAGCGCGACCAGGCCGGAGTGTTCGAGCGCATCGGCCCCAACCGCTACCGCCTGGTCATGCCCTGGCCGCAGCAGGAGTCCAAGCTCGACATCCTCGAGTTGAAGCGTTGACGCCAAGACCCTCTCCCTCTGGGAGAGGTGTCCGCGAAGCGGACGGAGAGGGGAGGGGCTGATGACCTTCAAGCGCTCAGAAAGCTGGAAACGGCTCCCCTCCGGCCCTTTGGGCCACCTCCCCGGCAGGGGAGGATCTTGTTGCCAGTCCGCGTCCACGCGCCTTAAGTCGGGCCGTCGACAACAATAACGCGAGCCGCCCATGCGCCTTCGTCCGTCGCTGGTCCTGATCGCCGGCCTGATCCTTTCGGGCTGCGCCTACAACGCCGAGCTTGGCCGCGACCAGTTCGCCATGGTCGACGAGGCCAGCTTAGCGCGATCGGGCGAGCAGGCCTGGCAACAGACCCTGAGGACCAGCAAGATCTCGAAGGACGCGCGGATGAACGCCCGCGTCACCACGGTGGGCCAGCGGATCATTGAGGCCGCCGGCCTGGCCAACCGGCCCTGGGACTACGTGGTCTTCGACAACGACACCCCCAACGCCTTCGTGCTGCCGGGCGGCCATATCGGCGTCAATTCGGGGCTGGTGCGCCTTGTCGACAACGACGACCAGCTGGCCGCCGTGCTGGGCCACGAGGCCGCCCACGTGCTAGGCCGCCACGCCGCCGAGCGCTACTCGCAGCAGATGAGCACCCAGCTCGTCCTGGCGATCGCCCAAGCCGCCGCCGGCGGCGGCGGCAGCGACAGCGGCCGGGCCGTGGCCTCGCTGGGCGGGGCGGGGGCGCAGATGGGCTTCCTGCTGCCGTTCTCGCGCAGGCACGAACTGGAGGCCGATCGCATCGGCGTCGACATCATGCAGCGCGCCGGCTACCGCCCGCGCGAGGCTGTATCGCTGTGGCGCAAGATGCAGGCCCAAGGGGGCTCGGGGCGGCCCGAGTTCGCCTCGACCCACCCCTCGGACGCTACGCGCATCCAGGCCCTGGAAAACTATCTGGCAAGCCAGGGCTGGTGAGCCTTGTGTGGCTCTAGGGCCACACTACATCCCCTGACAGGTCGGGTCGTGCTCATCAGAGGCGGCCCGGAGCGCGCCAGGGTTAGGTGCTTTGCGGCTAACCCGTCCGGCGCGCTCCTAGACTTGGAAGCTGGAGCCTGCTTGGCAGGCTCTAGGCCTGATCCGCCTAGTGAAGGGGACGCTGACTTGAAGATCGACATCTATTCCGACCGCGCCAAGCAGGCCGTGCAGTCCGCGCAGAGCCTGGCCCTGGCTCGCGGTCACCAGCAGCTTGGGCCCGAGCACCTTCTGAAGGTGCTGCTGGAAGAAAAGGACGGGCTTTCGCGCACCATCATCGCCAATGCCGGCGGCCGCCCCGACGCGGCCGATGCGGCCGTGGACGCGATCCTGGCCAAGAACCCGCGCGTCGACGGCGCCGGCGGCCAGCTCTACATGAAGCCCGACACCGCCCGTGTCTTCGCGGCCGCCGAGGACGGCGCCAAGGAGGCCGGCGACGCCTTCGTCACCACCGAGCGCCTGCTCGTCGCCATCGCCAAGGACGGCGCCGAAAGCGCCAAGGCGCTGAAGGACGCCGGCGTCTCGGCCCAGAGCCTGGAGACCGCCGCCGCCGCCCTGCGCAAGGGCCGCACCGCCGACAGCGCCAACGCCGAGGAAGGCTATGACGCGCTCAAGCGCTACGCCCGCGACCTGACGGCTGCGGCGAGGGACGGCAAGATCGACCCGGTGATCGGCCGCGACGAGGAGATCCGCCGCACCATCCAGGTCCTTTCCCGCCGCACCAAGAACAACCCGGTGCTGATCGGCGAGCCGGGCGTGGGCAAGACCGCCATCGTCGAAGGTCTCGCGCAACGCATCGTCAACGGCGACGTGCCCGAAAGCCTGAAGGACAAGAAGCTCCTGTCGCTGGACATGGGCAGCCTGATAGCCGGCGCGAAGTATCGCGGCGAGTTCGAGGAGCGCCTGAAGGCCGTGCTGGCCGAGGTGACCGCGGCCGAAGGCTCGATCATCCTGTTCATCGACGAGATGCATACGCTGGTGGGCGCAGGCAAGAGCGACGGGGCGATGGACGCCTCCAACCTGCTGAAGCCCGCCCTGGCGCGGGGCGAGCTGCACTGCGTGGGCGCCACGACGCTGGACGAGTATCGCAAGCACGTCGAGAAGGACGCCGCCCTGGCGCGTCGCTTCCAGCCGGTGTTCGTGCAGGAGCCGACGGTGGAGGACACCGTCTCGATCCTGCGCGGCCTGAAGGAGAAGTACGAGGTCCACCACGGGGTGCGGATCAGCGACAGCGCCATCGTGGCCGCCGCGACGCTGTCCAACCGCTACATCGCCGACCGCTTCCTGCCCGACAAGGCCATCGACCTGGTCGACGAGGCGGCCAGCCGCGTGCGGATGGCCATCGACAGCAAGCCCGAAGAGCTCGACGAGATCGACCGCCGCCTGGTGCAGCTGAAGATCGAGCGCGAGGCGCTCTCGAAGGAAACCGACGCCGCCTCCAAACAGCGCCTGGAGAACCTGGAGGTCGAGATCGACGACCTGCAGTTCCGTTCCGACGAGATGACCGCCCGCTGGAAGGCCGAGAAGGACAAGGTCGGCGGCGCGGCCCAGGCCCGCGAGGCGCTGGACCGCCTGCGCGCCGATCTGGCCAACGCCCAGCGCGCCGGCGACTTCGCCCGCGCCGGCCAGATCCAGTACGGCGAGATCCCGGCGCTCGAAAAGCGCCTGGCCGACGCCGAGGCCGGCGAGAACGGCGACAAGGCCCTGACGCCGGAAGTCGTCGACGCCGAGCAGATCGCCGCCGTCGTCAGCCGCTGGACCGGCGTGCCGGTCGAGAAGATGCTGGAAGGCGAGCGCGAGAAGCTGTTGCAGATGGAGGTCGCCCTGCGCTCGCGCGTGGTCGGCCAGGACGAGGCCCTGGAAGCCGTGTCCGACGCCGTCCGCCGCGCCCGCGCCGGTCTGCACGATCCCACGCGGCCGATCGGCTCGTTCCTGTTCCTGGGCCCGACGGGCGTGGGCAAGACCGAGCTGACCAAGGCCCTGGCCGAGTTCATGTTCGCCGACGAGCATGCGATCACCCGCATGGACATGTCGGAATACATGGAAAAGCACTCGGTCAGCCGCCTGATCGGGGCGCCTCCCGGCTATGTCGGCTACGACGAGGGCGGGGCGCTGACGGAGGCTGTCCGTCGCCGTCCGTACCAGGTGGTGCTGTTCGACGAGATCGAGAAGGCCCACCCGGACGTCTTCAACGTGCTGCTGCAGGTGCTGGATGACGGTCGTCTGACGGACGGGCAGGGGCGGACGGTCGATTTCCGCAACACCCTGATCATCATGACCTCCAACCTCGGCGCCGAGTTCCTGGCCAATCAGGAGGACGGAGCCGACGTGGAAGAGGTGCGTCCGCTGGTCATGGCCACGGTGCGCGGCCACTTCCGTCCGGAGTTCCTGAACCGGATCGACGAGATCATCCTGTTCAAGCGGCTCGACCGCTCGAACATGAGCGACATCGTCCGCATCCAGCTGGGCCGGGTGGAGAAGCTGCTGGCCGACCGCCGCATGACCCTGGCGCTGGCGCCCGAGGCCCTGCAGTGGCTGGCCGACAAGGGCTACGACCCGGTCTATGGCGCGCGCCCCCTCAAGCGCGTGATCCAGAAGGAGCTGGTCGATCCGATCGCCCGCAGGCTGCTGGCCGGGGAACTGGAAGACGGCGGGGTGATCGCCGTCGGGGCCGACGATGGCGGCCTGTCCTTTGGCCGGGCGACCCTGCAGTAGGGCTCGCGTCCGAACCGACGAGAAACGCGCTCCGGTCGCCTGGGGCGCGTTTTTCGTTTGCGGTGGCGCGAAAGCTCCCTACATCTGCAGGGTGAGCCGGACGCGCGCGTTCGGACGCCGCTGCCGCCTGCGATTCCATCGCCGCGCGCCGGCCGGGCCGAACCGAGGGCCTTCGAGGCCTTCGCGCCCACCAAAAAATCCTCTTCGGACTGAAAATAATTCGTGGAACCAAAACCGGGTTCGAGCGATCGCGCGCGGTCAATAGAGTGACCGTGAACATTGAATTCAAGCGGCGCCAATCAAGACAAGAACACGCCTATTTTTCGCCTCTGTCACCTGACGGTTTCGTAATGCGAAAGCTGAACGACCCGGATGAGTTGGTAGGTCCAAGGTCAAGCTTTCTTGGATCAATGAGGAGAAGAAGCGAACAATGATCGGCCAAGTCAAAGGCAGCTTGAAGATGGCGACCGTTGTCGCGCTGGTGGCTGGGGGCCTGGCGGTCAGCGGCTGCGCGACGAAGAAGTACGTCAACACTCAGGTCGGAGCGGTGAACACGCGGGTGGACGGTCACGACACCCAGATCTCCGAACTCGACAAGACGTCCCGCGAAGCCCTCGATCGCGCGACTGCCGCCGGCAAGCTCGCCGAAGGCAAGTTCATGTATTCGATGGTCCTGTCGGACGATTCCGTGAAGTTCCCGACCGACCAGGACGCCCTGTCCCCCGAGGCTGAACAGCGCCTCGCGGATTTCGCGGCCAAGCTGAAGGAAGAGAACAAGAACGTGTACCTGGAGATCCAGGGCTACACCGACGCCACCGGCGAGGAAGGCTACAACGAAAAGCTCGGCCAACGCCGCGCCGACGCTGTCCGCAAGTTCCTCTCGCGTCAGGGCGTCGCCCTGAACCGCATGGCGACCATCTCGTACGGCGCGGAAGATCCCGTGGCCCCGAACGAGACCAAGGAAGGCCGGGCGCAGAACCGCCGGGTCGTGATCATGGTGCTGGCCTGATCCCCAAGGGTTAAGCCGCCGGGACGCCGAGCGCGGGCGAAGACTCCACACCTCGCCCGCCGCTGGCGGACCAGCGCCGATGGTTCAACTTGGGCGGTCCCGGAAACGGGGCCGCCTTTTTTACGTCTGCAGGGCTGCCAGCGACGGGAAGCCGCCCGTCTGGCGAAGGGCTTCGGCCAGGGCCATGCCGGCGGTCACCGACACGTTCAGCGAGCGGGCCTGCGGCCGAAGCGGGATCACCACCCGGGCGTCGACCGCGGCGTGGACTTCCTCGGGCGCGCCGCGACTCTCGTTGCCGAAAAGCAGGGTGTCGCCGGGCTGGAAGGCGAAGTCGTGGAAGGTCTGGTCGCCGCGGGTGGTGAACAGCACCAGGCGCCCGTGAGCGCGCTGCGGCGCCTGCAGGAAGGTTTCCCAGGAATCGTGGCGGGTGAGGTGCGCCAGCGGGCCGTAATCGAGCGCCGCGCGCTTCAAGCTCTTGTCGTCCAAGGGAAAACTGCAGGGCTCGATGACGTCCAGGCCCACGTCCAGGCAGGCGGAAAGCCGAATCGCCGCGCCCACGTTCTGGGGAATGCCGGGTTGAAAAAGCGCGAGACGCATTCTAACGAAACCAACCATGGGGCTAGTAGGGGCATTGCTGCACATCGAATAGGGCTTGCGAACTCTGTTCGCCCATCCGATAGGGAGCGTGCCCCTTGTGGCGAAGATCCGCTCGCGGGTCGAGGTAAAGATATCGCGCCGAATGGCGCATTTCCTGGTCTGGCCGTTCGCGCGGTTGGACGGATTTCGAAGGGTGGAACAAGGTGGCCGACACCGCCGTGGGCGCAAAGACCGAGTCTGGGTCCGATCCCAGCCGACGCGATTTCATTTACATTGCCGCGATCACCGCCGCCGCCGGCGGCGCAGCGGCGCTTGCCTGGCCGTTCATCGACCAGATGAATCCCTCTGCCGACACGCTGGCCCTGGCCTCGACCGAGTTCGACCTGACCAAGGTCGCCGACGGCCAGCAGGTGACGCTGAAGTGGCGGGGCAAGCCGCTCTTCGTGCGCAACCGCACCCCGGCCGAAATCCAGAAGGCGGTCGCCGACGACGGCGCGTCGATGAAGGATCCCCAGAAGGACGCCGACCGCGTGAAGCCGGGCAAGGCCCAATGGCTCGTGCTGATCGGTTCGTGCACTCACCTGGGCTGCGTGCCCACCTTCGGCGGCGGCGATTACGGCGGCTGGTTCTGCCCGTGCCACGGCTCGCACTACGACACGTCGGGTCGCATCCGTAAGGGTCCGGCCCCGCTGAACCTCGCGGTTCCGGAGTACGAGTTCCTGTCCGACACCAAGGTCAAGATCGGGTAAGCCAGATGAGCGGACATTCGACCTACCAGCCGAAGACCGGTTTCGAGCGCTGGCTCGACGCCCGTCTCCCGATCGTGCGCCTGGGCTACGACAGCTTCGTCGACTACCCCACTCCGCGTAACCTGAACTACTGGTGGACCTTCGGCGGCATCCTGTCGCTGTGCCTGGCCAGCCAGCTGATCACCGGCATCATCCTGGTGATGCACTACACGCCCAGCGCCGACCACGCCTTCGCCAGCGTCGAGCACATCATGCGCGACGTGAACTACGGCTGGCTGATCCGCTACATGCACGCCAACGGCGCGTCGATGTTCTTCATCGCCGTCTACGTCCACATGCTGCGCGGCCTCTACTACGGCTCGTACAAGGCGCCGCGCGAGGTGCTGTGGATCCTGGGCTGCGTGATCTACCTGCTGATGATGGCCACGGCCTTCATGGGCTACGTGCTGCCCTGGGGTCAGATGAGCTTCCACGGCGCCGTCGTGATCACCAACCTGTTCGGCGCCCTGCCGATCGTCGGCCCGTCGATCACCACCTGGCTGTGGGGCGGTTTCGCCGTCGACAACGCCACGCTGAACCGCTTCTTCTCGCTGCACTACCTGCTGCCGTTCATGATCGCGGGCGTCGTGATCCTGCACATCTGGGCGCTGCACGTGGTCGGCCAGAACAACCCCACCGGCGTCGAGCCCAAGTCGAAGGCCGACACCCTGCCCTTCACGCCGTACGCGACGGTGAAGGACGGCTTTGCGATGAGCGTCTTCCTGATCCTCTTTGCGACCTTCGTCTTCTACCTGCCCAACGCGCTTGGCCACGCCGACAACTACGTCGAGGCCAACCCGCTGGTGACGCCGGCCCACATCGTGCCCGAATGGTACTTCCTGCCGTTCTACGCGATCCTGCGCGCCGTGCCGGACAAGCTGATGGGCGTCCTGGCCATGTTCGGCGCCATCGCCTGCCTGTTCGCCCTGCCGTGGCTGGACACCTCCAAGGTGCGCTCGATGCGCTACCGCCCGACCGCGAAGCTCTATTTCATCATCTTCGTGGTGGCGTGCTGCATCCTGGGCCTCTGCGGCGCCAAGCTGCCGGACGATCCGGTGCTGGGTCACTTCAAGACCTTCACCCTGGGCGACGCCGACCTGAACAGCTTCGTGTGGCTGAGCCGCTTCGCCTCGCTCTACTACTTCGCGTTCTTCCTGGTGATCCTGCCGGTGCTGGGCCTGGTCGAGAAGACCCTGCCGGTGCCGGACTCCATCGCCTCGCCCGCCCTGTCGCACCCGGCCGCCGCGCCGGCCGAAGCGACCGCCGCGCCTGAAATGAAGGGCTGATCCCGATGCTGCGCAAACTCTCCGTCATCGCAGCGGTCGCGGGTCTGATGGCGGCTTTCGCCGCCGCCCCGGCCCTGGCCGCCGGTCACCCGCTGGAACCGGAAAAGATCCACTGGTCGTTCAACGGCCCGTTCGGCAAGTTCGACCAGGCTCAGCTGCAACGCGGCTACAAGGTCTATCGCGAGGTCTGCTCGTCGTGCCACTCCATGAAGCTGGTCAGCTTCCGGAACCTCGGCGACAAGGGCGGCCCGTTCTATAACGAGAAGTACCCGAACTCGAACGACAACCCGTGGGTCAAGGCGATCGCCAAGGAGTTCGAGGTCGGCGACATCGACTCCGAGACCGGCGACGCCATCAAGCGTCCGGCCACCAGCGCCGACCGCTTCCCCTCGCCGTTCCCGAACGAGGCCGCGGCCCGCGCCAGCAACGGCGGCGCGTTCCCGCCGGACATGTCGCTGCTGGCCAAGGCCCGCACTGGCGGTCCCGACTACATCCACGCCATCGTCACGGGCTACAAGAACCCGCCGGCCGGCCTGAAGGTCGGTCCGGGCCAGCACTACAACCCGTACATGCCGGGCGACCTGGCGGCCTACTGGAGCGGCGACCACGCCCACGTTCCGCCCGGCGGCTTCATCGCGATGGCCCAGCCGCTGACGGAAGGCGGCGTCACCTTCGACGACGGCACGAAGGCCACGGTCGACCAGCAGGCCCGCGACGTCTCGGCCTTCCTGATGTGGGCCGCCGAGCCCAAGCTGGAAGAGCGCAAGCAGACGGGTTTTGCGGTGATGATCTACCTGATCCTCTTCGCCGGCCTGCTCTATGCGAGCTACCGCAAGGTCTGGAAGAACGAGTCGCACTGAGCGGCCGGTTCGATCCTGGAATGAAGAAGGGCCCGGCGGCGACGCCGGGCCCTTTTGTTTTCCAAGATTCTCCCCCCGAAGGGGGAGGTGGCCCGGGGGCCGGAGGGGGAAGTATGTGCTGAGGTTGGAGTGGTTACTGGCTCACCAGTCACTTCCCCCTCAGTCGCTTCGCGACAGCTCCCCCTTCAGGGGGAGCATCTTGTCGATCACCCCCGATCCAACACCGTGTCGATCCCGAATCCGCCCTTCAGGGCCAGGGTCACGGGCGTGCGTTCGACCACGTCGCGCAGGCGGGCGATGGCGGCTTCGTCGAGGTCGCCCGTGGCGGAGACCTTGCGGTCGATGCGGGGCTTGTCGCCGCTGTTGTCGAGCGTCAGCGTCGTCTCGATGGTCACCTCGCCCCAGCCCTTGCGGTCGGCGTACATGCGCAGGGTGGTGGCCGTGCAGGCCGCCAGGCCTGCGAGCACGAAGCCGAAGGGCGGCGGGCCGGCGTCCTGGCCGCCGAGGGCGGGGGGCTCGTCGCCGACCAGCTTGTGGCCGTTGACGTCGAGCTGGATAGTGTGGCGCGGGTTGGCGGTGACGGCGTGAACGCGCGAGGCCATGGGCAAACTCCGTATGGGGATGATCTGATCTAAGGCGTGAGCCAGAGGGCGTGGGCGACGGGGTCCAGCCGCAGGCGGCCCCGGGCCAGCACCTCGACTCCCAGGGCGCCGACCACGCCGGGCGGCAGGTCGCCGGCCTGCACGGCGCGGGCGCGGGGATAGAGCCGGCCGTCGAAGGCCAGCGCCGCCACCGTGCCGGCCGGCTTCTGGCGCGGTCCGTCGGCCGGTCCGCGGGCGCGCAGGGCTGCGCCCGAGGCGGTGTCGATGGCGAAGGGGCCCTGGACGCTGGAGAAGCCGTCCGAGGCGCTGGCGCGCACCGTCGGCACCCCGCCGACCATCTCGACGTGCAGCGGGTGTCCTGAGGGCCTGTAAAGGCCGTCGGCGGGCTCCAGCCGCAGGCGGCAGGGGGCGAAGTCGATGACCAAGGTGTAGCGGGCCAGCACGTCGGCCCCGATGACGCCGGCGATGGGAGCGACGAACCCGACGCCGCGATAGTCCAGATCGGTCACGGCCACGGGCAGGGCGGGCAGGGCCTCGCCGGCCACGCGGACGGGCAGGGAAAGGTCGGTCGCCTCGAAGCCGCCAGCCTGGGCCTTGGTGTCGTGCAGCAGGGTGCGCGGCGCCGACAGGTCGATGACGAAGTCGCCGGTCATGTCGCCGACCGCGGCGGGGGCGACGACCGCGCCGTTCTCGAACCAGCACGCGGTCTCGCCGGCCCGCGCCGAGGCGGCGGTTGCGAGGCTGAAGACCAGGGCGAGAAGCGGTGCGCGCATGAAGGCAGACTAGGGCGTGTGGGGCTGGGCTGGGAAGCCGCTGCTCCATAGCCGCGCCGATCGCGCATGGCTTGAACGGAAAGGGGGCGGACGCGAAGAAGGCCGGCGTGATGGAAGCTGAAAACTTCCCCCCACCGGCCTTCGGCCGCCTCCCCCAGAGGGGGAGGTTCCTGGTGTGGAAACTTGCCGGCCTACTTCCGCAGCCCCACCGGCACGCTCTGAGCCGCGACGGCCGTGGTGGCGCGCGCCGAGATCGCCGCGGACGACGCCCCCAGCTGCACCTCGTAGTCGCCGGCCGCGACCTTCCAGCCGTGGGCCTTCTCGTCCCAGGTCGCCAGCAGGCGCGGGTCGACGGTCAGGGTGACGGTCTGGCTGGCGCCGGGAGCGAGGTCGACCTTCTGGAAGCCAGCCAGACGGCGCGGGGCCTCCCAGCCGCCGGCCTTGGGCGATACATAGACCTGCGGCACGTCCTTGCCGGCCCGCTTGCCGGTGTTGGTCACCTTGAAGGCGACCGTCAGTTGGCCATCGGTCGTCGAGGTCTTGAGGTCGGAATAGGCGAAGCGGGTGTAGGACAGGCCGTGGCCGAACGGGAACAGCGGCTTGAGGCCCTTCTTGTCGAACCACTTGTAGCCGACGGCCGCACCTTCGATCGAATAGTCGACGGCGAACAGCGCGTCGGGCGTCTTCGGGTCGCCGTCGAGCTTGGGCCGGGGCAGTTGGGCCTCGCTGGCCGGGAAGGTCACGGGCAGGCGACCGGTCGCGTCCACCTCGCCGGTCAGAACGCGGGCGATGGCCTCGCCGCCGCTGGTGCCGGGGAACCAGGCCTGCAGCACCGCGCCCACGTCGTTCAGCCACGGCATGGTCACCGGGCCGCCCGTCTCGAGCACGACGACGGTGGGCTTTCCGGCCTTGGCGGCCGCGGCGATCATGGCGTCCTGGTTCTTGGGCAGGGCCAGGGATGCAACGTCTTCCGACTCGGTGGTCCACTGGTCGGCGAAGACGATCACGAGGTCGCTCTGGGCGGCCAGCCTGGCGACCGCGGCCGGATCCTTGCCGTCGTTGTAGGTGAAGGTCGCCTGGGGCGCGCGGGCCTGCAGCGCCTTCAGCGGCGAGGACGGATAGTAGATCACCGGACCGGGCCAGGTCTTGGGCTCCAGGCCCTGCACGGCGCGACCGCCGGCCGGATAGACCTGCGAGGAGCCGCCGCCCGACAGCACGCCGACATCGGCATAGGCGCCGATTACGGCGACCTTCTGGGCCTTCAGCGCCAGGGGCAGCAGGCCCTTGTCGTTCTTCAGCAGGACCATGCCTTCCTCGGCGTCGGCCTGGCTGACCTTGCCGTTGGCCACGAGGTCGATGGGCGCGATTTTCACCGGATGGTCGACCGCGCCGCTGGCGAACAGCGAGCGGACGATGCGGCGGGCCATGTCGTCCAGGCGCGCCTGGCTGACCGCGCCGCTGGCGAGATCGGCCTTCAGCACGCCGGCCAGGAAGGGCTGCTTGTCGAAGGCGTCGCCGGCCGACTCCTGGTCGAGGCCGGCGTTGACCGACTTGGCGCCCGAGTGCACGGCACCCCAGTCGGACATCACATAGCCCTTGTAGCCCCAGTCCTGCTTGAGCACCTTGTTCAGCAGCCAGTCGTTCTCGCAGGCATAGTGGCCGTTGACGCGGTTGTAGGCGCACATCACCGAGTGCGGGTCCGACGCCTCCATGGCGATCTGGAAGGCCAGGAGGTCGGAGGTGCGGGCGTCGGCGTCGCCGATCCTGCTGTCGACCACGAAGCGCCCGGTCTCCTGGGCGTTCAGGGCGTAGTGCTTGATCGTCGAGACGATGTTGTTGGACTGGATGCCCTTGATCTGGGCCCCGACCATCACGCCGGCCAGCAGCGGATCCTCGCCGCCATATTCGAAGTTGCGGCCGTTGCGCGGCTCGCGGACCAGGTTCACGCCGCCGGCCAGCATGACGTTGAAGCCCGAGTCGCGCGCCTCCTTGCCGATCATCGCCCCGCCCTTCTGCGCCAGCGCCGGGTTCCAGGTGGCCGTGGTGGCCATGCCGGAGGGGAGGGCGGTGCGCTCGCGGAATTGCGCGGCGCTGCCTTGCGTCGCCACGCCGATGCCGGCGTCGGTCTCGAACTGGGCGGGGATGCCCAGGCGCGGCAGGCCCGGCACGTAGCCGGCCGAACCGGGCAGCGAGCCTTCGATGCGCGTGTACCTGGGCTTCATGTCGGCGCCGAAGTAGCCGTAGACCAGGGTCAGCTTCTCGTCCTGGGTCATGGCCTTGACCGCCAGGTCGGCGCGGGCGTCGGCGTCGAGCTTGGGGTCCAGCCACGGCTGGCCGGCCGGGGCGGCGGCGGGCGCGCCATGACCCGCATGGCCGGCATGGCCTTGGGCCAGGGCGGGAGCGCCCATTGTGGCGATGGTCAGGGCCAGGGCGCTGGCGCGCCAGAGACGCGAATTCATTCTACCTCCCACTCGTATGATCTTGGCCGGCGGTGCGGCGGTATGTTTTCGGGACCGTCAGCCGGGCTTGCCCGTCGCGGACTGGCCGGGCGGCCGCTTGCGGGCCGGGCCGGTGGATTCGCGGACCACCAGGGTGTGCTGGGCCAGGAACGGACTGGGGCGGACACCGGAGTCGCTGCTGTTCCAGGCCGCGAAGGTCTGCAGGGCGCGCAGGGCCATCGGCTCGAACGGCTGGCGGATGGTGGTCAGGGTCGGCCAGATGACGCCGGCGATCGGCGCGTCGTCGAAACCGACCACCGACAGGTCGTCGGGAATGCGCAGGCCCCGGCGCTGGGCCTCCATGCAAGTGGCGGCGGCCATGTCGTCGTTGGCGGCGAAGATGGCGGTCGGCGGCTCGTCGATGTCGAGCAGCAGCTTGGCCGCGTCCAGGCCGGTCTTGAAGGTGAACT
The DNA here is from genome assembly GCF_003116815.1 of Caulobacter endophyticus. Lineage (GTDB taxonomy): Bacteria > Pseudomonadota > Alphaproteobacteria > Caulobacterales > Caulobacteraceae > Caulobacter > Caulobacter endophyticus. Next base: position 127,250 of record NZ_QDKQ01000011.1, read on the forward strand.
CGCCCCCGACGATCAGCTCCGGAGCCGGGCGCGGCAGGCCGGCGGCGGCGTAGGCCTCGAAGAAGCCGTTACGGCGATGGGTGCTGGCGGCATGGTCGGGGTGGCCGGCGATGTGGCCGATGCGGGTGTGGCCCAGGCTGAACAGGTGCTCGACCACCTCGCGGGCGGCGGCGCGGTCGTCCATGGCGATGGCTGGGAAGTTCGGGTCGGGCGTGGTCGGCGAGATCAGCACGCAGCGCACGTCGAGCTCGCGCATCAGGGCCTTCAGCGGGCCGAAGTCGCATTCGGGCGGCAGCAGAATCACTTCGCGGATGCCGCCGTCCTCGATGAAGGCGCGGATGCGCTCGTGCCAGCCGACCACCGGGCCGTCGAACAGCTCCACGGTCAGGTGGCGGCCGGTCTCCAGGCAGGCCAGCAGCAGGGCGTGGTGGGTGCGGGTGTGATAGCCGCCGCTGGGATCGCCCATCAGCACGCCGACGGCCGAGGCGCCTTGCGCGCGGAAGTGACGGGCCACGGCGCTGGGCTGGTAGCCGAGGGCGGCCATGGCTTCGCGGACCTTGTCGCGGGTCTTGGTGGTGACGCTGGCGTGGTCGTTCATCACGCGCGAGACGGTCTTGGCCGAGACGCCAGCCCGCTTGGCCACATCGTGAATCGTCGTCATTCGTGAAGACCCGCACCCGACTTGGCCGCGCGGCGCGCCTCCCCGGCTGGGGTGGCTCGGCGGCTCCCGAGACGCAGCCATACCGCAGCCTCGCGGGCTTGTCATGTCGCGTGGACAAAGACGGGTCAAAAAATGTCCTCTTCGTGGACATTGATGTGGTCGTCTTTGCTGTCATGCGGGTCATTTCGATCCGACTGGAACCGCTTCCGATTCACTTTCGGGTGGAATTGTCGCCCATCGCACACGTTCATCGCGGACGGCTGGCGATCGGCGTTATCTCGCTTGCTAGCGCTGTCTTCGCGTCGCGAGGACGTTTCATGGCTTGGAAAATATCAGTAAAAACAACGGTTATGTGTCTCTGCCTCGGGCCGCGTCGTGGCCGCACGTCGATATTGCAGCGCTTCGAAACCCGGTGATTATCAGAAATGACAACGTTGACATTCTTGTTGACTTGCTTGGGACATTTAGGAATGTTGCCACCGTGACCGGCGTCTGAGGGCCGGATCGCAACACCGTTCCGGCGCCGGGGGTCGCCGACAGGACAATCACCGGGTCACGGCCGCCGAAAGCAGGTTGGCGTGAAGGTCGAGGCCCGGCTCGAGACCCACCGCGGCGCCAAAAGGCTTCGCGGCCCGAACGCAAGAACAAGACATTGGGGAGCGATCGATTTGACCACACCACGTAAGAAGTCCGTCTGGACTCGCGGCTTGACCCTGGCCCTTCTGGCCGGCGCGTCGCAGGCCGTCATCACCACATCCGCCCTGGCGCAGACCGCCGGCCAGGCCGAAGAGACCGCCGTCGACGAGATCGTCGTCACCGGCGTGCGCGGCTCGCAGCTGAAGTCGGTCGACGTCAAGCGCCGCGAGGCCTCGATCGTCGACGCCATCTCGGCCGAGGACATCGGCAAGCTGCCCGACGTCACCATCGCCGACTCGCTGCAGCGCATTCCGGGCATCCAGATCCAGCGCAACGCCGGCGAAGGGGCCACGGTCAACATCCGGGGCCTGGCCCAGGTCATCACCCTGCTGAACGGCGAGCAGTATCTCAGCGCGGGCAACATGGGCGCGGCCCAGCCCAACCTGCTGGATGTGCCCTCGCAGCTGATGAACCAGGTGCTGGTCTACAAGTCGACCGACCCGAACAACGCCCTGTCGGGCATCTCGGGCACCATCGACCTGCGCACCCGCCGGCCGTTCCAGATGCAGGAAGGCTTCACCTTCGCCGGCGCCGCCGAGGCCCAGCGCGGCGAGCGCACCAAGGAAGACGATTACCTGGCCAACATCCTGGCCAGCTGGCGCAACGACCGCGTCGGCCTGCTGGTCTCGGCCGCGCAGAGCAAGTCGAACCTGGGCAACAACTTTTCGGGCGCGGTCTCGCTGTCGGGCAACAACGACTGGGGCGGCTCCAACCCGAACAACTTCCTGTCGCCGCACGGCTTCGAAAGCTTCAACCGCGTCGTCGAGCGCAAGCGCACCGGCGTCAACGTCTCGTTCGAGGCCGACCTGGGCGAGGGCTTCACCCTGATCGCCGAAGGCTTCTACGCCAAGCTCGACGAATACAACCGCGCCGCCGGCATCAACATCTCCAACCGCTGGGACGGCGGCGCCTTCGGCAACTGGACCCGTCCGACCGACTTCGAGCAGACCGGCGTCAGCGCGCCGCCGCCCGGCCCGGCCCCGATCGGCGGCAACGGCCGTCCGTGGCTGGCGGTCAGCGAGTACGACATCGACGCCTGGTGGGTGAACTCGTTCACCGTCAACCGCGTCAACAAGTCCGAGAGCAAGAATTACAATCTCGAACTGAAGTACGACAACAACGGCCCCTTCAGCTTCGAGGCGCGGGCCATCCGCGCCGACGGCGACCGCCTGAGCATGAACGGCCAGGCCCAGGGCGACCTGTCCAACTGGCAGTATGCGCCTGATCGCTTCACGCTGTTCCGCAACGCCCAGGACCGCACGCGCGGCACATTCTATCCGAAGGCCATCTGCGACCAGTATCCGGCCAGCCAGCGCAGCAACGCCGTCACCGGCTCGGCCGGCGGCTGCTACCTGAACCCGAACCCGCTGGGCTACGGCCAGAACCCGCAGCTGCACTATGACATCAGCGGCAAGAGCCCGGTGTGGAGCGGCTTCGACACGCCGATCTCCGGCGGCCTGGGCGCGGGCAAGACCCTGCGCGACTATATGGCCAACAAGGACAGCTACGCGATCGGGGCCTTCTCGTCGGAAGGCAACAACGAGGTCTCGTCGGACATGAACGTGTTCCGCGCCGACGGCCACTACAAGTTCGAAGACAAGTTCCTGGGCTTCATCACCAAGGTCGACGCCGGCGTTCGCCAGAGCGACCGTTCGGTCAGCGTCGAGCAGTTCCACCTGTTCTCGGGCTTCTACGGCGGGGTTCCCGGCGCGGTGCAGGCCAACGGCACGCCCGTGCCGGCCGGCGGCTGCATGGCCCAGTGGAAGGCCATCGACGTCGTCATGAACCAGAACCAGTGCCAGGCCGGCGAGTTCGTGCCGAACCCGATCACCGGCGTGCCGGAGTTCCAGGGCTACACGGTCAACCGTCCGACCAAGCTGACGACCTACAACAACGCCATCTGGGTCAACAACCTGGGCGGCGTCACCAAGGGCATGCCCGGCTTCTGGGCCATCGACCCGCGCGACTTCGACGACGTATTGTCCTTCCAGAAGAAGGTGTTCGGCGACGCGGTGCGGGTGCAGGTGCCCGGCCAGACCTATGACGTCGACCTGAAGGAGCAGAGCGCCTACGGCGCCGGCGCCTTCGAGATTGGCCAGCTGTCGGGCGACTTCGGCCTGCGCGTCATCCAGACGGAACTGCTGGTGAAGCAAAACCTGACCGGCGACGTGATGAACTACGGCGACACCAACGCCGACGCCGGCGACACGGTCACCCGCCGCAAGTACACGGACTGGCTGCCGTCGTTCAACGCCACCTACGACCTGACCGACAACATCAAGCTGCGCTTCGCCTATTCGAAGACGATGCAGCCGCTGGACCTGGGCAGCTACGGCGGCGGCCTGTCGATCTTCACCGCCGACTGCGGCGCGACCATGCCGAACGTTCGCTGCGTGACCGGGGCCAGCGCCTCGGGCAACCCGAACCTCGACCCTTGGCGCTCACAGAACTTCGACGGCGCGATCGAATACTACTTCGGCCGGGCCTCGATGCTGAACCTGTCGGCCTTCAAGCTAAAGATCGACAGCTTCGTCACCGGCGGCACCATCAAGGGCAGCTTCCCCGACCAGGACGGCGTGATCCGCCGCGAGGTCGACGTGTCGCTGCCGCTGCAAGGCAAGGGCGGCGAGGTCAAGGGTGTGGAAGTGGGCGCCAAGATCGCCTTCACCGACATCATCCCCGACGTGCCGATCCTGAAGAACTTCGGCGTCGACACCAACTACACCTACTCGCCCAGCAAGGAAGACCGGCTGGATCTGTCGGGCAATCGTCTGCCGTTCTACGACAACTCCAAGCACCAGTTTAACCTGATCGGCTGGTACCAGGACGACAAGCTGCAGGCGCGGGTGGCCTACAACTACCGCACCGATCGCCTGTCTTCGACCATGGGCGGCGGCGGCCAGGCCGTGATCCCGATCTACCAGGATGCGACCGGCTATGTGGACGTCAACGTCAGCTACGACGTCCGCAAGGACGTGACGGTCTACTTCAACGGATCGAACGTCACCGGCGAGATCGAGGACTACTACCTGCGTTTCGCCAAGGGCAAGGAACAGTACTCGTCGCAGAACGAGTTCGAGCCCCGCTACACCCTCGGCATCCGCGCCAAGTGGTGATCTGAAGCCTTCCTCCCTGCGCCCGTCGTGGCGGCCCTTCGGGGTCGCCGCGGCGGCTCTTTTTGTTTGGGGAGGGTGCTTTCCATCGACGCCTACGGGCGCCAGTTTTCCGGTCGGGAGGACCGGCCATGAGCCAAGACGTCCGCAGCGGGCGCATCCGCAGCATCGTCATCGTCGGCGGCGGGACCGCCGGCTGGATGGCCGCCGCATCCTTGCGCCGCCACTTCGGCAAGGCGCCGATCGACATCACCCTGGTCGAGAGTTCCGAGATCGGCACGATCGGGGTGGGCGAGGCGACCATCCCCACCATCCGCGGCTTCTACCAGAACCTGGGCCTGGACGACCTGGAGGTGCTGCGCGCCACGCAGGGCACCTGCAAGCTGGGCATCCGCTTCAAGGACTGGATGGCCCCGGGCTCGGCCTTCATCCATCCGTTCAGCCTGTACGGCCAGGACCTGAACGGCGTGCCCTTCCAGCACTATTGGCTGAAGGCGCGCAGCGTCGCCGACATCGGGGAGGTGGGCGAGTATTCGCTGGGCGCCAGCCTGGCGGCGGCGGGCAGGTTCACCGTGCCGGCCGCCAATCCGCCGTCCAGCCTGTCGGTGTTCGACTGGGCCCTGCATTTCGACGCCGCCCTGTTCGCCCAACTGATGCGCCGGGTGGCCGAGGCCAATGGCGTGCGCCGCATCGACGCCAAGGTCGTGAAGGTCAACCTGCGTCCCGAGGACGGCTTCGTCGCCTCGCTGGACCTGCATACCGGCGCGACCGTTGAGGGCGACCTCTTCATCGACTGCTCAGGCTTCCGTGGCCTGCTGATCGAGGAGGCCCTGCAGACCGGCTACGAGGACTGGTCGCAATGGCTGTTCTGCGACCGGGCCCTGGCGGGGCAGAGCCAGCCGCCTGAGGGGGCCGAGCCGCCGCCCTATACCGACGTCACCGCCCACAGCGCCGGCTGGCGCTGGCGCATCCCGCTGCAGCACCGCTACGGCAACGGCTACGTCTATTCGAGCCGCCACATCGACGACGAGGCGGCCAAGGCCGAGCTGGTCGCCGCCGTCCCCGACCGCCTGCTGCACGAGCCGCGGCTGATCCGCTTCACGCCTGGTCGCCGCAAGAAGGTGTGGAACCGCAACGTCGTGGCGCTGGGCCTGGCGTCGGGCTTCCTGGAGCCGCTGGAAAGCACCTCCATCGCCCTGATCGAGACAGGGATCGAAAAGCTCAAGGCGCTGTTCCCCGATCGCAGCTTCGACCCGGCCGTGATCGACGAGTTCAACGACTGGTCGCGGCGCGAGATGGAGCGGGTGCGCGACTTCGTGGTGCTGCACTACAAGGCCGCCCAGCGGGCCGACACGCCGTTCTGGCGCACCACCCGAGACGCCGAGATCCCCGAGACCCTGGCCCGCAAGGTCGAGCTGTTCCGCTCGCGCGGCCACATCGCCCGCTATCGCTGGGAGATGTTCCAGCCGCCCAGCTGGCTGGCGATCTTCGCCGGCTTCGACATCCTGCCCGAAGGCTGGGACCCGGCGCTGGACGGGATCGACGGAGCGGCCCTGGCCGCCAGCCTCAACCAGATGCGCGCCGGCGTGGCCCGGGCGGTGGCCGGGGCGCCCACCCACGGCGAGTTCCTGCGCCGCTATGTCGGCGCCGCGCCGGCGGCGGCCGAATAGACGACCAAGAACGATAAAGACAAAAGCTTACGGGAGAGGCCCCATGGCCAACAATCTGCGGAAGATCGTGATCGTCGGCGGCGGTTCTGCCGGTTGGATCACGGCGGCGATGATCAGCCATTATCTCAAGGACAGCCCCTGCGAGATCGAGCTGATCGAGTCCGAGCAGATCGGCATCATCGGCGTCGGCGAAAGCACCATCCCGCCGTTCCTGCAGCTGATCCGCAGCTTGGGGATCGACGAGAAGGAGTTCATGCAGGAGACCCAGGCGGCCTTCAAGCTGGCCATCCGGTTCGAGAACTGGCGACAGAAGGGCGAGGTCTACTACCACCCGTTCGGCCTGATCGGCGGCCTCGTCGACGTACACGAGTTCTATCAGGTCTGGCTGCGCGGCAAGGCCGAGGGCCATCCCTCCAGCCTGCAGGACTTCGCGCCGGCCTCGGTGATGGCCGACCGCTGGAAGTTCATGTCGCCGGCCATGGCCCCGCGCACCATGCTGGCCAACGCCAACTACGCCGTCCACATCGACGCGGCCCTGCTGGCCAAGTTCCTGCGCAAGTTCGCCGAGGCCCGCGGCGTCAAGCGCACCGAGGGCATCGTCAAGGACGTGGCCACGCGCCCCGACGGCTTCATCGAGAAGGTGATCCTGCAGGACGGCCGCGAGGCCTCGGGCGATCTCTTCATCGACTGCTCGGGCTTCCGCTCGCTGCTGAACGGCAAGACCCTGGGCACCGAGTTCCTCGACTGGTCGGACGTGCTGTTGAACGACCGGGCGATCGCGGTGCAGACCGCCAACATCCAGGACCCCCATCCCTACACCCTGGCCCAGGCGCAGGACGCCGGCTGGCGCTGGCGCATCCCGCTGCAGCACCGGGCCGGCAACGGCTACGTCTATTGCAGCCAGTACTGCAGCGACGACGAGGCCCTGGCCACGCTGATGAGCCAGGTCGAGGGCGAGGCCGTTCGCGATCCCTGGCTGGTGCCGTTCAAGACGGGGATGCGAAAGCAGCTGTTCAACAAGAACTGCGTGGCCATCGGCCTGGCCGGCGGCTTCATCGAGCCGCTGGAGTCGACGGCCCTGCACCTGATCTATCGCGGCGTCGACTACCTGCTGCGGTTCTTCCCCGACCGTGACTGCGATCCGGTGCTGGCGGCCGAATACAACAGGCGCATGCAGGTCGACTACGAGGAGATCCGCGACTTCATCGTGCTGCACTACTTTACGACCAGGCGCGACGACACGCCGTTCTGGCGCGCCTACCAGCAGGTGACGCCGCCCGAGAGCCTGCGCGAGCGGATCGAGCTGTTCAAGGCCAGCGGCGTGCTGCGCGACGGCGTCGACGACATGTTCCGCGCGCCCAGCTGGCAATCGGTGATGGAGGGCATGGGCATCCGGCCAAAGCGCTACCAGCAGCTGGTCGACACCCTGCCGGCGGGCGTGGTGAAGGGCCTGCTGGACAAGTCGGCCCCGATGCTCAGCGAGCTGGTGGACACCCTGCCCAGCCACGGCGACTTCTTGCGCCAGCACTGCCCTGCGCCGGTGCCCGAGGCGCTGCTCAAGCGGGCCGGATAGCCGTCTGGTTCAGGCGGCGGGCGTCTTGTCGTCCACCGCCGGCCAGCGCGCGAATGCGAAGATCCACAGCATCACCAGGGACACGCCGGGGACCAGGGTCAGCAGGCAAAGCCACGGCGACCAGCCGGCGCGCTGGAAGATCTTCGCCACGGGCACGATGAAGACGCCCAGCAGCGGCAGCAGAATGATCCAGTGAAAGATCGACATCGAGCCCATTCGGGTCCCCTCAGTTTCGACAGGCCATCAGTCTAAGGGCCCCCGCGTGAGCGCCGGGCGATCGACCGAAGAAGTTCAGACCTCGGCCCACATCCGCAGCAGGTTGTGGTAGGTGCCGGTCAGCGACAGCACCGACGGGTCGGCTTGGCCGACCTGGCCGGCCAGCCGCTGGATCGAGACGTCCATGTCGAGCATCAGGGCCCGCTTGGCGTCGTCGCGCACCAGGCTCTGGATCCAGAAGAAGCTGGCCGTGCGGGTTCCGCGCGTGACGGGGGTCACGTGGTGCAGGCTCGAGGCGGGATAGAGGATCAGCGAGCCGGCCGGCAGTTTCACCATGTGGCTGCCATAGGTGTCGTCGACCACCAGCTCGCCGCCGTCGTAGTCGTCGGGATCGCTCAGGAACAGGGTGGCCGAGAGATCCGTGCGGATCTGGGCGCCTGTGGCGGGGTTCCGGCGGATCGAGTTGTCGACGTGGTCGCCAAAGCCCATGCCCTCGCCGTAGCGGTTGAACAGCGGCGGCAGGATGGTGTGGGGCAGGGCGGCCGACACGAACAGCGGATTGGCCTGCAGCGCCTGGACGATGATCGCCCCCACCTCGCGGGCGGCCGGACCGTCCTGCGGCAGCTGCTGGTTGTTCTTGGCCATGGCCGCCTGGAAGCCCGAGGTGGCGTTGCCGTCGACCCAGGGGGCCGCGTCGATGACCGCCCGGCAGTGGGCGACTTCGTCGGGGCTCAGCACGTCGGGGATCTGCAGCATCATGGCGGGGCGCCTTCGGTATCGTGTACCTCGGCTTTAGGCCCTGCGGCCGCGCGCGGCAATGCGAACGCCTCGCAGAAGATTGCGTAAGGAAAGAGATGCTCCCCCTGAAGGGGGAGCTGTCGCGGAGCGACTGAGGGGGAAGTAGCTGCTGCGTTGGCGGGTGAACTGACCTCATCGGACCCTTCCCCCTCCGGCCCTTCGGGCCACCTCCCCCTTCAGGGGGAGGATCTCAGAACAGCCACCTGCGGGGATACTTGTCGCCTAGCGCCCGAGCCTCGCCGGTCTTAAGGCCAAGCTCGCGCATGCGGTAGGCCAGCAGCGGATGCATGGCGTCGACCGGTTCGCGGCCGTCGACGGGACTGGAGGCGATCGTGCCGGCCTGCTGGGCCAGGTCGACGGCCGCCCACTCGGCCAGGGCCCGGTCGGCCTTGCCGACGGCGAAGTAGTGCGCGACGGGCGTGCGCTCGCCGGGAACCTCGACCATCACGGCGATCACCCAGCCCTGGGGGATCATGTCGGCGTCGGGGCGTTGGCGGAACATGGGCCGGATGTAGCCGGGAAGGGCGCAAAGAAAAAGGGCGGAGCCTCGCGGCCCCGCCCTTCTCATTCAGTCTGGATGACCGGACTTCTAAATTAGAAGTCCATGTCGCCGCTCGGGATCGGCGTGCCGATCCCGATCTCTTTCGAGGATGGGCGACTTTATGGATTTCTCTTAGAAATCCATGTCGCCCATGCCGCCCGGCATGCCGCCCGGAGCGGCGACGCCGCCGCCCTTCTTGGGGGCTTCGACGATGGCGGCTTCCGTGGTGATCAGCAGGCCGGCCACCGAAGCGGCGTTCTGCAGGGCGGTGCGAACCACCTTGGCCGGGTCGATGACGCCGTCCACCACCAGGTCGACATACTGTTCGCTCTGGGCGTTGAAGCCGAACGAGCTGGTGTCGTTTTCCAGGATCTTGCCGACCACGATCGAACCTTCGACGCCGGCGTTCTCGGCGATCTGACGGATCGGAGCCTGCAGGGCGCGACGGACGATGGCGATGCCAGCGGTCTGGTCGTCGTTGTCGCCGGTCACGCCGGCCAGGGCCTTCGACGCCTTCAGCAGGGCGGTGCCGCCGCCGGGAACGATGCCTTCATCGGCGGCCGCGCGGGTCGCGTTGAGGGCGTCGTCGACGCGGTCCTTCTTTTCCTTCACTTCGACTTCGGTCGAGCCGCCGACGCGGATGACCGCGACGCCGCCGGCCAGCTTGGCCAGACGCTCTTGCAGCTTTTCCTTGTCGTAGTCCGAGGTGGTGTCCTCGATCTGGCGCTTGATCTGGGCGATGCGGGCTTCGATCGATTCCTTCTCACCGACGCCGTCCACGATGGTGGTGTCGTCCTTGGTGATCTGGATCTTCTTGGCGCGGCCCAGCATGTCGAGCGAGACGTTCTCGAGCTTGATGCCGAGGTCTTCGCTGACGACTTGGGCGCCGGTCAGGATCGCGATGTCTTCCAGCATGGCCTTGCGGCGGTCGCCGAAGCCCGGAGCCTTGACGGCGGCGACGCGCAGGCCGCCACGCAGCTTGTTGACGACCAGCGTGGCCAGGGCCTCGCCTTCGACGTCTTCAGCGATGATGACCAGCGGGCGGCCCGACTGGACGACGGCTTCCAGCACCGGCAGCAGCGGCTGCAGCGACGACAGCTTCTTTTCGAACAGGAGGATCAGCGGCTCTTCGAGCTGAACTTCCATCTTGTCGGCGTTGGTGATGAAGTACGGCGACAGGTAGCCGCGGTCGAACTGCATGCCTTCGACGACGTCGAGTTCGGTCTCGGCGGTCTTGGCTTCTTCGACGGTGATGACGCCTTCGTTGCCGACCTTGTCCATGGCCTTGGCGATCATCTCGCCAACTTCCTTGTCGCCGTTGGCCGAGATGGTGCCGACCTGGGCGATTTCAGCGTTGGTCGTGACCTTCTTCGACGACGACTTGATGTCTTCGACGGCGATCAGGACGGCCTTGTCGATGCCGCGCTTCAGGTCCATCGGGTTCATGCCGGCGGCGACCGACTTGAGGCCTTCCTGGACGATGGCTTGAGCCAGCACGGTGGCGGTGGTGGTGCCGTCGCCGGCCTTGTCGTTGGTCTTCGACGCCACTTCGCGGATCATCTGCGCGCCGAGGTTCTCGAACTTGTCCGACAGTTCGATTTCCTTGGCGACCGAGACGCCGTCCTTGGTGGTGCGCGGAGCGCCGAACGACTTTTCGATGACCACGTTGCGGCCCTTCGGACCGAGGGTCACCTTCACGGCGTTGGCGAGAACGTTGACGCCGCGCAGCATCTTGTCGCGCGCGTCGGAGCCGAAATAAACGTCTTTAGCGGCCATGTTGGGCGCCTTTCTAATCTTGGGAATTTCGGAGGAAGAAAGCGGTCGGGAGGGGGAAGCCGATTAGGCTTCGACCACGCCCAGGACGTCGCTTTCCTTCATGATCAGGAGGTCCTGACCGTCGACCTTCACTTCGGTGCCCGACCACTTGCCGAACAGGATGCGATCGCCGGCCTTCAGGTCGAGAGCGACGATGTCGCCCTTGTCGTTGCGAGCGCCCGGGCCCACGGCGACGACTTCACCTTCCTGGGGCTTTTCCTTGGCGGTGTCGGGGATGATGATCCCGCCCTTGGTCTTGGTTTCTTCTTCGACGCGCTTCACGAGGACGCGGTCGCCCAGGGGACGAAACTTCATGTGTCTTCTCCGTCGGAACGGTTTCTGTAAAAGGCTTCGTAGGCCGTGGGAGCGTCGCTGTTAGCAGTCGCTCCCACCGAGTGCCAACGCCGGTCACGAGTTAGGCGCCGCCCCCTGGGGAGTCAAGGACGGCGACCGCGAAGTTTTTGCGATCAAGGTGAATGGCAGGGTGAACGGCGGGCGTTGCAGGGAGGAGTTCTCGATGTTCGACCACATAGGGTTCGACGTCGCCGATTTCGAGCGGTCGGCGGCTTTTTACGACGCGGCCCTGGCGCCGCTCGGGATCAAGCGCCTCTACGCCGTGCCAAAGGAATATACCGGCGGCGTCGACGTGGTCGGCTACGGCGCGCAGCGGCCGCAGTTCTGGATCTCGGGCGGCGGCGGAACCAGCGGCAAGCTGCATGTCTGCTTCGCCGCCGAGAGCCGGGCGCAGGTCGACGCGTTCTACGAGGCGGCCCTGAAGGCCGGCGGCCGCGACAACGGTCCGCCCGGACTTCGCCCTCATTACCACGAACACTACTATGGCGGTTTCGTGCTGGACCCGGACAGGTTCAACGTCGAGGCCGTCCACCACGCCCCCGCCTGAGACCCCGGAGAGCCGAATGTCGAGCTACGCCCTGTCGCTGATCCTGGCCGTGATCGCTTGCGTCATCGGCGGGGTATTGGGCGGGCTGGTGCTGGCGCGGCCGGACGCGATGCTGGGCCTGGCGGGGCTGAAGAGCGAGCAGGAGGGCGGCAGCAACGCCGCCCTGACCGAGGGGCGCGCCTTCGGCGGCCTGCTGATCGCCTCGCACGGCGCCGCGGCCCTGTTCCTGGGGTGGCAGTCCAGCGCAGGGGCGGCCATGGCGCTGGTGCTGTCCGTCGCCTGGTTCGGGGCGGCGTTCGGACGGCTGGTCTCGATGATGCTGCAGAAGGCCGGCGGGCGCTTCAACTACGGCAGCGTGGTGCTGAACCTGCTGATGGGGATCACCCTGGCCCTGCCGTTCTTCAACCAGGGCGCCCTGCCGCTGCACCGCATCGGCGGCAGCATGCTGGTCTGAAGCTTCGCCGCAAAAGCGCCGCCATTCCACCTGAGATTGCGTCATGGGGCAGAAGCGGAGAGCGGGATGGCGACGTGGACGAGGCGTGGGGCGATAGCCGGCGCAGCGGCGATGACGAGCCTGTCGGCCGGCGCGGCCGCGGCGCAGACGCGGGTTCCGGTGCTGGGCGAACCGGCCAAGGCGCTCGACACGCCGGCCCTGCGCGGCAACCGCATGGCCCGGGCGTTCCGCGAGCCGCCGGCAGGGCTGAAGATCCCGGCGGTGCAGGTCGAGCGCCGCGAAGGCGTTGCGCCCCTGAAGCTGCAGCCGGGCCTCACCCTGGTCTCGCTGTGGGCGCCCTGGTGCGCGCCGTGCCTGCATGAGCTGGGCGACCTGGCCAGGCTGCAGGAGAAGTTCGGCGGCCCGCGCTTGCGCATCCTGCCGATCCTGACCGCCCCGCGCGAGCCCATCACGGCGGCCGAGACCGGCTTCCTGCTCAAGAAGCACAAGGCGGGCGTGTTCTCGCCGGTGATCGACCGCGGCGCCGACTCCAAGGGCCTGTTCCTGGCGCTGAGCGTGCGCGACACGCCCAACGGTCCGGCGCGGCCGGGCCTGCCGTGCAACCTGCTGGTCTCCGCCGACGGGGCCGTGCTGGCCCGCCAGTTCGGCGCGCCGATGGCCGGCAGGGTCCAGGGCACGGGCGAGGGCGGCAAGGTGACGCCCGCCGACGTCGCCAAGATCGGCACCCTGTGGGCCACCTCCGACGGCGAGGCGCTGATGAACGCCCTGGCGAAGGGCGAGATCGCTGGCGGTTCACCCGCGCGGCCGCGCGCCCTCGTGAGCTAGCAGCCAGGCCTTGCGCTCGATCCCGCCGCCGTAGCCGGTCAGGGCGCCGTCCGTCCCGACCAGCCGGTGGCAGGGCACGACGATGCTGAGCGGGTTGGCGCCGTTGGCCGCGCCGACGGCCCGCACCGCCGCCGGCTTGCCGATGCGCGCCGCCAGGGCCGCGTAGGTCTGGGTAGTTCCTGGCGCGACCCCGCCCAGGGCGCGCCACACCGCCTGCTGGAAGGCTGTGCCGCCGGTGGTCCAGGGGATCGTCGCGATCGCGGCGAGGTCGCCCTCGAAATAGGCGACGAGCGCGGCGCGGGTGGCCGCGGGCGCCGCGCCGGCCTCCAGCGTCGCCTCGCCGTAGTGCAGCCGCAGCAGGCGCAGCATTCTCGCCTCGTAGTCGTGGAAGTCCGCCGCCCGCAGCCGGCCCTCGGCGTCGACGACCAGCAGCAGCTCGCCGATCGGGCTGGGCGCACGGTCTAGGATCAGGCGGGCGGGGGCGATGGTCGGCATGGCGACACTATGCGTTGGGCGTCTTTCGTTGTCCGCCCGTTTCTTGCGGGCGTGGTGATTACTGTCCAATTCGCCTTTTGGATGTGAATATGACCGCTTTCGAAAGAGTTGTAATGTCGACATATCGTTTGAAGGATTTGTCGTGTCTATGACTTAAGTGAACTTGGCCGTACAAGGTGCGACATTATGCGCACGAAAACTGGGCGAATACATGCCGGTTAACGACCGATTCGCCATGGCGATTATGATCTCAGCAACCGCGTTCGCCGACCAATAGGCCCGCAGTCGGGAGGCCTTTGGGCATGGCGTGGAACAAGCATTGGATGGTGGCGGGCGCGGCGGTAGCCGTCCTGGCCATGGGCGGACTGGCGAGCGCGCGCCAGGAACGTGAAGCGCCGGGCGTAAGCCTGGCCGGAGAGGTCGTGGCCGCGGCCAGCGCCTTCGAGACCTACACCCGCGGGGCGGGCTCGATCTCGCCGGCCGTTTTCACCAACGGCGAGGGCGTGGCCAGGGCGCTGGTCGCCGGCGCGGCCTACAAGGCCGAACAGCTTGAGGCCGGCATGATCGCCTACGGCGCCATCGCGGCGCTGCAGGAGCCGGCCTTCATCGACGGCGTGCGCCAGGCGGCCCGCCAGACCTCGCGAGAGGCGCTGGTCGAGCGGCTGCTGGCTTCGCCCGAGAGCGTGGTCGAGATCGAGGGCGTCGGCCTGGCCGCCGCCCGGGCCCAACTGGCCCTGCAGGGCCGTGGCGCGCCGCTGGCCGTCGCCGGCCGGGCCGTCAAGCAGTCGGCCTACGATATCCAGCGCGAGACCTGGTCGAAGGCCGCCGTGGCCGACAACGTCGGGCGCCTGGCGCGGGTCAAGCAGCTGTCGGCCACGGCGTTCGCGCCGGGCCAGGACGACGCCGGACGCCTGATCCAGGCGGCCACGGGCGCGGGCGGCGGCTTCGCCGAGGGCGGCCGGGTGTTCACGCCGGTGACGGTGCGCTCGGCGGCCCTGGCGGCCCTGGCCGTGCTGGACGCCGCCGGCGACGCTGACGTGCCCCGCCTGGCCCCGGTGCTGGGCGAGAAGAAGACGAACTTCTGCATGAAGATCGCCAAGCTGAACCTCTACCAGTGTCTGGCCGTCGCCGGTCCGCACTATGAGGACGTCTTCTGCCTGGGCCAGCACGCGATGATCGACACGGCCCAGTGCGTCAACGACGCGGCGGGGACCAACCTGTCCTCGCCGGCGGTCGCGCCGCCTTCGCCGCCGCCCCGGCCGGCAGGCTTCGTGATCCCGGTGGCCAGCGCCGCGCCCAGCGCCATCGCCCCGACGACCTTGGCTCAAGCCCCGCAATGAGCCGGGCTTGATCGGCGCGCGCCGCCGTCGTTAACCTTCACCCCCGGCGGTTGCCGCCAGTTACCGTCGGGGGGCGGGGATGAAGGGGCGCAAGTACGAGCTGTTCGCCAGGGCCAGGCGCCCGCGTCCGCTGCGGGCGCGCGAGATCTTGGCCTGGCCCGCCGAGGCCCAGTTCGTGTTCGACGCGGGAAGCGGCCCGCCGGCCGCGCCGTCGCGCATCGACGACGGCGACCTGCTGGACGCCTATTCCAACGCCGTGGTCCGCGCCGTCGAGACGGTGGGGCCGAGCGTCCTGCGCATCCATCCCATGCTGGACGACGCCAATGTGCAGGGCGTCGGCTCGGGCTTTGTGGTGGCCGAGGGCGGCGTCGTGCTGACCAACAGCCACGTGGTGCAGGGCGCGCGCCGTTTCGTCCTGGTCACCGCCGAGGGCCGCAGCCTGACGGCCCGTTGCATCGGCGATGACCCCGACACCGATCTCGCCTTGCTGAAGATCGACCAGGCGGTCGACCTGCCCGTCGTGCGGCTGGGCGATTCCAAGGCGCTGCGGCGCGGCCAGCTGGTCATCGCCATCGGCGCGCCCCTGGGCTTCGAGGCCACGGTGACCACCGGGGTGGTCTCGGCGCTGGGCCGGTCCTTACGCGGCGAGCGCGGCCGGCTGATCGAGGACCTGATCCAGACCGACGCCGCCCTCAATCCCGGCAACAGCGGCGGGCCGCTGGTCGCCTCCAGCGGCGAGGTGATCGGCGTGGCCACCGCCGTCATCGCCGGCTATCCGGGCCTGTGCTTCGCGGTGGCGGCCAACACCGCCCGCTTCGTGACCGGCGAGCTTCTGGCCCATGGCCAGGTGCGCCGCGCCTCGATCGGCGTCGTCGCCCAGCAGGCCCCGCTGCCGCCGCTGCTGGCCCGCTCCACCGGCGTCACCCAGGGCTATGCGGTGTTCGTCGCCCAGGCCGATCCAGGCGGCCCGGCCGCCAGGGCCGGGGTGAGGGCGGGCGACCTCCTGGTGAAGGCCGGCGAGCGGCCGCTGACCGGCCTGGACGACCTGCTGCGGGCGCTCGACCACGCCTGCATCGACGTGGCCACCCCCTTCGTCCTGATCCGCGAGGGCCGGCTGATGACGGCGACGATCACGCCAAGGCTGCGGCGCAGGGGCGGGTAGGGGGGGCGGCGGTCAGTTGGCGCTGTCGGGCGTGGTCACCTTGAAGCCGCGCGCTCGCAGCGTGGCCAGCACCCCATCCTCGGCCACCAGGCCGCGCAGCGAAAGCACCGCCACGGCCTTGCCGGGCGTCTTCATCGCCTCGCTCACCGCGTCGACCTGGGCGGCCGACATGCGGCGGAATTCCTCGGACATGCCGGGCAGGGCCATGATGCAGCGCTGGCTCTGGCGCGGGGCGTGGACGGCGGCGCGGACGTCGCCTTGCGCCCAGGCGCGGGCGGCGGCGCGAACCGGTCCGGGCCCGGCCTCGACCTCGTCGATCACGCCCTCCAGGCAGATCAGCCCCGCTTCCTCGGAATGCCGCTTCACCACGGCCTTGATCATCGGCACGGCCTTGTAGACGGCGACCGGGCGAGACTTGACCTTGTGCTTGCGGGCCAGCCTGCCGATCGTCTTTTCGGGCTCCTCGCTGGTCAGGCCGCTGCGCCTGACGGCGTGGCCGGCCAGCATCAGGCCCGCGCCCAGCGGCTTCCAGTCCTTCCAGCCGTCGTCCTTGCGGCCCGTCGCCGCCCAGGCCCTGGCCAGGCGCGGGGCAAGATCCGGGGCGACCTGGTCTAGCGGACGGTCGGCCTTGAGCTTGCTGCGCATCGAAAGCAGGGCGGGCAGGTCGGTGAGCCCGGCCTTGGCGACGGGCGGCGTGATCACGGCGAAGGCCCCGTCCAGTCGCCGCTCCAGCACCGAGGTGTCCCAGGTCATGCCCTTGGGCGTCGCCCCGGGTACGCCCAGGATGTAGATCGTGGTGTCGGCGTCGCTGACCTTCCACCAGGCCGGGCCAGGCAGCCTGGCGTTGACCACCAGTTCCTCGACCACGTTGGCCTCGGGGTCGTCGATCACCAGGACTTCGGGCGGCGCCTGGGCGTGGGACAAGGAGGCGGCGGCCAAGGCCGTCAGCGCGGCAAAGGCCGCCAGGCGTCTACGCATGATGATGTCCCCCTGGTCGGCGCCGGATCATTCGTCCGGGGTCGAGACTTTCAGCCCCTTGGCCCGCAGTTGGTCGAGGACGCCGTCCTGCGCCAGCAGCGAACGCAGTTCGATGACGGCGACGGCCTTTCCCGGCTTTTTCAGGGCCGCCTCGATCGCCCGGACGGCGTCGTCGCGACCCTCGCGCAGCTCGCGGGCGATGGAGGGTGTGGAGTCCAGGCAGCGCTGGAAGCCCCGATCGGCCGCCACCACGTCGCGCACCTGACCCTCGGCCCAACGGCGGGCGGTGTCCTTGATCCCGCCCTGGCCGCTTTCGGCCTGACGCAGGCCGGCGTCCAGGCACAGCGTCTGAAGGGGCTGGGGCGCGGTCGCCAGCGCCTTGATGGAATCGACCAGGCTGTAGCCGGGCAGGTTCTGGATGCGCGGGCGCTTGGCCAGGTCCTTGCTCCTGGCGATGTCGCGGATGCGGTCGGTGACGCCGCCCAGGCTGATCGACACGTTGCCGTCCTGGCTGCTGGCGACCATGAAGCCGGCGAAGGCGGGCTTGGTGTCGTCCATCGAATCCGGCTTCTGCTTCATGGCCTTGAGGCGGGCCTCCAACCGCGCGCGCAGCTCCGGCGACAGGGTCTGGCGCATCGGCGTGTCGGACACGAACAGCTTGCGGCCGCCCACGGCCAGGGCGATCAGGCGCACGACGCTGACGTCGGCCTCCTGGCCCATGACAAGCACGTTGGCGCCGTCGAGCCGGCGGCGCAGCACCGACTCTTCGGCCCTGGTGTCCGAGGGGACCATGGCCGGCACGCCCAGCACATAGACGGTGGTGTCGGCGTCGCTGACCTTCCACCAGGCAGGCCCCGGCAGGCGGGCGTTGACCACCAGCTCCTCGACCAGGTTCTCGTTGGGGTCGACGCGCTGCAGGTCGATCGGCCCGGAGGCGTCCACCGCCTGCTGGGCGAGGGCGGGGCCGGCGCAGAGGGCAAGCAGAAAGCCCGCGACGGCGGGGGCGGCGGTCGGGCGGCTGATCACTATCTCTCGTCCTCGGCGGGTTCGGAATCGTTCTAGGATGACGGGTCGCCGCAAGCTGAACCGTTCTCAACCGAGGCGGTCAAATTAAGTCGCCGCAATGCAGGGCTCGCCTGCGCTGCCTGTCCGCGCTGAAAGTCCGTCGTCCATGCCGATCCGCCGCCTGCCGCCCGAGACCGTCAACCGCATCGCCGCCGGCGAGGTGGTCGAGCGGCCCGCCAGCGCCATCAAGGAGCTGGTCGACAACGCCATCGACGCCGGCGCCACCCGCATCGAGGTCGAGGCCCACGGCGGCGGCCTGACGCGGATCATGGTCGCCGACGACGGCTGCGGCATGAGCGCCGAGGAGCTGCCGGTGGCCATCGAGCGTCACGCGACCTCGAAGCTGGCGCCCGACGAGGAGGGCCTCTGGGATCTCCTGCGCATCCACACCATGGGTTTCCGGGGCGAGGCCCTGCCGTCGATCGGTTCGGTGGCGCGGCTGTCGATCAGCTCGCGCGCCAAGGGCCAGCGCGAGGCCTGGTCGATCCTGGTCGAGGGCGGCGCGGTCGGCGAGGTCTCGCCCGCCGCCTTCGCCGGGGACAACGGCACGCGGATCGAGGTGCGCGACCTGTTCTACGCCACGCCCGCTCGCCTGAAGTTCATGAAGTCCGAGCGCGCCGAGGCCCAGGCGATCACCGAGGAGCTGAAGCGCCAGGCCATGGCCCACGAGTCGGTGGGCTTCTCGCTCGACATCGACGGCCGCCGCATCCTGCGCCTGCCGCCCGAGCATCCGGGTCCGCAAGGGCGCCTGGCGCGCCTGGCCGCCGTGCTGGGCCGCGACTTCCAGGACAACGCCCTGGAGATCGATCAGCTTCGCGACGGCGTGCGGCTGTCCGGGTTCGCGGGGCTTCCGACCTACAATCGCGGCAACGCCGCCCACCAGTACCTGTTCGTCAACGACCGTCCGGTGCGCGACCGCCTGCTGCAGGGCGCCCTGCGCGCGGCCTATGCCGACTTCCTGGCCCGCGACCGCCACCCCAGCGCGGCGCTCTACGTCACGCTGGATCCGACCGAGGTCGACATCAACGTCCACCCGGCGAAAGCCGAGGTGCGCTTCCGCGACCCGTCGCTGGTGCGCGGCCTGATCGTCGGGGCCCTGCGCCACGCCCTGGCCGGCGCCGGTCACCGCGCCTCGACCACCACGGCAGCCCAGGCGCTGGACAGCATCCGGCCGCAGAGCGTGTTCCCCGGTTATCAGCCGGGGCCGTCTCCCACCGGCTTCTCGGCCTGGCGCGAGGGCGGCTGGACGCCGCCGACCCAGCGTCCGATGGACCTGCCGGGCCTGTCGGACGTCTCGGCCCGCCACGAGGCGCGGCCGGAAGAGGCCTATCAGACGCTTGGAGGCCTGGCGGGCGGTCTGGGCGTCGCCGAGGCGGTGCGCGAGGCGGCCTATGGCGGCTACGACGCAGCGCCCAACGTGGCCTATCCCGGTCACGACGCCCAGCCGACCCAGCCGTTCGACCCGATCGACTTTCCGCTGGGCGCGGCCCGGGCCCAGGTGCACGAGACCTACATCGTCTCCCAGACCCGCGACGGCGTCGTCATCGTCGACCAGCACGCCGCCCACGAGCGCCTCGTCTACGAGCGCATGAAGCACGAGATGGAAGCCGGCGGCGTGGCCCGCCAGGCCCTGCTGCTGCCCGAGGTGGTCGAGCTGGACCCGGCCGAGGCCGAGCGGGTCGTGGCCCGCGCCGAGGAGCTGTCGGCCCTGGGTCTGGTGCTGGAGGGCTTCGGTCCCGGCGCGGTGCTGGTGCGCGAGACGCCGGCCCTGCTGGGCAAGACCGACGCGGCGGGCTTGGTGCGCGACATCGCCGACGATCTGGCCGAGAACGGCCAGGCCCTGGCCCTGAAGGAGCGGCTGGAGGAGGTCTGCTCGACCATGGCCTGTCACGGCAGCGTCCGCGCCGGCCGCCGCCTGGCCGCCGCCGAGATGAACGCCCTGCTGCGCGAGATGGAGGCCACGCCCCATTCGGGCCAGTGCAACCACGGCCGTCCCACCTATGTGGAGCTGAAGCTGTCGGACATCGAGAAGCTGTTCGGCCGTCGCTAGCAGATCCTCCCCCTGAAGGGGGAGGTGTCGGCGAAGCCGACGGAGGGGGACGTGATTGCTCCCGTCTGTGGCCACGCTGAGTTCAGGAGATACTTCCCCCTCCGGCCCTTCGGGCCACCTCCCCCTTCCGGGGGAGGATCTCGCGCGCATGGGCCTGCTGACAGGCCGTGGCGAGGCCTCCTGTAGCCAAGCGGAGCCGAACCGGCTTTCCGCCCGGGCGTTCTGTCGCCCGATCACAGGAGATCTCCCATGCAATTGCACCGCGGCCGAATGATCGACCACATCCAACTGCGGGCCAGGGATCTGGACGCTACCAAGCGCTTCTACAAGGCGGTGCTTGAGGTGATCGGCGTCGACTACGACGACCAGCCCGACCACCTGTCGGCCGACGAACTGTGGATCGATGCGGGCGAGCCGGCGACGCATATCCACCTGGCCTTCCAGGCCAAGGATCGGGAGATGGTCCAGCGTTTCTACGACGCGGGCCTGGCCGCTGGCGGCCGCGACAACGGCGGGCCGGGCGAGCGGGAATATCATCCCGACTATTACGCCGCCTTCCTGCTGGATCCCGACGGCAACAACATCGAGGCGGTGTTCCACGGCCCGCATGAGCGTTCGGCCGACAGCGTGGTTCTGACCTGGGACGAATAGGACCTACGGTTCTAGGCCGCGTCGGCCGCCGTCCAGCCGTAGAGCGGAAGCTGGCCCTTGGCGTAGGGGCTGACGCTGACCGGCGTCTCCAGCAGGTCGGTGACCATCGGGCCGCTGACGAACGGGGCGCCCTGGTCGAGGGCGGCCAGCAGTTCGCGCGGACTGCGCAGGTCGCTGACCCCCTGCCAGACCTGGCGGCGGCGATAGGCCGGGGCGTCTTTCAGGAAGCGGCCGATGGCGGCTATGCGGCTGGCCTCGGCGTCGCCATCGGGGGTGAAGGTGACGCTGGCGGCCAGGCCGGGCGCCAGGTCGTCGACCTTGAAGGCCGGGTCGCTGATGCGCAGGTCCACGCGGCTGAAATAGGGATCCAGGAAGGCTTTCATCTGACCCAGCGCCACGAAGGAGGGGGCGCGCGGCACGCCGTAGACGCCCGCCGCCAGCCGGCCGCGCAGGTCGCGGGGCAGGGTGCGCAGGCAGGTCTCCAGCTCGGCGCGTAGCGAGGGTTTCAAGGCCGAGGAGAAACCGATCGGCAGGTAGGTGACGCCGCAGTTGGGACCGATGGCCGCGATCGCCGCTTTCAGGATCGCCAGGTCGTGCTGCTGGCGCTGGCCGTCGACATAGAACTCGTAGGGGCGGCCGGCCTGGCCGGCCTCGCGCCAGACGCCGACATTGCCGACGAACAGTTCGCGGCCGGCATGATAGACGCCGCGCCACGACACCCGGGCCGGCGGCGGGCGCGGGCACAGGCGGGCCAGGGCCTCCATGGTGGGTACGCCGGTGATCGGGCCGCCCGTGGGCATGACCGAGCGCACGTCGCGCGGGGTGATGCGGCAGACCCGCCCGGCCAGGGAGGCGTCCTCCTCCCCGGCCAGCAGCAAGGAGAGCTGGCGGGGCGGCAGGCCGGCGAAGCGCATGACCTCGTGCTGGTCGCCCTCGAACATCAGCATGACGATCTCGCCGTCGTCGTCGTCGCCGAACAGCCTGTGCTGCAGCGCCCGGGCCAGGGCCTGCAGCTCACGGGCGTCCAGCCGGGTGGCGCGCGGATCGGCCAGCACGAACGAGAACGGCGCGACGAGGCCATGGCGGCGCGGCGCAAGCCAGGCGGCCTTGAGGTAGTCGCCGGCGATCTTGGCGATCAGGGCTGCGTTACGCTCGGTCTCGGCGGGGTCTTCGCCGACGAAGACTTTCAGGCAGGCGATGGCGGTCATGCCGCCCAGGTTGCGCGCGGGTGGTTAGCGCGCGTTATAGGTCGGGTGCGACCCAGCGTCGCAAACGCTGGTTTCCGAGCTTGTCACGCTGCTTCGAGAGGCAGCGCGTCGGCCGGATTGGCGCCCAGGGCCGGCGGCTTGTCGAGCAGGGCGCTGACAGCCGGGCCGCTGACATAGGGCAGGCCCGCGGCGCGGCAGGCGTCCAGCTCCTTGGCCGAGCGCACGCCCAGCACGCCCTGGTGGACGCCTTTGGCGCGATAGACCGACTGGCGCGAGGCGAACAGGGCGATGGCCTTGATCCGCTCGGCGTCCGGCTCGTCGCGCAGTTCCAGCGAGATGCTGGAGGCGATGTCGCCCGGCAGGGTGTTCACCGGGAAATTCGGGTCGGAGATGCAGAGGTCGATATAGGCGAAGGAGCCGTGCAGGAAGGCGCGGATCTGCTGCAACAGGCCCATCGAGGGCTCGCGCGGGGTGTCGTAGACGGTGGCTCCCAGGCGCGGCTGCAAGTCGAGCGGATAGCGCGACAGGCGGCGCTTGTAGGCCTCCTGCGAGGCCGGCGTCGTCAGGTTCCAGAAGCTGAGCGGCAGGAACAGGGCGCCTTCGCCGGTCTTGACGGTCGGGAAGCCGAACTGGGCGTCGTTGAGGCCGGTGAGGTCGCGGGCCAGCAGCTCGGCGTCCTCTTCCGGGCGTGGCGCGGAAAGGTCGGCCCTGTGGCCCAGGACGGCGCCGACGACGCACTCGGTGGGCAGGTGATAGACGGCGCGCCAGCCGGTTGTCAGCGGCGCGGCTGGCTTTGGCGGCGCGGCGGTCGTGATCGGACGGACCGGCGCTGCGGGTTTGGACGGGGCGGGCTTGGCCTTGGGCGTGGTCTCGATCGGGGCGGTGGTCGCCGCGGGCCTGGCTTGCGGGGCTGGCGCGGTCTCGGGTGGCGCGCTGGGGACGGCGCGAATCTCTTCGGCGGTGATCACCTGCACGTGGCCCGGGGCCCCGGAATAGCCGCGGCCGGCCATCAGCCCGGCCAGCTCGGCCTGCGACAGGCTGGCGAACTGCAGCACCGCGTTCTCGTCGCCCTCGAAGGTCATCAGGCACACCTGACCGCTCTTGCGGCCCGGGAACAGCGAGGTCTCCAGCTCGATCGCCAGGGCCTGCATCTCCTCGGGATTCAGCGTCTCGGCCTTGGTGTCGGCCAGCACGAAGGCCAGGGGCGCGACCACGCCGTAGCGGCGCGGATGCTTCCAGCGATGCTTGAGATAGAGGTCGGCCGCCGCCTCGACATGGGCGGGGGGAACGCTGGCGTTCGCCGCCTCCGCGGCGGTAAGCAGGATACGCAGGCAGGCAATGGCCGTCATGGTCGGCAATCTGACCGCCAATGCTTGGCGAAATCCTTACGAGAGAAGGATAACGGCGGTTTTTTATGTATTGCCCAGGTATAGGTGCGGCAGGGTGTCGCAATCGCTTTCGCCTATGGCGCGCGCGACACCCGCCTTTGCCGTCCAGCGTGAGCTTTAAACGAAGTCTTCGCTGAGGCGGAACTCCAGGCGCTGCTTGACGCCCGGCCAGTCGAAATCGGTGATCGAGAACACGGCGGTGTCGCGCACGTGGCCGGTCCAGGTGATCTTGTGGCTGCGCAGAACGCCTTCCTTGCTGGCGCCCAGCTTCTCGACCGCGGCCTGGCTGCGGGCGTTGCGCACGTCGATCATGAACTCGACCCGGATGACGCCGGCGTCGAAGGCGTGGCCCAGCAGCAGGCGCTTGGATTCAGGGTTCACCGGGCCCGAGCGGGCGTCGGGGTGCAGGAAGGTCGAACCGATCTCCAGGCCTTTGTGCAGGCGGCGGATGTTCAGGTAGCTGGAGGTGCCGACGATCTTGCCGTCCGACTTGCGGCGGATGGCGAAGCCGACGCGCTCGCCGCGGTCGCTCTCGCCCAGCAGCGCGCCCCACCAGTCCTCGAAGCCCTCGCCGCATCCGTTGACCGACATGATCTCCCAGCTTTCGGGATCGCAGTCGATGGCGCCGCGCAGCTCGTCACGCAGGTCGGGGGTGATCGGTTCCAGCCGGACGTAGCGGCCTTCGAGGGGCTTGATGGTCAGGTTCATGACCGGTGTTTTCCGCCAGGACCGGGCGGCTGGCAAGCCGTCAGGCGGTCAGTCGGGCTCGCGACGACGCGAACGTTCAAACCGCCCGCAACGCCCGCTTGCCGCGCCCGTCAACTCGGTGCTACACATGCTTCAAACAAGTGTTTGAACCAGGGATCGGGAACGTCATGGACTTCGACATATCGCCCCGCCAGCGGGAATTCCTCGACCGGGTGAACGCCTTCATCGAGGCGCACGTGCGTCCGGCGATCCCCGTCTACGAAGCCGAGATGGATGTTCCCGCCGACCAGCGCTGGAAGGTGGTCCAGGTGCTGGAGGAGCTGAAGGCCAAGGCCAAGGCGCAGGGGCTGTGGAATTTCTTCATGCCGCCCCACAGCGGCCAGGTTCACGTCGACGACACGTTCCAGTTCGAGGGCGTGCAGCTGACAAACCTCGAATACAGCCTGATCGCCGAACAACTGGGCAAGATCGGTTTCGCGTCCGAGGTCTTCAACTGCTCGGCGCCCGACACCGGCAACATGGAAGTGCTGATGCGCTACGGCACGCTTGCGCAGAAGGAGCGCTGGCTGCGGCCGCTGATGAACGGCCAGATTCGCTCGGCCTTCCTGATGACCGAGCCGGCGGTGGCCAGCTCCGACGCCACCAACATCGAGACCCGCATCGAGCGCGACGGCGACGATTACGTCATCAATGGCCGCAAGTGGTGGTCCTCGGGCGTGGGCGATCCGCGCTGCAAGGTCGCCATCGTCATGGGCAAGACCGATCCGTCCGCCTCGACCCACCAGCAGCAGAGCCAGGTGCTGGTGCCGCTGGACGCGCCGGGCATAGAGGTGGTGCGCATGCTGCCGGTGTTCGGCTACGACGACGCCCCGCACGGCCACGCCGAGGTGATCCTCAAGGACGTGCGCGTGCCGGTCGAGGACGGGCTGATCCTCGGCGAAGGCCGCGGCTTCGAAATCGCGCAAGGCCGCCTTGGCCCCGGCCGCATCCACCACTGCATGCGCACGATCGGGGCTGCGGAAGTGGCACTGGAGAAGATGGTCAAGCGCCTGATGACCCGAAAAGCCTTCGGCAAGTACATCTCCGAGCACTCGGTGTGGGAGCAGCGCATCGCCGAGGCCCGCATCGACATCGAGATGTGCCGCCTCTTGTGCCTGAAGGCCGCCGACATGATGGACAAGGCCGGCAACAAGGCCGCCCGTCTCGAGATCGCGATGATCAAGGTCGCCGCTCCGCGCATCGCCCTGAAGGTGATCGACGACGCTATCCAGGCTCACGGCGGCGGCGGCGTCACTACCGACTTCGGCCTGGCCAAGCTCTATGCCGGCATCCGCACCCTGCGCCTGGCCGACGGCCCCGACGAGGTGCACTGCCGCACCATCGCCCGCATGGAGTACGCCAAGTACGGCGACCTGGCCTACGCCCAGAAGGCCGAGCGCGAGGCGGCCCTGCACGTTCCCGGAATCCGCTGACCTTCTTCTTGGGGAAGGGGCCGGGGCTCCTTCCCCAAGGGTTGACGAGCTTTGCCGTTGCAGCTTATCGGCGATGCGGGGAAAGTTGCGTCAGTCGAGGGTGTCATGGGGCGTTCGGTCAGGGGTTTGGCTGCGGTGGTGCTGCTGTGCGCCGGCGTGGCGAGTTCGGCTTTCGCCGAGACGAAGACCTACCGCTACGATGTGCATGGTCGTCTGGTCGAAGTCGTCGGCTCTGACGGAATCCGCTCGTCCTACGCCTACGATGCGGCCGGCAATCGCACCTCCATGACCCGCGAGACTGGCGCTTCGTCGCTGGCGACCGCCGATTTCGCCGCCACGCGTGGCTATGGCGACCAGAACGTCCATCCGCGCTTTCTGGCCGACGTCAACGGCGACGGCCGCAAAGACATGGTCGCGGTCGGCAACGAGGCCGTCTATGTCGCCCTGGCCAATGCCGACGGGACCTTCGCGACGACCATCGTCGGCGCTATCCAGTTCACCGCGGGGCAGAGCTGGGCGAACAACAACCTCACGCCGCGCGCTGTCGCCGACGTCAACGGTGACGGCCGCGCCGACATGATCGGCTTTGCCTCCGACGCGGTCTATGTAGCCCTGGGTCAGGCCAATGGCACGTTCGGCGCCGTCTTCAAGGCGATCGACGGCTACGGCGTCACCGTCGGAGGCTGGACGAACCAGGACGCGGTTCCCCGGTTGGTCGGCGACGTCAATGGCGATGGCCGCGCCGACATCGTCGGCTTCGCCTACGGCTCTGTTCAGGTCGCGCTTGGGCAGGCGAACGGGACCTTCGCCGCGCCCTTCGAGGCGACGCAGGAATTCGTCTATGCCGCCACCTGGGGCAGCATGAATGTCGTTCCGCGCGTGCTGGCCGACGTGAACGGCGATGGCCGCGCCGACATCGTCGGCTTCGCGTCGGACGGGGTCATCGTGGCTCTGGCCCAGCCGGGCGGCACATTCGCGCCGGGCGTCTGGGCGACCGTCGCGTTCGGGGTCCATGCCGGTAGCTGGACCAGCCAGGAAGCCTATCCGCGCTTCGTCGCAGACGTGAACGGCGACGGTCGCGCCGACGTCGTCGGCTTCGGGATCGCAGCCGTCTATATCGCGCTGGGCCAAGCCAACGGCACGTTCGGCGCCATGACCTCGCACACGTCGTCGTTCATTGAGGCCTGGGGCGGCCAGGCCGCGCGCCCGCGCCTGGTCGGCGACACCAATGGCGACGGCCGGGCCGATCTGCTGGCTGTCGGCGCCGACGGCGTCTACCGCCAGCCTTCGCCGTTCTAGGTCAGAACCCTGGCGCGACGATGGCCCGGGCCTGGGTCTCGTCGCAACGGATCTGCTCGATCATCAGTTCGATGCTCTCGAACTTCAGTTCGGGGCGCAGGAAGGCGATCAGCTGGGTCTCGATGACCTGGCCGTAGAGGTCTTCATCGAAGTCGAACAGCCAGGTCTCCAGCCGGGTCTCGACCTCGCCCGTGGTCGGGTTGTTGCCCAGGTTGGCGACGCCCGGGATCACCCGGCCATCGGGCAGGCGGGTGCGGGTGGCGTAGACGCCCAGCTTGGGCACCACGTAGTCGACGATCTCGACATTGGCGGTGGGGAAGCCCAGTTGGCGGCCCAGTTGCTGGCCCCGGCGCACCACGCCCTCGATGGCGAAGGGGCGGCCCAGGATCCGGGCGGCTTCTTCCGGCTTGCCGGCCCGCAGGGCCTCGCGCACGCCGGTGGACGAGAACTTCTCGCCGTCGCGGTTGGCCACCGGCTCGGCCACCGACACCGAGAAGCCCAGCTCCTCGCCATAGGCCTTCATCGCCTGCGGGCTGCCGGTGCGGCCCTTGCCGAACGAGATGTCGAAGCCGACGGCTACGTGCCTGATCCCCAGGCCCTGGTGCAGGACGCGCTCTGCAAAAGCGCGGTCGTCCAGGGTGGCCATCTCGAAGTCGAACGGCAGCAGGTAGAGAAAATCCACGCCCAGTCCGCTCAGCAGGCGGGCCTGCTGCTCGATGGTCATCAGCCGGAAGGCCGGCTCGGTGGGGCGGAACAGGCGGCGCGGGTGCGGGTCGAAGGTGACCACGCCCAGGGGAACCTTCAGCTCGCGCGCGGCCTTGGCGGCCTCGGCGATCACTTGCTGGTGGCCCCGATGGACGCCGTCGAAATTGCCCAGCGCCACGGCCGCGCCCTTCTCGTCGGGCGCGACGTCCTTCCAGCCGTGGACGATCTTCAGGCGCACGCGCGAATCCATGCTCACGCGCCCTTCCTGGGCACGAGGACCACGGCCTCGCCGTCGACCACGGCCTTCCTGCCGACGATGCAGGTGGTTGACAGGGTCACGCGGCCCTTGGCCTCGTCGATGGCCGTGACCGCCACCTTGACCACCACGGTGTCGCCGATGCGCACCGGCCGCTTGAAGTTCAACGACTGCGAAAGATAGACCGCGCCGGGACCGGGCAGGGTGGTGCCCAGCGCCGCCGAGATGTAGCCGGCCGACAGCATGCCGTGGGCGATGCGCTCGCCGAAGCTGGTGGTCGCGGCGTAGTCGGCG
This sequence comes from Caulobacter endophyticus, assembly GCF_003116815.1. Lineage (GTDB taxonomy): Bacteria > Pseudomonadota > Alphaproteobacteria > Caulobacterales > Caulobacteraceae > Caulobacter > Caulobacter endophyticus. Next base: position 155,584 of record NZ_QDKQ01000011.1, read on the forward strand.
TCGAGGTGCACGGGGTTGGTGTCGCCGGTGACGTCGGCGAAGGCCTGGATGTCGGCTTCACCGACCGTGCGGCTGAACTCGGCCGCCTGGCCGACGCTCAAGTCCTCGAGAAAGAGACCCATGCGATCCCCGATCCTGCGTTCTTATTGATCTTGGACAGGCTTTGTAGCCGTTCGGCCGGTCTTCACCAGACCAGATCGGCGATGGCGTGCGCAGCGCCGACGCTTTCGGCGGCCAGCAGCTTGGCCACCGCCTCCGGGGCCAGCAGGCCGTCCGGGCCCAAAGCCTTGTCGCCATGGATGCCCTTGGCGACGAACAGGCAGGCCAGCTTCTGGTTCTCGGCGCCCAGCACGTCGGTGATGATCCCGTCGCCGATGCACAGCACGCGATCGCGATCCACCGGGCGGCCGCGCAGGCGCTCGGCCTCGGCCAGCGCCAGGTCGTAGATCGCGGCATAGGGCTTGCCGGCCATCACCACCTGGCCGCCGAGCTCTTCATAGAGGTCGGCCAGGGCGCCGGCGCAGAAGATCAGCCTGTCGCCGCGCTGCACCACCCGGTCGGGATTGGCGCAGATGAAGACCAGGCCGCGATCGGCGGCCACCTTCAGGCGGTCGCGGTAGTCCTCGGCCCTTTCGGTCTCATCGTCGAACAGGCCGGTGCAGCAGATGAAGTCGGCGTCTTCGCAGCCGGCGGCTTCCAGGCCAAGGCCCGCGTACAGCGGCTCGTCGCGCTCCGGACCGATCTTCCAGACCTTGCCCGGCGCGCGGGCGGCCAGCAGCGAGCGGGTGGCGTCGCCGCTGGTGACGAAGGCGCTCCAGGCCGAGCGCTGCACATTCAGGCCGTCCAGCTGCGCCAGCACGTCGTTCGACGGGCGGGGGGCGTTGGAGATCAGCACCACCTGGCCGTGCCCGGCGTTGAAGCGCTCCAGCGCCTCGCAGGCCTCGGGGAAATTGCGCACGCCGTTGTGGATGACGCCCCAGACGTCGCAAAGCACCACGTCGTAGCGGTCGGTCAGGGCGGAAAGGCCGGCGGGAAAGTCGATCATGGGCTGGGCGGGTACCGGGCATGTGCGGGGGCGTCAATGGCGTCGCGCCGCCCTTCCCGCGGGCGCGGCGCGACTGATCATATGGTGACGCTGCCGCGCGGGAGCAACGGGAATTGCCGACCTATCAATTGTCGACTTCCCGACATCGTGCGATTGCTTGTAACGTCGTTATATTATTTGGCATTTTTTAGTAATTTGCAGCTTAACTGTACGATAATACATACGCACTACTTCATAAAGGCAGGGGGCGGCGGAAGAATTCCGAGCCTGTGTATGTAAGTGAGTCTAGTATAGTGCGTATCATCTCCAAGAAGTCGGCTCTGTTCTGTTCGGCTATCGTCGTTTCGTTCTTCGCCGCTCAAGGCGCCTTTGCTCAAACCGCCGTCAGCAGCAACGGCACGGCCACCGCCAACGGCGGCCTGGCCACCGCGGTTGGCAACAACGCCGACGCCAGCGGCTCCTATTCGAACGCCTTCGGCGAAGGCGCCACGGCTAGCGGTTCGCACGCCCTGGCGATCGGCCACGACGCGCTCGCCAGCGGCCAGTACGCGACCCAGATCGGCTCGCACGGCACGGCCAGCGGCGATTACTCCACCGTGGTGGGCAACAGCTCTTCGGCCACGGGCTCGCGCAGCACCGTGATCGGCGCCAACACCTTGGCCTCGGGGACCAACAGCGTCGCCATCGGTTACGGTTCGACCGCCAGCGAAGCCAATGTGGTCTCGGTCGGCTCGGCCTCCCAGACCCGCCGCATCACCAACCTCGCGGACGGCGTGAACGCCACCGACGCGGCCACGGTCGGCCAGCTGCAGTCGGCGACCTCTGGTCTGCTGTCGACGGCCAACACCTACGCCGACACGCGTTCGACCCAGACCCTGACCGCCGCCAACAGCTACACCGACACCGTGGCCGCCCAGACCCTGGGCCAGGCGAGCGTCTACGCCGACGCCGTCGGCGTCCAGGCCGTTACGACCGCCAACGCCTATACCGACACGCGTTCGACCCAGACCCTGGCCGCCGCCAACAGCTACACCGACACCAAGGCGGCCCAGACCCTGGCCTCGGCCAACGCCTATACCGACTGGCGCGTGGACACCTTCACCAGCCAGTTCGACAACCGCCTGAAGAACGTCTCGGCGCGCCTCGACGGCGTCGGCGCGATGAGCTCGGCCATGGCGATGATGGCGGGCAACAACGCGGGCGCCAACGCCGGCCTGACCAACCGCCTGTCGCTGGCCGTCGGCGGCTATCGCGGCCAGGCCGCGATCGCGGCGGGCTACACCCACAGCAGCCGTGCGGCCAGCTTCAACGTCGGTTTCTCGGCCACGGGCCGCGACGTGATGAGCGGCGGCAGCTTCGGCTTCGCCTGGTAAGCGTCGAACAGACCTGACAGGCAAGACGGCCCCGGAGGCGACTCCGGGGCCGTTCTCGTATCTCAAGCCGCGTCGTGGAAGATCACGCCCAGCGTCCGGCGGGTTCCGCCGCGCACCTCGCTGACGCCGTGGCGCAGGATACGGCGGTGGACACCGCGCGTTCCCTCGGCCGGCCGTTCGCGCACGGCGAAGATCACGCCCTCGCCCTGGGCCAGGGGGACGACCTGGGCGGCCGACTGCTGGCGAGGCCGTTGCTCGACGATGACGAACTCGCCGCCCGTAAAGTCACGGCCGGGCTGGTCCAGCAGGAAGGCCGCCTGCAACGGGAACACGTGCTCGCCGTAGAGATCCTGGTGCAGGCAGTTGTAGTCGCCGGGGCCGTAGGTCAGCAGCAGCGGCGTCGGCCGCGTCTGGCCCGCCGCGTGGCAGCGCTCCAGCATGCCATCCAGCGCCTGCGGAAAGCGCCGCTCTTCGCCCAGTCGCGCCATCCACCCGTTGGCGATGGCGGCCAGCGGCGGATAGAGCCCGGCCCGCAGCCTCTGCACCGTCTCGGGCAAGGGATAGGCGAAATACTTGTATTCGCCGCGCCCGAAGCCGTGGCGGGCCATGACCACCCGGCTTCGGAACGGCGCCTCCTCGGCATAGAGATCCGTCGCCCTGGCGCAGGTCTCCGGCGTCAGCACGGGACCAGTCAGGGCCCAGCCCCGGGCGTCGAGTTCGGCGGCGATGCGGGTCCAGTCCAGGTTCAAGCGGCGCGCTCCCGGGCCAGCAGGGCGCGCTTGCGCTCCACGCCCCAGCGATAGCCGGAGAGGCCGCCGTCCGAACGCACCACGCGGTGGCAGGGCGTCAGCACGGCGACGGGATTGGCGCCGCAGGCCCGGGCCACGGCGCGCACGGCCTGGGGCCGGCCGATGGCCTGGGCGACCTTGGCGTAGGAGGCGGTGGATCCGGCGGGAATCTCGCGCAGGGCCTTCCAGACCGCGCGCTGCAGGTCGGTGCCGCGCTCGTCCAGCGGCAGCGCCGCGGGGTGGCCGCCGTCGATGGCTGCGGCCAGGGCGGCGAGGGCGGGCGCGGCGACGGCGTCGTCTTCCTGCAGCCGGGCGCGGGGGAAGCGGGCGGCCAGATCCTCGCGCATTTCGACGCGGTCCGATCCCATGATCAGCAGGGCCAAGCCCGCCTCCGAGATCGCCGCCAGCGCCAGGCCCAACGGCGTGTCGCCAAAGCCGTAGGCCAGGGTCTCGATGGGCTCGTCGGGACGGCAGCGCAGGCAGGCGCGCAGGCCCGCGGCGCGGGCGGCTTCTCGGGTTTCGTAGAAGGCGACGTTGCGGCGCAGGGGACGGCCCGCGCAGCTGGGGCGGCAATAGACGCCCGTGGTGCGCACGCCGCAGAAGAAGGCGCCGTCGGCGGCGCGGTCGCGGTGCTCGACGGCGGCCCAGCGGTCATCGTCGCTCAGGAAGCTGGTGGTCATGTCGGTCTCCTTTCGGATCTGCCGACAGGATCGCGCCGTCGTCGCCGCGCGTCATTCCGATGCTTGCGGTCAAACGAAAACCGCCGCCGGACGCCAAGTCCCGGCGGCGGTCGAAATCTCAGAACCCGAAGAAGCCTACCAGTTGGCGGCGCGGCGGCGCAGCGGGGCCTGGACGAAGTCGGCGGGCGGATCGGTCTCGGCCAGCACCGCGTCGCGGATCGCGCGCGGTTCGCCGAAGAGGTGGCCCTGGCCATAGCCGATGTCGAGATCGAGGATCTCGGCGATCTGGCGTTCACCCTCGACCTTCTCGGCGATCACCTCGACGCCGTAGCGGCGCATCAGGGCGGCGAAGTCGGCGGCGTTCAGGTCGGGCAGGGAGCTCAACACCAGCTTGCCGTCCAGCTCTTCCAACTGCTCCAGGATCATCTGGGCGCCGACCTTGACGTACTTGACGTCGGCGCGGGCCAGGTCCTGGAAGTCGAGGTCCAGGTCCACGACCTTGTCGAGGCTGAACTGGAAGCCCAGGCTGGCCAGGCGTGCCATGTGGCGGGCCTCCACCGGGCCGCGCTGGTTGAAGGCGGTCTGGCCCAGTTCGAAGATCAGCGAGCCGGCCAAGTCCTTGTTGCCCTGCAGGAACTCGAGGAACTGCGGGAAGAAGGTCTCGTCGGCCAGGCTGGCCAGCGAGATGTTGCAGAAGATCCCGACCTTGCGGTCCTGCTTGGCCAGGCGGCGGACGATCTGCACGCAGCGGAACAGCAGCAGGTTGTCGACGGCCGTCATCAGGCCCTCGGGCTCGGCCACGGCCAGGTATTCGGCCGGCATCATCACGCGGCCGGTCTCGTCGCGCAGGCGCGAGAAGCTTTCGTAGAAGACGGTGCGGCGTTGGGGCAGGCTGACGACCGGCTGCAGATAGAGGTCGACGCGGTTTTCGGCCAGCGCGTCCTGCACGGCTTCGAGCACGGCGTTGACAGGGGCGGCGCCGCGGCCGCGGGCGTCGTGGCGGGCGGCCGCGACCTGGTGGGTCAGCTGGCTTTCCAGGCGCTCGCTCATGCGCTGCATCAGGTCTTCAAGCTGGTGGACTTCGCTGGTCAGCTCGGCCGAGCGCTTCTCGGCGTCCTCGGCGACGCTTTCGACCAGGCTGGTCATGCGCGCGTCGATCTTCTCGATCTGCTCGACCAGGATGCCGTGGGCCTCGCGCACGGTCTCGATGTCCAGCTTCAGCTGGGCGTTGTCGAACAGGTTGCTGACGATGCCGTGGAACGCGAAGCACAGGCCCAGCGACCCGATGAAGGCCGACAGGCCGACGGCAGGCGTCGCTCCCATGCGCCACAGCAGCAGGGAGACGATAAGAGCCAGGCAAAGATAGGCGCCGGTCAGTAAAGCCAGCTTGAGCCTTCGCATTTCGGGTCCCTACGAATCGCTTGCAAAAATTAATGCAACCGGAGCGGCCTTGAGTCGAATAGATTAACGCGGCTGGGCCATTACGCCGCGCCATGCCTGTTAATTTTTTCCGCGACCGGCGTTCGAACGGGGCATCTTTCATCGACAGTGGCGGTTGGGGCTGATAATCGTTCGCAAGTTTTCGCCGCGAGGCTTGAAGAATGTCCGACGCCGTCCTCACCGCCGATGCCAGCCTTGCCTCCGACGCGGCGACCCGCGACCTGAGCACGGCCAAGCGTGGCGAGGCGGGTGTCATCGTCGCCGTGCGCGGCCAGACCGGCGCCCCCGAGGCCGTGGCCGCCGAGGAACTGGAGCGCCGCCTGCTGGAGATGGGCTTCGTCGAGGGCGCGCGCATCGAGATCCTGCAGGAAGGCCTCTTTGGCCGTGATCCCCTGGCCGTGCGGGTGGACGACACCCGCGTGGCCCTGCGCCGCCGCGAGGCGCGCGCCGTGACCGTTCAGTTCGACGGATAGACGCTTTGACCGACACCGCTATCCGGCCCGCGCGCGTCGCGCTGGTCGGCAATCCGAATTCCGGCAAGACCGCGCTGTTCAACGCCCTGACCGGGGCCCGCCAGAAGGTGGCCAACTACGCCGGCGTCACCGTCGAGCGCAAGGAAGGCCAACTGGTCACGCCGGGCGGCCGCACCGTCAGCGTGATCGACCTGCCGGGCACCTATTCCCTGCGCGCCCGCAGCCCCGACGAGGTGGTCACCCGTGACGCCGTGCTCGGCCGCCTTTCGGGCGAGACCGCGCCTGACGTGCTGGTCTGCGTGGCCGACGCCACCAACCTGCGCCTCGTGCTGCGCCTGGTGCTGGAACTGAAGCAGGTGGGCCGGCCGTTCGTGCTGGCCCTAAACATGTTCGACATCGCCCAGCGCCAGGGCCTGCGCATCGACGTGGAGCAGCTGGGGCGCGAGATCGGCGCGCCGATCGTCACCACCGTGGCGACCCGCAAGCGCGGCCTCGACGAGTTGCTGACCCAGGTCGACACCCTGACGCTGACCCATTCCAACGTTGGCACCAACACCTGGCGCGAGCCCAGCGCCGGCGAGATCCGCGCGGCCCACGCCGAGTCCCAGCGGATCTTCCGCGCCTGCGTGCGTCCGCCCGAGCGGCCCGACACGGTGACCGGCAAGATCGACGCGGTTCTGCTGCACCCGGTGGCGGGGCTGCTGATCCTGACCGTCCTGATGTTCACCGTGTTCCAGTCGGTGTTCACCTGGGCCACCGTGCCGGCCGACGCCATCGACGCCGGCTTCGCGGCCCTGGCCGGACTGGTGTCGGAGCATCTGCCCGAGGGCCTGCTGGCCAGCTTCATCGCCGACGGCCTGATCGCCGGGGTGGGCAGCGTGCTGGTGTTCCTGCCCCAGATCCTGGTGCTGTTCTTCTTCATCCTGCTGCTGGAAGACAGCGGCTACATGACCCGCGCGGCCTTCCTGCTGGACAAGCTGATGGGCGTGGCCGGCCTGCATGGCCGGGCCTTCATTCCGCTGCTGTCGAGCCACGCCTGCGCCATTCCCGGGATCATGTCGACGCGGGTGATCGACAACAAGCGCGACCGCCTGACCACGATCCTGATCGCGCCGCTGATGACCTGCTCGGCGCGCGTGCCGGTCTACACCCTGATCATCGGCGCCTTCATTCCCCATCAGAAGGTGTGGGGGGTGTTCTCCCTGCAGGGCCTGGTGATGTTCGGGCTGTACGCCTCGGGCATCATCTTCGGCCTGCTGGTGTCGTTCGTGATCCGCCGGATCTTCTGGCGGGGCGCTGCCGAGCCGCTGATGATGGAGTTGCCGACCTATCGCTGGCCCGAGCCGCGCAACGTGCTGCTGAACCTGTGGACCCGCGCCAAGATCTTCATGAACCGCGCCGGCCGCATCATCCTGCCCCTGATGGTGCTGGTCTGGGTGCTGTCGACCTTCCCCTATCCGCCGGAAGGCGCGACGGGGCCGGCCATCGACTACAGCATCGCCGGCCGCCTGGGTAAGTTCATCGCCCCGGTGATGGAGCCCATCGGCTTCAATTGGCAGATGACCGTGGCCCTGATCCCCGGCATGGCCGCCCGCGAAGTGGCCGTGGCCGTGCTGGGCACGGTCTACGCCGTCGGCGGCGACGCGGACTCCCACGATGCGCTGACCAGCCTGCTGTCCCAGCAGTGGTCGCTGGCCACGGCCCTGGCCTTCCTGGCCTGGTACGTGTTCGCGCCGCAGTGCCTGCCCACCCTGGGCGTGGTCAAGCGCGAGACCAACAGCTGGGTCTGGCCGACGGTGATGTTCGTCTACATGGTGGGCCTAGCCTACCTGGCGGCCTTCGTCGTCTACCACACGGCCGTGGCGCTGGGCGCGGGGTGAGTCGTCGAAGGGGCGAGGCCGTGTTAGGCTTCGCCCATGACGATCCAGTTCGACATCGCCAAGCTCAATAGCCTCGACGAACTCCTGGCCGTGATCGATGCAGGCGAGGACATGACGCTCGTTCGTGACGGCAAGGTCATAGCGACGGTGAATGTCGAGAGGAACCCCGAAGGGCTGGATGCGCCCAAGGTACAGCGTCGGCTAGGCCTTTGGGAGCATCTCAATCTGGACATCCCCGCCGAGGTGTTCACCGACTCCGATCCGGAACTCGAAGACCTGATGGATGAGCCGATCTGGCCTAAGGCATGAGGCTGCTGCTCGATACGCACGCCTTCGTCTGGTCGGCGACACGAGTGAACATGCTGCCTTCGGCGGTTATCGCTGCTTTGAACGATCTTGAGAACGAAATCTTCGTGAGCGCGGTGAGCGCCTATGAGATCGAGTACAAACGGGATCGCGACGTCCTGCTGCGTAGCCTGCCAGCCGAACTCGACCCAATGGTGACGCTGCAGGGGATGGCTTGGCTGCCTATTACTCAAGAGCACGCGGCCGCGGCGGCGCGCTTGCCGCAATATCATCGTCATCCGTGGGATCGCATCCTTGTCGCCCAGGCTATTCTCGACGGGATGCAGTTGGTGACGACCGTAAGCTGGCCGCCTACGACGTTTCGATCCTCTGGTAGACCGACGCGCCTTTAGCGCGTCGGGACCGGAACCTCGCCGCGGTAGTCGTAGAAGCCGCGGCCGGTCTTCTTGCCGAGCCACCCGGCCTCGACATACTTCACCAGCAGCGGGCAGGGGCGGTACTTGCTGTCGGCCAGGCCTTCGTAGAGCACATTCATGATGCTCAGCACGGTGTCCAGGCCGATGAAGTCGCCCAGCTCCAGCGGGCCCATCGGATGGTTGGCGCCCAGCTTCATGGCCGTGTCGATGGCCTCGACGGTGCCGACGCCTTCGTACAGCGTGTAGATCGCCTCGTTGATCATCGGCACCAGCACGCGGTTGACGATGAAGGCGGGGAAATCCTCGGCGTTGCTGGTGATCTTGCCCAGCGACTTGGCGAAGGCCACGGCCGTCTCGTAGGTCGGCACGTCGGTGGCGATGCCGCGGATGATCTCGACGAGCTTCATCAGCGGCACGGGGTTCATGAAGTGCAGGCCGATGAACCGCTCGGGACGGTCGGTGGTCGAGGCCAGGCGCGTGATCGAGATCGACGAGGTGTTCGAGGCCAGCAGCGTGTCGGGCTTCAGGTGCGGCTGCAGGCTGCGGAAGATGGCCTTCTTGACCTCTTCGTTTTCGGTGGCGGCCTCGATGGCCAGGTCCGTCTGGCCGATCGCCTCGACGCCCTCGGCGACGGTGACGCGGGCCAGGGCGGCGTCGGCCGCGGCCTGGTCGATGATATTGCGGCTCACCTGACGCGCCAGGTTCTTGCCGATCAGCGCGATGCCGGCGTCGATGCGCTCGCGCGAGACGTCGTGCAGGCGCACGTCGTAGCCACCCAGCGCGCAGACGTGGGCGATGCCCGAACCCATCTGGCCAGCGCCGATCACGCCGACCGTCTTGATATCAACCATGAAAATCCAAGCCTTCGCTCACGGTCGCGCAGGCTCCCGGCAGGGCGCGCTGGACCGTCGCGAAAGTTCTAGCACGAGTAGCCGCACGCTCGCCAAGGGCTTTGCTGCGTTGCACACGCCGGGTGACCGGCGTTCGGCCCGCTGTTCCCGGATTATCCGCCTGTCGGAAAGGGTCAGGCGATCAGTTCGGGATCGTTTCGCCGCAGCCAGGCGGCGGCATAGGAGCATAGCGGAGTGATCCGCATGCCCTCTGCCCGGGCCACTTCGGCGACCCTGGTCATCAGGCGGCCGGCCGCGCCGGTGCCGCGCAGGGCGGGATCGGCCTCCACATGCGGGATGACCAGGCGATGGCCGCTGCGCTGGTAGTCGGCGAAGGCGATCAGGCCGTCGACTTCCAGTTCGTAGCGGCTCTTTGCGGGGTTGTGGCTGAAGAGGTCGTCGCTCATGGGCCTGAAACGCGAAAGGGGCGAAGGTGGATGCAGCGCAGCATCACCTTCGCCCCTCACATGGCGCTCAGGCCCGTGGCTTCAAGCCTAGGCGCGCAGCTTGCCGCCCGCCTTCTCGACCGCGGCGACGACCTTGGCCGACAGGGCCTCGATCTCGGCATCGGTCAGGGTGGCCTCGCGCGGCTGGACCAGCACCTCGATGGCCACCGACTTGGAGCCTTCCGGCACGCCAGGTCCCTCATAGACGTCGAAGACGCGGGCCGAGGCGATCAGGGCCTTGTCGGCGCCGGCCGCGGCCTTCACCAGGTCGCCGGCGGCCTTGGCCTTGTCGGCCACGAAGGCGAAGTCGCGGGTCAGCGGCATCAGGGCCGACGGCGTGAACGCCGCCTTGGTCTTGACGGCCTTCTTCTTCGGTTCGGGGATCGCCTCAAGGACGATCTCGAAGCCGTAGACCGGGCCGGCCACGTCCAGCGCCTTCAGCACCGCCGGGTGCAGCTCGCCGAACTCGGCGACGACGGCCTTGGGGCCCAGCTGCAGGCGGGCCGAGCGGCCGGGGTGCCACCAGGGCGAGGCCGAACCTTGGGCGGTCTGCAGCGAGGCCACCGGCGCGCCGATCTCCTCCAGCAGGTTCAGCAGGTCAGCTTTCACCGTGAACACGTCTTCAGTGGGACGCTTGTCCCAGGCGCGCGGCGGGCGCGGAGCCAGGATGCCGGCCACGACCGTGCGCTGGTCCTTGGGACCATCGCTCAGGAACACCGGGCCGACCTCGAACAGGGCGACGTCGGCGAAGCCGTGGCGGGCGTTGCGACCGGCCGCCTCGATCAGGTTGGGCAGCACCGAGGGGCGCATGCAGTCCAGTTCAGAGGCGATCGGATTGGCCAGCACCAGCTCCGTCGCGCCGCCGCCGAACAGCTGGGCGGTCGCGCGGCTGGTGAAGCTCCAGGTCACGGCCTCGGCGTAGCCGGCCGCGGCCAGGGCGCGACGGGCGGTGCGGGCGCGGGCCTGGCGGGCGGTCAGCACGCCGCCGACGGCGCGCGGGATTTCCGGCAGCGGCGTCGAGGGCAGGGCGCCGAAGCCGGCGATGCGGGCCACTTCCTCCACCAGGTCGGCCTTGCCGTGCACGTCGCGGCGGAAGGTCGGCGGGGTCACGCAGACCACGCTCTCGGCATGGGTGGCGAACTCGGCGACCGGCACGTCCTTGGGCGGCTCGATCCTGAAGCCCAGGGCCTGCAGGATCGACAGGCTCTTCTCCGGCGCGATGTCCAGGCCCGCCAGGCCCTGGACGTAGGCCGGGTCGAACAGGATCGGACCAGGCGCGGCCGGAGCCTCGCCGGCCACGAACACGTCCGAGGCCTCGCCGCCGCACAGTTCCAGGATCAGCTTCGTGCCGAGCTCCAGGCCCGGCACGACCGAGCCGGTGTCGACCGTCCGGGCGAAGCGGTACTGGGCGTCGCTGTTGATGCCGGTGTCGCGGCCGGTCTGGGCTACGCGGATCGGCTCGAACCAGGCGCTTTCCAGGAAGACGTCGACGGTAGCTTCCGAGCATCCGGTGCTCTCGCCGCCCATGATGCCGCCGATGCCGATCGGGCGCTCGCCGTCGGCGTCGGCGATGACGCTCATGGCCGGGGTCAGCTCATAGGTCTTGCCGTCAAGCGCGATCAGGTGCTCGTCGCCATGGACGCCGTGATGGCCGAAGCGCGCCACGATCTTCGACCCCGACAGCAGGGCCGCGTCATAGACGTGCAGCGGCCGGGCGCGGTCGTAGGAGACGTAGTTGGTGATGTCGACCAGGGCCGACTTCGGATTGATGCCGATGGCCTTCAGGCGGTCCTGCAGCCACTTGGGCGAGGGGCCGTTCTTCACGCCCTTGATCAGGCGGCCCGAGAACACCGGGCAGGCCTCTCCGTCCACCGCGACCGTGATCGGGCAGGGGAAGGTCCCGGGGACCGGGGCGATCGACAGGTCCTTCAGCTCGCCGACGCCGGCGGCGGCCAGGTCGCGGGCGATGCCGGCGACGCCCAGCCAGTCGGGGCGGTTGGGGGTGACCTCGAAGTCGATGACGGCTTCAAGGCCCAGGGCCACGGCGGCGGGCGTGCCGACCGCCAGGTCGCTGGACAGTTCCAGGATGCCTTCGGAGCCGTCGTCGGCTTCCAGCTCCGAGCCCGAGCAAAGCATGCCGTTGGAGACGACGCCGCGCACCGGCTTCTCGACCAGGGTCACGCCCAGGCCCGGCACATAGGCGCCGATCGGGGCGTAGATGGTGGTCAGGCCGACGCGGGCGTTCGGGGCGCCGCAGACGATCTCCTTGCGGCCGTCGATCGTGTCGACTTGGCAGACGCGCAGGCGGTCGGCGTTCGGGTGCTGAACGGCCTCGACGATCTTGGCGACGCTGAAGGCGGCCAGCTTGGCGGCCGGGTCGGTGACGTGCTCGACCTCGAGACCGGCCATGGTCATGGCGGCCACCACCTCGGCGGCGGTCGCTTCGGTGTCGAGGTGATCCTTGAGCCAGGAAAGGGTGAATTTCATTATCTGGTTTCCAGCGCGAGGACTTGCTGCAGGAAGACTTCGGGACCGGTGAACCCGACCGAGAAGAAGCGGCACCCGATGAAGGCGCAATCCTCGAACGGGATGGCGCCGACGACGCGGGTGGATGAGGCCGGGCGCAGCACCAGCGAGGCGATGTCGCCGCCGGAGGGGCCGAAATCGGTCTCGTCGAAGGTCACGCCCGATCGGGCCAGCATCACCGAGGGACCTTCGAGGTGGCAGTTCCTGAAGGTGCGCCCGCGGATGATGTTCTGGCCCTTGGCGAGCTGGGCCCGGTAGAGGTCGAAGATCGCGATGTCGAGTTCGTTGAACTCGGTGGCGTACGGATCGGTGACGATGCGGCCGGGGCGGCCGCCGAAGACGACGCCGCTCATCAGCTCAGGCCCGAGGCGGCGTTCGGCGCGGCAAAGCCCGAGAAGCCGTAGTGGGCGAGCCAGCGGCTGTCCGAGGCGAACATGTCGCGCAGGTCCGGCATGCCGTACTTCAGCATGCCCAGGCGATCGACGCCCATGCCGAAGGCGAAGCCCTGGTACTCGTCCGGATCGATGCCGCAGGCGCGCAGCACGTTGGGGTGAACCATGCCGCAGCCCAGGATCTCGAGCCAGCTCGTGCCCTGGCCGATCTTGATCTCGCCGCCCGAGCGGTCGCACTGCACGTCCATTTCGGCCGACGGCTCGGTGAACGGGAAGTGGTGGGGGCGGAACTGCGTCGTCACCGCGTCGGTCTCGAAGAACCGGGCGATGAAGGTCTCCAGGGTCCACTTCAGGTGGCCCATGTGGATGCCCTTGTCGATCACCAGGCCCTCGACCTGGTGGAACATCGGCGTGTGGGTGGCGTCGCTGTCGCAGCGGTAGGTGCGGCCCGGCGCGATGATGCGGATCGGCGGCTTCTGCGAGACCATGGTGCGCACCTGCACGGGGCTGGTGTGGGTGCGCAGCAGCATGCGTTCGCCCGTCTCCTTCGGTTCGAAGAAGAAGGTGTCGTGCATCTCGCGGGCCGGATGCTTCTCGGGGAAGTTCAGGGCCGTGAAGTTGTGGAAGTCGTCCTCGATGTCCGGGCCTTCGGCGACGGCGAAGCCCATGTCGGCGAAGATCGACACCATCTCGTCCATGACCTGCATGGTCGGATGGACCGATCCCTTGCGGCGGTAGGGGCCGGGCAGGGTGAGGTCGAGCGTCTCGCGCGAGAGACGGGCGTCGAGTTCGGCCGCCTCAAGGGCGGCCTTCTTCTCGGTGATGGCCGACTGCACGCGGTCGCGCAGGGCGTTGATCGCCGCGCCGCGTTCCTTGCGCTCGTCGGGGCTCATCGCGCCCAGGGTCTTGAGCAGGCCCGAAATCGAGCCGGTCTTGCCGACGGCCGCCACGCGGACGGCGTCGAGCGCTTGGAGATCGCCGGCGGCGGCCACCTGGGCCAGCACCTCGGCTTCGAGGGTGTTGAGATCGGTCATGACGGGCATTCGTCTAGAGGATTTGCGGCCGGGGGGCGACCCCCTCAGTCGCCTTCGGCGACAGCTCCCCCAGAGGGGGAGCATCGTGAGGGCGCGGACCCCGATCCTCCCTCTCCGGGGAGGTGGTCCGGAGGGCCGGAGGGGGCCGCCGACAGGCGGACAGCAAAAAGCCCTCCGGCTCGCGCCGGAGGGCTTTTCAAAGGATAGGTGAGCCGATGAAGCTCAGATGTCCTTAGGCCAGGGCAGCGCGAACCTTGTCGGCGATGGCCTTGAACGCAACGGCGTCGTTGCCGGCGATGTCCGCCAGGACCTTACGGTCGATCACGATACCCGCCACATCCAGGCCGTGGATGAACTGCGAGTAGGTGAAGCCTTCGGTGCGGGCGCCGGCGTTGATGCGCTGGATCCACAGCGAACGGAAGGCGCGCTTGCGCACCTTGCGGTCGCGGTAGGCGTATTGGCCGGCCTTGTCGACCGCGGCCTTGGCCGTACGGATGGTGTTCTTGCGGCGGCCGTAGAAGCCCTTCGCCTGTTCAAGAACCTTCTTGTGCTTGGCGTGAGCAACGACGCCACGTTTAACGCGAGCCATGTGTCAGCGCTCCTCTTAAAGGCCGTAGGGCAGGTACGAACGGATGGTCTTGGCGTCAGCCTCGCTCATCACCTTCGTTCCGCGGTTTTGGCGGATGTACTTGCCGTTGTGGCCGATCAGACGGTGGCGCTTGCCGGCGACGCCGGCTTTCAGCTTACCCGTGGCCGTGATCTTGAAGCGCTTCTTAGCGCCCGACTTCGTCTTCAACTTAGGCATTTCGCGTCGGAGCGTTTAACGGCCCCGTCCTCTGGATAGCGAGACGAACCGCCATGGCATGCCAAATTGGCCAGGCGGCTCCGGAAAGGCGGGGTGAATACGGGAACCCCGGGTGAAAAGCAAGGCCCGACGGACTCTTAGCCGTAGAGCCCTATGGAGCCGCCTTGGCGCGGCGGCCCACGGTGATCGCCAGGATCACCGCCGGCACGGTCAGCAGCGACCCCACCCAGTAGGGCGCGCCGGTGGCCAGGCCGAACAGCGGGCCGGCGATCATCGGTCCGCTCATCCTTGCAAGGGAGCCGCCGGCCATGTTGAGGCCCAGCATCGCCCCCTGCTGGTCGGGCGGAGTGGCGCGCGAGATCAGGGCCGCGATGCAAGGAAACACCAGCGACTGGCCAAAGGCCGTGAAGCCCACGAACAGCGGCACGAAGGCGGCGCTGGGCACGAAGGGAGTGATCGCCATCGACACGCAGATGATCGACAGGCCCGCCGTCAGCACCTTGGGCTCGCCGAAGCGGCGGGCCAGGCGTCCGGTCAGCACGCCCTGTCCCAGCGACGCCACCACGCCGATGACGGCGAAGCACAGGCCCACCTGCTGCGGCGTCCAGTCGAATCGCGCCTGGCTCCACAGGCCGAAGGTCGCCTCCATGCCCGAGAAGGCTGCGGTGGAGACGAAGGTGACCAGCAGCACTCGCGACAGCACCGGATGGGCCAGGGCCGCCTTCAGGGCCTCGCGGCGGGGCGGGGGCGGCGGAGCGTCCTTGCGGGGCGCGCGGCTCTCGACCACGAACAGGAAGACGCCCAGGGCGGCGGTGGCCGCCAGGCCCGCGGCGACCAGCAGCGGCAGCTGGAAGCCCAGCCGTCCGGCGTCGGGATGGGCCAGCAGGCCGCCCAGCGCCGGGCCGACCACGAAGCCAGCCCCGAAGGCGCTGCCCAGCAGGCCCATGCGCGCGGCCCGCTTTTCGGGCGGGGTGACGTCGGCCATGTAGCCCTGGATCGTCGAGATGTTGCCGCTGGCCGCGCCGCTGAAGAAGCGGATCACGAAGGCGATCGCGATGGTCGGGGCGAAGGCCAGGGCGATGTAAGAGGCGGTGTTGGCCAGGATGGTGACGATCAGCACCGGCCGACGGCCGATACGGTCCGACAGCCGTCCCCAGAACGGCTCGGCCAGGAACTGGCCCAGCGAATAGGCCGAGAACAGCGCCGTCACCTGCCACGGGCTGGCGTTCAGCGCCTTGGCGTAGAAGGGCAGCAGCGGGATCACCAGCCCAAAGCCCACCAGGTTGATGAACACCACCAGCAGCAGGACGTAGAGCGCGCGGGAACTGTGGACAGGCGCGGGCGCGGGAGTGGGCGCGGCGGCCTGGACGGACATGGACATGACGGGAACCTTCGAGGCGGCTCCTCTACGCCTGATAGCCTGGAAAAGCGACTGAAATTTCAGTTTCCGGGTGCGGAGGGTTTTGCGGGGAAAGTCTGACGCGGTGCGTCCTTCGAGGCTCGCCGGCGGCTCGCACCTCAGGATGAGGATTGCTTTGGTGCTAAAGCCCTCATCCTGGGGAGCCCGCGCAACGGGTCTTCGAAGGACGCACGGCCGATCGGCTTGGCTCCTTGGGAAAATCCGAAAGTCACGATGTCCTTTTCTGTCCGCTCTTCGTCCGTCCGGTTCCTTATTGGCCTTGAAGCTCATCGTTAGCCTGCGGCATCTTCATCGCTACGGAGCTACGCAGAATGTCCGCCGCCACCGCCCTGATCGTCGTCGACGCCCAGGATTCCTTTCGCCAGCGCGCCTCGTGGGACCCGGCTGTCGCCGGCGTCTATCTGGAGCGCCAGCAGGCGCTGATTGACGGAGCCAAGGCCAAGGGGCTCCCGGTCGTGCAGATCCTGCATGTGGAGGCCGAGGGGATCTTCAGCCTGGCCTCGGGCCATGTGCGCACCGTGGAGGGCCTGTCGCTTAACCCCGAGGTCGTCTTCCACAAGCCCAGCCACAGCGCGCTCGTGGGCACCGGCCTGCTGGTCTGGCTGATCCAGAACCGTATCGGCCGGATCATCGTCAGCGGCATCCGCACCGAGCAGTGCTGCGAGACCACCACCCGCCACGCCTCGGACCTGGGTTTCGCCGTCGACTACGTCACCGAGGCCACCCTGACCTTCGACATGACCGACCGCCACGGCCGGGTGTTCAGCGTCGACGAGATCAAGGCCCGCACCGAACTCGTGCTGCACGAGCGCTTCGCCCGTATCGCCACGGTGGAAGAAGCCCTGGAAGCCGCATGACCGACGCCTCGTCCGCCGTCATCCCCGTCTTTGTCGTCCTGCCGCCGCGCACCCTGCTGCTCGACGTGGCCGGACCGCTGGAGGTGCTGCGGCGGGCGACGCTGGAGCCCGGTTCGCCGGGCTTTTCCGTGATCTATGCGGCGGCGAGGCCGGCGGTCGACAGCTCCATCGGCCTGTCTCTGGCGGGGCTGTCGCCGCTGCCGGACGCCTTGCCCGACAGGGCGCTGGTCGTCGTCTCGGGCAATGTCGACCAGGTGCTGGGCGGCTCCGGCCCCACCGGGGCGGACGCCGCCGACGAGGAGGCGATCGTCGCCTGGCTGGCCCGCGCCGTGCGCCCCGGCATGACCCTGGCCTGCATCTGCTCGGGCGCGCTGCTGGCGGCGCGGGCCGGGCTGCTGGCCGGCAAGGCCTGCACCACCCACCATGCCTGCATCGAGGACCTGGCGCGCCTGGCGCCCAGCGCGCGGGTGCTGGAGGATCGATTGTTCGTCGAGGACGGCGAGCGCCTGACCAGCGCCGGCGTCACCTCGGGCGTCGACCTGATGCTGCATCTGGTCGCCCGGCTGCGCGGTTCCGCCCTGGCGGTGTCGATCGCCCGCCAGATGGTGGTCTATCTGCGCCGGGGGCCTTCGGACCCGCAGCTGTCGCCGTGGCTGGAGGGGCGCAACCATGTCCATCCGGCCATTCACCGCGTGCAGGACGCGATCGCCGCCGACCCGGCGGGCGACTGGAGCCTGGAGGTGCTGGCCGACCTGGCCGCCGCCAGCCCCCGGCACCTGTCGCGCCTCTTCAACGCCCATGCGGGCATGGGGCTGACCGATTACATCAACCGCCTGCGCCTGGCCCTGGCCAGCGAGATGCTGGCCGCGACCCGACTGGATATGGAAAGCGTGGCCGAGCGGGCCGGCTTCGCCTCGACCCGCCAGTTGCGCCGGGTCTGGCGGCGGCATCACCCCACGCCGCCCAGGGCGGCGCGAGGCTGAGCACGTCAGTTCGGCGGGTTGTGCTTTTCGACGAAGGCGGCGGTCTCGGCCAGCATCCTCTGGCGGCTGGCGCCGCGCGACAGCCAGTGGTCCTCGCCGTCGAGCGTGATGAACTGCACCGGCTTGCCGGCCTTGGTCAGGGCCTCGGACATCAGCTTGCTCTGCACGTAGGGCACGACGGTGTCGTCCTTGCCGTGGATCAGCAGCACGGGAATGTCGGCCTTGGCGGCCAGCTTGGCGGGCGAGATCGCGGCCAGGTCTGGGTCGCGCACGCCGTCGGCGCCCATGAAGCGCAGCCAGTAACGCATCGCGGCGTTCTTGCTGGTGGCGTAGCGTTCCTGGTTGTCGACCAGCATGCGCTTGAGGTCGGACGGGCCGGCCACCGAGACGGCGCAGCGATAGACGCCGGTGTCGATCGTCGCCCCGGCAAGGGCCGCGTAGCCGCCGTAGCTGGCGCCCACCACGCAGACACGCTTGGGATCGATCAGCCCTTCCTTGGCCAGGTGGCGCACGCCGTCCGACAGATCGGTCTGCATCTTCTTGCCCCACTCGCCGAAGCCGGCCCGGACGAAGTCCTGGCCAAAGCCCTCGGAGCCGCGGAAATTGGGCTGCAGCACCGCGTAGCCGCGCGAGGCCAGGCCCTGGCTCCACCAGTCGAAGCCGGGGGCGTCGCGGCCTTCCGGACCACCGTGAGGCAGCACGATCAGCGGCAGGTTCTTGGCGGGCTTGCCCTTGGGCAGGGTGAGGTAGCCGGTGATCTCCAGGCCGTCGGCGGCCTTATACTTCACCGGGCGGACCTCGCCGATGTCGTCGGGGCCGAGGCTGGAATAGGACGAGCCCAGCCAGTCGGCGCTCTTCTTGTCGAGATCGACCAGGGCGTAGGCGGGACCTTCGGTGGCGGAATCCACCAGGACCACGATCTTGCGCCGGTCGTCCGACCACGAGGCCAGCGAGACGCGGTCGCCGGGGAAGGCCTTCTGGACGGCCTTCCAGGCGTTGTCGTTCTTGGGGTCGTAGAACTGGTAGCGCACGTCGTCGCCCACCAGCGTCACGCCGCCGATCAGGGCCCCCGTGGCCGGATCGCGGATCAGGCCGTCGAACGGGCGCTCCATCGGCAGGTCGGCGTGGCCGCCGCCTTGGGCGTACTCGCGATAGACGGTGTCGCCGTCGGCGTTGTGCAGCGCCACCAGCACGCTCTTGCCGTCGCGGCCCAGGCCCGACACGCCATAGGAGCCCATCGGGCTGGTCGCCTGGTCGGCCAGCGCCCAGCCGCGGTCGCCCTTGATCCGCAGCGACCACACGCCCTTGGACTGGTCATACTGCGACTGGGCCAGCGGGAGGCCGGCGGCGTCCACCAGCCAGTCGTCGGTATCTTCCGAGCGGGCCTCGATCATCTTGGTGCGGTTCTTGTCGAGATTGACCGCGAACAGGGTCACACGACCGTAGTTCTCGACGAAATAGATGCCCTGCACGAAGGCGGTCATGTCGCCGCCGACCTTGCGGACCATGGCCGGGCCGTAGACCACGTTCATCGCGCCAGCCTGGTTGGCGAGCAGAAGCGACTGCTTCTTGGTGGCGATGTCGTAGCTGGTCGTCATCCAGTACTCGCGCTTGGGGCCCGCCAGGTCGCGCACGAGGGCTGTGGTCGAGGTGGTGATCAGCAGGTGGCGCGTGCCGGCCCATTGCACCCAGCGCAGCTTTTCCTTGCCCATGCGAAGGACGCTGATGACGCTCGAGTCGGCGGCCTTGTGGATCGAGACCACCCGGTCCTCGTTCGCCAGGCTCGTGGACACGGCCAGCAGCGAGCCGTCGGGCGATATGGTCACGTCCTCGATGTTGGGCAGCCGGCCGTAGGCCTCGATCGGCGCGGCGTGAGCGGCCCCGAAACCCAAAACAGCGGCCGTAACGATGGCCGCTCCTATCCTATGCAACACGTCTGAACCCCCGGTCCTCTTCCCCGGGGCGATCTGTAGCTTGACCGCAATGTGCGGTCGAGGGGCGATCAGCCCCGCGTGCGAATCCAGCCGGTCAGCGACAGGCGCGGGACGGCCGCGTGCGGGGTGACGTAGCTGACGGCGTGCTTCTGCGGGACGCGGAAGATGTTCAGGGCGTTGAAGCTGGGCGTGTAGCCCTCGGCCACGTGGCCGTCGCCGTCGAGGAACAGCAGGAGGCCGCCCCAGTCGCTGCGCCACTGCGGGGTCAGGTTCAGGACGTAGGCGTAGAGCCGGTTCTTGCCGTCGGCATGGTCGTCGTGCTCGGTCAGGAAGTGGCCGGGGCGATATCGGGTGGCCTGGCAGTCGCAGTATTCGGGGCGCTCATCGCCCGTCAGGTCGCGCACGAAGCCCAGGAAGGCCTCGCCGTTGATCAGGTCGTAGGCGGCTTCCAGCAGCCGGCCTTCGCGGCGGCCGGCCTCGACCTCGTCGCTGACCCGGAAATTGTCGAATCGGAAGCCGAAGCCGGCGCGGGTCTCCTCGGCCACCTGGCGGTCGAGCGCGGCGTCATCGGCCTGGGACAGGGCGCCTGGGCCGTCCAGCGGCAGGGTCCAGAGCTTCTTTTCGACGCCCACCACCCCGCTCCACGGCGTGTCGATGGTCAGGGCCGCGTGCAGGCGGGCGGCCGAGTCGGCGGTCAGTATCCCCGGCACGTGCAGCCGGCCGCTGGCGGCGAAGGCCTCGCGCCAGGCCTTGGGCGTCAGGCTGGGGTCGAGCGACAGGGGGTCTTGCTTGGGAGCGGACTGGGGCATGGACGAAACCGGAAACGAAAAACGCCCCGGCATGACCGGGGCGTCTTCAGCATAGAGCCTGAGCTTAGCGGGGCGCCAGGATCATGATCATCTGGCGGCCCTCCATGCGGGGCTCGTATTCGACCTTAGCGATCTCGTCGAAGTCGGCCTTGACCTTGAGCAGCAGCTTCATGCCGAGCTCCGGGTGAGCCATTTCACGACCGCGGAAGCGCAGGGTGACCTTCACCTTGTCGCCTTCCTCGAAGAAGCGGTGCATGGCCTTGGCCTTCACCTCATAGTCGTGGATGTCGATGTTCGGGCGGAGTTTGATCTCCTTGAGCTCGACCACCTTCTGACGCTTGCGGGCCTCGTTCTTCTTCTTCTGTTCCTGGAACTTGAACTTGCCATAGTCCAGGATCTTGCAGACCGGCGGGTTCGCGTTCGGAACGATTTCCACCAGGTCCAGCCCAGCTTCCTCGGCCGCCTCCATGGCGGACGCGGTCGGCATCTCGCCCTGCTTCTCGCCGTTCTGGTCGATCAGCAGCACGCGCGGGACGCGGATTTCATCGTTGATACGCGGTCCATCCTTGACGGGCGGCGCTTGCATGGGACGGCGAATAGGGGCGGCTCCGGAATTGTTGTAGAGGATTTCGCGCGGCGCCCATGGGGCGTCGCGTTCAGATGATATATGACGCTAGACACGGACGCTATCAAGCATCCGACGCGACAAGAGCGTTCCACGCGGCCGGAGATCGGCGGCGGAAGGGGCGGCGGGACGGAAACGTGATCGGGACGGACGGCCGTTTCCCATCCCTCCAGACGACGATTCGACGCCCTTGAACGCCGCCGCAGCCACCCTTTCCATGCCCGCCACGCGCCACACGATCATCGAAGACGTTCACGCGCTGCTGATCGGCACGAGCTTTATCGCCGTAGGCCTGACCCTGCTGAAGACCGCCGGCCTCGTGACCGGCGGCATCGCCGGGATCGCCCTGATCGTCTCCTATCTCGGCGGCTGGCCGGTAGGGGTGGTGTTCTTCGTCCTGAACCTGCCGTTCTACGTCTTCGCCCAGCGGGCTCTGGGCTGGATGTTCATGTTCAAGACCCTGGCGGTGAACGTCGCCCTGACCGGCCTGACCCTGGCCCTGCCGCACTGGCTGAAGCTGAAGGGCGTGGATCCGATCTTCGCGGCGGTGTTCGGCGGCACCATCATCGGCATGGGCATTCTGGCCCTGGCCCGCCACCGCGCCTCGGTGGGCGGGATCGGCGTGCTGGGCCTGTGGCTGCAGGAAAAACACGGGATCAGCGCCGGCAAGGTGCAGATGGGCACCGACGTTCTGGTGGTGGGCGCAGCCTTCATGGTCGTCAGCCTCGACAAGCTCCTGCTCTCCATCCTGTCGGCGGTGGCGCTCAGCATCGTCATCATCGCCAACCACAAGCCGGGTCGCTACGCCGGCTACTGACGGCGATGTTGATTGGTCCTCTTGTTTCCACCCCGGCCAAGCTGGCATACGACGCGTGCCGTAGCGCCAGTTAGCGCTACCAGGAGCTCCCTCATGACCCGTCCCGTCCTGGCGACCGCCCGCGCCCGCGTCGAACTGCTGCCCGAGGTGGGCGGTTCGATCGGCCGCTTCGTGTTCGACGGCCGAGACGTGCTTCGCCCGACGCCGGAAGGGACCACCGACGCGCTGAACGTCGGCTGCTTCCCGCTGGTCCCGTTCTGCAACCGTATTCCGAACGGCCGCTTTGCCTTCCAGGGGCGCGAGGTGGCGTTGGCACCGAACCTTGGCGGTCACCCCCATCCGCTGCATGGCCAGGGCTGGCGCGCGGCCTGGACCGTCACCGGCCTGTCCGACGCCCGCGCCGTCCTGACCTATGACCACGCCCCGAGCGACTGGCCGTGGGCCTATCGCGCCGAGCAGATCCTGGTGCTGTCGGACGAGGGCCTGCGCGTCGAGCTGTCGGTGACCAACACCGGGACAGACACCATGCCCGCCGGTCTTGGCCTGCACCCCTATTTCGCCGCCCGCCCGGGCGAGCGCCTGAAGATGGATGTCGACGGCGTCTGGATGGTCGACGCCGACGTCCTGCCCACCGTCCACCACCAGGGATCCTGGATGCGCGACTGGACCGCGGGCGCGCCGACCGCCACCGACAGCCTGATCGACAACTGCTGGACCGGCTTTGGCGGCAAGGCCGTTCTGTCGGCCCCGGAAGGGACCTCGACGATCATCGAGGCCTCCGACAACTGCCGCTGGGCGCATGTCTATTCGCCGCCGGGCGCCGACTTCGTCTGCGTCGAGCCGACCTCCAGCCGTCCCGATCCGTTCGGAGAAGGCGAGACCGGCATCGTCGCCCTGGCCCCGGGCCAGAAGGCGTCGGTCTGGATGACGCTGACGATCGCATGATCGCCGACCTGCTCGATTTGCGCCGGATCAAGGCGCGCTGGACCGACCCAGGCTTGACTGGTGCCATGTGCGCCCCTTCGCCCGCCCGTCCGCTGGTGATCATCGTCGAGGCCGACGAGGCCCTGCGCCAAGCCCTGGCCTTCGCCCTGGAGACCGAGGGCTACTGGCCGCGCGCCTTCGCCGAGGTCGCCGAGGTTCCGCTGGCCGAACTGATCGCCGCCGACTGCCTGGTGCTGGATATCGACCTCCTGGCCCTGGCCTCGCTGCGCGGCAAGGGCGTGCGTACGCCCGCCGTACTCGTCGCCGAGGGGCCGATCGACCTGACCGTCACCGACGCCCTGTGGGCGGGCGTGGCCCACAAGCCTCTGATCACCGACGCGCTGAGCGTGCAGGTGAAGAAGGCCGTCGGGGTCTAACCCAGGTCCTTCTCCCGCAACGGGGATGCTTAGCTCCGTACCGACAGGGTCATGCGCACCAGGGCGGCCAGGTTGTCGGCGTGCATCTTGCTCATCAGCTTGGCGCGGTAGATCTCGACCGTGCGGGGGCTGATGCCCAGGTCGCGGGCGATGATCTTGTTGGGGTGGCCGGCGACCACGCCGTCCAGCACCTGGCGCTCGCGCTCCGACAGGGTCTCCATCCGCGCCAGCACCTGGGCCTGGTCGTCGCTTACCATGGGCTGCTGCGGAGCCGCGGCCAGGGCGCGTTCCAGGGCCGCCAGGATGCGGGCCTCGGAGAACGGCTTTTCGATGAAGTCGACCACGCCGTCGCGCATGGCCTCGACCGCCATGGGGATGTCGCCGTGGCCGGTGATCATCACCACCGGCAGGGGCGAGCCCTCGGTCTTCAGGCGGCGCACCAGCTCCTGGCCGGTCATGCCGGGCATGCGCACGTCGGTGATCACGCAGCCGGGCTCGGCTTCGCCAAGCTCGGACAGAAAGGCCAGGGCGCTGGCGTAGGTGCGCACGCGGAAGTCGGCCGTCTCCAGCAGGAAGGCCAGCGAGTCGCGGGCGTCGGCGTCGTCGTCGACCACGTGCACAACGGCGTCGCTCATCAAATCGTCTCCTGGTCGGCTTCAGGCGTGCGGATAGTGGCCGGGGCTGGCGGCAGGGTGAAGCGGAACACCGTGCCGCCCTCCGGATTGGCGTCGGCCCAGATGCGGCCGCCGTGCGCCTCGATGATCGAGCGCGAGATCGACAGGCCCACGCCCATGCCGTCGGCCTTGGTGGTCATGAACGGCTGGAACAGCCGCTCGCGGAACTCGTCGTCGACCCCCGCGCCCGTGTCGGCCACGGACACCTCGATCGTCCCGTCGTTGGTCCGGCGGCTGGCCACCGTCAGGCGGCGGACGGGCCGGCCGTCCATGGCCTCGACGGCGTTGCGGATCAGGTTGACCAGCACCTGCTGGATCTGCACCCGGTCGGCGAACACCGCGTCGCAGGCCCGGTCCAACGCGATGCGGACGTCGGCCTGGCCTTCGCGCGCGCCGATCAGGGCCAGTGCCCGGGCGTCGTCGACCAGTTCCGACAGGCTTTCGACGTCGCGCTCGGTGGCGCCGCGACGCACGAACTCGCGCATGCGGTGGATCACGTCGCCGGCCCGCAGCGCCTGGTCCGAGGCGCGGTCGATCGCGTCGCGCACCTTGGCCTGGTCCTCGGGGCGGCCGCGGTCCATCAGCCGGCGCGAACCGGTCAGCAGGTTGGCGATGGCCGACAGCGGCTGGTTCAGCTCGTGGGCCAGGGTGGTGGCCATCTCGCCCATGGCCGTCAGGCGCGAGACGTGGACCAGCTCGCCCTGCAGCTCCTGCAGGCGGGCCTCGGTGGCGTGGCGCTCGGTCAGGTCGCGGATGAAGCCGGTATAGGCGCGGATCGGGCCCTTGGTCTCGCCGACCGCCAGCTCCATGGGAAAGGTGGTGCCGTCGCGGCGCTGGCCGGTGACGACGCGGCCGATGCCGATCACCCGCTTCTCGCCGGTGGTCTCGTAGCGCTCCAGATAGGCGTCATGGGCGCTCTGGTGCGGCTCGGGCATCAGCATGCTGACGTTGCGGCCTACGGTTTCGGCGGCGGTCCAGCCGAACAGCCGCTCGGCGGCCGGGCTGAACGAGGTCATGATCCCGCGCGGGTCGATGACGACCACCGCGTCGGGCACGGTGTCGAGGATCGAGCGCAGGTGGCTGGTCATGGCCGCGGTGCGGTGACGGGCGGCGTGGAACCAGCCGCCGCCGATCGACATGCCCACCCCAATCATCAGGAACACGATGCTCGACACCGCCGTGGCCTGGTCGGGATGCGGAGAGAAGGTCAGGGACCACACCATCGCCGAGGCCACGACGGTCGAGATCAGGCCGGGCACCAGGCCGCCCAGGGCGGCGCTGACCAGCACCGAGGGCACAAACAGCAGGAAGGCCGCCGGGGCTGCGTAGCGGCTGGGCAGGGCGAAATAGAGCAGGGCGCAGGCGGCGATCATCGTGGCCGAGGCCAGGAACACGCCGGGACGCAGCTCGCTGTAAAGCGGGCCGGGAGCACGCGGGGGAGCACGCGGGGGAGCCGCCATGGGCCTCAAGGCTTCGCCGGTTCGATCATGGGCCGGCTTATAGCCGACGCGACGGGATGCGACACCGTTTCCACCGCCATCGCCTGTTCACACAGGGCCAGCGGCGCCCTGCGGTGGCTGACCAGCACCAGGCCTTGCCCTGTTTCGCGCAGGCGGGCGTCCAGCCGGGCGACGACGCGGGCCTCGGTGGAGGGGTCCAGGCCCTCGGTCGGCTCGTCCAGCAGCAGCCAGGGGGCGTCGCGCAGCAGGGCCCGGGCCAGCGACAGGCGCCGGCGCTCGCCGCCAGACAGCCGCT
The DNA here is from genome assembly GCF_003116815.1 of Caulobacter endophyticus. Lineage (GTDB taxonomy): Bacteria > Pseudomonadota > Alphaproteobacteria > Caulobacterales > Caulobacteraceae > Caulobacter > Caulobacter endophyticus. The sequence goes on from NZ_QDKQ01000011.1 coordinate 181,313, forward strand.
CGCCGGCCTCGCCCAGCCAGGTGTCGAGACCCTGGGGCAGGGCGCGCACCCGCTCGGCCAGGGCGGCGTCGTCGAGGGCGGCCCACAGGGCCTCGTCCGTGGCGGCGGGGGCCGCCAGCCTCAGGTTCTCGCGCACCGTGCCGGCCAGCAGGGCGGCGTCCTGCGGGGCGTAGGCGAAGGCCGGGCGCAGGGCGGCGGGCGCCAGGTCCGCGCCGTCCTCGCCGTCGAGGGCGAAGACGCCGGCGGGGACGGGGCGCAGGCCGACCAGCTGTTCCAGGCGGGTGGTCTTGCCGCTGCCGGTGGGGCCGGTCAGGGCCAGGCGCGCGCCGGGCGGCAACTCCAGGCCCTGAAGGCGCAGGGCGGGGCGGGCGGCTTGCGCTGGCAGGGCCGGGATGGGCGCATGCTGCAGGAGGGCGTCCAGACGCTCGCCAGCGGCCTTCGCCGCACCGTCCTGCTCGAAGGCGCGGGCGATCGGGGCGACGGCTTCGATGGCCATGACCGCCGCCAGGGCGGCCAGCGCCGCCAGCGGGGCCGAGGCCGGGGCGGCCAGGGCCAGCACGGCGGCGACGACGAGGCCGGTGAGCGCGCCTTCCGACAGGCCCAGGATCCCCTGCGCTCGCGCGGCGCGGACCTTCAGCGCGTCCAGCCTGTCGCCGAGCTCGCCGATGCGGTCGAGGACGGGACCCTGCGCGCCATAGACCTTCAGCTCCGGCGCCGCGGCGGCGAAGGCGGCCAACGCCTCCTTCAGCTCGCCCGCCGCGACCTGGATCGCCGCCCCGGCCGGGGCGCTGAGCCGCCGGGTCAGCAGTCGAGCGAGGACGAGGTGCAGCGCTACGGCGGCCAGGATGGCCAGGGCCGGAGCGATCCCGGCCAGGGCGCCGAGGGCCAGCGCCATGCCGACTCCGGCGCTGGCGCCCCAGGGGGCGGACAGGCGCACGAAGCGGGTCTCCACCGCGTCGACGTCCTGCACCAGGCGGGCGGCGGCCTCGCCTCGGGAGACGGCCAGGGCCTCGCGCGGCGGGGCGGCGGCCAGGGCGGCGAACAGGCGCGGACGGATGGCCGCCAGGGCGTCCAGCGCCGCGGCGTGGCCCTGCAGCCGCTCGCCGTAGCGGGCGGCGGTGCGCAGTATGGCCAGCAGGCGGATCGTGGCGCTGGGCAGCAACACGTTGAAGGCCTGGGCCGCGGCCAGCCCCGCCGCGCCGGCCAGGGCCGCGCCGGTGATGAACCAGCCCGACAGGCCCAGCAGGGCGGTCGAGCCGGCGCCCACGACGGCGGAAGCGGCGGCGGCCATGATCAGCGGCCCGGCCTGGCGGCGGCGCTGCTGGGCGACCAGCTTGGAAAGCGGGCTCTTGCTCACAGGCGCACCACCTGGTCGGCGACGGCCGCCAGGGCCTCGGAATGTGTGGCGATCAGGGTCGTGCGGCCAGCGGCGGCCTCTCGGATCGCGGCGATCAGCGCGGACTCGGCAGCGGCGTCGAGATCGGCGGTCGGCTCGTCCAGCAGCAGGATCGGCGCGGGCTTGAGCAGGGCGCGGGCTATCCCCAGGCGCCGACGCTCGCCGCCCGACAGCCCGCCGCCGCGCTCGTCCAGGGCCGCGTCGAGGCCGCCCCGGCGGTCGAGCAGGTCGGACAGGCCGGCGCGGCGAGCGGCGGCTTCCAGTTCGTCGCGCGAGGCGCCGGGGCGGGCCAGGGCCAGGTTGTCGGCCAGGGTTCCGGCCAGCAGCAGGGGCGATTGCCCGGCCCAGGCCAGATCGGAGGCGAAGGCGCCGGCCTGCGACAGCCTGGCCTCGCCCACCCGCACCTCGCCGGCGCTCAGCGGGGCAAGGCCCGTCAGCAGGTTCAGCAGGGTGGTCTTGCCGCAGCCGCTGGGGCCGAGCAGGGCGGTGATCTTGCCGGCCGGGGCTGCGAGGTCGAAGCTCTCGAACACCGCCGCCTCGCCGCCCGGATAGATCACGCTCACGCCCTCGAAGCGGATCTGCGGCGCGGACGCCAGGTCCAGCGGCGCGGCGGCCGGCGCGGGGGCGGGCAGGCGCGCCAGGGTCAGGGCGGCCGATTCGGCGGCCTGGCGGTCGTGGTAGGCCGCCGCCAGCCGGCGCATCGGGGCATAGACCTCCGGCGCCAGGGCCAGGGCGAAGAAGGCCCGCTTCAGGTCCAGCGTCTCGGGAACCGGGAAGGGCAGCAGGCGCAGCAGGTTGAAGCCGCAGTAGACTGCGACCAGGGCCACCGACAGGGCGGCGAAGAACTCCAGCGCCGCCGACGAGAAGAACGCCACGCGCAGCACCGCCTGGGTGCGCCTGGAAAGATCATGGGCGGCGCCGGCCAGGCCGGAGGTCACGCGGTTTTCGGCCTGGAAGGCCAGCACCACCGGCAGGGCGCGCACGCGGTCGAGAAACAGCGCCGACAGCCGCTCCAGGGCCAGGAACTGCCGGCGCGAGGCGTCGGCGGCGGCCATGCCGGCCAGGGCCATGGCGGCGATGAAGGGCAGCAGGGTGAAGAGCTGGATGGCCGCGCAGACGGGGCTCGCGAGCGCGGTCAGGCCGATCAGCAGCAGCGGCGCGATCGCCGAGGCGCTGCGGGCGGGCGAAAAACGCGAGAAGTGGCCGTCCAGCGCCTCGACACCGTCCATGACGGCGGTGACGGCGGCCCCGCCGCGCGGCGCGCCGGGCGCCAGCAGCGCGGCGGCGGCCTCGCGCCGGGCGTGGGC
>NZ_QDKQ01000012.1 GCF_003116815.1 Caulobacter endophyticus
GCGCCAAGGCCATCAAGCCTTGGACCGACAGCTACAACCTCGACCGCCCACACTCAGGCATAAAAGGCCTCACGCCCTGGCAGCGGGTGAACAACCTTCTTGGAAACGACAGCTAGGACCCCGCCACCGCCGCCACGATCTCGTCGACCGTGACGATGGCGTGAGCGTAGGTTAGGGCGTTGATGGCGTGGGCGGCGTGCATCGCCTCGTCGCTGAACGCCGCCGTGGCGTCGGTGACCAGGGTGACGTGGTAGCCCAGCTCCGAGGCGAAGCGGCCGGTGCCCTCGATGCAGGTGTTGGCCACCAGCCCTATCAGGATCACATGGGTGATCTCGCGCTGCTTGAGGCGATAGTCGAGGTCGGTGTTGGCGAAGCCGCTGGAACCCCAGTGCTCGGTGACGATCACGTCGCCGGGCAGGGGCGCGAAGTCGGGATGCCACTGGCCGCCCCAGCCGTCCTTCTCGAACACCATCGCCCGGGCGCTGCCCTGCAGGTAGGGCGAGGGATGCTTCCAGCCGTCCAGGTCGCCCAGGGCGAAGCGGTGGTGGGGCACGATGAACACCGGCAGGCCCGCCGCCCGCGCCGCGACCGTCACGGCCTTCAGCCGCGCGTGCAGGCCGCCGGCGGCCTGCGTGGCCGCCACCCTGGGCCACAGCTTGCCGCCGTCGGCGAGGAAGTCGTTGTAGGGATCCACGAACAGCAGGGCCGTTCGGCCCTGCGGATAGGTGTCGGACATGGCGGGCTCCTGGCGGCTGAGGCCGTCAGGAAGCGCGCGGGCGGCGCGCAAGGCTTGGATGTTCCGGTCGCGCTAGGCCGGTCGCGCTAGACCTGTTCCGCCGCCAGCTCGCAGGCCTGGGCGATGGCGTCGAACAGGGCCGAGACCGTGACCGGCTTGGCCAGGTGCAGGTCGGCGCCGGCGGCCAGACACGCTTCCACCTGGTGGGGCATGGCGTTGGCGGTCAGCGAGATGATCGGGATGCGCACGTGGCCAGCGGCCCGCTCGCGCTGGCGGATCTCCTGGATGGCCGTCAGCCCGTCCATCACCGGCATCTGGGTGTCCATCAGGACGAGGTCGAACTCCTGGTCGCGATAGGCGCGCAGGGCCGCCTCGCCGTCCTCGGTGACGACCACGTCGGCGACACCGTCCAGCATTAGCTCGACGACTCGCTGGTTGGTCGGGTGATCCTCGGCCAGCAGCACCCGCAGGCGCTCGGGGGGCGCGGTCTTGGGGGCGCGCTTGATCGGCGCCGGCGCCTCGGGGGCGGCGGGCGCCAGGCGCGCGGTCAGGGTGAAGCGGGCGCCCTCGCCGGGCGTCGAGACGCAGGCGATGTCGCCGCCCATCAGCTTGGCGAAGCGCTGGGCGATCGACAGCCCCAGGCCCGAGCCGCCGAACCGGCGGGTGATCGAGCCGTCGCCCTGGACGAAGCGCTCGAACAGGCTGGCCTGCACCTCGGGCGTGAAGCCCTCGCCGGTGTCCTCGACCGTGAGCGTCAGCGCCAGCTGGCCGTCCTGGGCGCGGGTGGCGGCGCGGACGCTGACCGATCCCTCGCTGGTGAACTTCACCGCGTTGCTGATCAGGTTGTTGACGATCTGGCCGATCTTCAGGGCGTCGCCGTCGACCCGGTCGTGAAAGCCCTCGTCGAAGTCCAGCGAGAAGGTCAGGCCCTTCTGGCAGGCCAGACCCTCGAAGGTCGCGGCGCAGGCGGTCAGGGCGGCGCGCAGGTCGAAGGGCGCGGCCTCCAGCTCGACCTCGCCGGCCTCGATCTTGGCCAGGTCGAGAATGCCGCTGAGCAGGGCGTTCAGCGTCCGGCCCGAGCTGAGGATCACGTCCATCATCTCGCGCTGGCGCGGGGTCAGCTCGGTCTGGGCCAGCACCTGGGCCATGCCCAGCACGCCGTTCAGGGGCGTGCGGATTTCGTGGCTCATATTGGCCAGGAACTCGGACTTGGCGACGCTGGCGGCGCGGGCCCGTTCCAGGGCGGCCTCCAGGGCGATGGCCGATTTCTTCCGCTCGGTGATGTCCTCGCTGATGATCAGCAGCAGCTTCTCGTCGCCATCGCCGGGGATGGCGACCTTCTTGGTCTGCAGCCAGCGGTCGCCGTTGTGCGGCGTCTTCAGCGGCTCCTCGTCGATCACCCACAGGCGGTCGCTGGCCAGCACCTTGGCGTCCATCTCGGCGAAGAAGGCGGCCTGCTCGGGCGGGAAGAAGTCGGCGTCGTTGCGACCGAGCAGATCCTCGCGCGGCACGCCCAGCAGCTCCTCGCCGGTGCGATTGACCAGCACGAAACGGCCGTCGCGGCCGTTCTTGACCACCAGCATGGCCGGCACGCTCTCGACCACGGCGTCGAGGAAGGCCCAGGAGTGCAGGGCCTTGGCCGGATGGGAGGCGGCGTCCGCCGCGGCCGCCGGGTCGCGCGGAAGATGATGGTCGTCCTTGGCCATGTGTCTCGAAGGTTGCCCCGTGGCGCGCGCCCTGCCCGGGACGTGCGAATTTGCACACAAAAGAGCCCGCGCGCGACGCCGCTGGCAATCGGGCCAAGCGTCGCAGGAGGGGCCTTCGGACGATCGGACGCAGCGGATGCTTGACCCGCAAGCGCGCCCGCGCGACATCCCCGGCTCATGGAAAAGCTGACCATCCTCCTTGTCGGGTCCGGCGGGCGCGAGCACGCCCTGGCCTGGAAGATCGCGCAATCGCCGCTTTGCGGACGCCTCGTCGCCGCCCCGGGGAATCCTGGCATCGCGGCCGTGGCCGAGCTCAAGCCCGTGAAGGCCACCGACGCCGACGGCCTGGTGGCCCTGGCCCAGGAGATCGGCGCGAACCTGGTGGTGGTTGGTCCGGAGTCGGCGCTCGAAGTGGGTCTGGCCGACAAGCTGGCCGAGATCGGCGTTCCGTGCTTTGGTGGCAGCCAGCGCGCGGCCCAGCTGGAGACCTCCAAGGCCTTCACCAAGGACTTCTGCAAGCGCCACGGCCTGCCGACGGCGGCCTATGGCGTGTTCGAGGACGCCGCTTCCGCTGGTGAGTTCCTCGACACCCTGGAAGCGCCGTTCGTGATCAAGGCCGACGGCCTGGCGGCCGGCAAGGGCGTGGTCATCGCCCCCGACCGCGCCAGCGCCGACGCCGCGGTGGTCGACATGCTGGGCGGCCGCTTCGGCTCGGCCGGCGCCCGGGTGGTGATCGAGGAGTTCATGCACGGCGAGGAGGCCTCCCTCTTCGCCATCTCCGACGGCAAGACCGCCGTGCTGTTCGGCGCGGCTCAGGACCACAAGCGCGCCTATGACGGCGACGAAGGCCCCAACACCGGCGGCATGGGCACCTATTCGCCCCCGCCCGTGCTCACCGACGCCTTGATCGAGCAGGCCTGGCGCGAACTGATCGTGCCGACCGTCGAGGGCATGGCCGCCGAGGGCAATCCCTATGTGGGCGTGCTCTATGCCGGCCTGATGCTGACGGAGGCCGGCCCCAAGCTGGTTGAATACAACGCCCGCTTCGGCGATCCGGAATGCCAGGTGCTGATGCTGCGCCTGGAAAGCGACATCGTCCCGACCCTGCTGGCCGCAGCCAAGGGCGAACTGGCGAGCGCCGAGCCGCCCAAGTGGCGCGACGAGGCGGCGATCTGCGTGGTGCTGGCCGCCGAAGGGTATCCCGACGCCCCCAAGACCGGCGGCCTGATCCAGGGCGCCGAGGCCGACTACGGCCACGAGGCCGAGATCTTCCACGCCGGCACGGCCCGCGACCCCGACGGCAAGCTGGTCGCCTCCGGCGGCCGCGTGCTGAACGTCTGCGCCCTGGGCGCGACCCTGCACGAGGCCCGCGACGTGGCCTATGCCGCCCTGGGCACGGTGAGCCTGGAAGGCGGCTTCTACCGCAGCGACATCGGCTGGCGGGCGCTGAGCCAGCATTGAGCGGCGTTTCCCTGGAAGAACCCTTCCCCCTTGATGGGGGAAGGGCAGGGTTGGGGGTGACCTGCTGGATTGGCCGTCTGCGCCAGCCGCCGACGCCGTAGCCACCCCCATCCCCGACCCTCCCCCATCAAGGGCGTGTTGCGAAATTAGCCGATTGTGATTCCCTGGGTTTAGTACGGGGAGGCCAGGCATGGCGGTGAAGCAGACGGGTCAGTTCAGTTTCGCCGAGGCGCTGATGCCGGTGGG
>NZ_QDKQ01000013.1 GCF_003116815.1 Caulobacter endophyticus
GGCCTGCGTTGGGCGCATGCCGGCCCGGTGTCGTCGGGCGCCTGGACGCCGCCGCTGGCCGCCTGCGCCCTGTCGGCGGCGGCCACCTTCGCGGCCTTCGCCCTGCTGGCGCCGACGCCGGCGGCCGTGTGCGCGCTGCTGGCGCTCACCTTGGTATGCTCCGGCGTGGCCGACCTGGCCGTGCGCCGCCTGCCGGACGCGGCGACGCTTGTGGTCGCGGCGCTGGCCGGCGGCCTGGCGATCGCTCGCGGCGGCTGGGCCATGGCCGAGGGCGCGGTCGCCGCCGTCGTGATCCTGACCGCGCTGGTCGGGCTCAAGCTGGCCTTCGCCCGCGCCGGCAAGGCCGCACTGGGCTGGGGCGACATCAAGCTGGCCGCCGCCCTGGCCTTGTGGCTGGGCGCGGCGGCGCCGTGGGGCATGGCGCTGGCCGGGCTCCTGGGCCTGGCCCATGTGGCCCTCGCCAGGCCCGCCGACGGGCGCATCCCGTTCGGCCCCGCCCTGGCGGCCGGCTTCTGGATCATCGGGCTGGCCGTCGAGGCCGGCTGGCTGGGGGCGCTGCTGCCATGACCGCGCTCACCAAGGAAAGCCGCGCGCGCCTGCTGGAGGATCTGCTGGAGCGGGGCGTGGTCGACGCCGCCGCCGTCAGCCGGGCCGAGCTGGTCGCGGTGCGCACCCGCCAGCCCGTCGAGCAGGTGCTGAGCCAGCTGGGCGCCCTGTCGGACGAGGACCTGGTCGGGGCCTACGCCGCCGCCGCCCGCTGCGAGATCTGGTCCCCCGAGCGTCAGCCGGCGACCCTGGAGCTGTCGGCCGTCGGCGTGGGGGCCGACTTCCTGAGACGCGCCCGCCTGTTGCCGCTGGCGGTGGAGGGCGACGTCCTGCTGTGCGCGGCCTGCGACCCGCTGGACGACGAGGCCGTCGCCGGCCTGGTGTTCGGCGCCCGCCGGCCCGTGCGCGTGCTGGCCGCCCGCGCCGCCGACTGGCGCAAGGCCTTCGATGACTGGGCCGGCGGCGAGGCCGCCGCGCCCGAGGCCCTGGACGAGCGCCGCCTGGAGCGCGAGATCGACCAGGTCTCCGACCATGTCGCCGAAAGCGGCGGCGCGCGGCTGGTGGCCGAGGTGTTCGAGGAAGCCGTGGCCATGGGCGCCTCGGACATCCATTTCGAGCCGCGCCGCCATGACCTGCGCATCCGCCTGAGGGTCGATGGCCGGATGATCGACCATCGCGTCGCCGCCGCCGACCTCGCCGCCCCGGCGGTGTCGCGCATCAAGGTGGTGGCCAACCTCAACCTGGGCGAACGCCGCCTGCCGCAGGACGGCCGCACCTCGTTCGTGATCGGCGGCAAGGGGATCGACGTCCGCGTCGCCACCGCCCCCACGGTGTTCGGCGAGGCCGCGGTGCTGCGGATCCTCGACCGCACCGCCGTGCCGCTGGACCTGGAGGGTCTTGGCCTGGGCGGGGCGGTCACCGACGTGCTGCGCCGCGCCAGCCGCTCGCCGCACGGCATCTTCCTGGTCACCGGCCCCACCGGCAGCGGCAAGACCACCACGCTCTACGCCCTGCTGGAAACCTTCGTCGGCTCGCCAAAGAAGGTGCTGAGCGTCGAGGACCCGGTCGAGTACCATTTCGACCACGTTTCCCAGACCCAGGTCGCGCCGCACCTGGGCCTGACCTTCGCCACGGCTCTGCGCTCGTTCCTGCGCCAGGACCCCGACGTCATACTGGTGGGCGAGATCCGCGACCCCGAGACGGCGGCGGTGGCCATCCAGGCGGCCATGACCGGCCACCTGGTGCTGGCTTCGGTGCACGCCAACGACGCCCTGTCGGTCGCGCCGCGCCTGCTCGACATGGGGGTGGAGCCCTACCAGCTGGCGGCGGCCTTCCGGGGCGCGGTCGCCCAGCGCCTGGTGCGCCGCCTGTGTCCGCGCTGCCGCCGCGAGGATGCTCCCACCGAGGCCGAGATCGTCTTCGCCCGTTCGGCCGTCGGCCGCGCGCCCGTCCGCGTGTTCCGCCCCGAGGGCTGCCCGGCCTGCAAGGGCGTCGGCTTCCGGGGCCGCTCGCCGATCGCCGAGGCGTTCCTGGCCGACGAGCCGATCCTGCGGGGCATGGCCGATCGCGCGCCGATGCCGGAGCTTGCCCGGCTGGCGCGAGACGCAGGCCTGGCCAGCATGGCCGTCGACGGCGTCGCCCAGGCCGAGGCCGGGATCACGACGCTGGAGGAGGTGATGGGGGCGGTGGATGGCTGACGACGCCGCCTTCGCCTATGTGGCCGTCGCCGAGGGCGGCAAGCGCGTGCGCGGCGTGGTCGCCGCCGCCGACTCCCAGGCCGCTTTCGAGCGCCTGCGCCGCCAGGGGCTGTCGCCGCTGAGCCTCAAGCCGGTGAAGGCCGGCGAGCAGAGGCGCGGCCGCGTCGGCCTGTCCGACCGCGAGGGAGCCGAGACCCTGGTCGCCATCGCCGACCTGCTGGGCGCGGGGGCCGACATGCGCTCGGCCCTGAACGTGCTGTCGGCGCGCGACGACCGCTCGCGCGTGGGCCAGGCCTGCCGCCTGCTGCATGAGCGGATCAGCGCCGGCGAGCCGCTGGACAAGGCCTTCGCCGACACCCTGGCGCCAAGGCACGGCTTCGTCGCCGCCCTGGTGGCGGCCGGCGAGGCGGCCGGCAACCTGCCCGAGGGGCTGCGCCGGGCCGGCGAGATGCTGGAGGCCGACCTGCGGCTGCGCCGCCAGCTGAGCGGCGCGCTGGCCTATCCGGCCTTCGTCTTCGTCAGCAGCGTGCTGGCGGCCGGGGTCATCCTGCTAGGCGTCGTTCCTTCGCTGGAGCCGCTGGTGGCCGAGACCGGCGAGGGCGGCGGCGGCATGCTGCGCGGCCTGCTTGCGGCAAGCCTGTTCCTGCGCGAGCACGACCTGGCTCTGCTCGGCGGGGTCGGTGGGGCGGTCGCGACCATCGCTGTCGCCGGCCGGGCCGGACTGCTGCGCGGGGTCATCGACCGCCTGGTGCTGACGGGGCCTTGGCGGGGCACGACCGCGGCCCTTGTCTATGGCGGCTTCTCGCTGTCGCTGGGAGCGATGCTGACCGCGGGCGCGCCGATGTCGGACGCCCTGCGACTGGCCCTGCGCGGCGTGCGCTCCGACCTGGCCCGGCGGCGGCTGGAGCCGGTGCTGCGCCAGGTTCGCCAGGGGCTGTCGCTGTCGGAGGCCTTGCAGGCCGTGCCCGACTTCCCCCGCGCCGTGACCCGCCTGGCCGCCGTCGGCGAGGCCACCGGGGCGCTGGGAACCATGGTCGGCCGCGCCGGCCGCCTGGAGGAAGAGGCCGCCGTCCGCCGCATCGAGGCCGCGGCCCGGCTGCTGGGGCCGGTGATGATCGTGCTGCTGGGCGGCCTGATCGGCCTGATGATGGGCGGCCTGCTGTCGGGCGTCACCGACCTGGGCTCGGCGGTGATGGAGTAGGAGGCGGCCATTCGCGGGACGATTGGACTCGGCCTGCTAAGCCATTGAACTTCCGGATCCAATCGAAATCCGTGACGGCTGGGTCGCGAAACAATATTACACGCCTGAGGCGATTACCTGTCTTCTCAATTTGGGAAACGGTGGCCGTATTTGCAAACAATCTGCGAGTAAGATTCTGTTCAGAATGGCGAAGTATGCGGCGTGAACACTGAGCGCGTTCGTTTGCACATACTGCCGATATGTGTGTTCCGCGCAAAGTCTAGAAATGAATTAACCAGTCTGAAACCCGCAAATAACTATCACGTCGCCAGTTTACTAGGTGGGGCGTGTAGTATGAGTTTTGCAGTATCGCAGGGCGCGACGCGCGCCCTGGTCGTCGCGTCGAGCTCGATCCTGGCTCTGACCTGGTCTTCGGCAAGCTTCGCGCAGACCGCGCCCAGCCGGACCCTTCCTCAAACCATCGCTCCCACGGTCCAGGAGACCCAGGGCGAGATCGCCCTGCCGGCCACGCGCCTGACGGCGGCTCCGGCCGGGGCCGAGGCCCTGTCGGTGCGGGTCGAGCGGGTGGTGGTCGAAGGCGTCGCGCCGGACTACGCGCAGGCCGTCGCCGCCCTGACCCGGCCGGTTGAGGGCCGCACCGTCACCGTCGCCGCGCTCTACGAGGTCGCCGCCAAGATCGAGGCGCTGTACGCCCAGGACGGGCGCATCCTGACCCGCGCCACCCTGCCGCCGCAGTCGCTCAAGGACGGCGCGACCCTGCGCATCGTTGTGGTCGAGGGCTTCATCGAGAGCATCGACGACAGCCGCGTGCCGGCCAAGGTGCGCGGGCCTATCCGCGACCGGCTGGTCAAGCTGATCAACAGGCCGGGCCTCAGCCTGCCGCAGATCGAGCGCCAGGTGCTGCTGGCCGCGCGCGTTCCGGGCGTCAGCCTGCGCACGACCCTGGTTCCCGGCGAACTTGCCGGCGGGGCGCGGCTGGTGCTGCAGGTCGAGCATGACGCCGTCGCTGGCGGTCTTGGGGCCGACAACACCCTGTCGAGCGCCTATGACGACTGGAACCTCGAGGCGCGGCTGACGGCCAACTCGGTGTTCGGCGCAGGCGAGCAGGTCTACGCCTTCGGCGCCTCGGCCACCGACCTGGCCCTTACGGGCGGACACCCCCACCGCCGCATCGCCGGCGTCGGCCTGATCGCGCCCCTGGGCTTCGACGGGGCGACGGCCCAGCTCGAGTATCTGCACGCCGACACCAATCCGATCACGCCGCGCGGCGTGCTGCCGGTGCAGGGCCAGTTCGACCGCGTCGTGGCCAAGCTGTCCTATCCGCTAATCCTGAGCCGGCGCGAGATGCTGTCGGTGTCGGGCGGGTTCGAGTGGACCAACGAAAGCCAGACCGCCCGCGGCTTCGGCGTCGACCTCAGCAAGGACGTCCTGCGCAGCTTCACGCTCGGCCTCGAAGGCGGCAAGGCGATCGGCGCGGCGACCACCGTCTCGTCGCGCATCGACTTCAACCAGGGCATTTCGGGCTTTGGAGCGCGCACCCCGGCCGACGCCCGGATCTCGGGAACGCCGCTGTCGCGCCAGGGCTCCAAGCCCGACTTCACGAAGCTTTCGGCCACCGCCAGCATCGACCGGACCCTGGGCGGTCCGTTCTCCGCACGGCTGGTGCTGCGCGGCCAGACCGGCTTCGGCGGCGCTCTGCCTAGCGCCATGCAGTTCTCGCTGGACGGCGGGGAGGGCGTCTCCGGCTTCGACGCCGGCTCGATCAATGTCGACAGCGGCCTGACCGGCCGCTTCGAACTGGCCGCGCTGGCTCCGATCGGCGGACAGGTCGTGGCGCGTCCCTACCTGTTCGCAGCGGCCGGCCGTGGTTGGCTGGAAAGGCCGACCGTCGTCGAGAAGCCGCGGCCCGACGGCTGGTCGGTGGGCACCGGCGCGCGCACCACGCTGGCCGAGCGCATCAATCTCAGCGCCGAACTGGCGCACGCCAACAGCAACCTGTTCGCCAAAAACCAGACGCGCCTCACGGCCAGCGTCAACGTCGCGTTCTGAGGGGGAGCCTGACCATGCTTATCGCCAACAAGCTTCGCCTGATCGCCACGACCAGCCTGACCCTGACCCTGGCCGCGATGGCCACCCAGGCGGCGGCGCGGGACGCCCTGCCCACCGGCGGCTCGGTGGTCGCCGGCTCGGCTGCCATCGGCGGCCAGTCGGGCGGCGCCCAGACCATCACCCAGACCAGCCAGAAGGCCGTGATCGATTGGGCCAGCTTCAACGTCGGCCAGGGTAACAGCCTGACCTTCGTGACGCCCAACGCCGACGGCGCGACCCTCAACCGCGTGACCGGCACGACGGGCTCGACCATCGCAGGCCAGATCACCGCCAACGGCAGCGTCTATCTGATCAATCCCAACGGCATCCAGATCACCCAGACCGGCGTGGTCAACGCCGGCCGCGGCTTCGTGGCCTCGACGCTGGACATCTCCAACGACGAGTTCATGGCCGGCGCCGGTCGCTTCACCGGTACGGGCGGGACCATCGACCACCGCGGGTCGATCACCGTCGGCGCTGGCGGCGTCGTCGGCCTGCTGGGCGGCAGCGTCTCCAGCAGCGGCCTGATCATGGCCCCGGCGGGCAAGGTGGTGATCGGGGCGGTCACCCACGCCACGCTCGACCTCAACGGCGGCGGCTTCCTGCAGGTGGCCCTGCCCGAGCAGTCGGCCCTGGCGGCGGACGGCTCCAGCGCGCTGGTCTCGGCCCAGTCGGGCTACGAGGCGACGCGCAACACCGTCAATCTGGACGGCCTGAGCAGCAGCAGCGTCTCCGGCCGCAACGGCGACATCGTGCTGGGCGGCAAGATCAGCGTCGATTCCGACGCCGGCGACGCCGGCTCGATCCTGGTGATGGGCAATAACACCCGCGCCAACGGCGAGCTGTCGGCCCGCGCCACGGGCGCCGCCGGCAAGGGCGGCTTCATCGAGACCTCGGGCAACCATGTCGACTTCACCGGCCTGCGCGTCGACACCCGGGCGGCAAGCGGCGCGACGGGGACCTGGCTGGTCGATCCCACCGACCTGACCATCGACGCCGCCGCGGCCTCGACCATCCAGTCGAACCTGGCCACCACCAACGTCACGCTCGAGACCTATCTCAGCGGCGCGCCGTCCGGACCGGGCGTGGCCAGCGAAGGCGCGGGCGACATCATCGTCAATTCGGCGATCAGCTGGGGCGCCAACACCCTGACGCTGAACGCGGCCAACAGCATCAAGGTCAACGCCGTGCTGACCGCCTCGGGCAGCGCGGGCCTCGCCCTGAACTACGGCGACACAAAGGGGGTCCTGGCGGCCACGCCGCTCGCCGGCGCCGGTCTCGACTTCGGCCTGACCAGCAGCGGCTTTGGCGGCCGGATCGACTTCACGGGCGGCAACAACAGCTTCGCCGTGAACGGCCAGGCCTACACGATCATCACCGCCCTGGGCGCAGCCGGCTCGACCACGGGCCTGGACCTGCAGGGTATCAACGGCGCCCTGGGCGGCTTCTACGCACTCGGAGCCAATATCGACGCCAGCGCCACCAGCGGCTGGAACAGCGGCCGGGGCTTCGATCCGCTCGGCGCGACCAGCGCCACCGGCGGTGGTCAGGGCTTCACCGGACGCTTCCTGGGCCTGGGCCACACGGTCAGCAACCTGACCGTCAATCGCACGTCGTCAGCCTATGGCGGCCTGTTCGGCTATGCCGCCGCCAGCGCCTCCATCGGTAATGTCGGCCTCGTCAACGCCAGCGTCGCGGTCAATGGCGAGGCGAGCACTGGCGCCGGCGTCGGCGGTACGGCGGGGGCCCTGGCCGGCGTTTCGTACGGCGCGGTCACCCAAAGCTATTCCACAGGCTCGGTATCCGCCAACGGCGGACCTACCTCCGACCCCTTCACTGGCGGCGCAGGCGGCGTGGCCGGCGGCCTCGTCGGCAAGTCCTACGGTACGATCACGGGAAGCCATTCCTCCGCCACGGTCTCGGCCAGCGGTCGCGACGCCGCCACCTTTGGCGGCGCGGGCGGCAAGGCGGGCGGCCTCGCCGGCCAGTCCTACGGCGGGATCTCGGACAGCTACGCCACGGGCGCTGTCGCGGCCAACGGCGGCACCAGCACCGGCACAGCCGGTAGTGGCGGCGCGGGCGGCGTGGCCGGCGGCCTAGTCGCCGAAAGCAGCGGCGCGCTCACGGGGAGCCATGCGACGGGCGTGGTCTCGGCCAACGGCGGCAGCGGCCGCACCTCCGGGGTCGGCGGCAAAGCAGGGGGGCTCGTCGGGCTTTCCAGCGGCACGATCACGGCGAGCTACGCCACGGGCGTGGTCTCGGCCAACGGCGGCGGCGGCGGCGCTGGCGACGGCAACAACGGGGGCACGGGCGGCGTGGCCGGCGGCCTGGTCGCCGAGAGCGACGGCGCGATCACGAGGAGCTACTCCACGGGGGCGGTCACGGCCAACGGCGGCGGTGGTGGCATGGGTGCATCATCCAGCGGCGCGGGCGGCTCCGGCGGGACGGCGGGCGGGCTCGTTGGTAAGAGCCGCAGCACAATCGGCCTGAGCTACGCCACCGGCGCGGCGTCCGCCAACGGCGGCGGCGGCGCGAGCGCAACGATGTTCAGTGGCGGCAACGGCGGCCGCGGCGGCGTGGCGGGCGGGCTCGTCGGCGACGCCAGCGGCGCGATCGCCCAAAGCTATGCGACGGGCGCGGCCTCAGCCAACGGCGGCGGCGGCGGCAACGCTTCCGGCGTTACGGGCGGCGTCGGCGGCAACGGCGGCGTGGGCGGCACGGCCGGGGGGCTGGCCGGCCTGGCGAGCGCCGACATTGCGCAAAGCTATTCAACGGGCCGGGTGTCCGCCGGCGGCGGCGGCGGCGGCAGCTACATGACGTGGAGCGGCGTGACGATGGTCACGGCGTACGGCGCGAGCGGCGCCGCCGGCACGAGCGGCGGCCTGATCGCCGTGGCCTCGGCCGGAACCATCGAGGCGTCGTACTGGGACCGCTACGCCAGCGGTCAGGCCTTGGGCGTGGGCTCCAACACCGGCGCGACTTTGACCAGCCTGGCCTCGGTCACCTCCGACGCGGCGCAATGGAACGCGGCCGACTACATCTACAACGCCTCGGCCTGGTCGATGCTGGCCACGGGCGCGACCAGCGATATCGACCTGACCGGTGGTCAGGCCCTGACCTGGCGGATGTACGAGGGCTTCACCACCCCGATGCTGAAGGCCTTCCTGAAGCCGGGAACCGTGGCGGTCAGCGTCGGCGACGCCACCTCGGTCTACAATGGCGTCCGGCAGCTGGTCAGCGCGACGGTCACGGCGCCGAACGGGGTCGACACCAGCCTGATCCTGGGCGGCGGCCGCGGTCGCGACGTGGGCTCGTACGTCACCGGCGCCTATTCGACCCAGCAGGGCTATGATCTGGTCGTCACCGCGACGGGCACGCTGACCATCACGCCCAAGGCCCTGACCATCAGCGGCGGAACCAGCACGCTGACCTATTCCGGTTCGGCGTTCGGCAACGGCTATGTCGTCAACGGTCTGGTCTCCGGTGACTACATCACCAGCCTCGTCGGCGGCGCCATCGGCACGAACGTCGGGACCTATCTGGACAACCTGTCGGGCGCCACCGGCAACGGCCTGTCGAACTACAACATCACCTATGTGAACGGCAGCCTGACGATCAACCCCAAGGCCCTGACCATCACCGGCGCCAATGTGAGCAGCGTCTACAACGGCTTGGAAAAGACCCACGCCCTGGTCGTCAACGGCCTGGTCGGTCGCGATACGGTGACCTCGGTCGCCGGCGTGGCCACGGCGACCAATGTCGGGGCCTATGCCGACAACCTGTCGGGCGCGATCGGCAGCGGCCTGTCGAACTACAACATCACCTATGTCAACGGCAGCCTGGCCATCACGCCCAAGGCCTTGACCGTGACCGGCAACACCGGCTCGTCGATCTACAGCGGCGGCGCCCAGACCAACGGCTTCACCACCAGCGGCCTGGTCGGTTCCGACACCGTGACCTCGGTCGCGGGCCTGGGCGGCGGGACCAATGTCGGCAGCTATGCCGACAGCCTGTCGGCCGCCACCGGCAGCGGCCTGTCGAACTACGCCATCACCTACGTCAACGGCGGCCTGAGCATCACGCCCAAGGCCCTGACCATCACCGGCGACAGCGGCTCGAACGCCTATAACGGCGCCCTCCAGACCAACGGCTTCACCGCCACTGGCCTGGTCGGCCCCGACATGGTCGCCTCGGTCGACGGCCTGGGCCGCGGGACCAATGTCGGGACCTATGCCGACAACCTGTCGGGCGCGACCGGCCTTGGCCTGTCGAACTACGCCATCACCTACGTCAATGGCGGCCTGGCCATCATGCCCAAGGCCCTGACCATCAGCGGCGGCGTCGGCTCGTTGATCTACAATGGTTCGGCCCAGGCCAACGGCTTCACCACCAGCGGCCTGATCGGTTCGGACACCGTGACCTCGGTCACCGGCCTGGCCAGCGGGACCAATGTCGGCAGCTATGCCGACGTCCTGTCGGGCGCCGTCGGCAGCGGCCTGTCGAACTACGCCATCACCTATGTCAACGGCGGTCTGGTCATCACGCCCAAGGCGGTGACGGTGACCTATACGGCCAACGCCGCCAGCAGCACCTACGGCCAGGCGGCGACCGGTCTGAGCGGCGGCTACCTCGCCAGCGGCCTGATCGGCGGCGACACGCTGTCGGGCTCGGCCAGCTGGACGACCGCGGCGACCACCACCTCGGGCGTCGGCGGCTACGCCATCACCGGTTCGGGGCTCGGCGTCGGCTCGAACTACACGCTGGTCGCCAGCCAGGCGGCCGGCAACGCCGCCGCCCTGACCATCACGCCCCGCGCGCTGACGGTGACCGGCAACACCGGTTCGCTGGTCTACAACGGCGCGGCCCAGGTCAACGGCTTCACCACCAGCGGCCTGATCAATGGCGACACCGTGACCTCGGTCGCGGGCCTCGCTGGCGGGACCAATGTCGGGACCTATGCCGACGCCCTGTCGGGCGCTGCCGGCAGCGGCCTGTCGAACTACGCGATCACCTACTCCAACGGCGGCCTCGTCATCACGCCCAAGGCCCTGACGGTGACCTACGCCGCCAACGCCGCCAGCAGCGTCTATGGCCAGGCGCCGACCGGCCTGGGCGGCGGCTACGTCGTCGACGGCCTGGTCGGCGGCGACACGCTGTCGGGCGCGGCCAACTGGACCACCACGGCGACCGCCACGTCCGGCGTGGGGGCCTACGCCATCACCGGTTCGGGCCTCGGCGCCAGCGCCAACTACGCCCTGGTCGCCAGCCAGGCGGCCGGCAACGCCAGCGCGCTGACGATCACGCCCCGGGCGCTGACCGTGGCCGGCAACACCAGCTCGCTGGTCTACAACGGCGCGGCCCAGACCAACGGCTTCACCACAAGCGGCCTGGTCAACGGCGACACGGTGACTTCGGTCGCCGGCCTGGCGGGGGGCGTCTTCGCCGGGACCTACGCCGACGCCCTGTCGAACGCGACGGGCAGCGGCCTGTCGAACTACGTGATCACCTACGCCAACGGCGGCCTGGCCATCACGCCGCGCGCGCTGACCGTGACCTATACGGCCAACGGCCTGGGCAGCGTCTATGGCGACGCCCCCACCGGCCTGTCGGGCGGCTACGTGGTCGATGGCCTGGTCGGCGCCGACACCCTGTTTGGCGCCGCCGCCTGGACCACCACGGCGACCGGGACCTCGGGCGTGGGGACCTACGCCATCGCCGGTTCGGGCCTGAGCGCGAGCGGCAACTATGTGCTGACCAGCGTGCAGGCGGCGGGCAACGCCTCGGCGCTGACCATCACGCCGCGGACCATCATCGTGACCGCGGACGCGCTGAGCCGGGTCTATGGCGCGGCCAATCCGGCCCTGACCTGGACAGTCGGCGGGCGTGGCCTGGTCAATGGCGATACGCTGTCGGGCGCCCTGGCCACCGCGGCCGACACCAACTCGGTCGTCGGCGACTATGCGATCACCCGGGGCAGCCTCGCCACCAGCCCGAACTACGCGGTGACCTTCGTCGACGCGGTGCTCTCGGTCACGCCGGCGCCCTCGTCCAACCCGCCGTCGCGCGTCATCGACAACGACTCCGCCGACGCCTCCATCTCTGGGGCGATGTCGGGCGGGCTGGATCTTATGCCGTCGCTGGTCTCGGTGGCGTTCTCCGAGTCGGGGGAAGTCCTCCGGGACGACGCCGCATCCAAGGGCGGAAGCGGCGGTAACTGCCAGGCGCGGGGCGACAAGGCCGCCGCGAACTGCGCCGCCGCCTCCGGCTCCTGACGACGCAAGGGCGCGTCCCACCCGGGGCGCGCCCTATCGTCCGGAACATGATCGACGGTCTTCGACGGCCGCAGCCCGGGGCATCCCCACCGGCTGCGGCCGTTTTCCGTTGCGGGGCGCGCCCTGGCCTCGTACCTGCGGCGCGCTCGTCTGCAGCGACAACGCTGTTACGCAGCCCCTTGCCCCCGCCGCCCGGCCGGGTCACTCTCTGTCTTAACAACGATAACATTGTGGGAGGGACGCCATGTCGGGCTCGCGCTACGACTACGTCATCATCGGCGCCGGTTCGGCGGGTTGCGTGCTGGCCGCGCGGCTGACGCAGGATCCGGCGGTGAAGGTGCTACTGCTGGAGGCCGGCGGCAAGAACGGCTCGGTGCTGGTGCGGATGCCCGCCGGGGTCGGCGAACTGATCAAGGCCAAGGGCGAGTGCAACTGGGGCTTCTGGACGGAAGCCGAGCCGCACCTTAACGATCGCAAGCTGTGGTGGCCGCGCGGCCGGGGGCTGGGCGGCAGCTCGGCGATCAACGGCATGATCTATATCCGCGGCCACGCGCGCGACTACGACCAGTGGCGGCAGATGGGCCTTTCGGGCTGGTCCTACGCCGAGGTGCTGCCCTACTTCAAGCGCTCGGAGACCTTCCACGGCGGGGGCTGCGACTATCACGGCGACAGCGGGCCGCTGCACGTGTCGGCCGGGGAGTCCGACAGTCCGTTCTACAAGGCGGTGATCGAGGCCGGCCGCCAGGCGGGCCATCCGGTGACCAAGGATTTCAACGGCTACCAGCAGGAGGGCTTTGGCCCCTACGACCTGACCATCCGCGACGGCAGGCGCTGGAGCGCGGCGGCCGCTTATCTGGCGCAGGCCCTGTCGCGGCCCAACCTGACCTGCCTGACCGAGGCGCGCACCACTCGCATCGTCATCGAAAACGGCAAGGCGGTGGGGGTGGAGTACGTCGTCGGCAAGGGAGCCGAGAAGGCGGTCGCCTATGCCGACGCCGAGGTGCTGCTGAGCGCCGGCGCGGTGCAGTCGCCGCAGATCCTGCAGCTGTCCGGCATCGGCGATCCGGACGCCCTGAAGGCGGCCGGCGTGACGCCGGTGCATGAGGCGCGCGGCGTCGGCCAGAACCTGCAGGACCACCTGGATGTCTGCCTGTCGTGGACGACCAAGGGGCTGAAGACCGCCTATTCGGTCAACAAGGGGCTGAACAAGCTGGGCGTGGGCCTTTCCTACCTGCTGATGGGCAAGGGCATCGGGCGTCAGAACTTCCTGGAGTCGGGCGCCTTCCTGCGCTCGCGGCCCGATCTCGACCGACCCGACTTGCAGATCCACGCCGTGCTGGCGATCATGCAGGACCACGGCAAGGTGGTGGTCGAGAAGGACGGCTTCACCCTGCACGTCTGCCAGCTGCGGCCCGAGAGCCGGGGCTTCGTGGGGCTGCAATCCTCGGATCCGTTCGCCGATCCGAAGATCCTGGCCAACTACCTGGCCGCCGACGAGGACCGCCGGGCCATGCGCGAGGGCGTGCGGATCGGCCGCGACGTGGCCGCCCAGGCCGCGCTCGATCCCTATCGCGACAGCGAATACGCGCCGGGCGCCGACGTCAAAACCGACGAGCAGATCGACGCCTGGATCCGCGCCAAGGCCGAGACGATCTACCACCCGGTCGGCACCTGCCGGATGGGAGCCGCCGGCGATCCGCTGGCGGTGGTCGACGATCAGTTGCGGGTCCAGGGGATCGAGGGCCTGCGGGTGATCGACGCCTCGGTGATGCCCACCCTGATCGGCGGCAACACCAATGCTCCCACCATCATGATCGCCGAACGCGCCGCCGACCTGCTGGCCGGCAAGGCGACCCTGGCGCCGCAGGACGCGCCGGTGTTCGACGGCGGGCAGGCCGCGGCGGCGTAGTGGGATTTTCTTACCGTAAAATCCCCGCGAAAGCGGGGACCCAGGCTTTTTCCGAAACGCGCAGTGCTCGATGATAAAACACCTGGGCCCCCGCTTTCGCGGGGGTTTTACGGAGTAGGGGCGAGGCAAAGTCTCAGCCGTTTCGGATAGATCCGTCACGAAAGCCCAATAGGCCTTATTTCGAAGTTTGATTGGGCGGCGGGTGCTGAACCCGCGCACAACAAGGATCCGCTTCATGAGCCAACGTCCCCTCGGCCGCTCCGGCCTCTCGATCGCCCCGCTGGTGTTCGGCGGCAACGTCTTCGGCTGGACGGCGGACGAGGCGACCTCGTTTCGCCTGATCGACGCCTTCGTCGACGGCGGCTTCGACGCGATCGACACGGCCGACGTCTATTCGGCCTGGGTTCCGGGCCACGAGGGCGGCGAGTCCGAGGCGACGATCGGCCGCTGGCTGGCGGCGGGCGGCCAGCGCGACCGTATCAAGATCCTGACCAAGGTCGCCAAGTGGCCCAAGCGTCCCGGCCTGTCGGCGGCCAACATCGTGGAGGCGCTGGAAGACTCGCTGCGCCGGCTGCAGACGGACTATGTGGATCTTTATCAGTCGCACGAGGACGATGAGGCCACGCCGATCGACGAGACGCTGGAGGCCTTCGACCGGCTGGTGAAGGCCGGCAAGGTGCGGGCCATCGGCGCCTCGAACTTCACGCCGCAGAGACTGGAGGCCTCGCTGAAGACTTCGGCCGACAAGGGGCTCGTCCGCTATGAGTCGATCCAGCCGAAGTTCAATCTCTACGATCGCGACGAGGTCGAGGGGCCGCTGGCGGCGCTGGCGGCGCGCGAAGGCGTGGGGATTATCCCGTTCTATGGCCTGGCGGCCGGCTTCCTGACCGGCAAGTACCGAACCCCGGCCGATCTGGAAGGCCGGGCGCGGGCGCACACGATCGCGCGCGATTACCTCAACGAGAAGGGCCTGCGCATCCTGGCCGCCCTGGATCAGGCCGCCGAGGCGACGGGCGCGACCCAGGCCCAGGTGGCCCTGGCCTGGATCGTCGCCCATCCGGCCATCACCGCCCCGATCGCCAGCGCCACCAGCGTCGCTCAGCTGGAGGAACTGCTGGCCGGCGTGCGCCTGACCTTGCCGCCCGAGGTCGTCGCGGCCCTGGACGCGGCGGGGCGGTAGTCGACAGCCGGCTGGCGAGGGGCTATTGCTTGTTGAGAGCAATTCTCAAGTAAGGGCCCGCCATGACCGAGCGCAACGTGAACCAGATCTCCGACTGGAACGGCCGCACCGGCGAGCGCTGGGTGGCCAATCAGGCGCGGCTCGACCGGATGCTCGGCGCCTATGGCCAGGCGGCGGTGGAGGCCGCGGCCCCGGCCGTCGGCGAGCAGGTGCTGGACATCGGCTGCGGCGCTGGGGCGGGCAGCCTGGAGATCGCCGCCCTGGTCGGACCGTCGGGCGCTGTGCTGGGCGTCGACGTGTCCGAGCCGCTGGTCGCCCGGGCGCGGGAGCTGGCGGGGGATGCGGCCAACGCCCGGTTCCAGGTAGCCGACGCCAGCCGCGCCCTGCTGCCGGTCGCGCAGTTCGATCTGTTGTTCTCGCGCTTCGGCGTGATGTTCTTCGACGAACCCGCCCAGGCTTTCGCCCACATTCGGCGGGCGCTGAAGCCGGGCGGGCGCCTGGCCTTCGTCTGCTGGCGCGGGGCGGGCGAGAACGACTGGGTGCGCCTGCCGATGCGGGCGATCGCGCCGATCGTCGGCTCGCCCGCGCCGCCGCCGCCCGAAGCGCCGGGGCCGTTCTCGTTCGGCGACAGGGCGCGGGTGGAGCGGATCCTGACCGAGGCCGGCTTCGTCGACGTCGGCTTCACCGCCATCGACGATCCGATCACCTTCGGCGAAGGCGAGACCCGCCAGGCGGCGATCGAGGACGCGGTGGACCTGGCCTTCCAGGTCGGCCCGCTGACCAGGGCCCTGGCCGATCAGCCGGAGACGGTGCGAGCGCAGGCCATGCCGCTGGTTCGCGAGGCTTTCGCGGCCAAGGCGGTGGGCGAGGCGGTCGTCATCGAGGGCGCCGGCTGGGTGGTCACGGCGCGCAATAGCGCCTTGTAAGGGTCGGACGGAGGGGCGCTCCCGCCGTGGCGGCGCTCTCCCGAGCGCCCCTCCGTCCTTCCGGCGTCGTCTCCGGCAAGCCGACGCAAAACCTCCCGCCAGAGCACGGGAGGAAACTTGTGAGCCTGGGGCGTCAGGCGATCAGGCGGCCGTCCAGGCTGGCCAGCCGCAGGCGCGGGGCCTCGGCGTTGGTGGGGGCCAGGGCCTGGATCCGGCGCACGCCCAGCTCGTAGGCCGGACGGCCCATCAGGCGCTGCATCATGGCGATCGGCTGGTAGAGGCCCAGGAACCGGTCGGCCTCGCCGCTGGATCCGGTCATCGGGGCCAGAAGCACCTCCATGCCCACCGAAGCCACGCCATGGGCGCGGATGTCGGCGGTGACGACCACCGGCTCGCCGCGGCGGCGGGCCACTTCCAGCGCCGACTTCACCTCCAGCCGGTGCGACAGCGCCCACATCGACAGCTGGTCCTCGCCGCGCAGGTCGCGGGCGTGCAGGTCGGTGACGAAGCCGCCGGCCAGGCGGAAGGGATAGCGCCCGTTCCCGCGCCCGAGGATGAACACCTGGGGCAGCAGATCGAGGAAATCGCCCGGATCGATGCTGGCGCGCGCCGGCATCCGACCGTCGCCGGCCCGGTTTCGCCAATAGTCTATCAACCGTTCCGTGCTTGGATGGAACATCGTCGTCCCCTTGCGGGTCCTTTCGCGGTCCATTTCGACCGCATGGGGCTTGCTAGGAGAACCGGGCCAGGGGCCCTGTCGTATCGTCTTGGCACAGAGTCGGGACGCGACGGGGTCCATGGCGCGCTTCTTGCTGGAGAACCGGCCGGAAGACGTCGCTGTGTGAAGGGGAGACGCCATGACGGCGCCGAAACTGACCGTGTCCAAGCTGTGGATCGCCATCGGGGCGGCCGTGGCCGGACTTTTCGTGGGCGGCGTCGCCTACGCCCAGTGCAACAGCGGCTGCACGCCGACGCCCCCGACGTGCTGCGCCCCTCCGCCCGCGCCCCCGCGCCCGCCCAAGCCGCCGAGCGGCTGCGACAACGGCTGCGGCGGCGGTGGCGGCGGTCACTGGGGGGGCGGCGGCAAGACCAACGTCAACGTGAACGTCAATGTGAACGCCAATGCGAGCGCCAGCGCCTCGGTGCGCGCCGGCTCGAACGCCTCGGCCGGAGCGACCGTCTATTACGGCGGCGGCGCGCATGGCGGCTACTATTCGGGGCCGCAGGCCACCGGCTACATCCAGGGCCTCAACGTGATCGGCGGGGAAGCCGCGCGCCGCACGGCCTACGAGGCCACCCGCACCCGCTTCAAGCGCGTGGTCGTCCGCGCCGTCTGCCTGGACGACAAGGACATCCCGCACCCGGCCTCGCAGGTCACGCCCGATCGCGAGATCGACGACCTCTATGACGGCGAGCTCTATCGCTGCATCGCCGGCAGCCGCATGCAGTACGTGGTCGGCGAGTATGCCGGCCTGATCGACGCCAGCACCGGCGGCCAGACCTACATCTGCGCCAAGAACGAGGCTCTGTATCACGTCCCCGGCGTGCGCGGCGGCCAAGGCGGCGAGGGCGGGACCCTGGTCTGCCGTCCGCAGCGCCCGGCCCGCGACTGCAACGAGCGCTCGCTGCTGCGCCGTTACGGCGCCGGGGTGAAGATCCTGTCGATCATGACCACCGAGACCTACACCGCCTATCGCGAGGAGACCGTGCGGGAGTCGAGCTCCAGCATGAGCCTCAGCCTTGATGGCGGCGTCGGCGGGGTGGTCTACTAGGACGGCTCAAGTCCCGCAGAACGACAAAGGCCTCCGTCCGAAAGGGCGGAGGCCTTTTTTCTTTCTCCTCCCCGTGAAACGGGGGAGGGGGACCACGAAGTGGTGGAGGGGGCGAGACTGGGCGCCGTGCCGGCCGTCGCCCCCTCCGTCACGTCGCCGATGGCGCCGCGCCACCTCCCCCGTTTCTCGGGGGAGGAGCGAAGTTGGCGGCGTCTGAAAACGGCCCCCTCCGGCCCTTCCGGCCACCGCCCCCAGAGGGGGAGGGTCTTGGGGTCACTTCTCGGGGCGCACCTCGAAGGTCCAGCTCTTGTCGTCGGCCAGGAAGGTGCGGGCGGCCTTCTGGACGTCGGCGGCGGTGACGCGCTGCAGGCCGGCGATCACCGAGCGGGTCGCGTCGAGCAGGCGCGGGTCGGTCTGGGCGCCCGAGAGCGCGCCCAGCCAGTACTCGTTGGTTTCGCGCGCCTTTTCCAGCTGGTCGATGCGCGGCAGCTTGGCGCGTTCCAGCTCGTCGGCGGTGACCGGCTTGTCGCGCAGGTCGGCGGCGATCTGGCGGACGCTGGCGACGACCTGGTCGATCCTGTCCGGCGGGACCTCGACCGACAGGCCGATATAGCCCCAGCCGGGGAAGGTGGCGTTGTGGGTGGCCGAGACCGAGGGCGAGTAGGTCGCGCCCTGCTTCTCGCGCAGTTCGTCGGTCAGGCGCAGTTGCATCACCGAGGCCAGGACCTGGGTGTTGCGCGAGCGCTGCAGGTCGCTGAACAGGTCGTCGGTCTTCCAGGCCATGAACAGCAGGCCCTGGTCGGCGCGGCCCTTATGGGTGCGCACCACCGGAACCTTGGACGGGGCGGGGAAGGCGATCCTGGCCGCATCGGCCGGGGCGGGGACGCCGGTGCGGACGGGCAGGGCGCCGAAGGTCTCGCCCACCGCGGCGATGGCCTTGTCCACCGTGGTGTCGCCCACGACCACGATCTCGATCTGGCCGGTCGACAGCGGACCGCCGACGGCGGCCTTCAGCTGGTCGATCGAGCCGTCGGCGATCTCCTTGCGGTCCGGGAAGGCGAAGCGTTCGTCGCCCGGGTGCATCAGGGACGACAGGTCGCGGCCGACCACGCCGCCGCTGGTGCGCTCCAGCTGGTCGTGGATCGTGCCGTAATAGGTCTTCACCCGGTTGAAGGCCTCGGGCCGCCAGCCGGCGTCTGACGCATAGGCGGTCAGCACCTGCAGCTCGGTGGCCAGGTCCTCGGGACGGGTGCGGCCCGTCAGCACGAAGGCGTCGTCCTCGACGCCGAGGCCGGCGTTCCAGACCTTGCCGGTCAGCACCTGCTCCATGTCCTGGGCGGTGATCTGCTTGAGGCCGCCCTCGATCATCGACGAGGCCGACCACAGCGGGCTTTGGCCGGTCTTCGAAAGATCGAGCAGGCCGTTGCCGATGCGGGCCTTCACCAGGATCTGGTCGTCGCGGAACTTGGTCGGCTTGACCGTCAGGCGCACGCCGTTCTCGAAGCGCACGAAGACGGTGTCCAGATCGGTGACGTCCTTCTGCTCGACCACCTTGCCGGTCGGGCCGAACACCGCATAGGGCCAGTTGGTGGTCGCGGGCGCGGCCGGCGGGGTGACGGGGGTCTTGCCGGACTCCTGGTAGGCGGCGGTCACCGTGGCCTCGCCGCCGTCGATGGCGGTCGGCGTCGGCAGCACGATCAGCGGGCCCTGGCCGGCGAACAGCGACTTGACCGCCGCCGAGACTGTCTCGGCCTTCAGATCCTTGGTGATGGCCTCGAAGGCGGCCAGGTTCTGCGAGGGGCTGGTGACCACCTCGCGGTCGCCCAGCGTGCCGACGATCTGGCCGGCGAGCGTGGGCGTGCGCTGGGTGGCCTCGCCGGCGGCGGCGGCCACATAGCTGGCGCGCATGGCGGCGATCTCGCGGTCCAGTTCGTCCTGGCGCACGCCGAACTGCATCAGCCGGCGCTGCTCCTGGTCGAGAACCTGCAGGGCGCTCTTCCAGCCGCCCGGCTTCACCTGGGCGAACAGGCCGTTGATCTGGGCGGCGTGGTACTGGTCGTTGCGCAGGGCGCCGGCCGAGATGAACGGCGGCTCGGCGCTGCGCGTCAGGGCGCGCAGGCGACGGTTCAGCACCGCCATGCCCAGCGATTCCAGCATGTACTCGCGGTCCGACGCCCTGCTCTCGATGCGCAGGTCGGGCGACTGCACCCAGCCGATCTGGACGGACTCGCCCGATCCTGGCTCGACGATGACCTTGGCGGTCAGGCCGCGCTGGGCGATGTCGCCCAGGTCGGGACGCTTGCCCGGTTCGCCCTGGCCCTTCCAGTCGCCGAAGCGGGCCTTGATCTTGGCCTCCATGGCGTCGACGTCGAAGTCGCCGACGGCCACGAACACCGCGTTCTCGGGCCGGTACCAGGCCTGGTAGAAGTCGCGGATGCGCTGGGCCGGGGCGGTGGAGATGACGTCGGTCGTGCCGATCGGCAGGCGCGAGGGGGGGCACTGGCCTTCCAGGTTGAAGGCGAAGCCCTGCTTGAAGACGCGGTAGCCGGGGCTGTCGCGGGTGCGCTCTTCCGACAGCACCACGCCGCGCTCGCGGTCGACGGCGGCCGGGTCGATGGTCAGCTCGCCGGCCGCTTCGCGCAGCAGCATCATGGCGTCGTCGACCGTAGGATCGTCGGTCTTGGGCAGGTCGAGGGTGTAGACGGTCTCGTCGAAGCTGGTCGAGGCGTTGGTGTCGGCCCCGAAGGCCAGGCCCCGGCGCTCGAGGATCTTGATCATCTCGCCTTCGGGCACGTTCTTGCTGCCGTTGAAGGCCATGTGCTCGAGGAAGTGGGCCAGGCCCTGCTGGTCGTCGGCCTCCATCAGCGAGCCGGCGTCGAACCACAGGCGCAGGGCCGCCTGGCCGGGCGGGGTGGCGTTCTTGCGGATCGCGTAGCGCATGCCGTTTGGCAGCACGCCGAAGCGGATGGCCGGGTCGACCGCGACGTCCGAGATCTCCTGCGGCCATTGGCCGGGCTTGAGGTCGGAGAACTGCGGACCCGAGGTCTTGACCGGCGCGGCGGGCGCCTTGGGCGCGGCCGGGGCGCCGGCCGTGCCGGTCGGAGCGGCGTCCTTCTTGCCCGAACCGGGAAGGACCGAGGGCAGGGTGGAGCAGGCGGTGAGCGCCAGGCCGGCGGAAACGACGAGCGCCAGGCGCGAGACAGAGATCATGGAGACCGTTCGATTACCGGAAGTGTCGGGGCGGCAGCTAAGCCTTCGCGCGTGGCGCAAGCAAGGCGGCCCGGCGGCGAAGTCGGCGTCGGGCGCCTCAGAACTGAAACATGGGCGCGTCTGCCTGTGGGAAACTCGCCCGCCCGCCTTGCGCAAGGCCTGCCGGCCGCCCACTCCCTTAAAGGCCGAAGGTCGTTCGGCGGCGAGGGAGTGCGGATATGCGTCTTTGGCTTGCGGGCGTTGCGGCCCCCGTCCTGATCTGGACCGCGCTGGCCGGCGCGCCGGCGTCGGCGCAGGGCCATCCCCATGCCGACCACCACGCCCATGCGGCGCCTGCCGCGCTCGTCCCGGCCCCCGATGCTGCGCTGTCGGCCCGCATCGACGCGGTGGTCGACCGGGCGATCGCCGACCAGCGGCTGGTGGGCGCGGTGGTGCTGGTCGCCCGCGACGGCAAGCTGGTCTACCACCGGGCCGCGGGCCTGGCCGACCGCGAGGCCAAGGCGCCGATGCGCGAGGATGCGGTCTTCCGCCTGGCCTCGGTGACCAAGCCTTTCGTCAGCGTGGCGATCATGCGGCTGGCCGAGGAGGGCAAGCTGTCTCTGGCCGATCCGGTGACCAAATGGCTGCCCGACTTCAAGCCGGCCCTGGCCGACGGCTCGACCCCCGTGATCACCCTGGGCCAACTGCTCAGCCACACTGCGGGCCTGACCTATGGCCTCGCGGAAAAGAGCGATCACCCCTACCACCGGCTGGGCGTCTCGGACGGCCTGGACATCTCGGGCCTGACGCTGGACGAGGACGTCGCCCGCATCGGCAAGGGGCCGCTGGCCTTCGCGCCGGGCTCGGCCTGGCGCTACTCGCTGGCCATCGACGTGCTGGGCCTGGTGGCGGAAAAGGCCGATGGCCATCCGCTGCCGCAGGTGGTGGCGCGCACCGTCACCGGTCCGCTGGGGCTGAAGGACGCCGGCTTCCAGGCGACCAACCCCGCCCGCTTGGCCACGCCCTACGCCAACGCCAGCCCGGCCCCGACGCGGATCGCCGACAACCAGGACGTTTCGCTGGGCGCCACCGCCGTGCGCATGGCCCCCAGCCGCGCCGTCGACCCGACGGCCTTTCCCTCGGGCGGGGCGGGCATGGTCGGCACGGCGAGCGACGTGCTGGCCCTGCTGGAAGCGGTGCGCACCGGCGGCGGCGGCGTGCTTTCGGCCGCTAGCGTCAAGGCGATGACCACCGACCAGGCCGGGATCAAGGCCGCGACCCAAGGGCCAGGCTGGGGCTTCGGCTACGGCTGGGCCGTTCTCGACGATCCGGCGATCGCCAAGACCCCTCAGGGCGCCGGGACCCTGGCCTGGGGCGGGGTCTACGGCCACAACTGGTTCGTCGATCCGCAGGCCAGGCTCACCGTCGTGCTGCTGACCAACACCGCCTTCGAAGGCATGAACGGCCAGGTGACGCGCGAGCTGCGGGACGCTGTGTACGGGCGGTAGGGCCAGATGCTCCCCCTGAAGGGGGAGCTGTCGAGGAGCGACTGAGGGGGAAGGGACTGTCGGCGTTGGGGATGTCCTGGCCCTGACAGGAACTTCCCCCTCCGGCCCTCCGGGCCACCTCCCCCAGAAGGGAAGGGTCCCGCCCCTAGTTCGATCTCACATAGAACGCCGCGTCGTTGCCGACGGCGCGGGCGGTGCTGGTCACCGAGCGGGCCGAGCCGGTGACCGTGGTGGTGGCGCGCGAGGAGACGTCGGCGTTGTTGGTCTGTGTGTTGTTGGTGGTCATCGAGCCGCCGCACGTCCCGCAGACATAGCCGCCGACCGAGTTGCCGGCCGCGCTGGCGCGGGCGCCGATATCGTAGCCGTCGTGGCCCTCGGCGCTGGCGATCACCTCGACCCCGCCGCCGTCGTTGGTCTGGACGTTGTCGAGCACGAGGGCCGCGCCGGTGTTGCTGACGACCGCCGCGTTGCCCACGCCATAGGCGCTGCTGCCTGCCGCGCCAAACTGGTACGACGTGGTCTCGGCCTGCGAGCGCACATAGGCGGTGTTATACTGGTGGTTGGCCACGTCGAGCAGCGGGCCGACATTGGTGGCGTTGAGGTTGTTGCCCGCCGCCGTGGTCGAGGTGTCGGTCAGGTAGGCATTGCCGTAGGCGGCGAACTTGCTGGCCTGGACGAGGCTTGCGGTGTTGCCCTGGTCGGTGATGACGCGGGCGGCCGACTGGTTGGCGCCGTCGATGTCGATGTGGTTGCCCGCCGCCGTGCCGGCGAGGCTGGAGGTTCCGCTGACGTACTGCACGATCGCGCCGCCGTCGGCCATCACGTCGCCGGAGTTGGCCTGGCTGATCCGCGCCCCGGCCGAGCCGTTCTGCAGCCACAGGCCCTGGCTGTTGCCGCTGGCCTGGGTGTCCATGACGATGTCGCCGGCCTGGGCGGTCTCGCCCTCGATCTGGCCGCGGGCGGTGACCGCGCCGCTGTTGGTCTGCACCATGAAGCCGCGGTAGGTCGCTTCTTCCGCCCCGGCATTGCCGAAATTGCCGGCCGCCTGGGTCGCCACCACGCTGGAGTCGCCCAGCGAGCCGGAGGCGTTGACCACGGTGCGGCCGTAGACCGAGCCCTGGTTCACCTGGTTGGAGGTGGCGTCGACGTCCACGCGCGAACCGGCGATGCCGACGCTGTTGCCGGTCGCCGAGGTGGACGCGGCCACGCCTTCCTGAACGGTGACGACGTTCAGGCTCTGCTCGGTGAAGATTTCGCCCAGGTTCAGCTGGTCGTTGAGAACCTGGCCCTGGGCGAAGGCGCTAGTAGCGGCCGCGACGCACAGAGGGATCGCTGCGATCGTTCCAGCGAGACGGATCTTCGCGGGTCTGCGCATTGTTGCTTCCCAGGTTGTTGTAGGCGGGCGTGAAGGCGCCCGTGACGCCGACGGTGTCGGCCCCGAAGGGGTCGGACTGCAGGCAGCTTTGCGGACCCGGCATGCCGTAGAGGTTGGCGCTCATCTCGACGACCGAACGCTCGATCAGCGAGCGCACGGCCAGTTGCACCGGCTCCAGCGCGCCCTTGCCGCCCGACAGGTCGAACAGGTTGTTGTTGGCGAAGGCGAAGATGCCGACGCTGACTTCGCGGCCGATCACCTGCTTCTGGTAGGAGATGACGTCCTCCACCACCAGGGTGCGGCTGTTGATCAGGCGCAGGTCCATGGCGATGTTCATCACGAACAGGCGGCGCTTGAAGTTGGCCTTCAGCCCGTCGGTGTCGATGTCGCCGCCATAGAGGTCGGCGCCCGCCGAATGGATGTTGTAGTTCAGCTCGGTGACGCCGCCGACGAGATAGAAGTCCGAGCCGGCGACCTGGCCGGCGACGATCTTGCGATAGTCGGCCGGGGCGTCCGGCGTCGGGGCCGGGCGGTCGGAGATCAGCTTGTTGTTGGCGTACTTCAGCTCGAGCTCGGAGACCGAGGTGTCGAAGCGCTCGACCATCGGCATGCCGGCCTTGGCGAAGGCGGTCATCGCCATCAGCGAGGCGCCTTGCGTGACCTTGCGGCCCGAACCGTCGGACTCTTCCTTGCCGGTGTAGTCGGCGATGCGGCCCACGGCGATGCGCGGGGCGGCGACGCGGTTCTGACGGGCGTAGCTGGCCAGGCAGTTCAGCGCGGTCGAATAGGGAGTGGGATTGGCCGTGACCGGCGCCGTGCCGATCGGGCGGGCGTAGTTGCCCGCGTCCAGGCGCTTGGGCACGCCGCCGCCGCAGGCGCTGAGCGCCGTACAGGCCGCCGCGACCATCAGGATGACGCGCTTAGTTCCCATTGGAGACACCGCCGTTGGTCGATGCGCCGGCGCTGACATTGCCGTTGTTGACCTGGTTGGAGTTGACGATCACCGTGTTGTTGTTGCCTTGGGTGATGACCGTCAGGTTGTTGCCGATCGCGGTCGAGCCGGAGAAGCCGCCCAGGCTGCCCACGCCCGAATAGCTGTCGAGCGAGCCCGACGAGCTGCGGCTGGAATAGACGCTCTGGTCGCTGCCGGTCAGCATGACGCCGTCGACGATGACGCGGTTGCCGTTGGCGTCGCGGGTCGAATAGTCGACGACATGGTTCTCCTGGCCGGCGACGCGGCCATAGCCGGCGTTGAACGAGGCGGAATTGCTGTTCATGGTCTGGGCCATGGCGGCGCCGGAAATCAGCACGCCGGCGACGGCGGCGACCGCGCCGAGGGCCCGAACCTGGGGCTTGTTGTTCTTCTTTGAGGCCATGACGGGCTCCGCGACTGTCTGTCCGGGGCTTGCAAGCAACCCCCGTGCCAAAACCGGACACGTCACCATAGGCGCTAAGGTATCCAGAATTGGTTAAACGCGGCGAGGCCGCCGGCTTGGGCGATCCCTTGGCGACGGCCGCCTGTCATCGAAGCGTCTTCCGCCATTGATCCCGGCGCGGGTTTGAGGGACCCTCGTTATGCAAGTGCGATCAGGGAGGATTGCGTTTTGTTGGTGTCTCAGATCCTGAAGACCAAGGGCGACCTTGTGTTCACCGCTTCGCCCCAGGAAACCGTCGGCGCGGCCGCGGCGCTGCTGCACAGCCGCAAGGTGGGCGCGATGGTGGTGCTCGAAGCCGACGAGTCCATCGCCGGCATATTATCCGAGCGCGACATCGTGCGGCAGATCGCCAAGGAGGGCGCCAGCGCGCTGTCCAAGCCGATCTCGGCCTGCATGACCCGCGACGTCATCTTCGCCCAGCCCGACGAGAGCGTCGACGACCTGCTGTCCAAGATGACCGACCGCCGGATCCGCCACCTGCCGGTGGCCAGGGGCGGGCGCCTGGTCGGGATCATCTCGATCGGCGACCTGGTGAAGTACAAGATCCAGGAAACCCAGGCCGAGGCTGACGGGCTGAAGGCCTATATCGCCGCCGGCTGACGGCGGCGACTCCGAGGGTATGGCGCGCGCTCTCTATAAGAGAGCGCCGGATAGGGCTCGTCCTCGTCGAGGGCGGGCCTTTCTCATGTCCGCTCCAATGGCCCTCTCTATTACGCTCTATAGAGAGGGATCAGCCGATCAGTTCGGCGCCCTGGCCGGTGACGGCGTCGGCCAGGCTGTAGCCCTCGAGCACGGCGGCCGTGGCGTCGCGGGCCCGCAGCAGGGCCTCGCGCAGGGCGCAGGTCGCCAGGTCGCTGCAGTCCTCGCAGCGGCGGAAGGCCGTGCGGCTGACGCAGGGGGCCAGCGCCAGGGGGCCGTCGACCAGGCGGATGATCTCGGCGAAGCTGATCTCCTCGGCCGGCCGGGCCAGCAGATAGCCGCCGAACTTGCCGCGCCGGCTGGTCACCAGCTTATGGCGGGCCAGGCCCAGCAGGATGGCTTCGAGGAACTTGCGGGGGGCGTCGGCGCGCAGGGCCAGTTCGCCGGCCGTGACCTGCTCTTCCGCGCGGGCCAGTTCGACCATGGCGCGCAGGGCGTAGCGGGCTTTCTGGGACAACATCGGCGGCGTCTCTCCTTATAGAGCGCTCTATGGAGGCAGCGCGCCCGGGTGTGCAAGCGGTTCCGCTTGGTTGGGCTGGGGAGCGGCTTGAGGATTCCATGCACAGATCCGCTCACAGCTAACCGGCTGGAGCGGACGAAATTGGGTTGCGGCCGGGCAGGGGGCTGTCTAGAAGCCGCACCTCGCCGCGGGGGACACGCTTCGCCGCTCGGAAATGAAGGTTTCGACTTGCATTTCGAGCGTTGGATCGCTAAGTTCCGCGGCCTCAATCGACTCGGGCAGCTGGATTGCCGACGGCCTTAGGGCCTTCGGGGCGGGCTGCTTTTGTTGCCTTCGGAAGGGCTTTGGTTCTTCTGGAAGTTTCTGAAAAGAGTTGGTTGACGAGGTTGGATTGCTTCAATAGAAGCGCCGCCTCGTTCATCGGGA
>NZ_QDKQ01000014.1 GCF_003116815.1 Caulobacter endophyticus
CGGCACCCGCAAGCGCATCGTCCGGGCGCTCCACTCCCTCAAGGGCAAGGTGCTGACCAACCCCGCCAAGAAGCACGACAACATCCCGCTCTGAGCCGGGACGCTCCCCCTAAAGGGGAGCTGTCGCGAAGCGACTGAGGGGAAAGGGGGATCTCGCCCCCCATTCCCCAATCCGTAAAATCCCCGCGAAAGCGGGGATTTTACGGATTGGGGTGTTCTGCTTCGGCCCCAGCTTCACGTCCGGCCTGCCTCCACTGAGGCGAAGGCTCGCACCCTCCGATACCATTGCTCACCATCATCGCTTCGTGGTTGTGTGGTTCCTCGACGCTTCGGGGAGGGGGAACCATGAAGACGATGCACTGGACCGGCCGTGGGATCGCGGCGCTTTGCCTGGCCGCCGCGCTGGGGATGGGCGCCGCGCAAGCGCAGACGCCGGCGCAGGACCCGCCGCCGCAGGGCGGCACGGTGACCTTCTCGGCTCCGCCCGCGACACCCGTCCCGCAGCCCGCCGCCGACGCCGGAGACCTCACCGGCGAGGCCCAGGATCGCGCCGAGGCGGCCGATCTGTCGGCGCTGGAATACGAGACCATCTTCCGCATCCTGTTTGGCGTGCTGGCCATCGCGGTGGTGTTGGAGTCGGCCCTGGCGGTGCTGTTCGGCTGGCGGGTGTTCCAGAACCACTTGAGCAGCCGGGGCCTGCGTACGCCGGTGGCCGTCATCGTCGGCTGGCTGGTGGCCCACGGCCTGAAGTTCGACGTGGTCGCCTCGCTGTACCAGGCTCTCTACGGCGGGCAGGGAGAGGTCTCGCCGCTGGGCGGGCTGGGCGTCTTCATCACCGGCCTCGTCCTGGCCGGGGGCAGCGCGGGGGTGAACAACATCCTCAAGGCTCTGGGCTTCCGCCGTATCGGTCCAGCCGAGGGCGCGACGCCGCGTCCGGCCGTCACCGAGGCCTGGTTCAGCGTCACCCTGCAGCGCAAGGACGCGGTCGGTCCTGTGCAGGTGCTGCTGCTGGACGGTACGGGACCGGCGGTGCTTGTCGGCATGATCACCGGCAAGACGCCGCCGCCCGCCTGGGCCGTCGACTTCGTGTCCAACGACGTGCGCTTTCCGCCGGTGGCCGGCCACGTGCTGACGCCGGGCGCGACCTACACCCTGCGGCTGGCGGGCGCGGACAAGGCCGGCGTCCCGGTCCAGAAGGACTGGGGCCCGTTCACGCCCGGCGCCGGCGCGATCATCGACGTCTCGGTGACCCTCTGAGGCCTAGACCCGCAGGCGGGCCTCGGCCAGGTCGAGCTCGCGGGTCAGCTTGGCCTGGGCCGCGCCGTGCACGGCCTTCTGGCGCAGCAGCTTGTGCAGGGCCTGGCGCTCGGCCTGCAGGGCGACCAGGCGGACCTCCTTCTCGAAGCCGCGGGCGCGGCGGGCGGCCTGGGCCACCTCGCCGGTCTGGGCCAGGCCGTCCAGGCGGTCGCGATAGATGTCGACCACCCTGGCCGAGGCGGTCTGGAAGTCGGCGTCGTCGGCGTGCGGCGAGGACGACTGCATGTGCTCGACCGCGTGCACGGCGGCGATCGCCAGCTTGGCCCGGGCTTGCTCAGCCTGTTCCAGCGCGGCGGTGTCGGGCGGCAGCTGCAGGTTCTTCATCAAAAGCGGCAGGGCGACGCTTGAGATCAGCAGCGACAGCACGATCACGCCGGCGGCGAGGAAGATGGCGAGGTCGCGTGCGGGGAATTCCTCGCCCGTGGCGGTGACCAGCGGCAGGGTCAGCACGCCCGCCAGGGTGATGGCCCCGCGTGCGCCGGCGCAGGCCGTGGCGGTGATGATCTTCCAGTCCGGGCTGACCGGGTGGTCGCCGCGGCGGCGAGCCCGCAACAGGGTCAGCTTCAGCGAGCCCCACACCCAGGCGAAGCGCAGGACGCCCAGGCTCAGCGTGATGGCCACGACATAGATCGCCAGCCACCAGGGTTCGTGGTGGCCGGTGCTGCGCACGGTCTCGACCGCGCCGGCCAGGATCGACGGCAGCTGTTCGCCCAGCAGGACGAAGATCACGCCGTTGGCGGTGAACTGCAGGGTGTCCCAGACCATGTTGCGACGAACGCGGGTGGCGGCCACGGTCTGGCGCGCGGCTTCCGAGAAGCTCATGGCCACGCCGGCGGCGACGGCGGCCAGGATGCCCGAGGCGTGCACCTTTTCGGCCAGCAGGTAGGCGGCGAACGGGATCAGAAGGCTGACCAGGGTCTGGGGGCCGGCGTCCTCGGCGCCGGCGCGGCTGAGCCAAGCGTTCAGCGTCGTCACCACCAGGGTGGTCAGCACGCCGATGACGATGCCGGCCAGCGCCACCCAGGCGAAGTTCAGCACCGCCTCGTGCAGCACGAAGCTGCCGGTCAGGGCCGCGGCGATGGCGAAGCGCAGGCAGACCAGGCCCGAGGCGTCGTTCAGCAGCGACTCGCCCTCGAGGATGTGCATCAGCCGCTTGGGGATCGCCACCCGCTGTGCGATGGCTGACACGGCGATCGGGTCGGTTGGCGAGATCACCGCCGCCAGGGCGAAGGCCACGGCCAGCGGCATGGACGGGATCATCCAGTGGATGAACAGGCCCACCCCCAGCACGGTCAGGACCACCAGGCCCAGCGCCAGCTCCAGGATGATGGGCAAGTCCTTGAAGAACTCGTCCTTGGGAATGCGCCAGCCGTCGAGGAACAGCAGCGGCGGCAGGAACAGCAGGAAGAAGAGGTGCGGATCGAGCGAGACCGGCGTCTTGGTGACCATCGCGATCAGGGCGCCCAGGCCGATCTGCACCAGGGGCGCGGGGACAGCGAGGGGAAGGAACCGGGCGGCCGCGCCGCTCAGGACGACGGCGGCCAGAAGGGCCAGAACGATCTCGACAGTCTGCACGCTCACCTCATCACCGTTTGGGTGGAGTTACCCTAGGGTGATGCGTCCGGGGATGCGACCCATAAAGGCCCCCGCCGCCGGCTTGCCGGAACGGGGGCCTTGCGGGACGTCAGGCGTCGACCGGTTCGCGCGCCGAGGTCGAGGCGCCCAGGCCGGCGCTGATCGCCTTGGCGTAGTCGGCCGGGGTCGGACCGCCGCCAGGCTCGGTCGAGAAGATGCCGCTGCTGTTCCACAGGAAGCCGCCGGTGATGCCCGAGCCGGCCAGGTGCGCGAACATCTGCTGGATGTAGGACGGATCACCGCCCTGGGCGCCCTCCACCGCGTAACCGGGCACGATGAAGGCGTAGGGGTCGGTCACGCCGGTGTCGGGCGTCTGCGCGACGAGTTGGGCCCACAGCTTGGGATGGTTGCCGGCGCCGCCCGCATAGCACTGCAGGTTCATCCACTTGACGATCTGCTTCTTGCCGTTCTGGGCGTAGACGTCGGCCAGGCAGCCCGTCCAGAAGGCGTCGGCGGTGTAGGGGCAGTAGGTGGCGTAGAGACCAAGCGAGCCGACGTCGAGCGTCAGGGTGACGATCATCTTCTGGTCGTCGGTGGTGTAGTCGCCCTCGTAGTCGAAATCGACGCCGGTGATCCCGAAGGTCGACTGCAGCACGGCCAGGTTCTTCTTCACCTGGTCGCGCGCGGCCAGCCAGGCGGTGAAGTCGCTGGTGGTGCCCCAGGCGCCGACCGAGACCAGCAGGTCGCGCACGCTGCCGCCGCTCATCAGTTGCTTGACCAGGGCCGGATAGTCGGGATTGACGCCGCTGGAGCCGTTGGTGGCGTACTGGATCTGGCCTTTGCTGACGAACAGCGTGTCGTTCAGATAGAGGTCGCCGCCCTCGTGGATGTGGATCGACCACAGGATCACGGTGGTGATGCCCTGGTTCAGCTGCTGCGCCTGGGTGGCGTAGGGCACGGGCGGGGTGGGATAGCCGTCCTGGAACAGGCCGTTGCCGTAGATGGCGATGGGATAGGCCGACATGACGTTGCCTCCGGCTCGGGAATGAGCGGGCGCACGCTACGGCTGACGACAACTTCAGGGTGTGATCTTATTCACTCTCGCAAAAAGTTTATAAGGCGCAGCTTGTTCTACAGATCGAAGCGCACGCCCTGGGCCAGGGGCAGGGCGCCGGAATAGTTCACGGTCGCGGTCTGGCGGCGCATGTACTGCTTCCAGGCGTCCGAGCCGCTTTCGCGGCCGCCGCCGGTCTCCTTCTCGCCGCCGAACGCCCCGCCGATCTCGGCGCCCGACGGCCCGATATTGACGTTGGCGATGCCGCAGTCGCTGCCCCAGGGGCCCATGAACGCCTCGGCCTCGCGCACGTCGTTGGTCATCACGCAGGACGACAGCTTCTGGGGGACATCGTTCTGCATCGCCACCGCCTCGTCGAACTCGGCATAGGGCACGACGTAGAGCAGAGGGGCGAAGGTCTCGCGGGCCATGCCGGCCGTCGGCGCGGGCAGGTGGGCCAGCGCGGGGCGGACGTAGAAGGCGTCGGGCGCGTCGGCCAGGTTCAGCCGCTCGCCGCCGATGATCTCGGCGCCGTCGGCCCGGGCCTGGTCGAGGGCATGGACGAAGGCCTCGTAGGCGGCCTTGTCGACCAGCGGCCCCAGCAGCACCCCGTCCTGGCGCGGGTCGCCGGCCGGCAGGCGGGCGAAGGCGGCAGCCACGGCGTCGCCCAGCTTGTCGACCAGGCTCTCGTGCACGATCAGGCGGCGCAACGAGGTGCAGCGCTGGCCGGCCGTGCCGGCGGCCGAGAACACGATGGCGCGCAGGGCCAGCGACAGGTCGGCGCTGGGGGCGACGATCATGGCGTTGTTGCCGCCCAGCTCCAGGATCGAGCGGCCGAAGCGTTCGGCCACGACCGGGGCCAGCGCCTTGCCCATGCGGGTCGAGCCGGTGGCGGAAACCAGCGGCACGCGCGGATCGCGGGCCAGGCGCTCGCCGGCGTCGCGGCCGCCCAGCACCACGCACGACAGGCCGGCCGGGGCGTCCTCGCCAAAGCGGGCGATGGCGCGGTCCAGCAGGGCCTGGGTCGCAAGGGCCGTCAGCGGCGTCTTCTCCGACGGCTTCCAGATCACCGGATCGCCGCAGACCAGGGCCAGGCAGGCGTTCCAGGCCCAGACCGCGACGGGGAAGTTGAAGGCGCTGATCACGGCGACGGGGCCCAGCGGATGCCAGGTCTCGCGCATGGCGTGGCCGGGGCGCTCCGAGGCGATGGTCAGGCCGTGCAGCTGGCGCGACAGGCCGACGGCGAAGTCGCAGATGTCGATCATCTCCTGCACCTCGCCGGCGCCTTCGGAG
The DNA here is from genome assembly GCF_003116815.1 of Caulobacter endophyticus. GTDB lineage: Bacteria > Pseudomonadota > Alphaproteobacteria > Caulobacterales > Caulobacteraceae > Caulobacter > Caulobacter endophyticus. The sequence continues at coordinate 5,240 of NZ_QDKQ01000014.1, forward strand.
GCGATCTTGCCGGCTTCGAGGGTGACCAGGGCGGCGAGGTCGGCCCTGGCCGCCCGCAGCTCCTCGCCCAGCAGCCGGACCAGCTCGCCGCGGCGCGGGGCGGGCACGCAGCGCCAGGCGCGGAAGGCGCGGGCCGCGCTCGCGACCTTGGCCTCGATGGCCCTGGCGTCGTCGAAGGCGACATGGGCCATGACCTGGCCGTCGATCGGCGAGCGCACGAGGCTGCCGCCGTCGGCGGAAAGGCCCGTGACGCCCAGGCGGGCCAGGATCTCGCGGGCGTGGGCGGCGGGAGAGGGCAGGGGCTGGGACATGCCGCATGGACGCGCCCTGCGCGCTTGCGGTCAAGACCCGCCGGCTCCACCCGCTCGGGTTGACGCCGCGACAGGGCGCCTTCAAATGACTGGCCCGCGACTGGGCGGGGGAGGCATCGACTCGCGAGATGGACGACCAGGTCGCCTTGCAACAGGGATTGCTGCCACGGATCGAGGCCCTGCGGGCGCGCGTCGACCGCCGTCTGGCCGAGCTGGCCCCCGCGCCGGGAACCGCTCCTGACCGCCTCGTCGAAGCCGTCCGCTATTCGCTGCTGGCGCCGGGCAAGCGCTTTCGTCCGATGCTGACCCTGCTGGCCGCCGAAGCCTTCGGGGCGAGCGAGGGCGCGGCGCTGGACGCGGCCTGCGCCTTCGAGATGATCCATGCCGCCTCGCTGATCCTCGACGACCTGCCGGCCATGGACGATGCGGGCCTGCGGCGGGGGCTGCCCACGATTCACCGTGCCTTCGACGAGGCCACCGCCATCCTCGCGGGCGTGGGCCTGCTGAACCAGGCCTATGCGGTGATCGCCGCCGACAAAGGCCTGCCGGGCGATCTGCGCGCCGAGATCAGCGGCCGCGCCGCGCAGGCCGTGGGCTTCATGGGCCTGGTCGCCGGCCAGGCCCGCGACCTGCTCGATCGCGACCAGCTGCGCGACATGGCCGCCATCGACCGCCTGAACCACGAGAAGACCGGCGTGCTGATCATCGCCGCCGCCCAGGTCGGGGCGCTGATCGGCGGCGCCGACGCGGCCGCCGTCGAGCAGGTGGGCGAGTTCGCCCGCCGAGTGGGCCTGGCCTTCCAGATCCGCGACGACATCATCGACGCCGAGGGCTCGGTCGAGGCGGCCGGCAAGGACGTCGGCAAGGACGCGTCGATGACCACGGCCGTGACGCGCCTGGGCCTTTCCGGCGCCCGCGCGGCCATGGAAGAGCACCTGGCCCTGGCCGAGGCGGCGCTGAACGCGGCCGGCGGCGGCGGCCTGCTCGGGGTCTATGCCGGACGGTTGTTCGCCGGGCGCAAGGCGGCGGCGTGAATCCAGAGCCTATTCTGGTCGCTGAAGGCGTCGTGCGGTCCTATGGCCAGCGCCGCGTCCTGAAGGGCGTCGACCTGTCGCTGCGCCCCGGCCAGATCTACGCCCTGCTGGGCCACAACGGGGCGGGCAAGACCACGCTGGTGCGGGCCATCTGCGGCCGGCTGCGGCCCGACGCGGGCAGCGTGCTTCTGAACGGCGCCGATCCGGCCCGCGTCCCCGCCGCCCGCGCGGGCCTTGGCCTCGTGCCGCAGGAGATCGCCCTCTACGCCAACCTGTCGGTGCGCGAGAACATCGAGACCTTCGCCGTTCTGGCCGAGGTGCCGCGCGCCAGGATCCCGGCCGCCGTGCGACGGGCCATGGAGCTGACCCGCACGCTGGAGCGCGCCGATGCGCCGGTCCGCACCCTGTCGGGCGGCTTCCAGCGTCGCGCCAACATCGCCGCGGCCATCGTTCACGAACCGACCCTGCTGATCCTCGACGAGCCGACGGTGGGGGTCGACATCGACGCCCGCGAGGCCGTCGACGCTGTGATCCGCGACCTGCGCGACCTGGGCGTGGCGGTGCTGATCGTCACCCACGACCTCGACCAGGCCGGCGCCCTGGCCGACCGCGTCGGCTTCCTGCGCGACGGCTCCATGGTGCTGGAAGGCGAGCCGCGCGCCCTGGTGGCCGAGGCGTTCGGCGACCAGATGGAGATCCTCGTCCACCTGTCCGAAGGTGTCGACATGGCCGGCGAGATCCATCTTGCCGCCGAGGGTCTGGAGCCCACCCGCCGCCAGGGCGTCTGGACGCGTCTGGACAGCGGCGGCTATGGCGCTGCGGGCCGGCTGGACACGCGTCTGCGCCAGTTGGGCCTTGCCCCTCGCGAGATCCGCGTGCGCCAGCCGTCGCTGGCCAACCTGTTCAGCCTCGTCGCCGAACGGAAGGCCGCATGAGAGCGCGTTTGGCCATGGCGCTGGCCATGATGCGAGTGATGGCCCTGGAGCTGTGGCGCGATCGCGCGGCCCTGGTCATGACCTTCCTGCTGCCGCCGCTGGTGTTCCTGATCTTCTCGTCGGTGTTCGCCGGAACCTCGGGCGACAACCTGCAGCCCAAGATCGCCGTCGCCGACCAGGCCGGGACCGAGGCCTCGCGCCGCGTCGCCGCCGCCCTGCTGAAGAGCCCCGACGTCCGCGCCGAGACCGCGCCCGACGCGGCGGCCGTGCGCTCGCGCGTGAAGTCGGGCCAGGTCGACGCCGGCCTCGTCATCAGCGCCGATCCCGCCAGGCCGGGCAAGCCGTTCCTGATCATCGCCGACCCGTCGCGGGCCGTGGCCGCGCCCCTGACCCAGGCCCGCACCCAGCAGGCCCTGGCCGCCGCCGCGCCCGATGTGGTGCTGCATCGCTCCGTTCAGTCCCTGACGCCCGCCCTGGGCGTCCTGACGCCGGTCCAGTCGGCCCGCGTCGACGCCGCCGCCGCGCAGCTGCGCGCCAGGCCGCCGGCCGTAAAGGACGACCTGTTCGCCCGCGAGGACATCGCCGGGGCCCGCAAGGGCGGGGCGGTGATCGCCTATTACGCCGGGGCGGTGATGATCCTGTTCGCCCTGTTCTCGGCCATGCAGGGGGCGCTGTCGCTGATGGAGGAGCGCCGCGCCGGCGTCGCCGACCGCCTGCTGGCGGGCGTGGCCGGCATGGGTCCGGTGGTCACGGGCAAGTTCCTGTTCCTGACCGCCCAGGCCTTCGTCCAGGCGGTGATGATCTTCATGGTGGCGCAGGCCATCTACGGCGTCGAGGCGCTGCAGCACCTGGCGCTCTGGCTGCCCACCACCCTGGCGGCCGGGATCTGCTCGGCGGGCCTGGCGCTGGGCCTCGTCTCGCTGTGCCGCACGCGCGACCAGGCCCAGATGCTGTCGACCTTCGTGATCCTGGTGCTGGCGGCGATCGGCGGCAGCATGGCTCCGCGTTTCCTGATGCCAGCCTGGCTGCAGAGCCTGGGCTGGTTCACGCCCCACGCCTGGGTGATCGACGCCTATCAGGCCGTGCTCTGGCGCGACGCCGGGATCGCGGCGGTGTATAAGGCCTGGCTCGTGCTGGCCGCCGTGGGCGCTGCGGGCCTGCTCGTGGCCCAGGCCCTGTCGCGCGATCCGCAGCGCTAGGACTTTGCGCTAGAACAAGGACGGGAGCCGAAGGCCTGCTGCAGTCAGGTCGCCGGCTTTGGAGTTAGAGAAGCGATGGTCACCTTCGGTCTCAAGGTCGCCCTGTTCCTGGGCGCCTTCGCCTTCATGGAAGGCTTCGCCTGGTTCACCCACAAGTACGTCATGCACGGCTTCGGGTGGGCCTGGCACCGCTCGCACCACGAGCCGCGCCACGGCGCCTTCGAGCTGAACGACCTGTTCGCGGTGGTGTTCGCCGCGCCCGCCATCGTCGCCATCTATTTCGGGACCAGCGGCTATCCGTGGCTGCTGCCGATCGGTCTGGGGATCACCGCCTACGGCGCGGTCTATTTCATCTTCCACGACGGCATGGTGCACCAGCGCTTCAAGGTTCCGCTGGGCAAGTCGGCCTACTGGAAGCGCCTGATCCAGGCCCACCGCATCCACCACGCGGTTCACACCAAGGAGAGCGCGGTCTCGTTCGGCTTCCTGCTGGCCCGCCCGATCCGCGAGCTGAAGGCCAAGCTGAAGGCGCGGGGCGTCCAGGCCTGACAGGCGTTGGTGGTCCTCTTCCTTCGACAGGCTCAGGATGAGGACCATTTCAACGACGGTTCAGTAGATATCCTCACCCTGAGCCCGTCGCGGGGCGAGGATATCCTTGGCTACGCTTACTCCGCGCCGCCCGGCTTGCGGTAGTCGAGCGGCGGCTTGCGGTCGCCGACCATGGCCTTGTACTGGAAGCCGTCGCCGCGGCGGGCGTTCAGCTCGGCCTTGGCGTCGGCGATCAGCTTGGGGTTCATGAACAGCTCGGCGCCAGTGATCGACAGGGTCTTGGCCGCGACGGCCGCGCCCTTCAGGCCGATCGTCGAACCGGCTGCCGCCACGTTCTGCCAGCTGTGGCCGGCCGAGCCCGGGACGAAGGTCGCCGTCGACAGACCCACGGTCGGCGTCACCCACGAGATGTCCGACACGTCGGTCGAGCCGCCGACGCCGCCCTTGGTGTCGGCCGGGGCGTAGGACTGGATCTTGCCCACCGAGGCCAGGTCGCCGCCGCCGTTGGTCAGGCTGGTGGCCAGGGTCTTGGCGAAGGCGGTCTCTTCCGGCGTCCAGGTGACGCCGCCGACACTGGTCAGGCTGTCGTGCATCACCTTGCCCAGCACGTCGTTGGGCAGCAGGTTGTAGACGCCGCCGGTCTGCTCGAACTCGACGGTGGTCTCGGTGGCCATGGCCGCACCGTCGGCCGCCTTCTTGATGCGGTCCATGACGCTGACCACGATCTTCGGGTCGCTGTTGCGAACGTAGTAATAGACCTCGGCGAAGTCGGGCACGACGTTCGGGGCCTTGCCGCCGTTGGTGATCACGTAGTGGATCCGCGTGCCGTCCGGGATGTGCTCGCGCATGAAGTTGGCGGCGGTGTCCAGCACCTCCACGCCGTCCAGCGCCGAGCGGCCCGCCCACGGGGCGCCCGAGGCGTGCGAGGACTTGCCGCGGAAGCGGAACTTGCCGCTGATATTGGCCATCGAGGTGCCCTGGCGGGCCGAGTTCTCGTTGCCCGGGTGCCAGTGCAGCGTCACGTCGACGTCGTTGAACAGGCCTTCGCGGACCATGTAGACCTTGCCCGAACCGCCTTCCTCGGCCGGGGTGCCGTAGACGCGGACCTCGCCCTGCACCTTGTTCTGGATCATCCACGCCTTGAGGGCGACCGCGCCGGCCACCGAGGCCGCACCGAACAGGTTGTGACCGCAGCCGTGGCCGTTGTCGGTTTCAGGACGCGGGGTCTTGGTCGGGGCGGCGGCCTGCGACAGGCCGGGCAGGGCGTCGAACTCGGCCAGGATGGCGATCACCGGGCCCTTGCCCTGCTTGAAGCTGGCGACGAAGGCGGTCGGTTCGTCGGCGACGCCGGCCTTCACCTCGAAGCCCGCGGCCTTCAGCTGGTCCTGCAGGACGACGGTGCTCTTGGTTTCCAGGTAGCCCAGCTCGGCATAGTCCCAGATCTTCAGGGCGGCTTCGTTCATCTGCGGGGTGTAGGCGTCGACGTTCGCCTTCAGCTGGGTCTTCTGCGCGGCGTTCAGCGGCGCGGCGATGGCGCTGCTGGCCATCAGCATGGAAACGCCAACCAGCCTGGCGGCGGCGGTCTTGAGGATCGAAGTCACGAAAAGCCTCCCTGCGAACGGCGCGAACGGCGCCGCTGTCGGTATTCATGACGCAGGCCGGAGGCGGTTCCTCAACCAGAGACGATATTTCCCTCTCTCGATGAGGGAGGGATCACACCCTACGGCGAAACCAGGACGATCTCGCCGCCCGCGCCGGTCTTCACCTTGGCCGCGCCGTAGGCGCTGAGGGCGTCGACGAAGCCAGCCACATCGCCGGTCTTGAAGCGGCCGCTCATCGGGGTGGCGGCCACGCGCGGGGAGTCGATGCGGATCTTGCGCACCGAATAGCGGTTCAGCTCGCCGACGATCTGTTCCAGCGGCTGGTTGTCGAAGATCAGGCTGCCGTCGCGCCAGCTGGTCAGGGCGGCCACGTCGGCGGCGGCCACGGCCCAGGTCGAGCCGGCCTGCTGCTCCAGGCGCGAGCCCGGCAGCAGGTCGACGCTGTTGCGGCCGGCAGGGTCGGCGACGCGGATCTTGCCTTCCAGCAGGCTGACCGACCACTTGCCCGGATCGATCCGCACATTGAAGGCGGTGCCCAGGGCGGTGACCGTGCGGCCGTCGGCGGTGACCACGAACGGACGCTGCGGGTTCTTGGCCACCTGGAAGAAGGCTTCGCCGCGATCGAGCGTCAGGGCGCGGCGCGGGCCCCATTCGGTGACGCGCAGCACCGAGTCGGTCGACAGGGTGGCGATCGAGCCGTCGGCCAGGGTGATGATCTTCTGCTCGCCCACGCCGGTGCGATAGACCGCCTGGGCGGTCTGGGCGGGGGCGACGGCCGGCGCGTGGTCGGACGGCGCGGTCGCCAGCCACAGGGCCGTGCCGAAGCCGCCGGCCGTGACCAGGGCGGCGACGGCGGCGGCCCAGCGCATCTGCGGGCGGGCGCGGCGGCGCTGCTGGTCGGCGGCCAGGTCGGCGTTCAGGCGGGCGCGGGCCGCCAGGATCTCGGGTTCGTCGGTCAGGGCGCCGATGCGGGCCCAGGCGTCCGAAGCCGAGGCATAGGCGTCCTTGTTGGCCGGATCGGCCTTCAGCCAGGAATCGAAGTCACGCCGCAGGCCAAGGTCGTTCGGCCGGTTCTGCAGACGCGCGACCCATTCCGCGGCGTCCGGTTCACCGGAAGAAGCCAGGTTTGGGACGGTGTGGCGCATCGTGTTCCTGCAGACGGCTCGTCAGGTGCTTGAGAGCCTTGGCGACGTGTTTCTCGACCGCGCTGACTGAGAGTCCCAGTTGAGCGGCCGCCGCCTTGTAACTCATGCCTTCAAATCGCACGAGCATGAATGCAGCGCGCGTCCTTAAGGGAAGGTCACCGAGGGCGGCAGCGGCGACGGCGGCCTGCTCCTTGGCTTGAAGAATGCGGTCCGGAGACAGTTCGTCGAGGGGGTGATGAACCTCCTCCAGTTCGCAGTGCGCCTGGCGCTTGCGAACCGTGTCGCGCCGGCGGCGATCCAGAAGGACGTTGGTCGCCGTCTGGAAGATGAAGCTGCCGAGGTTCGACACTTCCCCGCCGTCACGGCGGTTATGCAGTCGAAGAAGCACTTCCTGGACGAGGTCGTCGACCTCGCCGCCCTCCACTCTTCTGCGGAAGAAAGCCTTCAGGGCCTGCTGGTAGGGCAGGGAAGCCTGGGCCAGGCCCTCGCTTCCACGCGCTCCAGCGGCAAGATTCGCCAGCGCCATTCGTCGTCCCCGACACAACGAGTCTTTTTTGTTGCGATCATTCGTCAGCAGCGTGACGGCGCGGTCAACCCACGTTCTCGCTCTTGCCGCAGGGGCGCCCCGCCTGCCAGATTATGAGGCAGAGTCCTCCGTGCGGTCCCCCTGGCCCGGGCGCGGGGACCGGATCGCCGGTCAACGGCGACGAGGGGACTGGCCTTGGCGAACGCAGCAGTGGAGGAAGGGGCGCTGCCGCGTACTGGAGCCCCGGGGGTTTTGCACATACGTCATCGTCGCTGCGCGCTCGCCGGCTGGCTGGCGCTCGCCGCGTTCGCGACCCCCGTGGTCGCGGCGGCCGCGCCGCGCCGAGTCGATATCGCCGCCGGCACGCCGATGGCCCGCGCCCTGACCGCCTTCTCCGCCCAGACCGACATCGAAATCCTGTTCAACCCGGTCCTGGTGACCGGCCTGCGCGCCCCGCGCGTGCGCGGCCGGCTGGAGGCCGACGAGGCGTTGGATCGGCTGCTGGCCGGCTCTGGCCTCGTGGCGCGGCGTCACGGCGGCCGGCTGCTGATCGAGCGCGGCACGCCCGAGCGTCCGCCGCCGCCAGCCGCCCCGATCGCTCCCATCGTCTCGGCCGAGATCGACGCGGTGATGGTCACAGCCCTGCGCCGGGCCACGGCCGAGCAGAACACCCCGCTGTCGATCCGCGCCATCAGCGGCGAGGCCCTGAACGCGGCGGGCGCGGTGACCTTCGAGCGCGTGGCCCAGCGCCTGCCGGGCCTGACCCTGACCAGCACGGGCGTTGGCCGCATGCGCATGACCCTGCGCGGCGTCTATGGTTCGGGCGAGGCGACGACGGCGCTTTACTACAACGACATTCCGGTCTCCGGGCCCAGCGGCACCACGGCCGATCCAGGCGGCTCCTTCCCCGACCTGTTGCTGGTCGACGTCGACCGGCTGGAGGTGCTGCGCGGGCCGCAGGGCACGCTCTACGGCTCCAGCGCCATGGGCGGGGCCATGAAGGTGGCCTTCAATCGCGCCGATCCGTCCCGCGACCAGCTGGGCCTGGAGATCGAGGGCGGGGTGGTCGGCGGCCGGGCCGGCGGCGCGGTCACGGCCGTCGCCAACAAGGCCTTCGCCGACGATCGCGCGGCCGTGCGCCTGACCGCCTATCGCCGCGACGAGGCGGCCTTCTCCGACAATGCGCGCCTTGGCCTCCAGGGGGTCAATGCCGGCCGCACGGTCGGCGGGCGCCTGGCCGCGGTCTGGCGGCCCAGCGAGGCGTTGCGTTTCGACCTGCTGCTGACCGCCCAGGACTCGCGCCTGAACGACACCGGCGCCGGCGCCCCGGGCGAGCCCTCGCACGTCTCGCGCAACTTCGTCCGTACGCCCTTCGACAGCGAGGTGCTGTTCGGCGCGCTGTCGATGGAGAGCCGGCTTCCCGGCGTTCGCTTCTCCGCCTCGCTGGCCCGCTACCAGTGGAACAACACCCGCCAGATCGACTATACCGGCACCCTGCAGGCCGAGCGCGGCAGCGCCGCCGGCTGCGCCCGCTGGCTGGCCCTCGGCTCCAGCCTGGCCTGCGACGCCGGGCAGATGGGCGCCTACGCCTCCTACGTCGACAGCCGCACGCCGGGCCTGCTGTACCAGCCCATCGACCTGACCGCCGACGTGCGCGAGGCGCGCCTGACCTCTGATCGCGACGGACCCCTGCAGTGGACGGTCGGCGTCTTCTCCGAGACCCGCAGCGACACCATCGACAGCCAGGTGCGCGTCGCCGATCCCCGCACCGGCCTGCCGGTCGACGCGGCGGGCTTCACCGGCCGGCGCATCGTCGATACCCGCCTGGACCAGGTGGCCGTCTACGGCGAGGCCACCCTGGCGCTCGACGACCGTTCCGACATCACCATCGGCGCGCGCCGCTTCTCCTACGACAAGAAGACCGTCGGCGAGGTGCTGGTGGTCAACGTCATCTCCGACACCTCGGGCGGCAATTTCCGCAACCGGGTCGAGGAGACCGGCTGGAGCGTCAAGGGCATGGCCTCGCGCCGCTTCACCCCGCGCGTGATGGGCTACATGCAGATCTCGCAGGGCTTCCGGCCGGGCGGCATAAACACCGCGCCGGGCCTGCCGTCCGGCCTGCAGGCCTATGGCTCCGACACGCTGTGGAACCGCGAACTGGGCCTGAAGTCGCGCTGGCTGGGCGGGCGGCTGTCGGCGAACCTGGCGCTCTACAGCATCGACTGGCGCGACATGCAGTACTCGGCGACCAGCGACAACGGCGCCTTCGCCTTCGTCACCAACCTTGGCCGCGCGCGCATCGACGGCGCCGAGTTCGACGCGACCTGGAGCCGGAGAGGCGCCAAGGTCGGCTTCAACTTCGCCGCCACCGAGGCGGTGCTGAGCCGCGACCAGACCACCGGCGCCCTGGCGGGCCTGGGGCGCGAGGGCGACCACCTGCCGGCGGTGCCGCGCTTGGCCTTCACCCTGTGGGGCGAGTCCCGCCGCGAGCTGGCCGGCGGCGCGGCCCTGATCCTCACCGGCTCGGCCGCCTATGTCGGCGAGTCCCGATCGACCTTCGAGTCGGTCAGCCCCGGCGCGGGACGCGACCTGGGCGGCGTGACCCTGATCGACGGCCGCGTGGCGCTCGAGGTCGGCCGTCGCTCGGTCGGGGTGTTCGTCGAGAACCTGCTCGACTCCGATGCGCCGCTGTTCATCACCGCCGGCCGCTTGCCGCAGTCGTTCTCGCCCCAGCCGCGCCGCGTGGGGCTCAGCATCCGCTTCGCCTACTGAGAACGGCGATTTCCCAGGTGACGGCCTGACCGCGCCCGCGCATGCTCGCGCCTTGGGAGAAGCTCGGGGGAGCGCATGGCGGACGAGAGCAACACCCTCTGGAACGAGGACCTGGCGCCGACCACGGCGGCCCAGCGCACGTGGCGCGCGCGCCACTTCGCGGCCCTGTGGCTGGGCATGGTCATCGCCGTGCCCGCCTACATGCTGGCTGCGGGCCTGGTGGAGCAGGGGATGTCGGCCGGCCAGGCGGTCTGGGCCGTGCTGCTGGGCAATCTGATCGTGCTCGCGCCCATGCTGCTGATCGGCCATGCCGGCGCGCGTCACGGCGTGCCCTACGCGGTGCTGGCCCGCGCCTCGTTCGGCTGGCGCGGCGCGCGGCTGCCGGCGCTTGCCAGAGCGATCGTGGCCTGCGGCTGGTACGGCATCCAGACCTGGATCGGCGGCGGCGCGCTCTTGACCCTGCTGGGCGTCATGGTCGGCGCCAGGCTCGACGGCCCGCCCGTACCGCTGCTGGGCATCGGGGTCGGCCAGCTGCTGGCCTTCCTGGCCTTCTGGCTGATCCAGCTGGCCTTCGTCACCAAGGGGCTGGAGACCGTCCGCAAGCTCGAGACCTGGACCGCGCCGGTGAAGGTGGTCGTCTGTCTCGCGCTGGTCTGGTGGGCGCTGTCCAAGGCCGGCGGCCTGGGACCCATCCTGCACGAGCCTTCGGCCTACGATCCCGGCGGCGCCAAGGCCGGCCGCTTCTGGGCCGACTTCGGACCCGCCGTCACCGCCATGACCGGCTACTGGGCGACCCTGGCGCTGAACATTCCCGACTTCACGCGCTTCGCCCGCACCCAGAAGGACCAGATCCTGGGCCAGGCGCTGGGCCTGCCCGGACCCATGGCCCTGCTGGCGGCGATGAGCGTCGTCGTCACCTCGGCCACGGTGCTGATCTTCGGCAAGGCGATCTGGGACCCGGTGGCCCTGTCGGGCGACATCGGCGGCGTCGCGGTGCTGTTGGGCTTGGTGATCATCAGCCTCGACACCGTCTCGTGCAATATCGCCGCCAACCTGGTGGGGCCGGCCTATGACTTCGCCGCCCTCTGGCCCAGGCGCATCACCTACCGCATAGGCGGCTGGATCACGGCCGGCATCGGCGTGCTGATCATGCCGTGGAAGCTCTTGGAGAGCACCGCCGGCTACATCTTCGTCTGGCTCACGGGCTACGGCGCGCTGCTGGGGCCGATCGCGGGCATACTGATCGTCGACTACTGGATCCTGCGCCGCACCGTTCTGGACGTGCCCGCCCTCTACGACCGCGCCGGCGCCTACACCTATCGCGCGGGCTGGAACCCCGCGGCCCTGGTCGCCTTCGCCGTCGGGGTCGCGCCGAACCTGCCGGGCTTCCTGCACGCCGCCGCCCCGCATGCCTTCGCCAGCGTCGGTACGCCGTGGACGGTCATCTACCAGTACGCCTGGTTCGTCGGCGCGATCCTGGCTGGGACGCTGTATGGCCTGCTGATGCACGGAAAAAAACCCGGGTAATATTGACTTCATAATTTGCCCGGGTAAAAAGGCCGCCAACAAGGAGGCGGCCATGACCCCGCGCAAGGCGCTGCTACGCGCCTACAAGGAAGAGAAGCGAACGGCCGGCGTCTACGCCGTGCGCTGCGTCCGCACCGGCCAGGCCTTCGTCGGCGGGACCGACAACGTCGCCACCCGCAGGAACGGCGTCTGGTTCTCCTTGCGCCTCGGCTCGCATCCCAACGCCCGCCTGCAGGGCGCCTGGAACGCGCACGGCGAGACGGCCTTCGCCTTCGAGGTGCTGGAGACCATCGATGATGCGGGTCTGGAGCCGAAGGGCAGGGCGTTGCGCCTGGCCGACCGTCGCAAGCACTGGTGCGCAACGCTGAACGCGGTAGACCTCGTCCGATGACCTACGCCCTGTTCGAGACCGGTCGGCGCCTCGCCGCCGGCGACAAGCTCGCCGTCGCCCTGGCCGCCCAGGCGGTGGTGAACCAGCGCCCCGACGCGCCGATCCTGATCTTCGATCCCGACGGCCGGCAGGTGGACTTCGACCTGCGCGGAAGCCCCGAAGACCTCGCCGCGCGCCTGGCGCCCCCAGGAACCGTGGCCGAGCCCAAGGCCCCACGCGGCCGTGGCCGGCCCAAACTCGGCGTCGTCGCCCGTGAGGTCACCCTGCTGCCGCGCCACTGGGATTGGCTCGCCGCCCAGCCCGGCGGCGCCTCGGTCGCCCTGCGCAAGCTGGTCGAGACCGCCCGCCGCGAAGCCGAGGCCCCCGACCGCCAGCGCAGGGCCCGCGACGCGGCGTACCGCTTCGCCAGCGCCGCCGCCGGCGACGCGCCCGGTTTCGAGGCCGCCATGCGCGCGCTCTACGCCGGCGACCGGGAAGGGTTCGAGGCCGGGCTGGCGCAATGGCCGGCGGACGTGGCGGCGCATGCGCGGCTGCTTGCGGAATTCTAGGAACCTCCCCCTCTGGGGGAGGCGGCAGAAGGCCGGTGGGGGGAAGTTTTCGGCCGCCGATGTACTGGCCGATCCTGCACCAACTCCCCCCACCGATCGCTGCGCGATCGCCTCCCCCAGAGGGGGAGGTTCCTAGCGCCCCGTCTTCGCCCTGACCTCGGCGAGCAGCGGTCCATACGCCGCCTCGAACCTTGCCCGGTCCGCCTCCGGCTTGCCGGGATAGACCTCCCGCAGCGCCGCGATCCGAACCGCCACGTCCAGCAGCCAGGCCTCGTCTTTCACCCGCGCCGCCCGCGCCTCCACATCGCTCTCGCCGGCATAGGTCAGCAGCGCCCGCACCTGGTCGCGCGCCTGCTCGCGGGGATTGGGCGCATCCTCGCCCCGCGCTCGCCACGCCGTCCATCGCACCGCCCGTACGATCTGCTCGGCGAAGCGCGGATCGACCCAGGTCGCCTCGTTGTGCCCAAGGTTGGTGAAGAACAGTCGCCCATTGCCCACCGAGCGCACCCAGCTGACCGGCACGGCATAGGGCCGCTTCAGCGGCGTGCCCGAAAAGTCGAGGCTCTGGATCACCCGCACGGCCGCCGGGTCGAAGCGCTTGTACTGGTAGATCTCCTCGACCAGGTCGACGCTGTGTCCCCACGGCGCGGCCAGCGGGTGATTGTCGAGCGTCTTGACCTGGACTTTCTGGTCCTCGGTCCACGGATGGCCGGCGAACTGGCCATTGATGAAGGTCGTGTAGTCGAGGCCCGGCCCCTCGTAGGCCCAGGCCGTGTCGGCGGCGCTGTGCAGGCCCAGGAACCCCAGCTTGCCGGCTGCGAACCGTTGCTGCACCGCGGCCCAGGCCTGCGGCGAGAGCGGCAGGGCGCCGGTGGTGTAGAACACCAGCACGTCCACGGTCGCCAGTCGCTCCGGCGTGATCTCGCGGGCGTCCTGGGTGACCTCGGCCGTGAAGGCGCCGCTGGCCTTGCCGATGGCGATCATCGCCGCCTCCGAAGGCGCGAAGCCTTCGGCGGGCCGCGTCACCGGCCGATGTCGCCAGCCGACCGACTGGTCGAGATAGAGCACCCGGATCGGCGTCTCCGCAGCGTTCGCCGCGCCCGCCGCCAGGGAGAAGACGATTGCGACGAGGGCCAGCAGGGCGCGCACGGGCTCAGGCCTTGCCGCCGCGCGGCTGCAGCAGGTCCCAGCGGTTGCCGTACAGGTCCTCGAACACGGCTACGCTGCCATAGGCCTCGTGGCGCGGCTCTTCGAGGAAGTTCACTCCCGCCGCGCTCAGCCGGACATGGTCGCCGTCGAAGTCGTCGGTGTGCAGGAAAAGCCAGACCCGGCCGCCGCCCTGGCCGCCGATCATCGCCGCCTGCCGCTCGTCGGCCGCCTTGGCCAGCAGGAACCGCGAGCCGCCCGGGCCCGGCGAGACCACCACCCAGCGCTTGCCCGCGCCCAGTTCGCTGTCTTCGACCAGGTCGAAACCCATCTTGCCGACATAGAAGGCCAGGGCCTCGTCATAGTCGCGAACGAGCAGGGACAGGAGGGCGAGATGCTGGGCCATGGCGACTCACGCGTGGGGAAAGGGGTCTCAACCCCCGAACAGCTTGAGGATATAGCTCGGCGCGGCGTTGGCGATAGACAGCGACTTGATGGCCAGTTGCTGCTTGACCTGCAAGGCCTGCAGGCGCGTGGCCTCCTGGGCCATGTCGGCGTCGATCAGCCGGCCGACCGAGGCCTCCAGGGTGTCCTGCAGCTTGTTGATGAAGGTCAGGTGGCCGTCCAGCATGTTGGACCCGGTGCCCAGCCGCGACAGGGCCGAGGTGACGTTCTGCATCGCCGTGTCCATCGCCTTGATGTCGGTCGAGGAGGGGGCGGTCAGCAGGTCGGCGCGCATGCCGGCCAGGGCCGCGCCGCCGGTCGACAGGTCCACGTGGTCGACGTCGATGGTCGAGTCGGCCTTGGCGTTGGCCAGGGCGCGGATGTTGCCGGTGTTGCCGGCCGAGATCAGGTTGACGCCGTTGAAGCTGGCGTTCTCGACCGCGCGGTCGATCTGCTTGCGCAGCGAGACGTAGTCGTCGTTCAGCAGCTTGCGGCTGGCGGTGGTCAGGCTGGGGTCCGACGCGGCCAGCATCTTCTGCTTCATCTGGTCGAGCAGGTCGGTGACCGTGTCGCCGGCCGCCAGGGCCACGTCCACCGTCGACTGGCCGCGCTGCAGCGAGGCGCGCACGGCATCCAGCGACTTGGCCTCCGACGCCTGCATCTTGGCGGTGGCCCAGACGGCGGGATTGTCCTTGGGGGAGGAGATCTTCAGGCCGGTGGCGATACGGCGCAGCGTCGTCGCGAGGTCACGGTTGATCGTGCCCAGCGACTGCAGGGCGATCATCGCCCCGACGTTCGTGTTGATGCTGTTCTGCGGCATCGACCCGTTGTTCCCGGTGCGGCCTTCTGGCCAAGGGCGCGTTTTGCGTCCGCGCCCACCGTTGCACGTGTTGCGTTAGCGAAGCGTTAGTGGACGCGTAAAAGGCGCTGCGGCGGCCGGTGCTCGCTCATAGGGGGAGAGGTGGGCGGCGCACGAGACCCTCACCCTGAAGGGGGAGGCAGCCCGAAGGGCCGGAGGGGGAAGTCGCTGCTGAAGCACGCCGCCTCCGCCCTCTGCCAGTATAACCTCGCCTCCCTCGCCCTTGTGGCGAGGGTCCATGCCTGCCGCTGCTCAGACGGAGCAGACCTCGAAAGGTCTGAGCAGGCTGAACCATGGATCCTCGCCACAAGGGCGAGGAAGGCGGGAAATTGAGTTGAGCTCCGAGAGGCTATCCCCCACCCGTAAAATCCCCGCGAAAGCGGGGACCCAGGCTTTTTCTGAAACGCGGGGTGCTCGACGATAAAACACCTGGGTCCCCGCTTTCGCGGGGATTTTACGGAAGAGAGTCCAGAGAGGCTCAAAGGGGATAGAGCAGCGTGGATCCCCGGCGTTCAGCGAAAAGTCCTGAACCAATCCAACGCCCTACAACTTTCTCATCCAATTCCATCAGACGCGCTCAGCCCTGAGCCATAATCAAACCGTCCCCGCCATGGGGAGGGCTCTTGGTACCGGCCCAAGCGTGGCGAGGACCGCATCGAGCGGGGCCGCTGGAAGCGTCGTGGGAAGGCGGGTTTGCAGGATCGCTCACGAGGCGTGATTGGGCCGCCAAGCCGTCCACGACGTAACGAGCGGGTCGACAGGGCCGGGATCGTCAAACCGGCCTAACAGGATCAGCCGAGGCCGCGCCGGATCACCGCGGGGCTATTGGTCCTGCCCGTCCGGGGGAAAGGCTGGCCCTTGGGTTGAAACATCACCCGCGCCTCTGGCCCCTCCGAGACAAATGATGCGGCGGAGCGGTCGACGAAGCCGAAACGCTAAACAAACACACGGTCTCCGGGCTCCGCCCGGCCGCTCCGCGCCTCCCCGAACTAACGCGCCATCGCGCGGGAGACTGCGAAGCCGCGCCCAAAGATCCTCCCCCTGAAGGGGGAGGTGGCCCGAAGGGCCGGAGGGGGAAGTTCCTGATGCGCTCAGCACATCCCCGACGCCGCAATCCCTTCCCCCTCAGTCGCTCCGCGACAGCTCCCCCTTCAGGGGGAGCATCTTGTTCAGGGGGAGCATCTTGGCGCCTTCACCATCCCAGCGCCGCTTCCCCCCGCAGGATCGCCTCGGCCTGCGCCGAATGCTTTCCCCCGCCGCGGTCGTGCATCACCAGGGCCGGCAGCAGGACCAGCGGCGCCTTGCCCGTCTTCACCGCCCGCACCAGCACGCGCTTGGCCGGCGCATCGGCGAAGGGCTGCACCGGGCGGATGCGGAACGAGCCGGCCTTGGGCGCCAGCAGGCTAAGAATATCGGCCAGGCGGTCGGCGCGGTGGATCAGGGTGATCGTCCCTCCCTCGCGCACGGCCTTGAGGGCGAAGGCGGTCCAGGCGGCCAGACCGTCGTCAGCCATCCAGGCGCCGGTCTTTTCCCGGGCCGGGGCGCGCAGCGCTTTCGGGTCGTCGAAGAACGGGGGATTGCTCATCATCGCGTCGAAGACCGGCAGGGCCAGCGCCCGGAAGCCGGCGGCCACGTCGCCCTCGATGATCTCCACCCGATCGGCCAGCCCGTTCAGCGCCGCGTTCTCCCGCGCCAGGGCCGCGGCGGCGGAATCGCGCTCCAGTCCGACGAATCGTACGGATGGACGACGGGTCGCGGCGGCCAGCAGGGCCGCGCCGACGCCGCATCCGGCCTCGACGACGCGGTCTCCATCGGCCGCGTCGCAGGCCGCCGCCAGCAGGGCCGCATCGAGCCCGGCCCGGTATCCGGCGGCCGATTGGCGAAGCTTGACGCGGCCGTCGAGGACGCGGTCTTCGGTGACGGAGGGAACTGAGGTGGGGTCGGACAACGTTTCGGGCCTTGTGCTCGCCTTGACCCTGACCTATCCCGCCACCATTGTCGCTCGCAACGCCCATGGCGCTACGAGCGGCGTCGCCTGAGGAGTATATGGTCTTGGACGCAGCTGCAGCGACCCTCGCCCGTCAGCCGGGATCGGTGGATCGTCTCGTGCGCCTGGCCGCCGCCGACATGGGCGGCGTCGACCGCCTGATCACCGATCGCATGCAAAGCGACGTCCCGGTGATCCCGGCCCTGGCCGAGCACCTGATCGCCGCCGGCGGCAAGCGCCTGCGCCCGCTGCTGACCGTGGCCGCCGCGCGCCTGGCCGGGTCTGACAACGACCATTGCCTGAAGCTGGCCGCCGCCGTCGAGTTCATCCACACCGCCACCCTGCTGCACGACGACGTGGTCGATGGCAGTCAGCTGCGTCGCGGCAAGGTCGCCGCCCACCTGATCTGGGGCGCGGCGCAAAGCGTGCTGGTCGGCGACTTCCTGTTCGCCCGCGCCTTCGAGCTGATGGTCGAGACCGACTCGATGCGCGCCCTGCAGATCCTGGCCCAGGCCAGCCGCGTGATCGCCGAGGGCGAGGTCCTGCAGCTGATGCGCAGCCACGACCTCAACCTGTCGCAGGCGGTCTATCTCGAGATCATCGCGGCCAAGACCGCCGAGCTGTTCGCCGCCGCCGCCGAGGCCGGCGCCGTGTCGGCCGGCGTCGACGCCGATAAGTCCAAGGCCCTGCGCGACTACGGCATGAGCCTGGGCCTGGCCTTCCAGCTGGCCGATGACGCCCTCGACTACGGCGGCGCCACCGAGACCCTCGGCAAGAACGCCGGCGACGACTTCCGCGAAGGCAAGGCGACCTTGCCGCTGCTGCTGGCCATCGCCCGCTCTGGTCCCCGCGAGGCCGAGTTCTGGGAGCGCGCCATCGGCCGCCGCGAGCAGACCGAGGCCGACTTCCGCCGCGCCCGCGAGCTGATCATCGGCACCGGGGCGCTGGACGCCACGCTCGACCTGGCCGCCGAGTACGCCGACAAGGCCAAGGCCGCCCTGGCGGTGTTCCCGGCCAATGACTGGCGCGAAAGCCTCGAAAGCCTCGCCGACTTCGCGGTCAGCCGCCGGGCCTGATGGCGAAGGGCTACAACCCGTCCGGTGATCCCCATGGCGTCGGTCGTCATCGCGGCGCCCACGCCGCCGGCGAGGCGGCCGGCAAGGTGATCGGCGGCGGTGTCGGGGTGCTGGTCGGCCTGGCCCTGATCCTCCTGTTCTTCGGCCCGCTGCTGTGGGCGCCGCTGCTGGCCGGCTTCGGCGCGGCCCGCCTCGCGCCCGGAACCTGGCAGCCCTGGCTGGCCGGCTTCGCGGCCGCCGCTCTGGCGGTCTTCGTCCAGTTCCTGCTGCTGGTGCAGAAAAGCCCGGTGCTGCGCTATCCGGTCGTCGCCGTGTTCTCGATCGCCTGGGTCGGCGGCCTGTGGCTGGAGCTCACCTCGCCTCCGCACGACTGGCTGACCACGGCTCCGGCCTGGCATGCGCCCGGCCCGTGGAGCTGGGCCCTGATCGGCCTGGGCGTCGTCGTCTATGCGGGCCTCTACCTCCTGGCCCTGTCGCGCTTCGGCAAGGGACGCTGGGCCAGGCGCTGGCAACTTCTGCGGTGAATTCGCCGTAAGCAAGCTCGACAACCCGAAGACGACTTCCCAAGTCTTCGGCGAGACGAAAGGACCGCGATGATCCGCTTCATCCTCAACCTGCTCTGGTTTGTCCTCGGCGGCTGGCTGTCGGGCCTGCTGTGGCTGCTGGGCGGCCTGCTGCTGGCCATCACCATCGTCGGCCTGCCCTATGCCGGCGCGGCCTGGCGCATCGCCGGCTTCGCCTTCTGGCCGTTCGGCAAGGAGATCGTCAGCCGCGAGATCGTCACGGGTCGCAGCGACATCGGCACGGGTCCGCTGGGCTTCCTGCTGAACCTGATCTGGTTCGTGCTGGGCGGCTGGTACATCGCGCTCAGCCACCTGCTGATCGCGGTGGCCGAGGCCATCAGCATCATCGGCATCCCGTTCGCCATCAAGGACCTGCAACTGGCCTACATCGCCCTGGCCCCGATCGGCCGCACGGTGGTTCGCCGCTAGAACCCGGTGAACAGCCGGTCCAGGGCGCGGCGTATCGCGTCCTCGTGGGCGGCGAGGGAGGCGATGCGCTGTCGAAGCGCCGCCGACCGAACCGCGGACAGGCCTGGAACCTGGATCGTCATGAGTTCGCCATCGATGGTCACTGGCACTTCCAGACCCGGTATTCCGTCGCCTCGGCGTACTGGTGCGACAACGATCTGGGGAAGGTCGCCGAGCAGGTGAGATGAAAGGACGACGACATAGGGCGCTGCGGAGCGCATCTGAGAGGCAGGATTTTCGAACAGGTCGAACTGCCGCACTCACCAGGTTCGCATATAGTCGGACAGCAAGCCATGCTCCTCGACGAAAGCGTTATGGGCCTTGATCGCCTCGGCGTTCTCTTCCGCCCACCGCCTGGCGCGTTCCTCGGCGCCGGCGGGATCGACCTTCTGGAGGTGCAGGCGAAGTTGCCGCTCGCTCATGCCGGCGACCGAAATCCCTAGCCGCCGCGCCTGCGCCAGCAGTTCCGGATCTATGTTCTCTGCCGAGATGTCGAGTTCGGGCTTGCCCATGGAATATAGCCTAGCACGAAAAAGGGGTCGCCGAAGCGACCCCTTCATCATCTCAAGGAGGTCGGACGAGCCTCAGCCCGGCGAGACCATCTTTTCCGGGCGGACGTACTGGTCGAACTCTTCGTTCGTCAGGTAGCCGCCGCCGACGGCCTCCTCGCGCAGGGTCGTGCCGTTCTTGTGGGCGGTCTTGGCGATCTTGGCGCAGATGTCGTAGCCCAGGCGGCCGTTCAGGGCCGTGACCAGCATCAGCGAGTTCTCGACGCCCTTCTGGATGTTGTCGACGCGCGGCTCGATGCCCACGACGCAGTTGTCGGTGAAGCTGATCGCCGCGTCGGCCAGCAGGCGAACCGACTGCAGGAAGTTATAGGCCATCACCGGGTTGAAGACGTTCAGCTCGAAGTGGCCTTGCGAACCGGCGAAGGTCAGGGCGGCGTGGTTGCCGAACACCTGCACGCAGACCTGGGTCAGGGCTTCACATTGCGTCGGGTTGACCTTGCCCGGCATGATCGACGAGCCCGGCTCGTTTTCCGGCAGCGCCAGTTCGCCCAGGCCCGCGCGCGGGCCCGAGCCCAGGAAGCGGATGTCGTTGGCGATCTTGAACAGCGAGGCGGCGACCGTGTTGATCGCGCCGTGGCTGAACACCATGGCGTCGTGGGCGGCCAGGGCCTCGAACTTGTTCGGGGCGGTGGTGAAGGGCAGGCCGGTGATGGCGGCGATGGCTTCGGCCACGCCTTCGGCGAAGCCGATCGGGGCGTTCAGGCCGGTGCCGACGGCGGTGCCGCCCTGGGCCAGTTGCATCAGCTTGGGTAGGGTCTGCTCGATGCGCTCGATGCCGTTCTCGACCTGCTGGGCGTAGCCGCCGAACTCCTGGCCAAGCGTCAGCGGGGTGGCGTCCTGGGTGTGGGTGCGGCCGATCTTGATAATGTCGGCCCAGGCGTCGGACTTGGCCTTCAGCGAGGCGTGCAGGTGCTTCAGGGCCGGCAGCAGGTCGGAGACGATCTGCTCGGCGCAGGCCACGTGCATCGCCGTCGGATAGGTGTCGTTCGACGACTGGCTCATGTTGACGTGGTCGTTCGGGTGGACGGGCTTCTTGGTGCCCATCTCGCCGCCCAGGATTTCGATCGCGCGGTTCGAGATGACCTCGTTGGCGTTCATGTTCGACTGGGTGCCCGAGCCGGTCTGCCAGACGACCAGCGGGAAGTGGTCGTTCAGCTTGCCTTCGATCACTTCGTTGGCGGCCTGGACGATGGCGTCCTTCAGGGCCGCGTCCAGCTTGCCGAGCTTGTTGTTGGTCTCGGCGGCGGCGCGCTTGACGATGCCCAGGGCCCGGACGACCGGCAGCGGCTGCTTTTCCCAGCCGATCTTGAAGTTGCCGAGGCTGCGCTGGGCTTGCGCGCCCCAATAGCGGTCGGCGGCGACTTCGATGGGGCCGAAGGTGTCGGTCTCGGTGCGCGTGGCGGTCATGCGGGTCTCCCGGAAAACGGTCGACGGGGGTCTAGACCCTGAGGGCCGCCAGGGCAACGCTCCCGAGGCCGGTTGACAGCCGGCGCGGGCGTGCGAACCCTCCGCGCCCAGAAAAAGTGTTCGGGGGAAAGCGTTCATGGCGTCGAACAAGGGCGGCGGTCGGATCGTCGCGCTGGATCTGCTGCGCGGTCTGGCCGTGGCCGGGATGATCGTGGTGGTCAGTCCAGGATCCTGGAGCCAGGTCTACGCCCCGCTGGCCCATGCGGCCTGGCACGGCTGGACGTCGGCCGACCTTGTCTTCCCGACCTTCCTGTTCTGCGTCGGCATGGCGATTGGCCTGTCGGTTCCGCGCCTGACGCCGGGCGATCGCGCCTCGGCCAGCTTCTGGATCAAGGTCGCGCGCCGCACGGCGTTGCTGATCCTGCTGGGCCTGTTGCTCAACGCCTTGCCGAAATTCGATTTCGCCCATCTCCGCCTACCGGGCATCCTGCAGCGCATCGGCCTCTGCTACGCGCTCGGCGTGGCGATCTGCGTGCTGGCCGCGCCGCGCGCCGGCAGCCGGCTGAAGTTCAGTTTCGTCGCCGTCGGCGTGGCGGCGCTGGCCTTGCTGGCCATCTACTGGGCGCTGCTGGCCTTCGTGCCGGTTCCGGGTTTCGGGGCCGGGCGACTCGACTCCCACGGATCGCTGCCGGCTTTCATCGATCGGGCGGTGATCACCATCCCGCACATCTGGAAGCACGGCACGACGCCCGGCGTCGGCGTGACCTACGATCCGGAGGGCCTGCTTTCGACCCTGCCGGCGGTCGTCAACGTGCTGATCGGCGCCATCGCCGCGGCCCTGCTGGCGAGGGGCGGGGTCAGCCGCTTCACCCTGGCGCTGCTGGCGGCCGCGCTGATCGCCGGGGGACTGCTGCTCGATGGGGTCATGCCGATCAACAAGTCGATCTGGACGCCCAGCTTCGCCCTGCTCAGCAGCGGCCTGTCGATGACGGCCCTGTTCGTGCTCGATCTGCTGGCCGGCGTGAGAGCCGCGCTGAAGCTGGCCGCGCCGCTGACCATCTTCGGCGGCAACGCCATCCTGGCCTTCATCCTGTCGCAGCTGCTCGGGATCTTCGGCTCGATGCGGCTGCTGCCGGGCGGCCATTCGGCCCAGGGCCTGACCTACGACCTGGCTCTGCGCGTGATTCCCGATCCCAAGGCCGCGTCCCTGGCCTGCGCCCTGGCGGTGCTGGCCCTCATTCTGGCGATCCTGATCCCGTTGCATCGACGCGGGATCCATTTGCGCCTCTAGGGCCGGGGCGCGTAGACAGCGCTCGGACGCCCGCCGCGCTGGCGGGTCCGGAGGCCTCGCGCTTGAACGACGACTGGACGCATCATGGCAAGGTCCGCGCCCGCGAGGCCGGCGGCGAACTGACCATCGTGGTCGACGGCCTGACCACCCAGGCCAAGTACTACAAGCCGCTGATCTACGAGTTCTTCCGCAAGAGCTGGCGCGGTTCGCGGCCGGCCTGGGGTGAGTTCTCGGTCGAGATCGGCATGGAGTTCGTCGGCGAACCGCCGTGGCTGGACCTCGACAACCTGGCCAAGGCGCTGCTCGACGCCATCAAGGGCTATGCCTTCCATGACGACGCCCAGGTCGCCCGGCTGCTGGTCGAGCGGCGCCCGGGCGAGCGCGAGCGGATCGTGATCGTGGTGCGAAAGCTAGAGTCGCGCTTTCTGCGGGGAACGCTCGAAGACTGACGCGCCGACCGAGATGTAGAGCACGACCAGGAAGGCCAGATAGCGGCCAAGGCTCGAAGGCTCCGCGCCGGGGGCCAGGGGAACGAGGCCCAGCAGGATCAGGTTGGCGGCCGCGACGCCCGGAAGGGCGAAGGCCATGGCCGGATACAGGCGTCGGCCGCGCGGAATGCACAACAGGCGCGCCACGGCCTGGAAGGCGAAGGTGACGAGCGCCGCGGCCAGGAAGGCGTTGAGGGCGTAGAACCAGAAGGCCCGTTCGATCAGTTCGGCGCCGAAGGCGCCGTAGAACAGCGTCGCCGCAAGCCAGGCCCCCAGGCCCGTTGCCGCCAGGATACAGACGTTCCGTTTCGACACGCGCGAACTCCCCCATCGTCGCCACGATGGGGGAGCGTGCACGGCTCGTGCCGGATCAGGTGTTCCAGAACTCGAGGAAGCCCCAGGCGGCCAGCACGAGGGCGAAGCCGACAAAGATCAGGTTGGTCACCGTGAAAGACAGCTTGCGCAGGTCGTTCCAGCTGTCGACGCGCCGGCCGCCGCGCCAGATGACCGGCGCCATGGCCAACGTCGCCACGGTAAGAACGGTGGCGATGAAGGCGCAGGCCGAGGCCGTCAGCAGCCAGCCGCTGGGCCAGCCGAAGACCACGGCGGCCACGTCGCCCGAGCCTACAGCGAAGGCGGCGACGCAGGCCATGGCCGTCAGCCAAAGCACCGCCTGGGTGGTCTGCAGCAGGCTGGCGCGGGCCTGGCTGATGGTCTGACGGGTGTCGCGGCGGCTGCGCACGAAAACGCCGGCCAGGGTGGCGATCGAGGCCAGGGCGGCCAGCAGGGTCATGCATGCAAGAACGCCCTGCTTGAACATCGGGCCGACCCGCTCGTAAGCGGCGACGCCCGAGGGGGCGAAGAAGCGCACCGGCGCGCCGTCCTGGCGCTGGAAAACCAGCATATCGGCGCCGTCGGCGGCCTTGAAGACGTCCTCGCGGTCGGTGGGAACCCACAGGCGCGTCTGGCCGTCGGTGGTGATGGCCAGGCCTCCTTGGGCGCTGGCGCGGACCTTGGCGATGCCGATCAGGCGGTTCACGAAGCCCTCCAGGCCGCCATAGGCGCGACGGTCGGTCAGGTAGTCGCCTTCATAGGGCGCGGCCGTCTCGGCCGTCAGGGGCATGAAGGCCGGCACGGCGCGGGCCGGGGCGTAGAAGCGCTCGACGATGGCCGAGGGCAGGGCGGCTGGCAGGCTCTGGCCGGTGTCGGTGTTGACGGAGACGAAGACGCCGAGTCCCAGGTCGGGCGCGATCACCATGTTGGAGTGGAACCACAGGGTCGCGCCGGCATGGCCAAAGCCGCGGCGGTTGCCGGGCAGTGCGATGTCCTGGAAGCCGCTATTGAGGCCGGCGGCCCCGGCCGCGGGCCGATAGCTGGGCGTACGGAAGGCCTGGGCTGCGCGGGCCGAGAACACGGTGCGGCCGTCGATCGTCCCGCCGTTCAGCAACAGCGTCATGTAGCGGGCCATGTCGGCGGCGGTGCTTGAGGCCGAGCCTGCGGGCGCGATCTGGCCGATGAACTCCACCGGCTGGGCCTGCAGGCCAAGCGGCGTCCAGCGATAGCCTTCGGCCATGTCGGCGGCCAGGGCCGGCGCCATCGGGGCGGGCAGGTCGTCGCGCCAGGCGCGGGGCTCGCGGAAGGTGGTGCGGGTCAGGCCGGCGGGCACAATGACGCGCTCGGCGATCAGGTCCTCGAACGGCTTGGCGCCGGTATTGGCAAGCGCCGCGCCGACCAGGGCGACGCCGTAGTTCGAGTAGGCCGGCAGCACGCCCGGCTCGCGCACGCGGTTGGGGCGCTCCTGGCGCAGATAGACGTCCAGCGGCCGGATGCGACGCTCGTCGCGCTCGAACAGTTGGCCAAGGGCCCGGTCCTCGAAACCCGGGGTGTGATTGTAGAGGTCGCGCACCCGCACAGGGTTCTTCTTGCCCTGGTCGCGGACCTGCAGCTTCTCGGGCAGGTAGACGTTGATCGGCGTGTCGGGGCGGATGCGGCCGGCGTCGATCTCGTTCTGCAGGGCGATCCAGGTGAAGGTCTTGGAGATCGAGCCGATGCGGAACAGCGTGCGGTCCGGATCGACCCGGCGGCCGCCCGACAGGCTGGCGACGCCGTAACCCTTCTTCAGCACGACCTGGCCGTTCTGGACGACGGAAACGGTGACGCCGGCGATGTGGTCGGCGGCCATCGAGCGGCGCACGAAGCCGTCGACGAAGGCTTCGAGTTCAGGGGCGGGCAGGGGGGTGACGCCGGGCAGGGCAGGAACGACGGGTTGCGTCGCGGCAGGCGCGGCGGCCGGCAGGGGCGGACGCGCGGCGCGGACGGGCGGCGTGGTCCTTGGAACGGTTGTCGCGGCGGCGGGCGCCAGCGCACGTGGCGCGGTCGGTATCGAGGCCGTCGGCGCCGTGCTTTGGCTTGTGGCGCTACCCGCGCCGGCCAGCCAGATCCCAACGACCGCCGCGCACCGCGCGACCTTGGACGACAAACGCGACGTCACGTATCCCACCTCGCCGATAGAGCCCCTCAAGGCCTTCTTAGGCCAATTCGCGCGGCGAGGGACACCGGCGCCGGGAAGAAAACTGCCGCTGCGTCAGCTCAGCTGTTCAGTTTCCAGCCGGCGACGGCTGGGCGGCCGGCGTGGGCGCCGGTTTTCGGGCCTTGGCGAAGGCGTAGAGCGGCAGCAGAGGGCGCAGCTCGGGACCGATCCACATCTGCGGCTCTGATGGCGGGGTCATGCCGGTGTCGACTTCCTTGCGGGCCACGCAGGCCTGCACGGCGCGGCCGAGGGCGGCGAAGTCGCGGGCCTGGCCGATCTCGCTGAGGAAGCAGTCGTCGAAATAGGGATAGCGGTCGCTCTCGCCGCAGCCGAACGAGGTGCGGTCTGGGCGAGCGGCCGTAAGGATCATGCGGTCGTCGCGCTCCAGGGCGGGCACGAACACGCCCGAGAAGCAGGCCGAGATCACGACGATCGAGGGGCGGCCCGGGCAGGCGTCGTCGACCATGGCCGCCAGGCGCTGGGGACGCAGGATCTTCTCGCCCATCACCACGCCTTCGGGTGCGCCGTGCGAGGTGATGTAGACGAAGCACCCCGCCGGAGAGGCCTCGGCCGCCGAGGCGAGGCCTGCCTGGATGGACTTGGCGTCGGACGGCGAAAGGCCTTGCGATCGATAGCGCTTGGGCCTTGTCGAGAACTGGGCGGGGGCGGGGAAGCCGAGCGCCGTCAGGCTCTTGGAGACGTCGCGGCGGGCGTTGTCGAAGGCTTCGGTGGAGCCGCCGGAATGGGCGCGGAAGTCGCCGGCCACGACCACCGCCGCCCAGCGTTCGAACGGACCCTCGGCATGAGCGGGCGCGATGGCCAGGCAGGCCAGCAGCAGACCGATGAGAACGCCCGCCATCCGGGTCATGACGCGCCTATTTCTTGAACTTGGCGAAGGGCGTCGGCAGGGCCGTGCCCGTCGACGTGGCCAGCAGCCACCCCTCGGCGTCGTAGAGTTCGCCCTCCATGAAGCAGACCGTGCGGCCCCATTTCACCACGCGGCCGACGCCGCGCAGCGGGCCGGGCATGGCCGGCCGCAGGAAGCTGGTCTTCATCTCCAGGGTAGGGACGACGTGGGTCATGCCCGAGGTGATCAGGCCGGCGACCGACATGCATTCGTCGAGCATGGCGCAGACGAAGCCGCCCTGGATCTGGCCCATCGGATTGGCCAGCAGGTCGGCGCGGGCGTCGAAGGCGATCTCGATCCGCCGTTCGGCTTGGCTGACGGCGGTCAGGCGAAAGCCCAGCGTCGAGGCGCTGGGCGGAATGTTCCTGCTGGCGTGAAAACGCGCGAGGATCGCCTCGTCGGTTAGGGTCTGCTGCTCCTCCGAGGCGATGTCGCTCAAGGCCTACTTCTTCCGGAACTGGTCGAGAGAGATGATCTTGGGGGCTTCGTCGCCGTCGGCCGGCGGCGGTGTCGGTTCAGGCTCGGGCTCCACCGGGGCGGGCTCGATCTCAGGCGCTTCGAACTGCAGGGCGAACTGCACCGACGGATCATAGAAACGGGTCACGGCCGCATAGGGGATCGACAGGCGCTTGGGCTGGCCGCCGAACTTCAGCGTCACCGAGAAGAAGGTCTCGCCCGGCGCCAGGTCCCAGTACTGGTGTTGAAGGATGATGGTCATCTCGTCGGGATACTTGCCCAGCAGGTCCTGCGGGGCCGAGACGCCGGCGGCCTGGGTCTTGAAGGTGATGTAGAGGTGGTGCGGCTCGGGCAGGCCGCCGGGCGCGGCGGCTTTCTTCAGCGCGGCCTTCACGACGCCACGCAGGGCGTCCTGGGCCATGGCCTCGTACTGCATCAGGTCTTCGGTCGGAGGAGTGCGGGCCATGGGTCTTCGATTAAGCAAAAACGACAATCCAGCCGTCAGCGTAACCTGTCGCGGGCCTGCGGCAAAGGCGCCCGTATACGGTAGCGGCGTACAAATTTTCGGTGGGCGGAACTCGGGTTCAACTGCCGACCGGTTCCTGCGTGCCGAGCCAGACGAACTCGCTGACGGGCAGATGCGTCTTGCAAGTGCTGCAGAAGGTCGTGCGGTAGATTTTCGGCGCGCGAGCGAAGGTCTCGGCGATCGCCAGGGCCATCGAGGTGTTCTTGCCGCAGGTGAGGTGGGTGTAGGTTCGGCGCACCGGGCGGACAAAGCCCTTGGCCCGCTCCTCGGCCGGCAGCACGGCGTAACCCTTCTGCTCGCCCGTGACCGGATCGATCAGCCGATACTGCTCGGGCAGGCGTTCGCCCGGCTTCAGGGGAATGAGGTTCGTCTCGGGCTCTGGGCCTGAGCGCACGGTTGGTCCGACAGCGATGGGCGGTGGAACCTGGGCCGGCTGTTCGGTCGCCATGCGGGCGAAGGCGCTGGCGGTCGTCGGCAAGGCGGCTCCCGCGACCAGCAAAGCGCGGCGGCTTATCGCGCTCGAGGCGATGGTTTTCATGATTGGCGTTCCCCCTGGGCGCAATGTCGCGTGACGTGCGCTCCCGTGTCGAGCACGGCTTGCAATTGAGTGGGGGTGTTTGGGGAAAGTGGAGGGATTCTGTTGCCAGGCTCCCCCATTCCACCTCTGGAAGAGAGGAGGGAGCCGTCCACATTTCTGGAAAGTGGAGGGATTCTGTTGCCAGGCTCCCTCCGGGCCCCGCCTAGGGATCTGAACCCCTAGGACTTAAGAGGCGAATTCACCTGCACCGCATTACGCAGCGACGGCGAACTCTTCAGCGAAGTTATCGTTCGCATTTAGTTTAAAGGCCCGAAACGGTGGGCCAAGCCGAGAGAAAGCAGACACCTTTACACGTCTGTCGATGCTGATCGGCCCCATGCAGTCCCGTGATAACTCGGGAGAGATTTGGTGGAGCCGCCGGGAATCGCACCCGGGTCCAGTCCGCTTATTACGTGCGCGTTTATCCCCATAGTTCGGCCGAAGCCGGACAATCCCAATATAGGGCTTCACGTCGTGGGATGGAAGGGGCGCGACTAAACGGTCCCCAGGCTCAGGCGGCCTTCGGCCAGCCGGCCGGTGACGACCGCGCCGTGGTCCTCGAACAGCTTCAGGGTCTCGCCGACCAGGACATAGGCGCCGGTGAACACGCTGTCGGGATTGGCGTGGACCTCGACGAAGCGGCCGTCGGGGCGAAGTTCGAGGCTGAAGCGGCCATCGGGCGAGGACCAGACGCCGGAGACGGGGAGGTGGTCGATCATCATGGCAGGATCCTCCAGGCGGAAGCGGACGAAAGCAGTGCGGGCAGGGCGGCCATCGCGCAGGCGCCGGCCCAGAGGGCGACGGCGAACCAGCGCGGCGCCGCCGTCGCGCGACGGGGCATGTGGCGGGTCATGGCTAGGGCTTGGTTTTGGGGGAGCGCCGCAGGGGAGCTGCGGCGGAACGAGGCCACTATGACCCGGCCGGCCGTCCAGCCGGTAGAGCGATGCTCCGGGTTGATTGCACGATCCTACGGATCTGCAGTCATCGAGGTTCGGGCGGCGGCGGCGGCGCGAGGGCAGGGATCTCGGCCTGCTGTGGTTCAGGCTCGTCGTCCTCGGCGATCGGCACGGCCGGCGGCTGCGGGCGGTTGGAGGTTTCGGCCTTCAGCTGGCCGCCCTGGGCGTTGAGATCGGCATAGGCCTTGGCCTGGCGAGAGAAGTCTCCGCCGCGCGGCAGCACCGCGTCGAACAGCGGATCGCGCCCCGCCGCCGCCCCGACCAGGGCCGACAGCACGCCGGCGATCGAGCCGACCTCGGCGTCGTCGCAGGCGCGGCGAAGGTGACGGGCCTGGCCGGCAACCAGCAGCGTCACGTCCCACGACACGCCATCGACGCAGACGCCTTCGACCGCGCCGCCGCCGTAGTCGACAATAACGCTGCGGGGCTGGCTCCAGGCGGCGTCGCCGACCAGGGCCTTGAGCGCGGCGATGCGGTCGTTGGGTAGCTCGGCGTTGATGTCGACGCGGCGGCCGATCTCGGGTGTGCAGCAGCCCAGGCCCGCGCGGGCCTGGACGAAGGCGCGGCCGTCACGGCGCACGGTGACGCGGACCACGGCCTGGCGCACGCCGCGCGCCGGTCTCGCCCAGGCCTCGAGCACCAGCTCGCCGCCGCGCACCAGTTGGGTCTGCAGGGGCTGCAGGCCCCACAGGCGATAGAGGAGGGGATCGACGCCGTTGTCGATCGGGACGGGCTGCTCCTTGCGGCCCAGGCGCCGTCCGGCCAGCGGATCGGTTTCGGACGATGGGCGCGGAATCTCGTTGGACCACCAGACCGCGGGATCGGGCGGCGGGGCGGGCGTGGCGGGAACCACGGGCGCGACCGGCTGGGCCTGGGACGTGAGGGCCAGGGCGCTCGCGAAGATGGCCGGTGCGATCACGCCCATGCGGCTTACATCCCTTCGACGCCCCGTTCGATGGAAAGGACGCCGGTGCGGGAAAGTTCCACCAGGCCAAGCGGACGCATCAGGTCGAGGAACTTGTCGATCTTCGACGGCGCGCCCGAAATCTCGAAGACGAAGCTTTCCAGCGTGGTGTCGACGGGCTTGGCGCGGAAGATGTCGGCGATCCGCAAGGCCTCGACCCGTTCGGGGCCCGAGCCGCGCACCTTGACCAGGGCCAGCTCGCGCTCGACGCCGTTGGGATCGCGGGTCACGTCGTGGACACGGCGGACGTTGACCACCTTGTTCAGCTGGGCCTCGATCTGGTCGAGCACCTGGCGCGTGCCGCGGGTGACCACGGTGATGCGGCTGGTGTGAGCCTTGCGGTCGGTCTCGGCGACCGTAAGGCTTTCGATGTTGTAGCCGCGCGCGGCGAACAGGCCGACCACGCGGTGCAGCACGCCGGGCTCATTGTCGACCAGCAGGGCGAAGGTCGCGGTCTGCTCGGCCTGCTCGTTGGGGCTGAGGTCGTAGGCCGAGGCGGGGGCGGGTTGGACGTTGGTGGTCATGAATCGAGCCTAGAACAGTGTGCGGCTAAGGGCGAGACCGATCAGACCAGGCCCGCGCCCTCTTCGCCGATGACGTTCCCGATGTCCTCGACCTCGCCCATGATCATCTCGTTGTGGGCCTTGCCCGAGGGGATCATCGGCAGGCAGTTCTCGTGCTTCTCGACGCGGCAGTCGAAGATCACCGGCTTGTCGCTGTTGATCATCTCCAGGATCTTGGCGTCCAGCTCGGCCGGATCCGAGCAGCGGATGCCGACCGCGCCATAGGCTTCGGCCAGCTTCACGAAGTCGGGCAGGCTGTCTGAATAGGAATGGCTGTAGCGCTCGCCGTGCAGCAGCTGCTGCCACTGGCGGACCATGCCCATCCATTCGTTGTTCAGGATGAAGATCTTGACCGGCAGGTCGAACTGGATCGCGGTCGACAGCTCCTGGATGCACATCTGGATCGAGGCCTCGCCGGCGATGTCGACGACCAGGCTCTTGGGGTGGGCCAGTTGCACGCCCAGGGCGGCGGGCAGGCCGTAGCCCATGGTGCCCAGGCCCCCGGAGGTCATCCAGCGGTTCGGCTCCTCGAAGCGGAAGAACTGCGCGGCCCACATCTGGTGCTGGCCGACTTCGGTGGTGATGTAGACGTCCTTGTCCTTGGACAGTTCGTACAGGCGCTGGATGGCGTACTGCGGCTTGATGACGGTGTCCGAGCGCTTGTAGGCGAGGCACTGGCGGGCGCGCCAGGCGTCGATCTGGGTCCACCAGTCGGTCAGGGCGGCCTTGTTGGGCTGATGGCCGGCGGTTTTCCAGGCCTCGATCAGGTCTTCCAGGACGCTGCCGGCGTCGCCGACGATCGGCAGGTCGACGCGGACGTTCTTGTTGATCGACGAGGCGTCGATGTCGATGTGGATCTTCTTGCTGCCCGGCGAGAAGGCGTCGAGGCGTCCGGTGACGCGGTCGTCGAAGCGGGCGCCGACGCAGATCATCACGTCGCAGTCGTGCATGGCGTTGTTGGCTTCGAACGTGCCGTGCATGCCCAGCATGCCCAGCCACGCCGGATCGGCCGCCGGGAAGGCTCCCAGGCCCATCAGGGTCGAGGTGACCGGTGCGCCGGTCAGGGCGGCGAACTCGCGCAGCGCCTGGCTGGCCTTGGGGCCGGCGTTGATGACGCCGCCGCCGGTGTAGAAGATCGGGCGGCGGGCGTTCGCGATCATCCTGGCGGCTTCGGCGATGCGGCCCGCGTCGCCCTTGGTGCGCGGCGAATAGGCGTGGCTCGAGGCGACTTCGGTGGGGCCGTAGTATTCGCCCTTGGCGAACTGAACGTCCTTGGGGATGTCGATCAGCACCGGGCCTGGACGGCCGGTAGTGGCGATCTTGAAGGCCTCGTGGATGATCTGCGGCAGATCGCGGACGTCTTTGACCAGGTAGTTATGCTTGGTGCACGAGCGGGTCATGCCGACGGTGTCGGCTTCCTGGAAGGCGTCGGTGCCGATCAGGTGGGTCGGGACCTGGCCGGTGATGACGACCATCGGGATCGAATCCATCAGGGCGTCCATGATGCCGGTGATGGCGTTGGTCGCACCCGGACCCGAGGTCACAAGGACGACGCCCGGCTTGCCTGAGGAGCGCGCGTAACCTTCGGCCGCGTGGGTCGCGCCCTGCTCGTGGCGAACGAGAATGTGCTGCAGGCGCGGCTCGTGGAAGAGCGCGTCGTAGATCGGCAGGACCGCGCCGCCAGGATAGCCGAACAGAACCTCGACGCCTTGATCGACGAGGCCGCGGACCACGATCTCGGCGCCGGTCATGGCGCGGTTCGCGGAGTCTGCGGGAGCGTTGCTCTCGATGGTCTGGTGGGCGGTCATGGCGGAAGTCCCGGATGGACGTGAAAGCTGGGCTTTGGAGGCGGCGGAAAAGAAAAAAGGCCCCGAAGGACCTTTGTGCGCGCGACCGATCTAGCAACGTGACTTCGAGGTCACGCCGTGAACGGCCGCTCCATAAGTACGATCATGGTGGTGCGCACGAGTGTTGCTCCAAATGGATGATCGGGGAATGCCATGCTCGTGAAGGGGCGTCAAGGCGCGGTTTGACGCAAGAAACGACCCGTGGCGCGGCGGCCACGGACGTCCATGCGCCAGTTTCAGCCCAAGGTTTCCAGCAGCAAGGCAAGAGCTTGCTCGGCGAAGCGTCGCATGTTGGTCTCGCGGTCCTCGATCCCGGTCTCGACGGTAAGACTGACCTCGCGCGTCGTGCTCACGGCGGCCACACAGCAATGGCCGACAGCGTCGCCATATCGATTGCCCTCAGGACCGGCCGCACCGGTTTCCGACAGGCCCCAGGTCGCCTTCAGGTTCTTGCCGGCCACGCGAGCCAGCAGCAGCGCATAGGGCTCGCTGGCGGAGCGAAGCCCGTCCATCGCCTTCTGCGGGATGTCCAGCAGGGTGAGGCGCGCCCGAGCGGTGTAGACGACAGCGCCGCCGACATAGAACTTCGATGCGCCCGGTACTGCCAGCAGCGCTGACGAGATCAGGCCGCCGGCCGAGCATTCGGCCACGGCGACGGTTTCTTCCCGTTCGATAAGGCGTTGGCCAACGGCGGCGGCGAGACGGGCGAGTTCAGTCATGTGAAGGCTCGGGCTGGAAAGCGGGAAACAGTTGGCGCGACGGGCGTGCGATGGTGAGTGTCGACGCCACGGGGCTTTGCGGAACTTCAACGGGGAGCGGCTCTGGTCCAGTCAGGCGTCTGGTTCCGGAACCAGGTGAGCTGGCGCTTGGCGTAGCGCCGGGTCTCCTGGCGGGCGGCGTTGAGGGCTTGTTCCAGCGAGGTTTCGCCGCGCAGGTGGGCGGCCAGCTCGCGATAGCCCACGGCCTTGAGGGCGGGCAGAGCGTGATCCAGGCCCCGCGCCTCCATCGCCGCGACCTCCTCCAGCGCGCCGTTCTCGACCATGACGCCGAGGCGCGCGTCGCAGCGGTCGTACAGTTCGGCGCGGGGAGGATCCAGGACCAGGCCGCTCCACTCGCCGGGCTGCAGCGCGGGCCGGGTGTCGGCCTGCCAGTCGGAGAGGGCGCGGCCGGTGGCGACGGCGACGGCGTGGGCGCGGACCAGGCGCTGGCGGTCGCCGCTTTCGATCCGAGCCTCGGCGGCGGGGTCGAGGGGGCGCAGCAGGTCGCGAAAGGCCGCTTCGCCCTGGGCGGCGTAGAGCAGGCCCGAGATCTCGCGCTGGCTTTCGGACACCGGCGGCACGTCGGCCAGTCCTTGGGTCAGGGCGCGGAAATAGAGGCCCGTGCCGCCGACCACGATGGCCGGGCGGCCGCGAGCGGCGATGTCGTGCAGCGCCTTGACCGCCGCCGTTTGCCAGCGTCCGACCGACCAGCCTTCGGCCGCATCGGCGACGCCGAACAGGTGGTGCGGGGCGCGAGCTTCCTCCTCGGGCGAGGGCGCGGCGGTCAGTACCCGCAGGCCCGCATAGATCTGCATCGAGTCGGCGTTGACGATCTCGGCGCCGGTGCGCTCGGCCAGGTCCAGGGCGTAGGCCGACTTGCCGCTGGCGGTGGGGCCGGCGATCATCCAGACGCGCGAGTCGGGGGCAAAGGGCGTTTCGACGGTTGCGTGGGGGGCGTCACGGTCCATGAAGCGTACATACATGATCGCGGCGACGATGGTCGCCTTCCTGACGGCCGGATCCGTCCATGCGGCCACCACCGAGACCGCCAAGGCCAAGACGCCGCCGCCCGCCGTCCAGGCGACGCCCGCGCCGGCCGAGCTGACCTCGCGCGAAAAGGCCGGCTGCGGCGCGGTGCTGGTGATCCTCGGCAAGGTGGCGACCAGCTATCCGCAGCTCTTCGCCCAGAAGGGCAATGACGGGCGCGGCGCGCAGTTCATGCTGGAAGCGTTCGGGGCCAAGGGCCGCATGATGATGGACGAGGCCTTCGAGGACGGCGCCGAGCAGGGCGTGAAGCCGACCAAGGTCTACGAAGACGGCCTCGGTTTCCTGTTCGAAAGCGTCAAGCCCGAGCCGGGCGAGAGCAACGAGGCCGCCGGCAAGCGGGCCGCCATGGCGCTCTTGCAGCGCTGCACGGGCATCAGCCCGAATTAATGCGGGTTGACGGCGGGGGGCGACTGGCTTAGCCGCCCCGCCATGCACGTCCTGACCCTCGTCGGCCCGGAGGCCGAAACCCTCGCCGCGGCTCTGTCGCTGGGCCAGATCGTTCCGCTGGGGCCGAACGCGATCGACGTGACCTTCGAGGACGACGCAGCCGCCGTCCGCGAGCAGGTGATCGCCGCCATTGGCGACAGGCCGGTCGACTTCGCCATCCAGCCTGTCGAAAATCGCAGGAAGCGCCTGCTGATCGCCGACATGGATTCGACGATCATCAACGTCGAGTGCCTGGACGAACTGGCCGACTTCGCCGGCGTGAAGGCCCAGGTCTCCGAGATCACCGAGCGCGCCATGCGCGGCGAACTGGCCTTCGAGGGCGCCCTGCGCGAGCGGGTCGGCATGCTGAAGGGTCTTTCGACCTCGGCGCTGCAGACCTGCTTCGACGAGCGCGTGCGGCTCAATCCCGGCGCGGAGACCCTGGTCAAGACCATGGCGGCCCACGGCGCCCGCTGCGCCCTGGTGTCGGGCGGCTTCACCTTCTTCACCAGCCGGGTGGCCGAGGCCGCCGGCTTCCACCTGAACCGCGCCAACACCCTGATCGAGCTCGACGCGGCCCTGACGGGCGAGGTCGGCGACCCGATCCTCGGCAAGGAGACCAAGCTGGCCGCCCTGAACGAGGAGACCGCCGCCCTGGGCCTGACCCCGGCTGACGCCCTGGCCGTGGGCGATGGAGCCAACGACCTGGCGATGATCGAGGCCGCGGGCCTGGGCGTCGCCTATCGCGCCAAGCCGATCGTCGCGGCGCAGGCCGACGCCAAGGTCGACCACGCCGACCTGACGGCGCTGCTCTACTTCCAGGGCTATCGCTTCGAGGAGTTCGCCCAGTGAGCTTCCCCCGGCGTGTCGAGGCGGTGGTCTTCGACATGGACGGCCTGCTGCTCGACACCGAGACCGTCTATCGCGCGGCGATGATCGACGCGGGCCAGGCCTTCGGCGTGCCGGTCACGGCGGCGACCTACGCCTCGATGGTCGGCAAGACGAATCCCGAGTGCGCGGTGATGCTGCGCGACCTCTACGGCGAGGACTTCCCTGTGAAGCCGTTCTTCGAGCGGCTGTGGACCGACGTCGAACTGCTGCTGCAGGCCGAGATCCGGCTGAAGGACGGCGTGCAGGAAATCCTCGACCACCTGGATGAGCTGCGCCTGCCCCGGGCCATCGCCACCTCCAACGGCCTGCCGGCGGTGGAGCGGTATCTCGGCCGCTTCGATCTTCTTCCCCGGTTCCACGCAGTGGTCGCCCACCACGACGTCACCCGCCACAAGCCGCATCCGGATCCCTACCTGCTGGCCGCCGAGCGACTGGGCGTCGACCCGCTGGCCTGCCTGGCGCTGGAGGATTCCCATCCCGGCGTCCGCGCGGCGCACGGGGCCGGGATGATGACCATCATGGTGCCCGACATCCTCGATCCGACCGAGGAGATGCACGAGAAGTGCGTCCACATCGCCGACAGCCTGCACGTGGTGCTGGACCTGCTGAAGCGGGCGGGGTGACCCAGATGCTCCCCCTGAAGGGGGAGCTGTCGCGAAGCGACTGAGGGGGAAGGGACTGTTGCCTTGGCGGCGCACAGACCTCATCAGGAACTTCCCCCTCCGGCCCTTCGGGCCACCTCCCCCTTCAGGGGGAGGATCTGGCTCAGCCCGCCGGTCCCTTCTCGAAATACTTGAAGAAGGCGCTGTCGGGCGACAGGACGAAGGTGGCGTCGCCCCGGCCCAGCGATTGCTCGTAGGCCTGCATCGAGCGGTAGAAGGCGGCGAAGGACGGGTCGCGGCCGAAGCTGGAGGCGAAGAGCTGGGCGCGCTGGGCGTCGGCTTCGCCTCGGATCTTTTCGGCCTCCTCATAGGCGGTGGCGACGATCTCCTGGCGCTGCTGCTCGCCGATGGCGCGCAGTTCGGCGGCCTCCTGCTTGCGGGCGGTCTGCATCCGCTCGTAGACGGCCTGCTGGTTGGGCTCGGGCAGGTCGGCGCGCTTGATGCGCACGTCGATGATCTGGATGCCAAGGTCCGAGGCCTTGACCTGGCGGGCCACCTCGTCGCGGATCGCGGCCATGATCTGGGCCCGCTTGCCGGCGATCACGTCGCCGGAATCGGCGCGGCCGATCTGCTCGCGCAGGGCGGCGTTGACGATGCGGTCCAGGCGATCCTTGGCCACTCGCTCGCTGCCCAGCGCCCGGAAGAACTGGCGCGTGTCGGAGATGCGATAGCGGACGAAGGCGTCGACCACCAGCTTCTGCTGGTCGGCGGCGGTGACTTCCTCCTGGTTGGCGGCCAGGTCGATGTTGCGCTTGTCGAAGCGCAGCACGTTGTCGATCGGCGACTTCAGGTGCAGGCCCGGACTGGTGACCACGGCCACCGGGTCGCCGAAGCGCACCACCAGGGCCTGCTGGCGCTGGTCGACCTTGTAGACGGTGGTGGCGACCAGGATCAGGGCGCCCACCGCGGCGACGCCGGCGGCGATCAGGGGCGTGTTGGCGGGACGGCTCATCGGGCGGCTCCGTCGGTGGCGGCTGGGGCGGCGGGGACGACCGGCGCGGCGGCGGCCTTGGAGCGGAAGGTGTCCGACGGCAGGATCACCGGGGCGTTGGCGCCCTTGCTGTCGACGATCACCTTGTTGGAGTTGGCCAGCACGCGCTGCATCGTCTCAATGTAGAGACGCTCGCGGGTGACCGCCGGCGCCAGCTTGTACTGGTCGTAGACCTGGTTGAAGCGGGCCGCGTCGCCGGCGGCCTCACGCACCACCTTCTCGCGATAGCCCTTGGCCTGCTGGATCACCTGGGCGGCCTCGCCGCGGGCGACGTTGGCGTTCGACTGGGCGTTCTGGGCCGCGCGCTGCACGTCGCGGAAGGCGTCGACGACCGGCGCGGGGGCGTTGGCCACCTGGATGCGGACGCCCTCGATGTAGACGCCGATGTCGTAGCGATCGAGCACCTGCTGCATCAGCTGGCGGGTCTGGGCCTCGACCTGGCCGCGGCCGTTGGTGAGGATCGGGGTGAGGGCGGTCTTGCCGACCACTTCGCGCATGGCGCTTTCGGCCACGTCCTTGAGGACGGCGTTGGGCTCGCGCACGTTGAACACGTACTTGCGGGCGTCGGACACGCGCCACTGCACGGTGAACGACAGGTCGACGATGTTCTCGTCGCCGGTCAGCATCAGGCGCTCGGCCTCGACCTCTGCGCCGGGCACGCCGCCGATGTCGAGGGTCTGGATCGAGGTGACGGGCTCGCGCTGCACGGTCTCGATCGGCCAGGGCAGGTGATAGTTCAGGCCCGGATCGCTGGTGCGGCTGTAGGCGCCGAAGGTGCTGACCACGCCCTGCTCGTTGGGCTGGACGACATAGGTCCCGGTCAGCAGCCAGAGGCCGACGACCGCGCCGCCGCCCAGCATGAAGGCCTTGCCGCGGCCCGGGCCGCCGAAGGTCTCGCGCAGGCGGGCGCTGATGCGCTCGATCAGGTCGTTGAGGTCGATCGGAGGCGGCGGAACGCCGGGCGGGCCCGAGGAGGGGCGGCGGCCAGGATCGGACCTGCGCCCGCCGTCGTTCTTGTCGTCGCCCGGCGGGGGAGAACCCCAGGGGCCGGGGCCGGCGTTGTCGTTCCAGGGCATGGGCGGCGCTATCTTCCCGTCGCTCGTTCTTGCGGATGGCGGGGTTGTAAAAGCCCCCCCGTACGCGGATATGAGGACCCCCGCACGACAAGGCAAGACAAAGACGTGACCGCAAGTTCCCCGACGACCCCCGAAGACGCCCGCGCGGCCCTCGATCTGATCGAGGATCCGGCCACCGGCCTTGGCCTGGTGAAGGCCGGTCTGGTGCAGGGTCTGGTGGTGCGCGAGGGCAAGGCCGGTTTCGTGCTGGAGGTTCCCGCCGCGCGCGTCGGCGGCTACGGGCCGGTGCGCGAGGCGGCCGAGAAGGCGCTGGCCGCGCTCCCCGGGATCACCCGCGCCCAGGTGGTGCTGACCGCCCAGGCGCCGGCCGAGACCACGCGGGTGCGCAAGGGCGCCCGGGTCGCCGACGACCCGCAGGCCCAGGTCGGCCCGCCGCCGGCCTCGGAGAAGCCCGCTCACGTGCGGCACGTCATCGCCGTCGCCTCGGGCAAGGGCGGGGTGGGCAAGTCGACGGTCTCGACCAACCTGGCCTGCGCCCTGGCGGGCCTGGGCCTCAAGGTCGGCTTGCTGGACGCCGACATCTATGGCCCCTCCGCCCCGCGGATGATGGGCGTCGAGGGCGAGCCGACCTTCGAGGACAAGAAGCTGCTGCCGATGCAGGCGCACGGCGTGAAGCTGATGTCGATCGGCTTCATGGTCGACGAGGGGCGGGCGATGATCTGGCGTGGGCCGATGGCTTCGTCGGCGGTGCGCCAGCTGATCCACGACGTGGCCTGGGGCTCTGAAGCCGAGCCGCTGGACGTGCTGGTCGTCGACCTGCCGCCGGGCACCGGCGACATCCACCTGACCCTGGTGCAGAAGCTGCGGATCGACGGCGTGGTGCTGGTCACCACCCCGCAGGAGATCGCCCTGATCGACGCCCGCCGGGCCGCGGCGATGTTCGCCAAGACCGCCACCCCGATCCTGGGCCTCGTCGAGAACATGGCCTTCTTCGCCGATCCGGCGACGGGCGCCCCGATCCCGATCTTCGGCTCGGGCGGCGGCGTGGCCGAGGCCCAGGCCCTAGGGACCCCGGTTCTGGCCCAGGTTCCGATCGAGATGGGCGTGCGCGAGGCGGGTGATGCGGGCCGTCCGGTGGTGCTGGCCGCGCCGGAGAGCGCGGCGGCCAAGGCGTTCGTCAGCGCGGCGAAGGCGGTCTGGGGCGGCATCAGCAACTGAGGTCCCCCAAGACGCTCCCCCTGAAGGGGGAGCTGTCGCGGAGCGACTGAGGGGGAAGTGATTGCGGCGTCGGGGATGTGCTGGGCGCATCAGGAACTTCCCCCTCCGGCCCTTTGGGCCACCTCCCCCTTCAGGGGGAGGATCTTTGGGCGCGACTTCGCAGTCTCCCGCGCGATAGCGCGTTAGTTCGGGGAGGCGCGGAGCGGCCGGGCGGAGCCCGGAGACCGTGGGTTTGTTTAGCGTTTCGGCTTCGTCGACCGCTCCGCCGCATCATTGGCTCGAAGGACCGGGGGCGTAGGTCTCTTTCAACCGTTGGCCCGGCTAGCCCTCGGACGGGCAGGATCGACAGCCCCGCGGTAATCCGGCGCGGCCTCGGCTGATCCTGTTAGGCCGGTTTGAACGTTCCCGGCCCTGTCGACCCGCTCGTTACGTCATGGACGGCTTGGCGGCCCATTTGCGCCTTCTGAGCGCTCCTGCAAACCCGCCTTCCCACGACGCTCCAAGCGGCCCCGCTCGATGCGGTCCTCGCCACGCTTGGGCCGGTACCAAGAGCCCTCCCCATGGCGGGGACGGTTTGATTATGGCCCGGGCCTGAGCGCGTCTGATGGATTTGAGTGAGAAAGTTGTAGGGCGTTGATTGGGTTGAGGAGTTTTCGCGATCCGCCGGGGATCCGCGCTGCTCTATCCCCGTCCGGACTTCTCCCTTCCCCCTTGATGGGGGAAGGGCCGGGGTTGGGGGTGGCTGCGGCGGTCGGTCCTGATGCGGCCTTGCGGATTGAACGGCCGCATCACCCCCATCCCAACCCTTCCCCCATTGAGGGGGAAGGGCTTTGAAAGGCGGGTTTAGATTGGTTTGAGGCGGAGGGCGGCCCAACCCCGGCGGTCACTTCCCCCTCCGGCCCTTCGGGCCACCTCCCCCTTCAGGGGGAGGATTTTGGAGCCCGCCGATCAGTCGCTGCTCGGGCCTTGCGGGGTTCCGGACGGGGCGGGGGCGGCGGGGACCGGGGTGATGGGGTAGGCGGGTTTGCGCTTGCCCTTGGCGGCTTCGGGCGTTTCGGCGGCCGGCGGCGCGTGAATGTCGGGGATAGGCTCGACCGTGGGGCCTACGACCGAGGGTTTGGGCTTTGGCGGCGGCGGCGGCGGCGCGTCCTTGCCGCCCAGGAACGGGAAGCGGCGCTTCTTGGCCTCCGGCTCGGGCTGGGGGTCGCCGCGGTGCTGGGGCGTGGCTGGCGGCATGCAGCCGCGCGCCTCGCCCAGGCCCTTGAGATAGGCGCGGCGCACGGCGCCGGCGGCCATGGCCGACTGCACGAGGCGGTCGTGCTTCTCGGCGCCCGACAGCTTGCGGACCCAGCCGCGCATGGGGATCAGGTCCTGGGCGGCGCTGGCCATGGCGCCGAGGGCCGCGTCGCCGGCGGCCTTGCGGCCCCGGTCCATCAGGTCCTCGTCCTCGCCGGGCGGCACCTGGTCGAGGTCGATGCCGAGGGCGGCGTCGAGCGGCTTCACCAGGGCCGTCAGCTGGCCGCAGCTGGAGGGCTGGGGCCGGGCGTAGGGGTCCTGCATGGCCTCGAGCAGCACGGGCGGGATCTTGGTGCGCATAAGATTGACGTCGCGCAGCGGGGCGGTGACCGCCCCGGACAGGCCGTCCTTGTTGGCCTCGGAGGTGGTCTGGATCTTGTCGGGGTTCTCGACCTCGACCTGCGTCTGGGGCTCGGGCTGGCGCGTGGTGGCGCAGGCGGCCAGGAGCGGCAGCGTGGCGGCGAGGAGGAGCAAGCTTCGCATGACGTGACCCTAACGCGCGACGAGCCGTATCGTCATCCGCTGTGTCGCGCACGAATCGAACGGCCCGCCGAAGAGGTCGCGGAGGTTGCGGGCCGACTACGGCCTAGATTGGGCGCCTGGATGAACGAGGCGACGCCGATCCCCCGCTGGATATCCAGATCGGGGCTGATTTCGTTCAGGTTTTCGAGAAGAGTTTGGTGGGCCGGCTGGGATTCGAACCCAGGACCATTCGATTAAAAGTCGAATGCTCTACCACTGAGCTACCGGCCCGCTGTCGACACGGAAGGCCGTGAGAAGCGGCGCGGAACATAGTCGGGCCTCGACTGCGTCGCAAGCCGGGTTTAGCGGTAGCCTGTGGATGGGATGGCGATTAAGTCCCACATCGTGGTTCGTGGTGGCGATATGTGAAATATCTTGCGTCCGCGCCCGTTCTTCGGGATGGTCGCGCCCAGAATGACGGTCGCGGATCGCGCGGCCAAGGGGGAGGCGGACGAGGATGCAGCCTGGGCGACGCAGTGTTCTGGCCGGTCTGCTGCTGGCCCCCGCGACCGCCGCCGCGGCGCTGGAGACTCAGATGACCGCCCGCAGGTTCGACTTCACCGCCAAGCCGCGCGAGGGCTTCACGCCCGTCGCCGCCGATCGCCTGTATGACGCCGCCAGCGGCCATGGCTTCGAGCCGGGGCAGGGGCGCTCGTTCTCGGTCGCCGTGCCCGAGGGCGACTGGCGCGTGACGCTGGAGGTCGAGGGCGGCGCAGACCTGACCGTGAAGGTCGAATCCCGCCGGCTGGCGGCCGAGCAGGTCCGCACCCAGGCCAAGGAGCGCCGCGAGGTGGTGTTCGTGGCCAACACCCGCAACGCCGCCCTGCCGCCGCCGCCGAAGAACGCCCCGGGCGGGACCGAGGTGATCCTCAATCCGCGCGAGAAGGGCACGCCCAACTGGGACGACAGGCTGACCGTCGAGTTCTGCGGTCCGGCCCCGAAGGTGGCGCGGATGACGATCGAGCCGGCCAGCGTGCCGCGCGTCTTCCTGCTGGGCGACTCCACCGTCACCGACCAGCCGTTCGAGCCGGCCGCCGGCTGGGGCCAGATGCTGCCCAGGTTCTTCGCCCCGACCGTGTCGGTGGCCAGTCATGCCGAGTCCGGCGAGACGATGAAGTCGTTCCTGATGGAGCATCGGCTGGACAAGGTGCTGAGCCAGACGCGGGCCGGCGATTTCGCCCTGATCCAGTTCGGCCACAACGACCAGAAGGAAAACTGGCCCCAGACCTATGTGGCGGCCGACAGCACCTATCGCGACTATCTCAAGGCCTATGTGGGCGAGTTCCGGCGCCGGAAGGCCACGCCCGTGCTGCTGACCTCGATGCACCGCCGGCGGTTCGACGAGGCGGGCAGGATCATCAACACCCACGGCGACTATCCGGCCGCGGTGCTGGCCGTGGGCAAGGCGCTCGGCGTGCCGGTCATCGACCTGGCGGCCATGAGCAAGGCCTTCTACGAGGCGCTGGGCCCCAAGGAGTCGCCCAAGGCCTTCGCGGACGGCGGCAAGGACATCACCCACCACAACAACTACGGCGCCTACGAACTTGCGCGGTGCGTCGTGGAGGGGATCCGGGCGGGCGTTCCGGAGCTGGCGCGCCATCTTGCGGCCGACGCCGGGAGGTTCGATCCGGGCAAGCCGACGCCGCCCGACAGTTTCGTCATGGCTCCCAGCGCGGCCCGCAGCAACGCGGCCCTGCGCGGCAACTGAGGTATCCGATGATCGACCGTCGCTCCCTGCTGGCCCTGGCCGGCGCGACCGCGGCCAGCCCGGCCCTGGCCCAGTCCACCCAGGCGACTCCGGCCGTGAAGCCGTCCCTGGAGATCCGTCCGATCTGGCCGGGCAAGGCCCCGGGCGGCGAGAAGGTCACCGTCAGGGAGCAGGTGATCCTGCGCACCCCGGGCGGCGATCCCAACGACACGGCCTTCCTCAACATCACCGACCCGGTGCTGATGATGCGGCGGCCGGAAAAGCCAAACGGGGCTGCGATCCTGATGATCCCGGGCGGCGGCTACAAGCGCGTGGCGGTCAGCAAGGCCGGCGGGGCGATCGACAGGTGGATCGCCGACCAGGGCGTCACCGCCTTCGTCATGATCTACCGCCTGCCGGCCGACGGCTGGGCGGCGGGGCCGGACGTGGCGCTGCAGGACGCCCAGCGGGCCATCCGCATCATCCGCTCGCGGGCCGGCGAGCTGGGCCTGGATCCGGCGCGCGTGGGCGTGATGGGCTTCTCGGCGGGCGGGCATCTGGCCGGCCGGCTGTCGACCCAGTTCAAGCGCGACACCTACGCGCCGATCGACGCCATCGACACGCTGTCCTCCCGGCCGTCGGTGGCGGGGCTGTTCTATCCGGTGGTGACCATGCAGGCGCCGTTCGCGCACGGCGCCTCGATGAAGGAGCTGCTGGCGGGCGACGCCTCGGACGCGCGCCGCAGGGCCGCCTCGCTGGAGCTGGACGTGCCGGCCGACACGCCGCCGACCTTCATCGCCACCGCCGCCGACGACAAGGTGGTGCCGGCCGACAATTCCCTGCTGCTCTACTCGGCCCTGCGCGCCGCGGGCGTGCCCAGCGAGCTGCACATGTTCGAGAAGGGCGGCCACGGCTTCGGCGTGACCGGTCCACAGGGCATGGACATGGGCTGGCCGCAGCTTCTGCCGCCGTTCCTGCGCCGCCACGGCCTCTACACGTGATCCTCGACGTCACGACCTTCGGCGCGAAGGGCGACGGGCAGGCGCTGGACACCGACGCGATCAACGCCGCCATTGCGGCCGCATCCAAGGCCGGCGGCGGGGTCGTGAGCCTGCCGGCGGGGCGCTATCTGTGCTTCTCGATCAGGCTGGCCAGCGGGGTGACGCTGAAGCTGAAGGAGGGATGCGTTCTTATCGCCGCCGATCCGGCGCGGCACGGCGGGGCCTATGACCCGCCGGAGGACAATCCGCACGACCTCTACCAGGACTTCGGCCACAGCT
Organism: Caulobacter endophyticus; assembly: GCF_003116815.1. Taxonomy (GTDB): domain Bacteria; phylum Pseudomonadota; class Alphaproteobacteria; order Caulobacterales; family Caulobacteraceae; genus Caulobacter; species Caulobacter endophyticus. The sequence goes on from NZ_QDKQ01000014.1 coordinate 49,256, forward strand.
ACTGGCGCAACAGCCTGGTCTGGGGCGAGGACCTGGAGGACGTGACGATCGAAGGCCCCGGCCGCATCGACGGCGAGGGCCTGACCCGCGAGGGGCCGGGCTCGCGCTGGCGCCGGCAGGCGGGCGAGTTTCCGCTGAGCATGGTCGGGCTGTCGGCCGAGGCGATGGCGGAGCTCGTGCCCGAGCGGGCGGCGATGATCGGCCAGGGCAACAAGGCGATCGGGCTGAAGCGCTGCCGGAACGTCCGTCTCTCGGGCTTCACGCTGGTCCGGGGCGGGCACTTCGCGGTGCTGGCCACGGGTTGCGAGAACCTGACGATCGAAAACCTGCTGGTCGACACCAACCGGGACGGTCTGGACATCGACGGCTGCACGCGCGTGCGCATCGCCGGCTGCCGGGTCAACACGCCCAACGACGACGCCATCGTGCTCAAGGCCTCGATGGCCTTGGGGCAAGCGCTGCCGACGCAGGATGTCGAGATCACTGGCTGCCACGTCTCGGGCTTTGACCCGGGCACGGTGCTGGACGGCACGCTGGGGCGCGAGCAGCAAATCTCGCCCGACCAGGACCGGGTGACCGGCCGCATCAAGATCGGCACCGAGAGCAACGGCGACTTCCGCCGCATCCGCATCCGGGACTGCGTGCTGGAGCGCTCGCGCGGGCTGGCCCTGGAAACCGTCGACGGCGGGACCATCGAGGACGTCGAGATCGAGAACGTGCGGCTGGTGGAGATGACCAGTTCGCCGCTGTTCCTGCGGCTGGGCGCGCGGCTGCGCGGGCCGGAGGGAACCAGGCCCGGCGCGCTGCGGCGGGTGAGCGTGCGCAACCTTCACGGCGAAGGGGCTTTCGCCGACCTGCCGGTGATCCTGGCGGGCCTGGCCGAGCATCCGATCGAGGACGTGCGGCTGGAGACCCTGACCCTGTCTTTCCTGGGCGGGGCGGGAGAGGCGGGCGTCGAGCCGGCGCAGCTGGAGGACGCCTATCCCGAGCCGCGGATGTTCGGCGATCCGCCGGCCTGGGGCCTGTGGGCGCGGCACGTGCGAGGCCTGACGATCGATGGCCTGACGCTGAGCGCAAATCCCGACGCCCGTGCGGCCGCGCGTATCGACGGCGAGGCCGTGGCGCTGGACGATCTCGGCGCGTGGACGGGTGCGGCCTAGCGTCGCGATGAACGTCGGCAGGCAAAGGGAGTCTTCGATTTTAGCACCTTGGCCGCCTAGATGAGCGACAAGGAACGGGATCGAGCCGTTTCGATCCGGCGTGACGTCGACCCTGGGGCCATGTTTCTAGCCAAGTTCGTGAGAACCGTTGCGACTGTCGTGCTGGCCGCGCTGATGGCGGTGACGACGGACTACTGCGTCAACATCCTGGTCCTCCAGCGGGCCGAGGTGTTCACGCCGTGGATGACGATGACCATCGTGGTCATCGTGGGCGGGCCTCTGTTCTACTTCCTGCACAGCCAGCGCCTGAACCTGAAGGCCGCCAAGCTGGACCTCTCGCGCAGCCTGAAGATCCAGCGGCAGACGGCCGAGGAGGCCGAACGTCGCCGCCGCGAGGCCGAGCAGACCCTGTCGCGCCTGCGCGAGCACGAGTCGCTGTACCGCATCCTGGCCAACAACCTCACCGACGCCCTGTCGATGTGGTGGCCGGACGGGCGGCGCCGCTACAACTCGCCGGCCATCGAGCGGCTGACGGGCTACACCCCCGCCGAGTTCCTGGTCGCGCCTAACCTGCTGGGCGTCAGTGACGAGGACGGAGCCAAGGCCGTGGCGGCCATCCGCACGCTGCAGACCCCCAGCGACAGCAGCACGCTGGAGTACCAGTTCCTGCGCAAGGACGGCCAGGCGATCTGGATCGAGAGCACCTATTCGCTGGTGCCCAAGGAAGAGGGCGGGGGCTTCATCGCCACCAGCCGCGACATCACCGAGCGCAAGCGCCTGGCGCAGGAGCTGGCGACGGCCGCGCACCAGGCCCAGGCGGCGGCCGCGGCCAAGGCCGACTTCCTGGCCAACATGACCCACGAGCTGCGCACGCCGCTGACGGCGATCATCGGCTTTTCGGGCCTCCTGCGGCAGTCCTCGGCCCTGGCCGAGACCGACGCGCGCCAGGTGCGGCTGATCCACGAGGCCAGCAACACCCTGCTGGGCGTGATCAACGACGTGCTCGACTTCTCGCGCCTGGAGGCGGGGCTGGAGTTCGACGCCGAACCGTTCAAGCCGTGCGAGATCGCCCGCTCGGCCGCGGCCCTGATCGAGAGCCAGGCCCAGGCCAACGGCCTGCCGGTGCTGATCGAGTTCGGCCAGGGGCTCAAGCCCCTGCTGGGCGACGCGGCGCGGGTGAACCAGGTGCTGCTGAACTTCCTGTCCAACGCGGTGAAGTTCACCAGCGAGGGGCAGATCGTCATCAGCGTCAGCCAGGAGCCGTCGCCGGTCGGCCAGCGCCTGCGGATGGCGGTGCGCGACAGCGGCATCGGCCTGCCCGACGACATGCACGAGGCGGTGTTCGAGCGCTTCATCCAGGCCGACGCGGGCGTCTCGCGGCGGTTCGGCGGCACGGGTCTGGGCCTGGCGATCTGCAAGCGGATCATCGAGGCCATGGGTGGACAGATCGGCGTCGAGAGCGCGCCGGGGCGCGGCTCGACCTTCTGGTTCGAGGTCGAGCTGCCGGTCACCGAGACCGTGGCCAACGACCTGCCGGCCGCGCCGCAGCCGGCGGCGCTGGAGCGGCCCGTGCGGCTGCTGCTGGTCGAGGACAACGCCGCCAATCGCGAGCTGATCGGCGCGCTGCTGGCGCCGTTCGACGTCGAGGTTGAGACCGCCGTCGACGGGGTGGGGGCGGTCGACGCCTTCAAGGCCGGCAAGGCCTACGACCTCGTGCTGATGGACGTGCAGATGCCGGTGATGGACGGCCTGACCGCCACGCGCCGCATCCGCGCGCTGGAGCCGATGGGCATGCGCACGCCGATCGTGGCCATGACCGCCAACGTCCTGCCCGAACAGGTGGCCACCTGCATGGCCGCGGGCATGGACGACCACCTGGGTAAGCCGATCAATCCTGGCCGGCTGCTGGAGATGGTGGCGCGGTGGGGACAGGCGCAGGCGGCTTGAGATCCTCCCCCTGAAGGGGGAGGTGTCGGCGAAGCCGACGGAGGGGGACGTGGTCTGTGAGCCAGCGGCCGCCTTATCGTCAGCAGTTACTTCCCCCTCCGGCCCTCCGGGCCACCTCCCCCTTCGGGGGGAGGGTCGTCGTGGCTCCCTTCCCCCTTGATGGGGGAAGGGCCGGGGATGGGGGTGACCACGGCGCTGGGTCTTGAAACGAAAATGGGGGCGGAACGCGCGGTTCCACCCCCATCCCAACCCTTCCCCCCATCAAGGGGGAAGGGCTCTAGTTTCGTGATCAGTTGATGTCCGGGATCTGGTCGCTGGTGACCGAGGGCTTGGCTTTCTCGCCGCGGCCCCAGAGGCGTTCGTATTTCCAGCCGGTGAGGTCCTCGACGATGGCCTTGGACTCGGGGGTCTCGGCCTCGGTGGCGCCGGCGCGCAGGCGTTCGACCTCGTGGACCAGGACCTCGTGGGTCCTGGCGTTGAGGCGGAACTTCCACGAGATGATCATGCCCGTGACCATCACCAGGATCGGGCCGCCGACCATGATCAGCACCAGGGTGTGGATCGCCTGCGGGGTCTGCTGGACCACCTGGCCCTTGCCGCCCGAGACGAAGCCGCCCAGGCCCAGCAGGGTTGTGGTCAGCAGGATGGCGCCCGACTGGGCGATCTTGCGCACGAAGGTCATGACGCCGGCGAAGATGCCCTCGCGGCGCTGGCCGGTGACCGCCTCGTCGACGTCGGGGAGGTAGTTGTAGACGCCCCAGGGCACGAAGTTCAGCGTGCCGCGGCCCAGGCCCGCAAGGATGATCGGCAGGAACAGCCAGAACAGGACCGTGGGGTTGAAGCCCGAACCGGCCGCGTTGAAGATGTTGCCGTGCAGCCCCTCGACGCCCGCGGCGAAGCCGGCCGGCCTGACGAGGTAGAAGCCCAGGAACAGCAGCAGGGCCGCGCTGACGAAGGCGATGGCCATGCGGTAGGCCGCCGTCGGGCCGGTCTTAATGATCACGCGGATGGCGATCATCACCGAGATCAGCTGGGCGAAGTACATCATCGTCATCGCCTGGGAGATCACCAGGGTCGAGCCGACCATCACCGTGGCCACGAACAGCGGGAAGGCGGTGTTGAAGATGTCCTGGCTGATGTAGCCGCCCAGATAGAGCGACAGGTGCTGGCGGAAGGCCTTCAGCTTCAGCGTCGAGAACAGGTCGCGGAACATGTTGACCGGGATCAGCGCCGCCTTGCCCCAGTCCATGGGTTCGGGCTGGATCAGCTTTTCCTCGTCGGTGTAGGGGCGTTCCCAGGTGAACAGCACCACCAGCACGACGACCAGGCTGAACAGGCCGCCGAAGATGGCCGCCATGATCAGGAAGGTATTGGAGCTGTCCTTGCCGCCGAAGTTGTTGATGATCAGCGTGGGCAGGTACGAGGCCAGGATCGCCGAGCTTTGGGCGATCAGCATGCGGGCACCCGCGAACTTGGCCTTCTCCTTGTAATCCTTCGTCATTTCCGCCGCGAGGGTTTCCCACGGGATCAGGAACATCGTGTAGACGAACTCGAAGAAGATGAAGGTCACCAGGTAGTAGGTGAAGGTCTGGCCCGAGACGAAGATCAGGGCGAAGCTGGGCAGCAGCGGGATGGTCAGCAGCAGGAAGATCTTCCGCCGCCCGACCTTGCGGCCGATCCAGGTGTGGCGCAGGTTGTCGGAGATGTAGCCGATCAGCGGGCAGGTGATCGCTTCCAGCAGGCGCGGAAGGCCCAGGATCAGGCCGGTCTCGACCGGCGACAGTCCGCAGAAGGTGATGAAGAAGTAGGCCAGCCAGCCGGTGATCACGGCTTGCGCGCCGGCCCCCAGCATGTCGCCGGAGCCCCAGCCCCAATAGTTGATCCAGGACGGTTTGCGGGCGTCTGGCGTGGCCATGTGCGTCTCATTCCCAAGAGGAGGGGGTCTTGTCGCCCCCAAGTCCGGTCCGGCGATGGGCCGGACCGGATTAGTTCGGAGGCGGCGCCTAGATGAAGGCGCGCTGGAATTCGCCCAGAGCCAGCATGGCCAGCGACTGGCCGTACGGCATCGAGGTCAGCGGGATGTCCTTGTAGCCCTGGATCGTGTCGAACACCGGGGTGCCGAACGAGACCTGCTGCAGTTCGCCGGCGTCGTCGATATTGGCCAGCACGCCCTTGATGGCGCGGATGGCGACGGCTTCGTATTCCTTGCCGATGTAGCGCTTGCGGACGGCCTTAAGCACGCCGTAGGCGAAGCCGGCCGTGGCCGAGGCTTCAAGGTACGAGGTCTTGTCGTTGATGATCGTGTGCCACAGACCGGTTTCCTGGTCCTGGTATTCGGTCAGGGCCTTGATCTGGGCTTCCAGGGCGTCGATCAGGAAGGCGCGCAGGCCGTCGCCCGGCTTCAGGTCGAGCAGCTCGATGAACTCCGGGATGGCGATCGTCACCCAGCAGTTCCCGCGGGCCCACAGGGCGTCGGCGAAGTTGTGACGGCCCTCGAAGGTCCAGCCGTGGAACCACAGGCCGGTCTTGCGGTCGGCCAGGTACTTGATGTGGACCATGAACTGGCGCTTGGCCTCCTCGACGAAGTCGGGGCGGTCGAGCAGCAGGCCGATCTTGGCCAGCGGCAGCACGCTCATCATCAGCGTGTCGTCCCACAGCTGCTGCGGGTTCTCGCTGTTGAAGACGATGTGCTGGAAGCCGCCTTCCTCGGTGCGCGGACCCTCGTACATGACGTAGTCGGCCCAGGTCTCGAGGTAGGGGATGTAGGTGTGGTCGCCGGTGGCCTCGTAGAGGTAGGCCAGGGTCAGGAACGGCGAGACCGTGTTGATGTTCTTGGTCGGCGTGCCGGCCTCGAAGCGGTCGGCGAACCACTTGGTCATGATGTCGAAGGCGCGCTCGTCGCCGTACATCTCGTACTGCTTCCACAGGCCGTAGAGGCCCACGCCGTGGGTCCACTCCCAGTCGTTCCAGCCCTTGGTGTCGATGACGCGGCCGTCGTCGAGACGCAGCAGGAATTCGCCGGTCTCGTCGGTGATGTCGACGAGGTTGCTGATCAGAAGCGCGATCTTGGCCTTGACGTCCTTGGCCTCGATGCCGTGTGCGAGATTGGGCACGGTAGTCTCCTAAAGGGTAGGTCTTGAGGTAGGCGGGGGCCTACTGCTTGTAGTTCGGCGCGGGGACGCGGGCGACGGGCACGCCGCCTTCCACGTTGCGCAGCACTTCCAGTTTGACCGCTTCCAGGGCGTCGCCGGGGGCGCCGTCGCTGGTTACGGCCAGGGCGATGGTGTTCTTGCCGTGCGGATCGACGATGCCGTTGGGCAGGACGAAGGTCCGCTGCGGGCCGACGTGGGCGATGAACTGGCCCATGTTCCAGCCATTGACGAAGATCAGCACGCGATAGCGGCCGGGCGAGCGCGGGGTCTTCGGATCGCCGATCGTCAGGCCCAGCGTCACGTCCTGGTCCTTGGGCAGGGCCAGGTCGAAGTTGGTGCGATACCAGGTGGTGCCGGCGTAGGGCGTGGTCGCGGCCATGTCGGCCTTCTGCCAGGCCTGGTCGGGGAAGCCCGGCAGGTGCCAGCCCATCCGCTCGCCGTACTGGCCGCCTTCGTTCATCGGGCCGCGCACCGGATCGGCGATGTCCTCGCCGCCCTTGTTGCCCTGGATCTTCCAGCTGATCGGCACGGCGAAGCTGTAGCTGGTGGGGCTCGACAGCGAGGCCGAGACCAGGCCGCGGGCTTCCTTGTGGAAGTCGTCGGCGTCGAGGTCCCAGTTGTGGCCGTTGTTGCGCACCATCACCGACAGTACGTGCTCGCCGTCGCCGCGCAGGTCTTCCGGCAGCTTGAAGGTCGCCACGCCCGTGGTGATCGGGCGGGGCAGGCCGCCGTCCAGCTCGTGCTGGCCCAGGAACTTGCCGTCCAGCCAGACCTGCAGCATCCCCGCGCCGCCGGCGCCGTAGTGCAGGGTCAGGGTGTCGATGTCGGCGCGGCCCTTGTAGCGGCCGCGATACCAGACGTCGCCGTGGTGGAAGCCGTGGGTGCTCATGTCGAGCGCCGGCTGGCCCGTCGGCGGACGCACGGTGGAGCCGCCGCGCTTGCCCTCGGCCTTGGCCCAGGCGCTGTCGTCGAAGGCCGGATCCGACTCCGGCGAGCCGGCGGCGGTCTTCCAGTCGAGCCTGGCCAGGTCGGGCACGGTGACGGCGGCGGGGCCGGCCAGCGGCTTGGACGCCAGCAGCGAGCCCGAAGCCGTGGCCTTGGCGGCGACGGCCGCGCCGTTCCAGCGGACGGACTTCACGCCCTTGGGGGCGAAGACTTCCAGGGCGCTCTGCGTCTCGGTGTCGCCGGTCAGAGACAGGACCGCGCCCTTGACGGCGGCGGTGCGCACGAGGCCGGGGCCGCGCTGCAGGGTGGGCCCGGCGGCGGTGTCCTGGCGCCAGAAGGTCTGGCCCGTGGCTTCATCCGCCAGCAGCAGCACGAGCGGCGGACGGCCGCCGCCGGTGACGCGCACGCGGGCCAGGCCCGCGTGCTGGTAGGAGAGCTTCAGGTCGCCCTTGGCGGCGTCGAAGCTCGACGACACCTGGCCTTCCAGCACCTCGACCTTGGGGGCCTCGGCGTAGCGCAGGACCGTCTCGCCCGCCTCGCCGGCGCGGCCGTACATCAAGGCCAGGTCGCCGCCGTTCCAGGGCAGGTGGGTCTGGATCTCGGAGGTCGAATAGACCAGCCGCTGACCGCCCAGATCGTAGCTGGCCATCAGCATCTTGCTGTCCTGGCCCTTGATCCGCGAGGGGACCACGTACTCGCCGTCGCGGGTCTTGACCTTGAAGGTGAAGGCCTCGTCGCCAGTGGCGCTGCTGGGGTTGTGGATCACCACATAGAGGTGGCTGCCGGTCTCGGCGTTGACGTTGTGATAGACGCGGACCTTGTCGTTCGACGGAACGACGGCCTCGCCCTTGTCCATGCGGCGCAGGTCGGTGACCGTGTTCAGGAACTGGCCCATCTGCTTCATGACGCGGGCCTTGTCGCGCAGGCCCCGGGTCTCGTCGATGGCCGAGCCGTAGTCGTAGGAGCTGAACACCACCGGGGCCGGCGACCAGCCCCACGAGGTGCCGCCATAGGTCATGTAGAAGCTCTGGATCGTCAGGCCGTTGGCGATGTTGGTTCCGTAGAACACCCGCTGGTAGCCGACGCCGCGATGGATGGCGGTGCAGTCGTAGTCGCCGTTGCTGCCCCAGTAGTCGAACCAGCCGCCGCCGAACTCGGCCGCGAAGCCGGGGGTATTGGGGCTGGCCGAGGCGCCGCCCTTGGCCCCGCCGGCGCCGTAGAGGCCCCAGTCGGGCGCCACGCCGGGCGAGGAGGGGGTTGAGTCGACCTTGCACGAGCCGCCCGGGTAGCCGTCGAAGGCGTAGAGGTCGGTCGGGCCTTCGACCGCGCCGGGCACGTTGGAGCCCTTGGGCACCCAGTAGCCGTTGCGGCCCTTGTCGTTGTGGAACAGCGGGACGGTGATCCCATCCGCGCGGGCCTTGTCGGCCAGCCACTGCATGTAGCGCTGCTGCGGGGCGCCCACGACGTCGAGCTCGTTCTCGATCTGGTGGGCGATGACCGTGCCCTGGCCGGTGGTCAGCTGGTGGCGGGCGATGACCTTGTTGATCTGGCTCAGCCACTCGTCGGCGGCCTGGATGTATTCCGGCGCGTCGGTGCGGGCGCGGGCCTGCTGGTTGACCAGGTGGCCGGGGAAGCCGCCGCGCGTCAGCTCGGCGTTCACGTACGGGCCGGCGCGGGTGATGACGTAGAGGCCTTCTTCCTTGGCCATGGTCAGCACGCGATCCATGTCGCGGATGCCCGAGAAGTCGTAGACCCCCTGCTTGGGCGAGTGGTAGCCCCAGTCGATGTAGATGGCGACGGTGTTGTAGCCGCTGGCCTTCATCTTCTGGAGGATGTCGCGCCACAGGTCGGGGCTGGGCACGCGGAAGGGATGGAACTCGCCGCCCCACGAATAGATGCGCTCGCCGTCGACCTTCAGGGAGTACTTGTCCCAGGTGATCTTGTGGGCTTCGGCCGGCTTGGCCGCGACCGCCTGGTCGCCGCCTTCCTTCAGCACGGTGAAGTGGCGCACCGTGCCCGACAGCTCGGGCAGTTCCTTCTTGGGCGTCCAGGTGCGGAAGCCGTCGGTGCTGTCGGAGTACCAGTAGCGCTTGGCCATGTACTCGTCGAAATAGATGCGCCAGGCGCCTTCGGGCGTGCGCGTTAGGGCGGGGCCCTCGAGGAACTTGCCCCAGCCGGCCCAGTCGCCGCCGCCCTTGACCTGCCAGGGGCCGTCCAGCGACGGGGCGGTCAGGAGCTCGATGAACTTGGTGGTCTCGTTCTTGGCGAAGGCCTGGTACTGCGAGCCCTCGCGCACGACGAAGGCGTCGATGTAGTTGGGGCCCATGCCCGACAGCGGGCGCGGCGCGCTCCAGCTGGCGAGGTCGGCGTCCTGCGCCGTGATCCGGTAAGGCTGGAACTGCCCGGCGATGCCCGTGGTCGAGACCGACAGGATCAGGTGCTCGGAGCCGTCGGCGTCGACGAACCACTCCGGCGCCCAGGTGTTGGTCGAGGCCGGCACATCGACGGTGACGTCCCGCAGGAACGTCCAGTCGACCAGGTCCTTGCTGCGGGCCAGGCCTATGGTGTTGCTGGTCCAGCCGGTGGTGTAGGCGACGTAGTAGAAGCCGTCCTTGCGCTTGATGACGCTGGGATCGCGGATCAGCCCCTTGGGCGGGGTGTAGGCCAGCGGCTTCTGCAGGGTGAAGCGCGAGCCGTCGACCGAGTCGTACACGCTCATGTTCGACTGGCTGGCGTTGGTGAACGCCGTCATGACGTAGCGCGTCGGCTCGGCCGCAGTCGCGCCGGACAGGGCGGTCGTGGCGAGCAGGGCGGCGGCGAGGCCGAAGAGGGCGGGACGCTTGATCACTGGTTTCAGCCCTCGAAGTAGAAGACGGGCTTGAGCGGCCATTCGACCGGCTTATTGTCCGGATGGACGTCCATCAGGTCGGCCATGAAGTCCCACCAGCGCTTCATCACCGGCTGCAGGGGCAGGGCGTCCTTGTTGTTGTCCGGCTTCAGGCGAAGCACGGCGAACAGGCTCATGGTCTCTTCGTCGAGGAAGATCGAATAGTCGTAGATGCCGGCGCTGCGCAGCGCTTCGGCGAGGTCCGGCCACAGCTCGTCGTGACGGCGCTCGTACTCGGCGGCGACGCCGGGCTTCAATTGCATGCGGAAGGCGATCGGGCGGCCTTCGGTCAGCGTGCTCATGGTTTCCTCCTGGCGTCGTTTCTTGGTTTTCAGGCGATGCGGTAGACGGCGGCGGCCGAGCCGGCGAACAGGCGCTCGCGTTCGGCGTCGCTGAAGCTGGCCGTGATGGCGTCATAGGCGCTGTAGAAGGCGTCGAAGGAGCCGTGCACCTTCTCGACCGGGAAGTTGCTGGCGAACATGGTCCGCTCCACGCCGAAGGTCTCGATGACCTCGAGGACGAACGGGCGCAGGCTTTCCACCGTCCAGGCGCGGTCGACCATGGCCAGGCCCGAGACCTTGCAGGAGACGTTCGGACGCTTGGCCAGCGTCGCCAGGCCCGCGCGCCAGAGCGCCAGGCCGTCCTCGTCGCGGTCGGTCGGCATGCCGGCGTGGTTGACCACCAGCGGAATGTCGGGATGGGCGTCGGCCAGGGCCGCGGCCGTCGCCATCTGCGAGGGATAGAGCTGCAGGTCGAACGACAGGCCGTACCTGGCCAGCAGGCTAAAGCCCGCGCGCCACTGGTCGTTCAGCAGCAGGTCGGACGGGCCGTAGGTCTTGGCCGGGTCCTTGTGAAAATTGACGATCTGGCGGATGCCGCGCACGTGGGGCCGCGAGGCGTGCGCCTCCAGCAGGGCCTCGACGGCGGGATCGTCCAGGTTGGCGCCGGCGACGATGGCCCCGATGGGGGCGCCGGCGGCGATCAGGCCTTCCAGCCAGTCGGTCTCGGAAAGCTGCTTGTCGGTCGGCAGGCCGCACTCGACGTGGACCAGGCGTTGGACGCGCCAGGGCAGGGCGTCGGCGGCGTAGTCGGCGGGCAGGTAGTTCTTGCCGGCGATCATGGCCATGTCGCCCGCCGGGTTGCCCGGCAGGGGAACGTCCTGCAGCCACGAATAGTAGTGCTTGTCGAGATCCCACAGGTGCATGTGGGCGTCGATGATCGGACCCGCGTACGCCATGCCTGTCCCCTTGGGCTCGTGGACTGCGGGCCTGCCCGTCCCGAGGGGCGGGCAGGCCCGGTATCAAACTAGAAGGTGGTCCGGCCGCCGGACGTGTCGAAGGTGGCGGCGGTGGTGAAGCTGCACTCCTCGCTGGCCATGAAGCAGACCATCGCGGCGCTTTCCTCGACTTCGCCCAGGCGCCCCATCGGGATCTTGCTGCGCATGTAGTCGACCTGGCTCTGCGGCAGCTGCTCCAGGATCGGGCTCTCGAAGGTGGCGGGGGTCAGGGCGTTGGCGATCACGCCCTTGCCGGCCAGTTCCTTGCCCAGCGACTTGGTCAGGCCGATCACGCCCGCCTTCGACGCCGAATAGGCGCTGGCGTTCGGATTGCCTTCCTTGCCGGCGACCGAGGCGACGTTGACGATGCGGCCGTAGCCGGCCGCCAGCATGTGCGGCACCACCGAACGGCAGCAGTAGAACAGGCCGTTCAGGTTGATGTCGATGACGCGCTTCCAGCTATCGAGCGGGAACTCGTGCACCGGAACCGTGGCGCCGGTGATGCCGGCCGAGTTCACCAGCACGTCGATCTTGCCCAGCGCTTCGACGCTGGCGGTCGTGGCCGCGGCCACCTGGGCCTCGTCCGAGACGTCCAGAGCGTAGGTGAAGCTGGCGCCGACTTCCTCGGCGGCGACCTTCAGGGCCTCGGCGTTGAGGTCCCACAGGGCGACCTTGCCGCCTTCGGCGACGATGCGACGGGCGGTTTCCTTGCCCAGGCCCGAGGCGCCGCCGGTGATGACGGCGGCGCGGCCCGCGTAGCGGTTGGCGTAGACGGTCACGAGACGCCTTCCTTGGTCCAGGCGATGACTTCCTGGCGCTGCTCGCCCAGCTTCTCGATGCCCAGGGTCATGACGTCGCCCGGCTTCAGGAAGATCTTTTCCGGCTTCTGGCCTTCGCCGACGCCCGGAGGGGTGCCCGTCGTGAGGATGTCGCCCGGCTCCAGGGTGACGAAGCGGCTCATGTAGGCGATCAGCTCGGCGACGCCGAAGATCATCGTCTTGCTGTTGCCGGTCTGCATGCGCTTGCCGTTGAGGTCGAGCCACATGTCGAGGTTCTGGCAGTCGCCCACTTCATCGGCAGTGACGACCCACGGGCCCACGGGGCCAAAGGTGTCGCAGCCTTTGCCCTTGTCCCACTGAGAGCCCATTTCCTTCTGGAAGGCGCGCTCGGAGACGTCGTTCACCAGCACGTAGCCGGCGACGTAGTCCAGGGCCTCGGCTTGCTCGACGTAGCGGGCGCGCTTGCCGATCACGACGCCCAGCTCGACTTCCCAGTCGCCCTTCTCGGCGCCCTTGGGCAGCATGACCTGGTCGTTCGGGCCGTTGAGGCACGAGATCGCCTTGGTGAAGAAGATCGGCTCGGGCGGGGGCTCGAGACCGGCTTCCTTGGCGTGGTCGGCGAAGTTCAGGCCGATGGCCAGGAACTTGCCGACATTGGCGATCGGCACGCCGTAGCGCGGCGAGCCTTCGACCACCGGCAGGGTGGTGGGGTCGATGGCGGCGATCTTGGCGAGGCCTTCCGGGGTCAGGTCCGCGGCGGTGATGTCGGACACGTGGCCCGACAGGTCGCGGATCTTGCCTTCGGAATCCAGCAGGCCGGGCTTTTCGGCGCCCCGCGGGCCGTAACGCAACAGTTTCATGGTCTTCTGGCTCTAGGGGTAATGGGGGAAGGGGAGGCGCGGCTTACCGCGGATACGGACGGTGCAGGCCGACGTCGCGGTTCAGCTCGACGCCGAAGCCGGGCGCGTCGCCGAGCTTGAGCTTGCCGTTGACCGGAACGGGCTCGCCGATCAGCTGCGGATGGAACATCGGCACGACCTCGTCGGCCTTCGGCGCCATCATCAGGAACTCGGCGAACGGGCTGTTATGGCGCGTGATGACGAAGTGGTAGCTGTACACCGACGAGCCGTGCGGGATCATCATCACGCCCTTGCTGTCGGCCAGGTTGGCGATCTTGATCAGCTCGGTGACGCCGCCGCACCAGCCCACGTCCGGCTGGATGATGTCGCAGCATTCCATTTCCAGCAGCATGCGGAAGCCCCAGCGGGTGGCTTCGTGCTCGCCGGTGGTGACCAGCATGCCGGGAGGGGCGTTCTTCTTGAGGTCGCGGTAGCCCCAGTAGTCGTCGGGGCTCAGGGCCTCTTCGATCCACTTCAGGCCGTACTCGTGGGCCTTGTGCGCCAGCTTGGTGGCGTAGTTCAGGTCCAGCGACATCCAGCAGTCGAACATCAGCCAGAAGTCCTCGCCCACGCGGTTGCGCATGGTTTCGAGCTCTTCGAGGTTCTTGCGCAGGCCCTCTTCACCTTCGGCCGGGCCGTGGTGCAGGGGCATCTTGCCGCCGATGAAGCCCAGCTCCTTGGCCAGGTCCGGACGCGCGCCGGTGGCGTAGAAGGTCAGCTCGTCGCGGACCTTGCCGCCCAGCAGGGCGTAGACTGGCTCCTGGCGCAGCTTGCCGATCAGGTCGTAGAGCGCCAGGTCGACGCCCGAGATGGCGTTCACGACAAGGCCCTTGCGGCCGTAGTACTGGGTGGAGAAGTACATCTGGTCCCAGATCTTCTCGACCTCGGTCGGGTCGCGACCTTCGAGGAAGCGGGCCAGATGCTTTTCGACGATGTAGGCGGCCGGTTCGCCGCCGGTGGTCACCGCAAAGCCGATCGTGCCGTCGACGGCCTCGATCTCGACCACGAGGGTGCCGAGCACGTTGATGCCGAAGCTCTGGCGGCTCTGGCGATACTCGGGATAGCGCGACATCGGGGTGGCGATGTGGTCGTCGATCCAGTGGCCTTCGCCCTGGTCGTGATAGTCGGCGCCGCCCCCGCGGACCACATAGGCGCGAACAGCCTTGATCAAGGGAAGCGGCATCTCGTGCTCCAACCATCGCCCGGTCTCTCGTGACCGGATCTGCCCCTATTAGAGGAGGCGCGCCAGCGGGGCCGCCGAACGACGCGAACGGATGTTCGCGCTACCTCCCCAGAACATCGTATGACACGCTTGTCGCAGGACCCCCGCGACCGAAAGAGTCGCTGACGCGAGCCCTTGTCTTGCGTTCCATATTATGAGAGGTAGTGCTACAAAATGAAACCCAGCACGTCAAGGGGAGCGGAACCGGTGGCGGACGACGAAGGCGCGGCGACCAAGAGCCCAAGCGGCAGCCAGACGCTGTTTCGCGGCCTGGACGTGCTCGACGTGGTGGCCGACGCGGGGGCCATCGGCCTGCCGGCGCTGGCCGCGCGACTCGGGCTGACGCGCAGCACCACGCACCGTCTGGCCACCGCCCTTGTCGAGCGCCGCCTGCTGACCCAGACCCCGCGTGAAGGCTACAGCCTGGGTCCGAAGCTTCTGGAGCTGGGCTACCTGGCCAGCCAGCAGATGGACCTGCCGCGCATCGCGCGCCCGCACCTGGAGAAGCTGTGGGAAGAGCTCGAGGACACCGTCCACCTGGGCGTGCTGGACGACGACCGCGCTCTTTACCTGGACAAGCTGACCGGCCGCCGTCGCATCAACATCTCCTCGCGCGTGGGCGATCGCCAGCCGATCCGCTCCACCGGCCTGGGCAAGGCCCTGGTGCTCGACGATGACGAGAGCCGCTGGCGCACGCTGTATCGCAAGGAAGGCCCGGCGGCCGCCGGCGCGCCGAACGAAGAGCAGTGGATCGCCTGGATGCACGACTATTCGCAGCGCGGCATCGCCTTCGACCTTGAAGAGAATGAAGACCGCATCCGCTGCGTGGCCGCGCCCGTGCGCGGGGCGGGCGGTCAGATCGTCGCCGCGATCAGCGTCTCGGGCGCTGCTCAGTACATGGACGACGAACGGATGGGCGGGCTGGTGGACGACATCCGCCTGGCCGCCGACGCGATCAGCCGCGATCTGGGCTGGAACGGCAAGCGGGGGTCGGGCGCCAAGACCTGACGCCTCCCGCGCGTGAGTGAAGACGGAGGAACTATGCTTCTGAAGGACAAGGTGGTGCTGGTGACCGGCGCCTCGGGCGGGATCGGCAAGGCGGCCGCCATCGGCGCGGCGCGTCATGGCGCCGACGTGGCGATCAACTACCACTCCGACGAGGCCGGCGCGGCCGACGCCGTAGCGCAGATTGAGGCCCTGGGCCGTCGCGCCATCGCCGTGAAGGGCGACGTGGCCCAGGTCGAAACCGCCCAGGCCTTCGTCGACGCCGCGGTCGCGGCCTTCGGCAAGGTCGACGTCTTCGTCAACAATGCCGGCATCTGCCCGTTCCACGCCTTCCTGGACATGCCGCCGGAAGTGATGGAGCGGACCATGAAGGTGAACCTGTTCGGCGCCTATTACATGGTGCAGGCGGCGGCCAACCAGATGGTCAAGCAAGGTCACGGCGGCTCGATCATCGCCGTCTCCTCGATCAGCGCCCTGGTCGGCGGCGGCATGCAGACGCACTACACCCCGACCAAGGCCGGCGTGCACAGCCTGATGCAGTCGACCGCCATCGCCCTGGGCAAGCATGGCATTCGCTGCAACTCGGTGCTGCCGGGCACGATCGAGACCGCGATCAACAAGGAAGACCTCGCCGACGTCGCCAAGCGCGAATACATGAGCGGCCGCATCCCGCTGGGCCGCCTGGGCGAGCCTGACGACCTGGCCGGCCCGATCGTGTTCCTGGCCTCGGACCTGGCCAACTACGTTACCGGCGCGGCCCTGCTGGTCGACGGCGGCGCGTTCGTGAACCTGCAGTAGATCGATCGCCCTTCCATGATCGTCTCGTCGACCACCGACTTCCGTGAGGCTGCGCGGCGCAAGCTGCCGCGCTTCCTCTTCGACTACATCGACGGCGGCGCCTACGCCGAGCGGACCCTGGCCCGCAACGTCTCCGACCTGGCCGACCTCGCCCTGCGACAGCGGGTGCTCAAGGACGTGTCCAAGGTGTCGACGGCGACCAGCCTGTTCGGCGTCGAGCAGTCCATGCCCGTGGTGCTGGCCCCCGTGGGCCTGACCGGCATGTACGCCCGGCGCG
This sequence comes from Caulobacter endophyticus, assembly GCF_003116815.1. Taxonomy (GTDB): domain Bacteria; phylum Pseudomonadota; class Alphaproteobacteria; order Caulobacterales; family Caulobacteraceae; genus Caulobacter; species Caulobacter endophyticus. The sequence continues at coordinate 65,603 of NZ_QDKQ01000014.1, forward strand.
GCGAATGCCAGGCGGTGCGCGCGGCTTGCGCCAAGGGCGTGCCGCTGTGCCTGTCGACGGTGTCGGTGTGCGACGTGGACGAGGTGGCGGCGGCTTCCAGCCGGGCGCTGTGGTTCCAGCTCTACGTGCTGCGGGACCGCGCCTTCATGCGCGACCTCCTGGCCCGGGCGGCGGCGGCGGGGGCGAGCACGCTCGTCTTCACCGTCGACATGCCCGTGCCGGGGGCCCGCTATCGCGACGCCCATTCCGGCATGAGCGGTCCCAACGCCGGGGCGCGCCGCATCCTGCAGGCCATGGGCCGGCCTCAGTGGGCGTGGGACGTCGGCCTGATGGGCCGTCCCCACACGCTGGGCAACGTGGCTCCGGTGCTGAAGGGCAATACGGGCCTCGAGGACTTCATGGGCTGGCTGGGGGCCAACTTCGACCCCTCGATCCAGTGGAAGGACCTCGAATGGATCCGGCAGTCCTGGAAGGGGCCGCTGATCATCAAGGGCGTGCTCGACCCTGAGGACGCCAAGGCCGCCGCCGACATCGGCGCCGACGGGGTGGTGGTGTCCAATCACGGCGGCCGCCAGCTTGACGGCGTGCTGTCGTCGGCCAAGGCGCTGCCGGCCATCGCCGAGGCCGTGGGCGACAGGTTGACCGTGCTGGCCGACGGCGGGGTGCGCTCGGGCCTCGACGTGGTGCGGATGCTGGCCCTGGGCGCCAAGGGCGTCCTCTTGGGCCGGGCCGCCGTCTACGCCCTGGCCGCGCGTGGCCAGGCGGGCGTGACCCAGCTCCTGGACCTGATGGAGAAGGAGATGCGGGTGGCCATGGCGCTGACCGGCGTCAATTCCGTCTCCGAGATCGACCGTTCAATCCTGGCGGAGACCCGCTGATGAAGGCCGCCGCCGCCCTCGCACTGGCTCTGGTCATGGGGGCGGCGCCGGCCGCCCTGGCCGACCCAAACCGGATCGTCATCGCCAGCGACTCCACCGCCGCCGACTACAGCGCCCGCAGCTTCCCGCAGATGGGCTGGGGCATGGTGCTGAAGTGCTCGCTGACGCCGGACGCACAGATCGTCAACCTGGCCCGCGGCGGCCGCTCGACCAAGACCTTCCAGGAGGAGGGGCTGTGGTCGGTGCTGATGGCGCAGCTGAAGCCCGACGACACCGTGCTTATCCAGTTCGGCCACAACGACGCCGACACCAAGAAGATCGTCCGCTTCACCGACCCCAACGGGGCCTATGCCGACAATCTGCGGCGGTTCGTGGCCGACGTGCGGACGGCCGGCGCCAAGCCGGTGCTGATCACCCCGATCGCCAAGCTGGTCTTCAAGGACGGCCAGATCCAGGACACGCACGGCCCGTATTCGGCGACCGTGCGGCGCGTGGCGGCGGAAACGAAGACGCCACTGATCGACCTCGACAAGGAAAGCCAGGCCGCTCTCCAGAAGATGGGCGAGGCCGAGGGGGCCAAGCGCTTCATGATCTATTCGGCGGCCGACAAGATCGCCAGCCATCCCGAAGGGATCAACGACACCACCCACCCCAACGAGCTGGGCGCGCGCATGGCGGCCGGCATCGTGGCCAAGGGGCTGAAAGGGGCGAAGGTTCCGGCCTCGAAGCTGGTGCTGCGCGGCGAGGCCGATGCGTCGGCGCGTGGCGAGCCGACTTGCGCGGCCCATCCCTAGGTTTCAGGCAAAAAGAAAGGAGCGACGGCGGGGCCGGCGCTCCTGGACCTCAGAGGGGGAAGTACGAGGTCAGGCAGAACAGGGAAGGATCGATCTTCGATCCATCGATCAATTCTCACAATGTGGACAATTGATCGATATATTGAGAATATCATTGAGGCGGCGGACGTCAACCGCCGTTGTGGGGAAACGCCGATGAACCGTTGCATCCTGTCCGCCGCCTTGGTCCTGGCGCTGGCGCCCGCGCCGCTGCTGGCCGCGCCGAAAGCCCGGCCGGCGGCCGCTGTTTCCGAAGCTCCGGCCTGGCGCAGCGCCTGGGGCAATGCGCCGATCGCGCCGCAGGCCGTGGCCCGGCCGGGCGAGGCCAGAGCCTTCACCGACGTCACTGTCCGCCAGGTGATGCGTCTGAACGCCGGCGGCGAGGCGGTGCGCCTGCGCCTGTCCAACGAACTGAACGAGCGCCCGCTGGCGGTGGGGGCGATCACCCTGGCCCCGGCCGACGCCGACGGAAAGATCCTGGGCCCGCCGATCGCGGTGACGGTGGGCGGCAAGGCCGAGTTCACGATCCCGCCGGGCGCGCCGGTGTTGAGCGATCCGGTGACGCTGCCGGTCAAGGCGATGGACTACGTCTCGGCGGCGATCTTCTACGTCGGGACCCAGGCGCCGGCCGGCCACCGTGTGCGCCTGTTCGTGGCCCCTCCCGGCAACCACGTCGCCAAGGACGCGATCCCGGGCGAGCAGGCCCTCAAAGGTCCGGGCCTGATCAGCGGCGTCGAGGTACGCGGACCTGGCGAGGCGCCGGTGCTGGTGGCCATCGGCGACTCGATCACCGAAGGCTCCGGCTCGACCCCGAACGCCGACAAGGGCTGGCCCGAGCAGCTGGCGGCGCGGCTGTCCGCGCGCGGCCAGGGCTGGAGCGTCGTCAACATGGGTGTCGGCGGCGGACGGCTGCTGCGCGAGGTCTCGGGCCCCAGCGCGCTGTCGCGCTTCGACCGCGATGTGCTGAGCGTGGCCGGCGTCAAGGCGGTGGTGGTGCTGGAGGGCATCAACGATATCGGCCGTCCCGCCCAGCCCGGCTTCGCCGCCGACGCGGTGACGCCCGAAGACCTGATCGCCGGCTACCGCCAGCTGATCGCCCGGGCCCATGCGCGCGGCGTGAAGATCTATGGCGGCGTGATCCCGCCGTTCGAGGGCGCGGCCTACTATCACGACAAGGGCGAGGCCACGCGCCAGGCCGTCAACGCCTGGATCCGCACCGGCGGCGAGTTCGACGGCGTCGTCGACTTCGACGCGGTGCTGCGCGATCCGGCCAAGCCCGGCCAACTGCGCGGCGAGGCCCATGGGGGCGACCACCTGCATCCGAACGATGCTGGCTACGCCCTGATGGCCGAGGCGGCGGACCGCGTGCTGTTCCCGGCCAAGTAGAAAGCGGCGACGCTTGCCGTTCTGGTGGCGATGAGGCTAGCTCCTCGCAGTAACACTGCGAGGACGCTGCTCATGACGACTATCAGGTTGCTGCTGATCTCCGCGGCCGTGCTGGCGACGCCGGCCCTGGCTTATGCCGCCGACGGTGAATCCAAGAATTCGGTGGCGATCATTGCCGCACTGGTGGGCGTATTCACGGGCGTGGGGACGGTGTTGCTGGTGACCTATGCCAAGAACAAGAAAAAGTAGCCTCTTTCCAACCGATCATGCCGCGCCCTTGCCGCGGCGTGATTGCACCTGTCGCAATCCTGGGTAAGGTCGCTTCAAACGGCTGTTTGGGGTGAAGCATGGCGATGCGAGTTGCGGGGCGGCGTTTCGGGCTGGCGACGGCCCTGGCCCTTTCCCTGGCCTGGAGCGGCGCTCCGGCCCTGGCCGCACCGAAGGACCAACTGACCGCCGCCGCGCCGGCCAGCGTCGGCGTCTCGTCCGAACGCCTGGCCCGCCTGGACGCCCTGATGAAGGACCTGGTCGCCAGCGGCCACCTGCCGGGCGCCACGACCATGCTGGTGCGTCACGGCAAGGTGGTCAGCTTCGAGACCTATGGCGCCAGGAGCTTCGGCGGCCCGCCGATGACCAAGGACACGATTTTCCGCATCTACTCCCAGACCAAGCCGGTCACGGGCGTGGCGATGATGATCCTGTTCGAGGAAGGCAAGTGGAAGCTGGACGATCCGGTCAGCAAGTACGTGCCGGAGTTCGCCAACCTCAGGGTCTACAAGGGCGTCAACGCCGACGGCTCGTTCGTGACCGAGGCCGCCGACCGGCCGCCGACCATGCGCGAGATCATGAGCCACACGGGCGGCTTCGCCTATGGCCTCAACCCCGACAACCCGATCGACAAGGCCTATGTCTCGACGGGCGTGCTGGGCTCCAGGAGCGGCCAGGAGTTCGTCGAGAAGGTCGCCAAGCTGCCGCTGGTCGGGCCGCCCGGCAAGCAGTGGAAATACAGCGTTGCGGTCGACATCCAGGGCTTCATCGTCGAGAAGCTGTCGGGCCAGGGCCTGCCCGACTTCATGCAGACCCGCATCTTCGATCCGCTGAAGATGAAGGACACCGGCTTCTGGGTGCCGGCCGAGAAGGCCGATCGCCTGGCCAGCCTCTACGCGTGGAACAGCAAGGAAAAGAAGGTCCAGCCGGCCGAGGGCTTCATGGTGCTGGACGTCACCAAGCCGCCGGTGGTGGCCTCGGGCGGGGGCGGGCTGGTCTCCACCAACGCCGACTACGCCCGCTTCTGCCAGATGCTGCTGAACGGCGGCGAGCTGGACGGAGCGAGGATCCTGTCGCCGGCGACCGTGAAGCTGATGGCCGCCGACCACCTGCCCGACGCCATCCTCGACAATCCGAAGAGCGAGTTCTCCAAGGCCAGCGGCAAGGGTTTCGGCCTCGACTTCATGGTGGTCAACGATCCGGCCCGGGCCGGCACGCTGGCGGGGAAGGGGACCTACAGCTGGGGCGGGGCCGCCGGCACCTGGTTCTGGATCGACCCGGAGAACGACCTCTTCTTCCTGGGAATGATCCACGTGCTGGGCAAGGACGGCGACCCGGCCTTGCGCGACCTCGACGAGCGCGCCGCGACCCTGGTCTACCAGGCGCTCACCCATCCCGAAAAATAAGGCCCGGCAAAGGGCTCACGGAGGAAATCACATGCAGGATCTGTTTTCGCTCGAGGGCCGGGTGGCTCTCGTCACCGGCGGTTCGCGCGGCATTGGCCGGATGATCGTCGAAGGCTTCCTGCGCCACGGGGCGGCCAGGGTCTACATCACCGCCCGCAAGGCCGCGGCCTGCGACGAGGCGGCGCAGGAACTGTCGCAGTTCGGCGAGTGCGTCTCGCTGCCGGGCGACATCTCGACCATGGAGGGCGTGCACGGCCTGGCCGCGCGCATCCTCGAGCGCGAGAGTAGGCTCGACATCCTGGTCAACAACGCCGGGGCGGCCTGGGGCGCGGGCATCGACGAGTTCCCCGAGGCCGGCTGGGACAAGACCGTCGACCTCAACATGAAGACCCCGTTCTTCCTGACCCAGGCCCTGCTGGCCCCGCTGCGCGAGGCGGCCAAGGCCCGGGTGGCCAAGGTGATCAACATCGCCTCGATCGACGGCCTGTCGGTGACCAAGGAGGAGACCTACCCGTACGGCGCCAGCAAGGCCGGCCTGATCCACATGACCAAGCGCATGGCCCTGCGCCTTGCGCCCGAGAACATCGCGGTGTCGGCCATCGCGCCCGGCGCCTTCGCCAGCGACATGAACCGCGTGGCCCGGGATCACGCCGACGCGGTGGCCAAGTTCATCCCCGCCGGCCGCATCGGCGAGGCCGAGGACATGGCGGGCGCCGCGATCTATCTCGCCTCGCGGGCGGGGGATTACGTGGTGGGCGGCACGCTGGCGGTCGACGGCGGGGTGGCCTGGTCGCGGTAGTCTTAGTTCCTCTCCCCTTGCGGAGAGGGTGGCCTCCGAAGGAGGTCGGGTGAGGGTTTGCACGAACGGAGACGCCGCGATGGCTGATCGGCTGTCGCGGCGTTTGCGTCTGAGAGACCCCTCATCCGTCGGCTATCGCCGACACCTTCTCCCGCAAGGGGAGAAGGGGTGCTCTTAAGGCTTGCCCGCCGCCGGCAGTTCGGTCAGGGGGATGGCGTCCGACAGCTCGACTTCGCGGACGGCCGGGGCCGGGGCTGCCCTGGGCGGACGGGCGCCGCGCTCGCGGGCCGACATCAGCGACCAGCCGCCGGGCTTGAGGATTTCCAGCGGCGAGAACCTGGCCTTGTAGGCCATCTTCTCCGAGCCCGGGACCCAGTAGCCCAGATAGACGTATGGCAGGCCGGTCAGGCGGGCCTGGACGATGTGGTCGAGGATGATGAAGGAGCCCAGGCTCCGGCGTTCCTCGGTCGGGTCGTAGAAGCTGTAGACCAGCGACAGGCCGTCGGCGAGCACGTCGACCAGGACGCAGGCCACCAGTTCGCCCGGGCCGCGATCCACCGACGGCCGGCGATACTCGATCAGATGAGTGCGGACAGCGGTGTCTTCGACCATCGCCACATAGTCGGGCCAGGTCATCTCGGCCATGCCGCCGTCGGCGTGGCGGGCGGTAAGGTAGCGGCGCAAGAGCTCGAACTGCTCCAGCGTGGCCTCGGCCTCGACCAGGCAGCGCACCAGATCGGTGTTGCGATTAAGGGCGCGGCGCTCCGAGCGCGAGAATTCGTAGTCGCCGGCCGGCGCGCGGGCCGACTGGCAGGCGCGGCAGGTCTCGCAGGCGGGACGGTAGGCGATGTTCTGCGAGCGACGGAAGCCGACCTGGGTGAGGCTGTCGTTGACGCCGGGGCCGTCGGAAAGAGGCAGGTGGGTGAAGACCTTCCGCTCCTGCCGGCCGGGCAGGTACGGGCAAGGGGTCGGCGCCGTCAGGAAGAACCGAAGCTGTCGCGTCGGAAAATGCTGCGTCACGTCTTCCCAATCCCCTTACGCCCGGCAAGGCCCCCGCCTATGCCGTGAAGACGATTAGGCGGCATGCCGGGCCGTTGTGCAAGCAGGACAAACGCACGACGCGGCGAACGGTCACAGGTTGTCGGGCAGGACGGGCTTTTCGCGTAACAGGACGATGGAAATCCGGCGGTTGCCGGCCAGGGTCGGATCGTCCGCGTACAGCGGTTCGGAGTTGGCCTTGCCCGAGACCTGGTAGATGCGGTCGTCGTCGACGCCGGCGCCGCGGAGAATCTGTCGCGAGGTGTCGGCGCGCTGGGCCGACAGGGCCCAGTCGCTGTCGGCCTTGCGGCCGCGCTGGTCGGCGCTTGTGTGGCCCGAGACGGTGATGCGGTTGGGCAGCTGGTTGATGACCTTGGCCACGGCGCGCAGCAGCAGGCGGGCGCGATCGTTAGGCTCCCGCGAGCCTTCCTTGAACATCGAGCGGCCTTCCTGGTCGACCAGCTGGATACGCAGGCCTTCCGGGGTCTGGTCGATGAGGATCTGCTTCGACAGTTCGGCCAGTTCGGGCATGTCCTGCAGCGACTGGCGCAGGGACTGCGCCGCCGAAGCGAAGCTGTCCTGTTCCTTCTTGGCCAGGGCGTCGCGCAGGGCCTGCTCGCTGGCCGAGTCGAGGCTGGCGGTGGTCGAGGACTGGCCGTCCTGGTTGGTCTGGTCGGGGGCTTCGGGAGCCATCTGCTGGACGACCGACATCTTGCCGTCGGCCTTGGCGCCATCGTCGCCGAGCGAGGTGCCGCCCAGGATACCGCCCGAGCCGCTGGTGCTGGACGAGATCGAGGCTGGGGCGAAGTAGTCGGCGATGCCCTGCTTCTGCTCGGGGCTGGTGGTGTTGAGCAGCCACATCAGCAGGAAGAAGGCCATCATCGCCGTCACGAAGTCGGCATAGGCCACCTTCCAGGCGCCGCCATGGTGCCCATGACCGCCGCCCTTCTTGACCTTCTTGATGATGATCGGCGCTTCGCCGGTCGACGCCATCGTGCTTAAGCCTGCTTAACCCTGTCGGGGCAACCTGCCCGCAGGACGTTAAAATGGCGTTGCGATGCGGGGCCGAAGGGGCCACAGACGGGCCCAAACCGCAGGGTGCGGCAAGGAGTCTCGCGCATGAAGACGGCGTTCATTGGCCTCGGAGTGATGGGCTTTCCGATGGCGGGCCACCTGCAGGCCGCCGGCCACGACGTGACCGTCTACAACCGCACTGCGCAGAAGGCCGCCCGCTGGATGGAAAAGCACGGTGGGACGAGCCAGCCGACCATCGCCGGGGCCAGCCGGGGTGCGCAGCTGGTCGCTCTGTGCGTGGGCAACGATGACGACGTCCGCGCCGTGGTGGGCGAAATCCTGCCCGCGCTGGAAGCTGGCGCGATCATCGTCGACCACACCACCACCTCGGCCAAGGTGGCTCGCGAGATGGCCGACCTGTGCGCCGGCAGGGGCGTAGGCTTTCTCGACGCGCCGGTCTCGGGCGGCCAGGCTGGAGCCGAGAACGGCCAGCTGACCATCATGGTCGGCGGCGACGAGGCGACCTATGCGGCGGCTGAGCCGGTCTTGAACGTCTACGCCAAGGCCATGCGCCGCATGGGGCCGTCGGGCGCGGGCCAACTGACCAAGATGTGCAACCAGATCGCCATCGCCGGGGTGGTGCAGGGCGTGGCCGAGGCGCTGCACTTCGCCAAGCGCGCGGGCCTGCCGACCGACGAGGTGCTGGCGGCGATCTCCAAGGGCGCGGCCCAGTCCTGGCAGATGGAGAACCGCTGGGGGACGATGTCGCGCGGCGAGTTCGAGTTCGGCTTCGCGGTCGACTGGATGCGCAAGGACTTGGGGATCGCCCTGGACGAGGCGGCCAGCAACGGCGCGACGCTCGACATGACCCGGATGATCGACGGCTTCTACGGCGAGGTGCAGGCGATGGGCGGCCATCGCTGGGACACCTCCAGCCTCGTGGCTCGTCTGGAGAAGAAGTAAGCCATGCGCCGTCTCCTGCTGACCCTGGTCGCCTGCGCGGCCCTGTCGCCCATCTCGGCCTTCGCCGCTCCCGCCGTCGCGCCCAAGGACGGCGAGTTCGTGGTCAGGGACTTCAAGTTCGGCTCAGGCGAGACCCTGCCGGAACTGCGGCTGCACTACACGACGCTGGGCGAGCCCACGCGCGACGCGCAGGGGCGGGTGACCAACGCGGTGATGGTGCTGCACGGCACCGGCGGCAGCGGCAAGCAGTTCCTGTCGCCGCAGTTCGCCGACGAGCTGCTGGTCCCGGGCGGCCTGCTGGACCCGGCCAAGTGGTACGTGATCCTGCCCGACGGCATCGGCCACGGGAAATCCTCCAAGCCCTCGGATGGGCTGAAGGCGAAGTTCCCGCACTACGACTACGACGACATGGTGCGCGCCCAGCACCAGCTGCTGGTCGAGGGGCTGAAGGTCGATCGCCTGAAGCTCCTGATGGGCACGTCGATGGGCTGCATGCACGGCTTCGTATGGGGCGAGACCTATCCGGGCTTCGCCCAAAAGCTGGCGCCCTTCGCCTGCCAGCCGGTGGCCATCGCCGGCCGCAACCGCATGTGGCGCAAGATGACCATGGACGCCATCAAGGCCGATCCGGCCTGGAACGGCGGCGACTACACGCAGCAGCCGAAGCAGGGCCTGCGCACGGCGACCGACTTCCTGATCATCGCCGGCGCCTCGGCCCTGCCGATGCAACTGGCCCTGCCGACCCGCGAGGCGACCGACAAGGCCCTGGAGGCCGATTTCAACCGCCGGATCGCGGGGCTGGACGCCAACGACCTGCTCTATCAGGTGGATGCTTCGAGGAATTACGACCCGTCGGAGGGGCTGGAGAAGATCGAGGTTCCGGTGCTGTGGATCAACTCGGCGGACGACTTCATCAACCCGCCTGAGCTCGGGATCGCCGAGCGTGAGGTGAAGCGGCTGAAGCGCGGTGAGTTCGTGCTGCTGCCGGCCAGCGAGAAGACCAAGGGCCACGGCAGCCACACCTGGGCGGTGCTGTGGAAGGATCGGCTGGCGGCGTTTCTGGGGAAGTAGTGTCGAGGTTCCCTAGCTGACCAGAGCCAGCCAGGCCTCTTCATCCATGATCTGCAAGCCGCGCTCGCGGGCCGTTCGCAGCTTTGCGCCGGCGCCGGGGCCGGCGACGACTAGGTCAGTGGTCTTGGTCACCGACAGGACGACCCGCGCGCCCATGGCGGCGGCCAGGTCCTGAGCGTCTGGGCGGCTCATCATGTCGAGCTGGCCAGTGAAGACTACCGTGCGACCGGCCAGACGGCGCTCGGCGCCCGGCGGCAGGACCGGACGCGGCGGCGGCGGGGTCTTTCTGGACAGGGAGCGGCTTTGCGACGGCGCGTAGGCGTTGCGGCTCAGCCGGCCGAGGTTGAGGCCGATCCGTCCCGGCAGGTCGTGGACTCCGGCTGCGCCCGTCAGGCCGGCGGCCGCCAGGGCGACCTGGCCGCAGGCATAGGCGTCGCCGGCCGCGTCGTGATGCTTGAAGCTGACGCCCAGATGCCGGCCGACCACGTTCAGCTTGTGCGAGGGCAGGTTCGGCCAGACGCTGCGCGCGACCTGCACGGTGCACATGTAGTCGAAGGCCGGCGGGGCGATCCCGTAGTGCTCGCAGGTGCGGCGGATGACGCTGATGTCGAACGAGGCGTTGTGGGCCAGCACCAGTGCGCCGTCCAAGTCGCCCCGCAGGCGGTCGAGCACGGCCGGGAACTCGTCGGCGTCGCGCACGTGGTTCGGGCCGATGCCGTGGAAGGCGATGTTGAACGGCGCGAAGCGCATGTCCCACGGCCGGATGTAGTGGTGGTCGACGCGGGCGACCGCGCCGTCCTCGATCCACGCCAGACCGATCGAGCAGGGGCTCGACCGGGTCTCGTTGGCCGTCTCGAAATCGATGGCGACGACCTTCATCAGCCGGCGACCAGGGCCAGCCACTCGTCCTCGGTCATCACCTGGATGCCGAGGTCCTGGGCGGTCTTCAGCTTGGAGCCCGCGCCGGGGCCGGCGACCACCAGATGGGTCTTCTTGGACACCGAGGAGGCGACCTTGGCGCCCAGCGACTCTGCCTGAGCCTTGGCTTCGTCGCGGGTCATCTTCTCCAGCGAGCCGGTGAAGACCACGGTCTTGCCGGCCACAGCGGTGTCGGTCTTGGGCTTGGCCACGGCCTGGACGTCGAGCTGGGCCAGCAGGTTCTCGACCTTCTGGCGGTTGTGCGCCTCGGCGAAGAAGCGGGCCAGCGACTGGGCGGCGACCGGGCCGACGCCGTCGACGGCGGCCAGGTGCAGATAGTCCTCGCCCGGCGCGCCCTTGGCGGCCTCGGCAAGGCCCTGCGCGAAGGCGTCCCAGGTTCCGTAGCGCTGGGCCAGGGCGGCGCGGGCCGGCTTGGTCAGCTTGGGGACGACCTGGCCGATCTTCAGCTCCAGGTCTTCCGACTGCGGCCACGGATCGGCGGGCACGCCTGCGCGGCCGGCCTCGACGAGGAGATCGAGCGCCTTGGGGCCGACGCCGGCGGCGGTCGACAGCTCCAGATAGGTCGCGCCGGGCAGGCCCCCGGCGGCGGCTTCGGACGCGGCCTGCAGGTCGGCGAACGTATCGAAGTGGCGGGCCAGCACGGTCGAGGTGGTCTCGCCGATATCCCGGGCGCCCAGGGCGTAGATCATCCGGTCCAGGCCGATGGTGCGGCGGGCCTCGATGCCGGCGACCAGGTTCTTGACCGAGGTCTCGCCGTAACCGTCGCGTTCGCGCAAGGTCGCCAGCTTCTCCTCGTCCTTGGCCAGGGCGAAGATATCGGCAGGTTCCTTGATCCAGCCCTCGTCGAAGAAGGCCTGGAGCTGTTTTTCGCCCAGGCCCTCGATGTCGAAGGCGCGGCGGGAGACGAAGTGGCGCAGGTGCTCGACGCGCTGGAACGGGCAGGCGAACTCGCCGGTGCAGCGGCGAACGACCGACTCCACGCCGTTGGCGTTGATTTCCTGGGTCAGGGCCGTCTTCAGCGGGCATTCGCAGACATGCGGGAATTCGTAGGGGGCGGCGTCTTCGGGGCGGGCGTCGAGGTCGACCTCGACGATCTGCGGGATCACGTCGCCGGCGCGCTGGAGGACGACGGTGTCGCCGATGCGGGCGTCGAGGCGGGCGATCTCGTCGGCGTTGTGCAGGGTGGCGTTGGTCACCGAGACGCCGCCGACGGTGACGGGCTTGAGGCGTGCGACGGGCGTGTGGGCGCCGGTGCGGCCGACCTGGATGTCGATGGCCTCCAGGATCGTCTTGGCGCGCTGGGCCGGGAACTTGCGGGCGATGGCCCAGCGGGGCGAGCGCGAGACGAAGCCCAGGCGGCGCTGCCGCTCCAGGTCGTCGACCTTGTAGACGACGCCGTCGATGTCGAACGCCAGCTGCGGGCGCAGGGTCTCGAAGCGGGCGTAGATGTCGAGCAGGCCTTGCGCGCCTTCGACCCGCTCGGCCGGCGGGGCGGTGGTGACGAAGCCCCATTCCTTCAGCTTGCCCAGCGCTTCGGACTGGCTGGCGGCGAACGGCTCAGACACCAGGCCCCAGGCGTAGCCGAAGAAGCGCAAGGGCCGCGTGGCGCTGATCTTGGGATCGATCTGGCGCAGCGAGCCGGCGGCGAAGTTGCGCGGGTTGGCGTAGGTGCGCTGGCCGGCTTCCTCGGCGGTCTGGTTGAAGGCGGCGAAGGCTTCGAGCTCGACATAGACCTCGCCGCGGACCTCGATCACGTCCGGCCAGCCCGAGCCCTTCAGGCGGTGGGGGATGTCGGCGATGGTCTTGAGGTTGGCCGTCACGTCCTCGCCGACGCGGCCGTCGCCGCGCGTGGCGCCTTGCACCAGCACGCCCTTCTCGTAGCGCAGCGAAGCCGACAGGCCGTCGATCTTGGGCTCGGCCATGTAGAAGACCGGCTCGTCGGCGCCCAGGCGCAGGAAGCGGCGGATGCGGGCGTCGAACTCCTCGGCCTCGTCGTTGGAGAAGGCGTTGTCGAGGCTGAGCATCGGCACGCCGTGCTCGACCGGCGAGAACTGGGCCGAGCGGGCGGCGCCGACCTTCAGCGACGGCGAGTTCTCGCGGACCAGGTGCGGAAAGCGCGCCTCGATCTCGGCGTTGCGGCGCTTGAGTTCGTCGTACTCCGCGTCGCTGACCGTCGGCGCGTCGTCCTGATAGTAGCGCAGGTCATGGCCGGCCATCTCGTCGGCGAGACGTTCCAGCTCCTCGACAGCTTGGGCTTCGGTGAGGTCGGCGACTGGGATCAGGGGCACGGGCAGGCGAATCCGGTTGCGGTCGGCGGAGCACAGTAAACGAACCTCCCCCTTTGGGGGAGGCGATCGCGCAGCGATCGGTGGGGGGAGTTGGCGCGAAATCGGCCGGTGCCCCTGAGGCTGAAAAGGGCCCCCCACCGGCCTTCGGCCGCCTCCCCCACGGGGGGAGGTCCCTTGATCAGGTTTCCAGCAACGCCAGCAGGGCGAAGCTCGCCAGCCAGTGCTCGCCCATGTAGTCGCCGGTGACGTGGGGCAGGGCGGTGGCAAGGTGCAGGTCGGCGGCCTCCAGGGCTACGGCGGCGACAGCCAGGGGCGCGTCCTTGGCCACGGCGCGCCAGCACCAGGCGCGAGACAGCGACAGACCGTCGAGGTGGGCGATCTTGCCGTCGGTGCGGTCGCTGACCTTGGGCGGGGCGAACAGCGTGGCCGGCTGGCGCTCGGCCAAGTCTGGCAAGAAGGCGGCGAACCATTCCGCGAAGCCCTCCGGCTGGAGCCGGCGCATGGCCAGGGCCTCGATCAGGGCCGGGGACAGGAAGTCGTCGCCCGACGGCTCCCAGGCCTGGCAGGCGCGGTCATGGCCGTACCAGGCGGTGGCCTTGGCCGCGAGCAGGGCGCGGAACTCGGCGTCTCCAGCTGCGTCGGCGTAGTCGGCGGCCAGGGCCAGGGCGAAGGCGGTGTTGGAATGCACGCCGGCCCGGATCGGATAGTCGGCGATCGGCAGGAAGGCGCGGTAGCGGGCGACGAAGGCGTCGGCCAGGGGCTGCATCGTCGCGGCCCAGGGCGCGTCGTGGGCCAGCAGCTCGGCCTGCAGCTTCAGCAGCCAGGCCCAGCCATAGGGGCGCTCGAAGCCGCGGCTTTCGGGGCGGGCGAGATAGCCGGCCTCGGCGGCGACCTTTTCGGCCGTGAAGGCGTCGTCGAACAGGGCGCGGATCTCGGCGGCCTCGGCCATCTGGGGATGCAGGCGCAGCAGGGTGGCCAGGGTCCAGTAGCCGTGGACGCACGAGTGCCAGTCGAAGCTGCCGAAGAAGATCGGGTGCAGGGCGCGCGGGCCTTGGGCGTCGGCGTCGCCGGCCATCACGTGGTCGAGCTTGTTGGGATACTCGCGGGCGACGTGGCCCAGGGCGGCCCGGGCGAAGCGGGCGGCGGTCTCAGCGGAAGGCGAGGGCATACATCAGGACCATGTTGATCAGCAGCATCAGCACCGCCGTCGGCGCCTGGGCCTGGATGACGGCGTAACGGTTCTTCAGCTGCAGCAGGGCGGCGGGAACGAGGTTGAAGTTGGCGGCCAGCGGGGTCAGCAGGGTGCCACAGAAGCCCGACAGCATGCCGATGGCGCAGACCACGGCCGGGTCGCCGCCGAAGCGGCCGATCACCAGCGGCAGGCCGATGCCGGCGGTCATCACCGGGAAGGCGGCGAAGGCGTTGCCCATCATCACCGTGAAGAGCGCCATCCCGAGGCAGTAGGCGACGACGACCGCCAGGCGGCTGTCGACCGGGGTGATCGCCAGGGTGATGTCGCCGATCGTCTGGCCTACGCCCGCCAGGGCGAAGACAGCGCCCAGGGCGGCCAGCATCTGGGGCAGCATGGCGGCCCAGCCGACGAGATCGATCAGGCGGCGGCCCTCCTGCAGCGGCGAGGCGGCGGGCTGGCCGAACAGGCGCTGGGCCAGGACGGCGGCCACGATGGCGGCCAGGGCCAGCGAGACCAGGGTGGCCTGCTTGGGATCCACCACATGCTGGCCGTTCCAGGTCAGGGCCTTGAAGGCGAAGGCGCCGGCCAGCACGATGACCGGGATCAGCAGGGCGGGCAGGAAAAGCTTGAGGCCGAAGCGCTGCGCCAGATCGGCGCGCTCCTCGCCGCTGGTGGTCTTGGGTTGGCCGACGCCCAGGCGGCCCGTGCCGGCCAGCAGGGCCAGGGCGACGACGAGGAAGCCATTGCCGAGGTCGCCGAGATGGTCGCCGAACAGGAAGCTGATCGCGAACAGGCCCCAGAAGGCGGCGTTGCCGAAGCGCTTGGGGTTGGCCTTGTCGCCGGCGCTCATCACCGCGAAGGCGGTGAACATGCAGCCGACAAGCAGGTAGACGAGCGGCAGGCCGATCATGCCGTCGCCTCGGGTCTGGGCGCGCGGCGCTTCGAGAGCTTGCGATCGAACAGCAGCAGGCGCGCGCCGTGCACGAGAAAGGCGGCGATCGCCGTGGGGATGGCCCAGACCGACAGGTGCAGCGGCTCCACGATCAGGCCGTTCTGGTCCAGGAAGCCGACGATCAGCAGGATCGAGCCGATGGCCATGAAGATGTCCTCGCCGAAGAAGACGCCGACATTGTCGGTGGCCGCGCTCATGGCCTTGACCTCGTCGCGGGTGGTCTCGTCGAGCTCGGCCTGGTTCTCGGCGGCGGCCTCGGACATCGGGGCGACGAGGGGCCGGACGGTCTGGGCGTGGCCGGCGATCGAGATCAGGCCCAGCGCCGCGGTCAACTGGCGGGCCAGCAGGTAGGCGACCAGGATCCGCCCGGCGGTGGCGGCCGTCATGGCCCGGATCGCGGTGCGGGCGCGCTCCTGCAGGCCCGATCGCTCAAGCACGCCGATGGCCGGCAGGATCACCCAGACGATGCTGACATAGCGGTTCTGGTTGAAGGCCTTGCCGAAGGCGGCCAGCACTTCCAGCGGGCCAAGGCCGGCGGCCAGGCCCGAGGCCATGGCGGCGCAGACCACCACCAGCAGCGGATTGAACCTCAGCGCGAAGCCGAGGACGATCACGCCCACGCCGATCAAGGGCAACATACGGCAGATCCCCCGTCTTCGAATCCGCCAGGACCGTCCGACGGCGAAAGGGCTCTGGCAAGTACGATCCCATCTAACGACGGTCGCTTGACGGCGGCGCCCGTCGGCGCGACGCTCAACTCAACAACGATAACTTACGGGAGCAAGCGTCATGGCCGACGGAACCGGCGCGATCGCCGCATCGATCAAGGATCAGGTCAGCGAGGCCGAATGGCAGGCTCGCGTCGACCTGGCGGCCCTCTATCGCCTGGTCGCCCTGCACGGCTGGGACGACATGATCTTCACCCATATCTCGGCCCGGATTCCGGGCCCCGAGCACCATTTCCTGATCAATCCGTACGGCATGTTCTTCGGCGAGATGACCGCCTCGTGCCTGGTAAAGATCGATCTGGACGGCAACGTCATCGACAAGACGCCGTACTTCATCAATCCGGCGGGCTTCACGATCCACTCGGCCATCCACGCCGCCCGCGAGGACGCCCAGTTCGTGATGCACCTGCATACCGACCAGGGCGTGGCCGTGGCCGCCCACGCCGAGGGCCTGCTGCCGCTGAGCCAGCAGGCGCTGATCGTCACCCCGCAGCTGGCCTATCACGATTACGAGGGCATCGCCCTGAACCTCGACGAGCGCGAACGGCTGGTGGCCGACCTCGGCGACAAGCGGCTGATGCTGCTGCGCAACCATGGCACCCTGGCCGTCGGCCGCACGGCGGCCGAATGCTGGCTCGGGATGTTCTTCCTGGAGCGGGCCTGCGCCCAGCAGGTGATGGCCTTGAGCGCAGGACGCGATCACGTGCTGCTCGCTCCGGAGGCAGCCCAGGCCGAGGTTCGCAGCCAGACCGGCATGGGGCTGGGCATGATCGCGGGCCTGGCCTGGCCCGGCTGCCTGCGCCAGCTGGACCGCCAGTCCCCGGGCTACACGGACTAGAGACGCAAGGCCAAGCTTGGCGACCGACGTTACGTCAAGCCAAGTGCTTGCAACTGTTTCAAAGTTGAAATGTCACGTAATTCTAGTGTCACTAGACGCAGGTCTAGGGTGGGGTCATATGTCGCCCCAACCTAGACCTTAAGGGCGCCGGTTCAACGGCGCCGGAGCGTATTTGTGATCCGCAGGCACTTCTTCCTCATCGCGGCCGGAGTCGCCTTGATCCTGATGATCCTGGCCGGCGGAGCCAAGCTGCTGCTCGGCGGCAAGGCCGAAGGGCAGGGCGGTCCAGGCGGCCGCGCCACGGCCGTGTCACAGGTCGCCGTGGCCCAGCGTGCCTTCACCGACCGCATCGAAGTGCTGGGCGTGGCCAAGGGCCGCCAGTCGGTGACCATCACCTCCAACACCACCGAGCTGATCACCGCCGTCCACTTCACCGACGGCCAGCTGGTCTCGCGCGGCCAGGTCCTGGTCACGCTGAAGGACGACCAGGAAACCGCCGACATCGCCCAGGCCCAGGCCAATCTGGACCAGGCCAAGCGCAACTACGACCGCTGGAAGACCCTGGCCGACAAGGGCATCGCCCCGCGCGCCACGGCCGAGCAGAACCTGGCCGCCTACGAGAGCGCCAAGGCGGCCCTGGCCTCGGCCAAGGCCCAGCGCCTGGACCGCGTGATCCGCGCGCCGTTCGCCGGCCGCGTCGGCATCTCCGACGTCGCCCCCGGCACGCTGATCGCACCGGGCGGGGCCATCGTCAGCCTGGACGACGCCTCGGTGGTGCGCGTCGACTTCGCGGTGCCCGACCGCTATCTCGCCACCCTGCGCGACGGCCTGCCGATCAAGGCCAGCCCCGACGCGCTGCCGGGCGAGACCTTCCAGGGCCAGATCGCCCAGATCGACACCCGCATCGATGCGGCCACCCGCGCCATCAAGGCCCGCGCCGAGTTTCCCAATCCGGGCGGCCGCCTGAAGCCGGGCATGCTGGTCAAGGTCGCCATCGACCAGGGCGTGCGCCAGGGCCTGGCCGTGCCGGAAGCGGCCGTTCAGTTCGAAGGCCAGCAGGCCTCGGTGTTCCTCGTCGCCAAGGGCGACAAGGGCCAGGTCGCCCGCCGCACCAACATCACCACCGGCCTGACGGCCGACGGCTTCGTCGAGATCCGTTCGGGCCTGAAGGCCGGTGACGTCGTGGTGGCCGACGGCCTCAACCGCGTGCAGGACGGCGGCGCGGTGCGCGACGTGGCCAAGCCGGCCGGCGGCCCGGGCGGTCAAGGCGGCAAGCCCCAAGACCGTAAGGCGGGCTGATGCTTTCTGACATCTCCGTCCGCCGCCCGGTATTCGCCGCCGTCGCGGCGATCATCCTGTGCGTTATCGGCCTGGCGGCCTTCGGCTCGCTGCCGATCCGCGAGCTGCCCAACGTCGACCCGCCGGTGGTGTCGATCTCGACCGTCTATCGCGGCGCCTCGGCCGAGGTCATCGAGGAGCGCATCACCCAGGTGATCGAGCGCCAGGTCTCCGGCATTCAGGGCATCGACCGCGTCAACAGCTCCTCGCGCGACGGCCGCTCGCAGATCAGCATCACCTTCCGCCTGGACCGCGACCTGGACGCCGCCGCCAACGACGTGCGCGACGCCGTCAGCCGGGTGTCGGCCAACCTGCCCGACCAGGCCGACCCGCCGCAGATCGCCAAGGCCAACGCCGACGCCTCGCCGATCATCATCCTGAACCTGACCTCGACCACTCTGGATCCGCTGGAGCTGGCCGACTACGCCGACCGCTATCTGGTCGAGCGGATGTCGACCATCGACGGCGTGGCTCAGGCCAACCTGTTCGGGGCCAAGATCTACGCCATGCGCATCTGGCTGAACGCCGACGCCATGGCCGCCCGGGGCGTCACCGTCAGCGACGTCGAGGACGCGCTGAACGCCCAGAACCTGGAACTGCCGGCCGGTTCGCTGGAAAGCAACGCCAAGGACTTCACCATCCGCGTGGCCCGCGCCTATGCGACGCCGGCCGACTTCGCCCGCCTGCCGATCCGGGCTGCAGACGGCGCCGGCTTCGTGCTGCGCCTGTCGGACGTGGCCCGCATCGAGGAAGGGCCGGACGAGCGCCGGCGCCTGTTCCGCGGCAACGGCGTCGACCAGGTCGGCATCGGCCTGACCCGTCAGTCGCAGGCCAACGACGTCGCCATCTCCGAGGCCGTCCGCAAGGAGGTCGAGGTCATCAACCAGACCCTGCCGCCCGGCACCAAGCTGGTGGTGGCCGTGGACAACTCGGTGTTCACCGCCGAGGCGATCCACGAGGTCTGGATCACCATGGGCATGTCCGTGGGCCTGGTGGCGCTGGTCAACCTGATCTTCCTGGGCAGTTGGCGCTCGGCGCTGATCCCCTCGATCGTCGCGCCGATCTGCATCCTGTCGACCTTTATCGTCCTGGCCCCGCTGGGCTTCTCGCTGAACCTCTTGACCCTGCTGGCCCTGGTGCTGGCCGTCGGCCTGGTGGTCGACGACGCCATCGTCGTGGTCGAGAACATCCAGCGCCGGGTGGACGAGGGCGAGCCGGCCCTGATCGCCGCCCAGCGCGGCTCGCGCCAGGTGTTCTTCGCCGTCGTCGCGACCACCATCGTGCTGATCTCGGTGTTCGCGCCGCTGATGTTCCTGCCCGGCTATATCGGCCGCCTCTTTGTCGAGCTGGCCGTGGCCATCGCCGCCGCCGTGGCCTTCTCGGCCGTGCTGGCGCTCAGCCTGTCGCCGATGATGGCCTCCAAGCTGCTCAAGCCCGCGCATGGCGGGGGCTGGTTCAACAAGCGCATGGACTGGGCGATGGACCGGCTGAAGGAGAGCTACCGCGCCTCGCTCGAAGGCCTGCTGGGCGTCCGCGCCGCCAGCTTCGCCGCCGGCGGGGCGGTGATCCTGCTGGCCGGCTTCGCCGCGCTGCTGTTCGTCAGCTTGCCCAAGGAGCTGGTGCCGGCCGAGGACCGCGGCCGCGTCGACATCCAGATCAGCGCCCCGGAAGGCGCCGGCTTCGACTACACCTCGGCCATCGGCGCCAAGATCGAGAAGATCATGGCTCGCTATCGCGAGGACGGCATCGCCGAGCGCACCATCCTGACCATCCCGCGCTTCGGCCAGAGCCAGTTCAACTCGGGCAACGGCGTGGTGGTGCTGAAGGGCTGGGGCGAGCGCGACAAGACCGCCGACGACGTGGCGGCCGAGCTCAACAAGGACCTCTCCAAGATCACCGGCGTGCGCGCCGTGGCCAGCGTTCGCGGCGCCTTCCAGCGCGGCGGGGGCGGTGGCGGTGGTGGCGGCACCAATGTCGACATGATCGCCGTCGGCAACGACTACGTGCAGCTGTCCAATTGGCTGAAGCCGATCCTGGCCGCCGCCCAGGAAAACCCGGGCTTCTCGCGCCCGCGCATCGACTACGAGCCGACCGCGCCGCGCCTGTCGGTGCAGATCGATCTCGACAAGGCCGCCAGCCTCGGCGTCTCGGCCCAGGCCGTGGGCCGGGCGCTGGAGACCATGTTCGGTTCGCGCCAGGCGACGACCTACATCAAGAACGGCCAGGAATACGACGTCATCCTGCAGACCGAGCTCGACCAGCGCCGCAGCGTGGCCGATCTCGACAAGCTGCAGGTGCGCACCAACGCCGGCGGCCTGGTGCCGCTGTCGACGGTGGTCAAGACCGAGCTGCGGGGCGACACCCCCGATCGCCCGCGCGTCGACCGCCTGCGCTCGGTGACCCTGACCACCCAGCTCTCGCCCGGCTACACGGTCGAGGATGCGGTCAGCTTCTTCCAGGCCCAGGCTGCGCAGCACCCGACGCCCGGCGTCAGCATCAAGTGGGGCGGCCAGGCCAAGGACTATCTGGAAGGCTCGGGCGGGATCGCCATCGCCTTCGGCCTGGCCCTGCTGCTGGTGTTCCTGGTGCTGGCCGCGCAGTTCGAAAGCTGGATCCACCCGGCGGTGATCATGCTGACCGTGCCGCTGGCGGTGCTGGGCGGGCTGTTCGGCCTGGTCATGGCCGGCTCGACCATCAACACCTACAGCCAGATCGGCCTGATCATCCTGATAGGCATCGCCGCCAAGAACGGCATCCTGATCGTCGAGTTCGCCAACCAGCTGCGCGACGAAGGCCTGAAGGTCACCGAGGCGGTGATCGAGGCGGCGGCCCTGCGCCTGCGTCCGATCATCATGACCTCGATCGCCACCGCCATGGGCGCCCTGCCGCTGCTTCTGTGGACAGGGGCGGGGGCGGGAAGCCGCCAGACGATCGGGGCCGTGATCTTCTTCGGCGCGATCGTGGCGACCCTGCTAACGCTGTTCATCGTTCCGGTGTTCTACAACCTGCTCGCACGCTTCACGAAATCTCCGGAGTGGACGGCGCGGCAGATCGAGGATTATGAAGCGCGCGAAAAGGCGGGCGAGGGGCATACCTCACCCGTATAAACGGGTGAGGAAGCATGGCTGACGGGTCTCTGACGGCCAAGCGGCAGGAAATCGCGCTGCTGCGGCGTCTCGAGGAACGCATTCTCTGGCTGGCGTCGTGGACGATCCACAACGCCAACCACCGTCGCGAAAGCCGCGACGGGCTGAAGGTGGGCGGGCACCAGGCCTCATGCGCCTCGATGACCACCCTGATGACGGCGCTCTACATGAAGGCGCTGCGGCCGCAGGACCGGGTGGCGGTCAAGCCGCACGCCAGCCCCGTCTTCCACGCCATCCAGCACCTGTTCGGCCGCCAGAGCCTGGACAAGCTGAAGGCCTTCCGCGCCCTGGGCGGCGCGCAGTCCTATCCCTCGCGGACCAAGGACGTGGACGACGTCGACTTCTCGACCGGCTCGGTGGGCCTGGGCGTGGCGGTCACGGCCTTCGCCTCGCTGGCCCAGGACTATCTGGCCGCGCGCGGCTCGGTGAAGCCCGAGGCCATGGGGCGGATGATCTCGCTGCTGGGCGACGCCGAGCTGGACGAGGGCAACATCTACGAAGCCCTGATCGAGGCCTGCAAGCACGACCTGCGCAACACCTGGTGGATCGTCGACTACAACCGCCAGAGCCTGGACGCGACGACCAAGGACCGGATGTTCACCCGCTATGGCGAGATCTTCGAGGCCGCCGGCTGGACCGTCGAGACCCTGAAGTGGTCCAAGCGCCAGCGCGAGGCCTTCGAGCGACCGGGCGGTGCGGCGCTGAAGGCCTGGATCGAGACCGCGCCCAACGACCTCTATTCGGCCCTGACCTATCAGGGCGGGGCGGCCTGGCGCGAGCGGCTGACCGCCGACCTGGCGGGCGAGCCTGACGCCCTGGCGCTGGTCGGCGCCTACAAGGACGTCGACCTGGGCGAACTGATGACCGAGCTGGGCGGCCACTGCCTGGAGACGATCCTGGAGGCCTTCGAGCGGGCTTCGCGTGACGATGCGCCCCGGTTCTTCATCGCCTACACCGTCAAGGGCCTGCGGCTGCCGTTCCAGGGTCACAAGGACAACCACGCGGGCCTGATGAACCCCACCCAGATCGCCGAGCTGCGCGAGCGCCTGGGCGTGGTCGAGGGCGAGGAGTGGGATGCGCTGTCGGGTTTGTCATCGGCCGAGCGCACGGCGCTGAAGGGCCTGGTGGCCCGCGCGCCCTTCGCGATCGCCAACGATCGCAACTACACGGCGGCGACCGTGGCGACGCCGACGCAGGACGAGCTCCTGGCGGCGGTGGCAGGCGGCGGCGACCAGTCGACCCAGGCCGCCTTCGGCAAGGTCATGTTCGACATCGCCGCCCGCAAGGACGAGTTCGCCGGCCGCGTGGTGACGACCTCGCCGGACGTCACGGTCTCGACCAATCTCGGCGGCTTCGTTAACCGGCGCGGCGTGTTCCATCGCCGCGCCCATGAGGACGTCTTCAAGCGCCGCCGCATCCCCTCTGCCCAGGTGTGGTCGATGGGGGAGACGGGGCAGCACGTCGAACTGGGCATCGCCGAGAACAACCTGTTCATCGCCCTGGCCGCCATGGGGCTGACCGCCCCGTTGTTCGGCGAGCGCCTGTTCCCGGTCGGCACGCTGTACGATCCCTTCATCGCTCGCGGTCTCGATGCCCTGAACTACGCCTGCTACCAGGACGCCCGGTTCCTGCTGGTGGCGACGCCCTCGGGTCTGACCCTGGCCCCCGAAGGCGGGGCGCACCAGTCGATCGGCTCGCCCCTCATCGGCATGAGCCAGCCGGGGCTGGACAGTTACGAGCCAGCCTTCGCCGACGAGACGGCGGTGCTGATGGCCCACGCCTTCGACCGCATCCAGGCCGCCGACGGCTGCTCGACCTATCTGCGACTGTCGACCCGCGCCATCGCCCAGCCGGAGCGCTCTGACCAGGCCTGGAAGACCGGCGTGGTCGAGGGCGCCTACTGGCTGAAGCCGCCGGCCCCGGACGCGCGGCTGGCCATCGTCTGCAGCGGGGCCCTGGCCCCCGAGGCGCTGGAGGCCCACGCGGCCCTGCTGGAGGACGAACCGGGCGCGGGTCTGCTGGCCGTCACCTCGGCCGACGTGCTGCACCGCGACTGGACCGCGGCAGGCCGTTCGCGCTGGACGGAAGGCGCCAGGCGGACCTCGACGGTGGAGCGGTTGCTGGCCGACCTGCCGCGCGAGGCGGGGCTGGTGACCCTGGTCGATGGCGCGCCGGCGACGCTGTCGTGGCTAGGCTCGGTGCACGGCCATCGCCTGCGGGCGCTGGGGCTGGAGACCTTCGGCCAGTCGGGTGACCTGCCGGATCTCTACGCGAAGTACCGGCTGGACGCCGACGCCGTGCTGGACGCCTGCGCGGACCTGCTGGCTTAGGCCGTCGTCAAAAACAATTCGTCATCCCGGAAAGCCCGAAGGGCTTATCCGGGACCTAGGGGGACAGGGCGCGGTGACGGGGTTCTGTAGTCGCCTTGCGGCGGCCCCTGGGTCCCGGCTCTTCGCGCTGCGCGCTACGGCCGGGAGGACGACGAAGGGGCGTGAGGGCCGGGGTCAGCGCGTCCCCGGATCCGGCTGCGGATCTATCCCGACGATCAGGTCGTCGCGGATCAGGTAGGCGATGACGGCGAGGTTCTGGGACCACAGGCGGCCGTCGGGGCGGCGCAGGGCGATCTCGACATCGGCGTGGACCCAGCCGTCGGTCTGGCGGCGCACGCGCATCAGGCTGATATCGACGCCGGCCATGGCGAACTGGCGCTCGAAATAGCCGCGGGCGGCCTCGATGCCGACGATCTGGCCGCCTTCCAGCACGTCGGCGAAGGCGATGTCGGGGTGAAGCTGGGCGACCACCGTCTCGAGGTCGCGCCGACGCGTCGCATCGAAGTGCCGGGTCAGCAACACTTCAGCCTTCGCCATCGTTACGCCTCGTCCAAACGCTCGACTATATCCATGCGCGACACGCGCTCGCCTTGGAACGTGTAGATATGTCGCACGCAGCTGTCGGACCAGAGGCGGCCCTCAAGGTTATGCACCGTCTGGTTCGTGGAAACCGACACCCGTCCGTCGTCCAGCGTGGTGAACTCCAGGGGCGCGGCCTCGACCCGGACCATGCCGTCGCGCCGCGCCCATAAGGCCCGCATCGCCTCGACCCCCACGAGCCGGCCGCCGGCGATCTGGTCTGGCCAGTCGACGGCGGGATCCAGCTCGGCTGCGAAGGCGTCGAAATCGCCCTTGTTGTAGGCGTCGTAGAGCCGGGTCAGGAGGGCGATGCGAGGGGTCATTTGGATGTCGGTGCGGGGGCTGTCGCCGCTGAGGGCTCGGGCTTGTAACCGGTCTCGACCTTCAGATAGGCGATCAAGTCGATCCGGTCCTTGGGGTTGGACAGGCCCGCGAAGGTCATCTTGGTGCCTGGCAGGAAGGTGCGCGGATTGTCGAGCCAGTGGTCCAGGTGCTCGGCGTCCCACGTGAAGCCGGCGTTCTTGACGGCGTCCGAATAGGCGTACTTCGGATGGGTCCCGGCCTTGCGGCCGAACACGCCGTAAAGGTTCGGGCCGGTCATGTTGGGGCCGCCCTGCGCGATGGTGTGGCACGAGCGGCAGAGGGCGAACTTGCTCTGGCCGTTCAGCAGGTCGCCGGTGTTGTAGGGGGCGGGGAGGGCGGCCAGCGCTGCGGCCTTCTCGGCCGGGGTCGGCGGTGGGGCGGCGGGCGGCGCGGGGGCGCCCGAGCCGGAGGTTTCGCCGCCCTTCGAGCAGGCGGTCATGGTCAGGCCGAAGCACAGGCAGAGCGTCGCGGCGGCGACGGCGGAAAGGGTACGCATCACAATCCCCGTAGGCGTTATGTCGCAAGGCTTGCGACGCCGCGCCGCATTCAAATCCAAGCCGGTTTCTGACCCGTGAATTCATCGCGGAACGACGTTATTCGGTCAAGGTCTTGCCGCAGTTCAAAAGGGCTCCCTGCGACATCGTCTGCTATCTAGCGAGATTCACTAGAAAAATGTGATTTCGAGAACCGTGGGTATGCACGGAAGAATTTGACCGCCGTTAACCATGATTCTACCGAAGAAGGGCGGGGGCTGATCCCGCACCCTTAAGAAGCGGAAACCGTCATGGACTGGAACGAGGAACGTACCGCCACGCTCAGGAAGTTGTGGCTCGAAGGGTTGAGCGCCAGCCAGGTGGCGCGCCAGCTGGGCGGCGTCAGCCGCAGCGCCGTCATCGGCAAGATCCACCGCCTGGGCATCACCGTCCGCGAAACCCCGGTGCGCCAGCGCGCCGTCACCGTCCGGGTGTCGCGCCAGGCCCCGCGGGCCCGCACCAACGCACCGGCCCAGGCCCGTCCGGCCATGCGCGCCCAGGCCGCGGTGATGGAGGAGCTGACCCCGACCGCCAGCATCCTCGACCTGTCGATGCACTCGTGCCGCTGGCCGATCGGCAATCCGGACGCCGGCGATTTCGGCTTCTGCGGCCGCGAGACGACCAGCAAGCGCGCCTCGTACTGCCCCGACCACACCCAGGGCGCCTTCCGCCGCTTCCAGAGCTCGGCCGACATCGACGCCTGGACCCGCCAGAGCCTGCCCCAGGAACGTCGCGTCCTCTGACGCGCCCTCAAGCCCTCTCAGAGAGAGAGACACCCCCATGATCCTCATCGAGAACGCCGCCGGCAGCAGCCAGGTGATCACGATCATCCAGGAATTCGCGGGCCACTCGGTCTCGCGCGACCTGCAGCCGGGCGACGCCGCCCGCATCCCGGTCGGCCAGTTCAAGTCGATCGTCGTGCGCGAGACCTATCCGGAAGACTGGATGAGCCGCGTACGTAGCCGCCAGGCCGCCGCCTGAGGCCTGATCCGAGGTTTGATCTTCGCGGAACAGCGCGCTCGCCCATAAGGAGGCTGGAGCAAAGCGCTGAGGATCGCGAAGCCGAACTTGGCAAAGTACGTCTAGACAGTCCGCGTAAAGAACGACCCCCGCGAACCCGGTTCGCGGGGGTCGTCTTTTGTCAGGCCAGAAGCGGGTTCAGGGCTGGGGCGAAGCGTTGGCCGTGACCCGGATCAACTCGTTCAGCAGGGTGCGGCCGCGCGGCCAGGCGCCGTGGCCGGAGTCGACGTTGATGTGGCCCGCCCGGCCAAGGTCGACGAAGCGCGAGCCCCAGCCGCGGGCGAAGGCCTCGGCCCGCTCGATGGCGACGTAGGGATCGTCGCGGCTGGCCACCACCAATGTGGGGAAGGGCAGGCGCGGGCGGGGGATCGGCGAGAAGCCGATCAGCAGACGGCCGGCGGGGCCCTCGCGATTGACGTCGGCCGGAGCCACCAGCAGGGCGCCGCGCACGCCCCGGCCGCCGGTCACCTGGGCCAGGTGGCAGACCAGCGCGCAGCCCAGGCTGTGGGCCACCAGGATCGCGCCGGGGCGGCTGCGCACGGCCTCGGCAAGGCTGATGGTCCAGTCGCCCAGGGTGGGCCGCTCCCAGTCGACCTGGTCGACGCGCTCGGCATTGGGCAGGGCGCGCTCCCAGTGGCTCTGCCAGTGATCGGGACCGGAGTTGTAGAGGCCGGGCACGATCAGGATCGGCGGATCGTCGGCCGGCGCGGACGGCGCGCCGAACGGACGCGATGGCGTGGGTTCGGGCGGAGAGGCGAAAGACATCGCTGAACTCTTCAAGACAGGCCGCGCGAAGCGGATTTACCTGCTTGTCGCTCCCGCAAGGCGGGAGAATCAAATCAGATCAATTCGATAGGAATTGAGAACTGCTGATGACACCATGCTGGCAGCAGGCCGACTTGCCGCTCTCCCGGGGAACGCCCAAGCTCCCGGTCCGTTTTGCACAGCGGCCGGCGCGCGCGGCCCGTAAGCGCCAGGAGCGTCCATGAGCCCCGACGACAATCTGGTCCTGACCTCCGCCGCCGAGGCGGTCGACACGCCGCTTTTCCGCTATCGCGCCGTGCGCGCGCGCACCGAGACGCTGGCCGCGCCGCTGTCTCCCGAGGACCAGGCGGCCCAGTCGATGCCCGACGCCAGCCCGGCCAAGTGGCACCGGGGCCATACGACCTGGTTTTTCGAGACCTTCCTGCTGGCGCCGTACCTGCCGGGCTACAAGCCCTATGACCAGGCCTTCGGCTATATCTTCAATTCCTATTACGAGGCCCTGGGACCGCGTCAGCCGCGCCCGCAGCGCGGCCTGCTGACCCGGCCCTCCTGCGCCGAGGTCGGGGCCTATCGCCGGCATGTGGACGCGGCCATGGCCCGGCTGCTGTCGGGCGCGCTGTCGCCGGAAATCCTGGAGCGGCTGGAGCTGGGCCTGGCCCACGAGGAGCAGCACCAGGAACTGCTGCTGATGGACATCCAGCACCTGTTCGCCCAGTCACCGCTGTCGCCGGCCTATCGCGAGCGCCCCGATCCGCGGCGCGCGGCCGCTTCGGCCCTGGAGTTCATCGGCTTCGAGGGCGGTGTCGAGACGATCGGCGCCGAGGCGGGCGGTTTCGCCTTCGACAACGAGCGGCCGCTTCATCGGGTGTTCCTGGAGCCCTTCCGCCTGGCCGACCGCCTGACCACCAACGGCGAGTGGCTGGGCTTCATCGAGGATGGCGGCTACGAGCGGGCCGAGTTCTGGCTGTCGGACGGCTGGACGATGGCGCAGGAGCAGGGCTGGTCCTCACCGCTCTACTGGCGCCAGGACGAGGACGGCGCCTGGAGCGAGTTCGGCCTCTCTGGCCTGCGCCCGCTGGATCTCGCCGCGCCTGTCGCACACGTCAGCTACTACGAGGCCTGCGCTTTTGCGACCTGGGCCGGGGCGCGCCTGCCCACCGAGGCCGAATGGGAAGTCGCCGCGCGCTCGGGCAGGGGCTTCAAGCAGATGTCGGGCGAGGCCTGGCAGTGGACGGCCAGCGCCTATGCGCCTTATCCCGGTTTCCGGGCCGGGGCCGGGGCGCTGGGCGAGTACAACGGCAAGTTCATGGTCAACCAGATGGTTCTGCGCGGCGGGGCGGCCGGCACGCCGCCGGGCCATGCGCGGGCCAGCTATCGTAACTTCTTCCACCCCGACCAGCGCTGGATGTTCTCGGGCGTGCGCCTTGCGCGCGACGGCGCGGGCGGACGCGAGCGGACCATGGACGCGGGATTTCGTGACGACGTGCTGGCCGGCCTGACCGCCAGCCCCAAGAGCCTGTCCAGCAAGTACTTCTACGACGCCGAGGGTTCGCGGCTGTTCGAGGAGATCACGGTGCTGCCGGAATACTATCCGACCCGCACCGAGACGGCGCTGCTGCGCCGCATAGCGCCCGAGATCGCCGCGCGCATCCCCGAGGGCGCGGCGATGATCGAGTTCGGCAGCGGGGCCAGCACCAAGACCCGCATCGTGCTCGACTCCGCGCCGCAGCTGGCGGTCTATGCGCCGATGGATATCAGCGCCTCGGCCCTGGAGGCGGCCGCCGAAGCCATCCGCGCCGACTATCCGAAACTGACAGTGGCGCCGGCCGTGGGCGACTTCACCCATCCGCTGGGCCTGCCGGCGGCGGCGCGAGGACGGCCTGCGGTCGGCTTCTTCCCCGGCTCGACGATCGGCAACTTCCCGACGGACGAGGCGATCGCCTTCCTGGCGGCGGCGCGCGAGCTTCTGGGACCAGGTGCTCTGTTCGTGGTGGGGGCCGATATCGCCAAGAGCGAGGATGTGCTGGTTCCCGCCTATGACGACGCGGCCGGCGTGACGGCGGCGTTCAACAAGAACCTGCTGGTGCGCATCAACCGCGAGCTGGACGGGACCTTCGACCTGGAAGCCTTCGCTCACCGGGCGGTGTGGAACGCGGTCGAGAGCCGGATCGAGATGCATCTGGTCAGCCTGCGTGACCAGGTCGTCAAGATCGCCGGCGAGCCGATCGCCTTCGCGGCCGGCGAGACGATCCATACGGAGAATTCCTACAAGTACGACCCGGACGCCTTCGCCGCGATGGCGGAGAAGGCCGGATGGCGCGTCGAGACGCGCTGGATCAGCGAGACGCCGGCGTTCGGCGTCTTCGCGCTTCGCTCCTGAATATCGCTCCGGAAGCGGAAAGAAGAAGTCGCGGCCGGCCGCTGGACGGCGGACAGCCCAAGAGCCCGGATCGGCAAACCGATCCGGGCTCTAAAATCCTGATACGTGCGCCACCACCGTTGGCTGTGTCGCCCGTCCCCCCCTCGGCCGCGGCATTCCTAAAGGTCGCGAGCGCCGAGGCGGCCGCCGCCACGCGACGAGGAACCGCCCTTGCGGCCAGCGTTGGCGGCGAGGTCGCGGTCCTTGGCGAAGCTGCGCTTCTCGCTGGGGACGCTGGCGCCGCCCTTGCGAGCTATCTCGCGGCGGCGTTCCGGATCCATGGCGGCGAAGCCTCGGCGGCCGCGGGGCCGTTCGCTGTCGAGGTCCATGTCTTGCTCCTAATCGGGACTGGTAACGGGAGGGAACGGGGCCGAAGCGGCGCCATAGGGTCGATCGTCGCCCGGCTGCACAGGGGGCGGCTCAAGCGGGACTTCGTCGGGCGTCGAGCCCGGCGGATCGTCCGGCGTTTGCGGCTCCAGCGGAGGCGGGGCGTCGGGGTCGGTCATGGCGTCGTTCCAGTGTTCCGGTGAAGTAACCGGTGAAGCCCGGTTCGGTTTCACGTGTCGGGCGAGACAAATGCAGCGTTAAGGACGATTGTCTGGGGAAAAGGCAGGCTGAGAGCGATGCGCAAAAGCACCGGTGCTGTTGGTAAATTCTTATTAATTACAAGGCATTGGCGGCTGCTGGCGGGGGCGCTGGCAGGGCTTTTGCATGGTTTTTCGCCCGCCAGATAAATCTGCCCGAAAGCACGCATATTTTGATCGGCTGGGACGTCGGCGCCGCGATCTACGCCGTTTTGCTGTGGCGCCTGTTCCTCACCACCGATGAGGCGGCCCTTCGCGCCAAGGCCGCGGCCGAGGACGAGGGGCGCTCGCTGATCCTGCTGATCGTACTGTCGGCCATCGCCGCCAGCCTGGCTGCGGTGGTGGCGGCGATGATCGGCGCGCGCTCGCAGGCGGCTTTCGTCAAGAACCTGACGGCGGCCTGCGCGGGGGTGACCCTGGTGCTGTCGTGGATCGTGCTGCACTCGGTGTTCGTGCTGCACTACGCCCACCGCCATTTCGGCGCCGGGGCGGGGAAGGGCGGCTTCGGCTTTCCCGGTGAGCCGGCCCGCACCTACAAGGACTTCATCTACCTGGCCTTCAGCATCGGGGCGACCTTCCAGGTCTCCGACAATGACGTGCGCACCGGGGCGTTGCGCAACCTGGTCACCGCCCACGCGGTCACGGCCTATTTCTACAACACCGCGATCCTGGCGCTGGGCATCAACATCATCGCCGGCGTGGTGGCGGGGTGAAAAGCCTCAGCGTGGCGGGCGACGGCCGCCCTTGCCGCGCCGGCCGCCTTCGCGAGGCTCGTCCTCGCCGGTCAGCATGCGCTGCATCCGGGTCTGGGGCAGTTCGTCCAGGATCAGGCGGCCGTCGCCGTCCTTGTCGAGCAGCCTGAAGCGGGCGTTGGCCGCACGGGTCGCCTCGTCGCGGGTGACGCGACGATTGAAATCGGCGTCGGCGCCCATCACCGGCTGGGGCTCGGCCAGCAGCGCGTAGGGCGTAGCGCCCAGCAGCATGTTGCCAAGGCCGCCGTCGCGGCGTCGGCGCGGCCCGTCGCCGTCTCCGCCGTCGGGACCGCCGCCGGACGGCTGGGCCTGTTGCGGCATGGCCGAGGCCTGGACGATCTCGGGCGCGATGTTGCGCTCGTAGGCCGAGACCTCGAAGCCGTCGAGGACGCCCGACTTGTCGGCGTCCAGCTTGTCGAAGAAGCGCAGGGAGTCGGCGAGGAACTCCTCGCGGGTCAGCACGCCATCGTGGTCGGCGTCGGCGCCGGCGAACCACAGGGCCACCGGGTAGGGCTGGCCGGCGTCGGCGCGGAACGGCTCGCCCGCCGGGCTGATGAACACCTGCTTGCCGCCGCCCATGCGCGGACCGCCAGGGCCGCCTTCGCCCGGAGACCAACCGCCGCGCAAACCGGGACGGCCGCTCGGTCCGCCCGGACCGCGACCGCCCGGTCCATCCGGCGGGGCATGGCCGCAGGCGGCGAGGCTGAGGGCGGCGAGGGCCAGGAAGGGCAGGGCGGCGCGTGCGGTCATGGGATGGGGCTCCTTGCCATCGCTTGAAGCGCCGCCGCGTTGCGCGGTTATGTCGTCACGGCCGCGCTTGATTGCGCGGCCGCAACAAGCCTCAGGCCGGCAGGGTTACGCGGGCCCGCAGGCCGCCTTCGGGGCGGTTCAGCAGCGTCACGTCGCCGCCATGGGCGCGGGCCAGAGAACGGACGACCGCCAGGCCCAGGCCGATGCCGCCGGTCTCGCGATTGCGCGACGGCTCGCCCCGGAAGAACGGCTCGAACACGCGGTCCAGCTCGGACGAGGGCACGCCTGGGCCGTTGTCGTCGATCTCGAGGACCGCGCCGCCGGTCTGGCGATAGACCCGGCCGCGCGCGGCCCCGCCGTATTTCAGTGCGTTCTCGACCAGGTTGGTGACCAGGCGCTTCAGCGCGATCGGGTCGCCCTCGATAACGATCTTGTCGCTTTCCTCGGCCGTGGCGTCGCCGCCGGTTTCGGCCGCCTCGTCCATGACGCTTTCCAGCAGCGAGGCGAGCTCCAGCTTCGTGCGTTCGGCCGGGCGGCTGGTGTCGCGCACGAAGGCCAGGGTGGCCGAGATCATCGCCTCCATCTGGTCGATGTCGCTTTCCAGCTTGGCTCGGACGTCGTCGGGCGTGGTCTCGATGCGGAACCGCAGGCGGGTGAGGGGCGTGCGCAGGTCGTGGGCCACCGCGCCGATCATGGCGGTGCGGTCCTCGACGTAGCGGCGCAGGCGCTCCTGCATCTCGTTGAAGGCGTTGGCGGCGGCGGCCACCTCGGCCGAGCCCGACAGGCTGAGCGGCGGGGCGCGCGGATCGCGTCCCAGGCGTTCGGCGGCGGCGGCGAAAGCGGTGATCGGACCGGCCAGGCGCCGGGCGAACAGCCAGGCCAGCGGCGACACGGCGACGACCGACAGCGCCAGGATCAACAGGATCCGCACCTGCCAGGTATCGCGCAGGAGGGTGAACTTGGGCTCGACCACCAGCCAGCGGCCGTCGGACTGGCGAATGCCCAGCTGGAAGTCGCCGAACAGAAAGGGCTCGTCGCGCATCACCGCGGCGATGCGGTCGGCGGCAGTGATCGCGACAGGCGGCGGAGGCGGCGGTCCGCCAGGCGCGCCCGGACCGTTCAGGGCGCCAGGACCTCCAGGACCTCCAGGGCCGCCAGGGCGCGGGCCGCCGGGACCCGGAGGCGGCGGCGGACCCTTCTGGCGGGCGGTGCGAACGAAGAAGCGAGGGCCGTTCTCGGTGCGGATCGAGATCCGGTCGACGGGCACGTTCAGTTCGCGGCCGATGGCGGCCTTGAACTCGGCGCGGCGCTGGGAGTCCTCGCCGTCGGGCTTGACGGTGGCGCGGTGGCGGACGAGCAGCGGCCGGCCGTCGCGCGGATGCACGGTTTCGCCGCTCTTCAGCGCCCGGCTGATCTCGCTGAGCTTGTAGAGCTCTGGCGGAGGCGGCGGCACGTTGAACACGACCGCCACGCAGATCAGGATCGTTGCGACCAGTGTGACGAGCGCCAGTCCCAGGGCCTGGGCGAACAGGGGCGCGCCGCCGCGCCCCGGGACTGCGAACTTCATGGCGTGCGGGTGACCTTGGGCGTGAACATGTAGCCCTCGCTGCGGATCGTGCGGATCAGTTCGCCGCCGCCGCCGTCGTCCAGCTTGCGGCGCAGCCGGCTGATCTGGACGTCGATGGCGCGGTCGTAGGCGTCGCTGTCGCGGCCACGGGCCAGGTCGAGGAGCTGGTCGCGGGTCAGCACCCGCTGCGGGCGTTCGACGAAGGCGCGCAGCAGTGAGAACTCGCCGCTGGAGAGGTTGACCACCACCGACTGCGGCGAGCGCAGTTCGCGGCGGACGAGGTCGAGGCGCCAGCCGGCGAACTCGCAGGCCGCGCCCATGGTGTCGTCGCTGGAGCGCGGCTCGGTGCGGCGGCGCAGGACGGCGCGCACGCGGGCCAGCAGCTCGCGCGGATTGCACGGCTTGGGCAGATAGTCGTCGGCGCCCAGCTCGAGGCCGACGATCCGGTCGGTCTCCTCGCCCATGGCCGACAGCATGATGATGGCGGGGCCGTCCTGGGCGGCAAGACGGCGGCAGATGGCCAGGCCGTCTTCGCCCGGCAGCATGACGTCGAGCACCACCAAGTCGACCGGGCCCTTGGCCAGGGCCTGTTCCATAGTGCGCGCGTCCTGGGCCGTGTCGACGACATAGCCGTGGCGGACGAGGAAATCGGACACGACGTCGCGGATGCCCGGATCGTCATCGACGATCAGGATGCGGGCGCCGGCGCCCTTGGCGGTGTCCGCGACGGCGGCGGACGAGGCGGTGGTCGGGGAGGTCTCCATGCCGATGGTCCTTTCATGCCCCTGTCACCGTCAGATTTCACGCTTGCAACAGGCGCGCAACCTGATCGTGGCCCCCTAGCGTCAAATCGCCACGGAGCGTCTTCATGAACCGACTCGTTTCCGCCGTCCTTGGATTGTCGCTGCTGGGAGCCGCCGCGCATGCCCAGCCTGGCCCCGGCATGCGCGGCCCGGACGCCGATGGCGACGGCGTCGTCACCGCCGCCGAGTACGAGGCCTCGGCCCAGCAGCGCTTCGAGCGCATGGACGCCAACAAGGACGGCGTCATCGACGCGGCCGAGCTGGAGGCGATCAAGCAGCGCTTCGCCCAGCGCGAGGGGCAGGGCGGTCCGGGCGGTCCGGGCGGTGGCGGCTTCGGCGGCCGGATGCTGGCCCAGCTGGCCGCCCAGGATGCCGATAAGGACGGCAGGATCACCAAGGACGAGGCCCTGGCCGCCGCCCGCGCCCAGTTCTCGGCCGCCGACAAGGACGGCGACGGCAAGCTGACCGGCGACGAGTTCCGCATGGGACCGCCGCCGCGTCAGTAGGGGGGTCTCACCCCGGCGAGCGGTTCACCGGAGCCGTGTAGCCGGGGCCCTTCATCGCCGCCACGGCGCGGTCGCCGACGAAGGGGTTGCTGCGGCGCTCGGCGCCGAAGCTCGACATCGGGCCGTGGCCCGGCACGAAGCGGATGTCGTCGCCCAGCGGCCACAGCTTGCCGGTGATGGCGTCGATCAGGTCCTGGTGGTTGCCGCGCGGGAAGTCCGTTCGCCCGATCGAGCCCTGGAACAGCACGTCGCCGACCTGGGCGAACCTGGTCTCGCGGTGGAAGAACACCACGTGGCCCGGCGTGTGGCCCGGGCAGTGCAGGACCTCGAACTCCGTCTCGCCCAGGGTGACGACGTCGCCGTCCTCCAGCCAGCGATCGGGCACGAAGATGCGGGCCTCGGGCATGCCGTACATCTCGCCGCTCTCCTGGATGCGGTCGATCCAGAACTGGTCGTCCTTGTGCGGACCCTCGATCGGAACCCCGGTCTTGGCCTTCAGCTCGGCCGCGCCTCCGGCGTGGTCCATGTGGCCGTGGGTGATCCAGATCTTCTCCAGGGTCAGGCCCTGGTCCTTCAGCGCGCGCAGCAGGCGGTCGACCTCGCCGCCCGGATCGATGATCGCGGCCTTCCTGGTCTTGGAGCACCAGACGATCGTGCAGTTCTGCTGCAGCGGGGTGACCGGGGCGATGACGGCGCTGATGGGCGACGAAGTGGTCAAGGTGTCGGCTCCAAACGAAAACGGGCGGGAACCGAAGTTCCCGCCCGTCTGAACTAGAGGCTAGAGCCCCAAGATCAAGACCGTTCCTCGGGCGAACCCGGGGCCGGGGCGCCCGGCATCGGCGGAACGGGGCCGGCCGGCGCGTCGGCGGCCAGTTCCGGCACGTCGATCAGGCCACGGCCCAGGTGGCTCTTGTGGATGCCGTAGGCCAGATAGATCAGCAGGCCGATGGCGCCCCAGATCGGCAGCACCAGCATGGCTTCGGCCGGCAGGTTGAAGTAGAGCGCCGCGCAGCCGACCATGGCCAGCGGGGCCACGATCCACACCAGCGGGGTCTTGAACGGACGCGGACGGTTCGGATCCTTCACGCGCAGCACCATCACCGCGATCGCCACCATGAAGAAGGCGAACAGGGTGCCCGAGTTCGAGATGTCGGCCAGCTGGCCCACCGGGAAGAAGGCGGCGGCGATGGCGACGAAGATGCCCGTGACGATGGTCACGATGTAGGGCGTCTTGAACTTCGGATGGATGGTGGCGAGCTTCTCGGGCAGCAGGCCGTCGCGGGCCATGACGAAGAAGATGCGGGTCTGGCCGTAGATCATCATCAGGATGACCGAGGGCAGGGCCAGGTTCGCGGCCAGGCCCAGCAGGTTGCCGACCACCGGCCAGTTGATCTCGCGCAGGACGTGGGCGAGGGCTTCGTTCGAGCACACCAGGCGGCCGCTGTTGTCGGCCAGGGCGCAGGCGGCCTGGAAGGCGGCCGAGCCGGGCTGGACGGCCGAACCGTCGGCGCCGAGCACCGGCTGGGCGCCGATGGCGCCGATCGCGCCGGCGGCGACGAGCAGGTAGAAGACGGTGCAGAGCGCCAAGCTGCCGATCAGGCCGATCGGCACGTTGCGCTGCGGGTTCTTGGTCTCTTCGGCGGCGGTCGATACGGCGTCGAAGCCGACATAGGCGAAGAAGATCGAGGCGGCGGCGCCGACGATGCCCATGCCGCTGGTGCCTTCGGGGCCGAACCAGCCGTTGGGGGCGAAGGGCGAGAAGTTGCCGCTCTTGATGACCGGGATGGTCAGCACGATGAAGGCCGTCAGGGCGGTGACCTTGATGGCCACGAGCACGGCGTTGACGCGGGCGCTCTCGGTGGTGCCCAGCACCAGCAGGGCGGTCACCGACAGGGCCACCAGGATGGCCGGGATGTTGACGATGCCGACGCTGAAGTCAGCCACCGGAATGAAGCCGTTCATCGACCAGGCCGGGCCGGCCTTGAGCAGGGCGGGCCACTGGAAGCCCAGGGCGTTCTCGATCAGGCCGAGGAAGTAGCCGGACCAGCCGGCGGAGACGGCGCTGGCGGCCACGGCGTATTCGAGGATCAGGGCCCAGCCGACCATCCAGGCCAGCGGCTCGCCCATCACGGCGTAGGAATAGGTGTAGGCCGAGCCCGAGACCGGGACCATCGAGGCCAGTTCGGAGTAGCAGAGCGCGGCGATGGCGCAGACGGCGCCGGCGATCACGAAGCTCCACATCATGCCGGGGCCGGCCTTCTGGGCCGCGGCGGCGGTCAGGACGAAGATCCCCGTACCGATGATGGCGCCCACCCCCAGCAGCGTCAGCTGGACCGGTCCGAGCGAGCGATGAAGCGATTTTTTCTCAGCCGTCGCAAGGATCGCATCAAGCGATTTAACGCGCCACATAGTTCCTCCTGGATAGGCAAGACTCCCCCCCGGGGGTCGCCTTTGGAAAATTTTGCGGACGGTGACCCGTTTATGAGCATGGGGTCAAGGCCGCGCCGCCGAAGCGCGTAAATGTTCTCCACACCTTAGGCTAGTCCAGTCCTGCTTGGCGTTGATCCCCAGCCCAGCTAAAGCCGGCGCGATGCTGCCCATTTTTCAGGCTATTCCCGCGCTCAAAGGCGCCTTGTCCGAACGCGAGACCGCCGTTCTCGTCGCGCCCCCGGGGGCGGGCAAGACCACGGCCGTTCCCTTGGCCCTGCTTGAGGAAGCGTGGGTCGGCGACGGCAAGATCGTCATGCTGGAGCCCCGCCGCCTGGCCGCCCGGGCGGCCGCCGCACGCATGGCCCAGACCTTGGGCGAGAGCGTCGGCGACACGGTCGGCTTCCGGGTCCGGTTGCAGTCGAAGGTATCGAATAATACCCGTGTCGAGGTCGTCACCGAGGGCGTCTTCACACGGATGATTCTCGACGATCCGGGCCTGGACGGCGTGGCCTGCGTGATCTTCGACGAGTTCCACGAGCGCAGCCTCGACGCCGACCTGGGCCTGGCCCTGGCGCGCGACAGCCAGGGCCTGCTGCGCGACGACCTGAAGATCCTCGTCATGTCGGCCACGCTGGACGGCGCCCGCGTCTCGGCCCTGCTGGGCGATGCGCCGGTGGTGGAGAGCGAAGGCCGGATGTTCCCGGTCGAGACGCGCTATCTGGGCCGCGACGACCGCCAGCGCCTTGAGGAGCGCGTCGGCCGCGCCGTCGAGCGGGCCCTGGCCGAGGAGACCGGCAGCATCCTCGTCTTCCTGCCGGGGCAGGGCGAGATCCGGCGGGCCGAAAGCTGGCTGGCCGAGCGCCTGCGCCGGCCCGACGTCGACCTGGCGCCCTTGTATGGCGCGTTGGAGCCGGCTGAGCAGGATCGCGCCGTCCAGCCCGCGCCCGCTGGCCGCCGCAAGGTGGTGCTGGCCACCTCGATCGCCGAGACCAGCCTGACCATCGAGGGCGTGCGGGTGGTGATCGACGCCGGCCTCTCGCGCGTGCCGCGCTTCGATCCGTCCAGCGGCCTGACCCGGCTGGAGACCGTGCGGGTGGCCAGGGCCGCCGCCGATCAGCGCCGGGGCCGCGCCGGCCGCACCGAGCCGGGGGTCTGCTACCGCCTGTGGGACGAACCGGAAACTCGCGCTCTGCCCGCCTTCGCCCGGCCCGAGATCCTCGAGGCGGACCTGTCGCGCCTGGCCTTGGACCTGGCCCGCTGGGGCGCCAAGGACGCCGAGGGCCTGGCCTTCCTCGACCCGCCGCCGCGCGCGGCTTTCGGCGAGGCGCGCTCTCTGCTGAACCGGCTTCAGGCGCTGGACGCCAATGGCGGGCTGACGGCGCACGGCAAGGCTCTGTCGAACATGCCGCTGGCCCCCCGCCTGGCCCACATGGTCGCCCGCGCCGCCGCCAGCGGGCAGGCGCATCGCGCCGCCGAGATCGCCGCCGTGCTCAGCGAGCAGGGGCTGGGCGGTCGGGGCGTGGATCTGCGCAGCCGGCTGGAGGGCTTCGGCCGCGACCGCACGCCCCGCGCACGTGACGCCCGGGCCCTGGCCGAGCGCTGGTCGCGTCAGGCCGGCAAGCCCAGCGGCGCCGCGCCCCTGGACGATGCTTTGCTGCTGGCCGAGGCCTATCCCGAGCGGGTGGCCAGGGCGCGCGGCAAGCCCGGCGAATACCAGCTGGCCAGCGGCCGGGGCGTCTATCTGGAACCGACCGACGCCCTGGCCCGCGAGACCTGGCTGGCCGTCGGCGAACTGGGCGGGGGCGAGGCCCGCGACCGCATCCTGCTGGCCGCGCCGCTGGATGAAGAGAGCCTGCGCGCCGCCTTCGCCGACCGCCTGGTCGCCGAAGACCGGCTGGAGACCAGCGGCGGCGGCAAGCTGCGCGCCAAGCGCCTGCTGCGCCTGGGCAAGCTCGTCATCGACGAGAAGATCATCGAAAAACCCGACCCGGCCCTGATCGCCGGGGCCCTAGCCGACCAGGTGCGCGCCTACGGCCTCTCAGCGCTGAAGCTGGGCGAGCGGGGCAGGGAACTGCTCGACCGCGTGGCCTTCCTGCGCGCCCATGACGGCGAGGCCTGGCCGGACCTGTCGGAAGAGGCCCTGATCGCGCGGCTGGACGAATGGCTGGAGCCGCTGCTGGCCGGCCGCTCGTCGCTGGCCGGTCTCGACGAGGGCACGCTGGAGGCGGCGATCAAGACCCTGATCCCGTGGGACATGCAGGGCCGCATCGAGGCCCAGGCCCCGGCGCGCTTTACAGCCCCCACCGGCTCGACCTTCGCCATCGACTATGGCGCCGAGGGCGGTCCCCGCGTCGAGGTGCGGGTGGGAGAACTCTACGGCCTGGCCGAACACCCCAGCGTCGCCAACGGCAAGGTCCCGCTGACCCTGGCCCTGCTGTCGCCCGCCCACCGCCCGATCCAGATCACCAAGGACCTGCCGGGCTTCTGGAAAGGCTCCTGGCGCGAAGTGAAGGTCGAGATGAAGGGCCGCTACCCCCGGCACGTGTGGCCGGATGATCCGGCCAGCGCGGCGCCTACGACACGGGCGAAGCCGCGGGGGACGTGAGGGGGGGTGATGCTCAGGGTGGCGGCATCCAGATGGCCGCTCTGCGCTCTTTCCCTGTAAACTGACGGATCGCAAAATACTGCCGCCGCGGTGCCTGGCGCGAAGAGCTTCGCGCCAGGATAACGACGTCTCCCACGAAATTTGTTCTCTGATGGAGAACTTTGTTGACAGTCAGAGCGCGGAGCTTCAATCTGCCATTGTCATCAACAGGCGGAGGGTTCGCCATACTCTGGACCACGGCAACGTGGTTCGTGGGAGGCCGCAGGTCTCTCGTCGCTCAAGGGCACGTGGATCGCCTCCTGGCGTCTCCCTCGGTCCCGCGAGATCGGCGCGCCCCGGCGACGGGCGCGCCAGGTGCAAGCTGGGTTAAACTGCCGTTCTCCACTCCCGCATCAATGGCGAGACAGGTCTGCATGGTGCAGGTCTGCGATGAGGGAGAACCTACCATGTTGTTAGGTCCTGAAGATGACCAACGGCAGGGGCAGCGGACGTCTCGGATGAAGAAGAAGTGGCTCAGTCACCTATTCAACATCCAGACAGCCCGGACGGTGATTCTTCTCGGTCGTTTGGCCGTCGAGATAGTCCGGCTGTTTGACAGGTAGTCCAACGCCACCCAGTCTTGTTACTTTAATGGAGATGAAATGATTGGTAATGCTCTGAGACTTTTGCGGAGATTTAAAGGTTTTACGCAGACGGAAATGGCTCAGAGGCTTGGTGTTGCGAAGTCATGGATTTCAGCGATTGAGGGCGGGAAGAAAGATCCGACCTTGAGTCTGCTTCAGAGTTACGCACTTGTGTTGGATGTCCCGCTATCGTCAATCCTGTTTTTTTCGGAGCAGATTGACGTGAGTAAACCTTCTGAGCGTGCCCGATCTTTCGTTTCAAAGAAGGTCTTGGCGATTTTAGATTTCATTGATGCTCAGTCTGGGGAGGAAGCTGATGGCGACGTTGCCCCGAACGCATCCGATAAAGCAGTCTCCGCTTCACAAGCTGGGCCACCACAAGCGCCTCGCCAGTCTCCTTAAGATCGAGGTTGCGCAGCTCAGGGGGTTGGCCAAGGCCGGAAGTGCTGCGTACTCGGAATGGGATGAGGACAAGCCAAATGGCGGGACCCGACGCATTGAGAACCCAAAGCCGCGCTTGAAGCGTCTGCAGTCTAGACTGGCGACTATCCTTTCGCTGATTGATCCTCCAGCCTTTTTGAGCTGCCCAGTCAAAGGCCGATCATACATTTCGAATGCAAGAGCGCATCTCGGCTCGAAAGAGTTCGTGACCTTGGATGTAAAGTCCTACTTTCCATCTACAACTTGGAATCGCGTCTATTGGTACTTCAACAAGCGACTGTTGATGCCAAGAGACACTGCTTGGACCCTTGCGTCGGTAGCGACCATTGACGGACGTCTACCAACTGGGAGCCCCCTCAGCCCCATTATGGCTTATCTCGCGCACGAGGACATGTGGCTAAAAGTGGCGAAGCTGGCAGAAGACGTTGGTTGCCGGTTGACTGTGTACATGGACGACATCACCATTTCGGGCGCGCGCGTTCCCGAGGCTACCGTCTGGAAGATCAAGCAGGAGGTCCACAAGGTCGGGCTGCGCTTGAATGACAAGAAGGAACGGCGGTTCTCGGACGTTGGTGTCATCACGGGTGTCGTCGTGACACCCGATGGTGTGCGGTTGCCAAAGCGCTCGCACCTAAATCTTTCGATCGCTCGCAAGGCAGCGCTAGTCGTTGACGGCGAGGCTAAGCTGAGAGCAATGCGTCGCGTTCGTGGCCTTGAAGCCCAGCATCGGCAGGTTCTGGCCCCGACCGATTTCACAGATAATCTCAGTGGCTCGCACCGCGGATCAAGCTGACCTAACGCAGGATATATGCTCTCGCTGGTCGTTGGTGGGAGTGTCTGTTCATCATTGGTTTTCGCGACAGAGGCGCAGTGAGGGAGGGCAGAGCGCGCGCCCGTTTTATACCTCGTAAGAAACCGCTGCCTAGCCTTGCGCTCCCCGACCCCCACGGTGCATGAGGAACCCCCGACACGGCGAGGCCTCTGCTTCGCCGCCCGCGCTAACCGGCCTTCCGGCGACGGAGGGAGGACAAGAGACATGACCGAAGCTGCTTCCAAGACGATCAAGGGTCGCACCGGCGACTGGGAAATGGTGCTGGGCCTCGAGGTTCACGCCCAGGTGGCCAGCAAGTCCAAGCTGTTCTCGGGCGCCGCCGTCGGCTTCGGCGCCGGTCCCAACGAGCAGGTCAGCCTCGTCGACGCGGCCATGCCGGGCATGCTGCCGGTGCTGAACCGCTTCTGCGTCGAGCAGGCGGTGAAGACGGGCCTGGGCCTGAAGGCGCAGATCAACCTGAAGAGCCGCTTCGACCGCAAGAACTACTTCTATCCCGACCTGCCGCAGGGCTATCAGATCAGCCAGTTCGACCAGCCGATCGTCGGCGAGGGCGTGGTGAGCGTCGAGCGCGACGACGGCACGACCTTCGACGTGCGCATCGAGCGCCTGCACCTGGAGCAGGACGCCGGCAAGTCGCTGCACGACCAGGATCCGAACGCCACCTATGTGGACCTGAACCGCGCTGGCACGGCGCTGATGGAGATCGTCTCCAAGCCCGACATGCGCACCTCGGAAGAGGCCGCCGCCTACGTCAAGAAGCTGCGGACGATCCTCGTCTATCTGGGCACCTGCGACGGCGACATGGAGAAGGGCAACCTGCGCGCCGACGTCAACGTGTCGGTCTGCCGTCCGGGCGACTATGAAAAGTTCCGCGAGACCGGCAGCTTCAAGCACCTGGGCACGCGCTGCGAGATCAAGAACGTCAACTCGTACCGCTACATCCAGCAGGCCATCGAGTACGAAGCCCGCCGGCAAATTGAGATTCTCGAAGAGGGGGGCTCGATTGACCAGGAAACCCGCCTGTTCGACCCGACCAAGGGCGAGACCCGCTCGATGCGTTCGAAGGAAGAGGCGCACGACTACCGCTACTTCCCCGATCCGGACCTGCTGCCGCTGGTGCTGGACCCGGCGTGGGTGAAGTCGATCGAAGAGACCCTGCCGGAACTGCCGGACGCCAAGAAGCAGCGCCTGCAGAGCCAGTACGGCCTGTCGGCCTATGACGCCGGCGTGCTGATCATCGAGAGCGACCGCGCCGACTACTTCGAGGCCGCCGCGAAAGGCCGCGACGCCAAGCTGGTCGCCAACTGGGTGACCAACGAGCTCTTGTCGAAGCTGTCGTCGGGCGGCCACGAGATCGCCAACTCGCCGCTGCCCTCGTCGGACATCTCCCAGCTGGTCGAGCTGATCGAGAACGGCACGATTTCCTCGAAGATCGCCAAGGAGGTCTTCGAGCACATGTGGGCCGGCGAAGGCCGTCCCGCGCAGATCGTCGAGAAGCGCGGCCTGGTGCAGATCAACGACACCGGCGCCATCGAGGCGGCGATCGACGAGCTGATCGGCGCCAACCCCGACAAGGCCGCGGCCGTGAAGGACAAGCCCCAGGCTATCGGCTGGTTCGTCGGCCAGGTCATGAAGGCCACCGGCGGCAAGGCCAACCCGGGCACGGTCAACGACCTGCTGAAGGCCAAGCTGGGTCTCTAGGAACTCAGTGCGTCCTTCGAGGCCCGCGCTGCGCGGGCGCCCCGGGATGAGGACGTCAGTGCAATAGATCCCCATCCTGAGGTGCGAGGCGAAGCCGAGCCTCGAAGGACGCACAGCCACAAGAAGAAGGGCCCGTCGCGAAAGCGGCGGGCCCTGCTCCTTTCGGAGGGGACTCGAACAGGGACGCGTCTACTGAGGCGTGGTCGGGTCCTGCGCGGACGACGAGGCGGCGGCCGGGTCGTCGGCGTGCTTCTTGTGCTTCTTGGCCTTCCTGTCGGCCTTGGTCGCGTCCTCGGCGGCCGGGGCGGTAGTGGTCGAAGTCTCGCCCGGGGCCGTGGCCGAGGTCGGCTCGCCCGCGCTGGCGGCGCTGTCGGCCTGCGGCGTCGTGCTGTCGGTCGTGGCCGGGGCGGTGGTCGAGGCCGAGGGATCGGTCGTCGTGGTCGACGAGCCCCAGCTGCTGCTGGACGAAGGCGGGGTGGTCTGGGCGGAAGGATCGGCCGGGGCCTGCTGGGCCAGGGCCGAACCGGCGTAGCCGGCGGTGGCGAGGGC
This sequence comes from Caulobacter endophyticus, assembly GCF_003116815.1. GTDB lineage: Bacteria > Pseudomonadota > Alphaproteobacteria > Caulobacterales > Caulobacteraceae > Caulobacter > Caulobacter endophyticus. The sequence continues at coordinate 108,831 of NZ_QDKQ01000014.1, forward strand.
GAGGACGGCGGCGGAGATGCGCAAGCTCTTCATCGGTAAGCGCCTTCGTGTCTGCTGCGTCGGACTGTGACGCGAGGCCTAGGCTGGCGACCGGATACGGCCGAAATGACCCGACAATCGGGCTTTGCGGCCCGATGCGTGGCGCGCGCGCGGCGAGCATGGCGCAAAAACGGCGCCCCAGGTGGAGTGCCCGGGGCGCCGCAAGGCTTTTCAGATATCGACGAAATGCCGACGATCTAGTTGTTGATGATCTCGAAGATCAGGCCGGTGGCGATGGCGGCCAGCACGTAGTCGTTGCCGGCGCGGTACCAGTAGTAGCCGCGGGGCGGCTGGCGCAGGTGATAGCGGCCGTAGTCGTGCACGACATAGCCGCCGCCGCGGTAGTAGGGCGGCAGATAGCCGCCGCGGCGCCAGGCGCTGTAGCCCGGGCGATAGTCCGGACGGCCGTAGTAGTGGGCCGGCGGCGCGCCGTAGTACCAGCGGTCGCGGTAATAGTAGCCGTTGTAGCGACGGTCGTCCCAGCGGCTGTGGCGGTCGCCGCGACGGTCGTCACGACGGTCCCAGCGGTCGCCCCGACGGTCATCTCGGCGATCCCAGCGGTCGCCACGACGGTCGTCGCGCCGATCATCCCTGCGGTCCCAGCGGTCTTCGTGGCGGTCGCCGCGGCCCTGGGCCGAAGCGTCGGTGGCGACGGCGGCCATCGGACCGGCGACCGAGGCCACGGCGGCGATGGTGAGCAACAGACGTTTCATGTGTACGTCTCCTTGTGGTCAGCGGTCGCCTTGCGGCGGCCTGGTCCCTCGACCTTGGAAACAAGATTGATCCCCGGCGCCTGAACCGTCGCTGAACGGTCATGTCAGGATGGATATTGGCGTCGCGCGCGCGGATGGCCATGTTCTGCGTCATCAAGACCGACATCAGGGAGTCGCGTGCATGACCAGTCCGATCGAACTGCACTATTGGCCCACGCCCAACGGCTGGAAGATTTCCATCGCGCTGGAGGAGATGGGCCTGCCCTACGAGATGATCCCGGTGAACATCGGCACGGGCGAGCAGTTCAAGCCGGAATTCCTGGCCATCAGCCCCAACAACCGCATGCCCGCCATCGTCGATCCGGACGGTCCCGACGGCCAGCCGATCTCGGTCTTCGAGTCCGGGGCGATACTGCAGTATCTCGGCCGCAAGACCGGCCAGTTCTACGGCGAAGGCGAGCGCGATCGCGTGAACATCGACCAGTGGGTGATGTGGCAAATGGGCGGCCTTGGCCCGATGGCCGGCCAGACCCACCATTTCCGCCAGTACGCCGGGGCGATCATCGCCGACCAGCGCCAGCTGGCCTATGGCGCGATCCGCTACACCAACGAGACCCACCGCCTGTACGGCGTGCTGGAAAAGCAGCTGGCGGGGAAGGATTTCGTCTGCGGCCAATTGTCCATCGCCGACTTCGCCATCTGGCCCTGGGTCGTGCCCTGGAAGAACCAGGGCATCCAGATCGAGGAGTTTCCGAACATCAAGGCCTGGTTCGAGCGGCTGAACGCGCGCGAGGCCGTGCAGAAGGGCTTCAAGCTTGGGGCGGAGCTGCGTTCCAGCGGCCTGCAAGCGTCGGGAAAAGCTGCCGAAGAGGCCCGCAAGGTTCTGTTCGGCCAACGCGCCCGTTAACCACCCGTATACCCGAGTTTATCAGGGGTTACTTCAGTGATCGAGGCGTGTTGTCGCGCCTCGATTCATGATCTCTGCGCGCTTAACTATATGTTCAGCGAGCAAGGTTTTCTCTGTGTTCATGACCGAGCTGGACCACTGGGGACCGGCCGGAAGGACTGGGGAACTGAAGTCATGATGATGAGCATCGAACCGCCCGCCGCCGTTATGGGCTTGCCGCTGCCGACCGCCGACTCAAGCGGCGACGAGCTGTTCCGCATGGGCATGCTGTATTCGACCGGCCAGGGCGGCGCGCCGCTGGACTACGTCTCGGCCCACATGCTGTTCAACCTGGCCGCCATGCGCGGTTCGGTCGAAGCCAAGGTCTATCGCAAGGAACTGTCGCAAGAGATGGCCAGCGAAGACGTTGCCGAAGCCCAGCGCCAGGCGCGCCAATGGCTGGCTCACGGCTGAACCACGGTTCAGCCTTTTCTACCTTCGGGCCGGACGCTCTCTGGATCCGGCCGTGACTTTGCAAGCTCAGTTGCTGAAGCCGTTGATGGCGTAGCTGAAGCTGATCGGCAGCAGGTCCCGGAAGTACTGCTGCATGAACAGGCCAGTCTCCGCCGCCCCGCTGCGCGGCACGTAGACGATGTCGAAGCGGCGAAGCGGCACCAGGTCCGCGCCGCGCGGATCCGTCAGGCCCCTCAGCAGGTCGGCCGTCCGCATCATGGCCCGCCCGTCGGGGCCGCGACGAATGATGATCACCTGGCTGCGCTTGGACGAGCTCTTGAACCCGCCGGCCTGGATCACGGCCCGCAGGGCGTCACCGTCGCCGGCCATGTCGTAGACGCCGGGATTGCCCACCTCGCCGCCGACGAACACCTTGAGCGGGGCCGTCGCCTTGACCGCCACCTGAACCTGCGGGCGCAGCAGCTGCTGGCCATAGGCCTGGGTCAATGAGGCTTCCAGTTCCTCGATCGTGCGATCGGCGGCCATCACCGGCCCGACCAGCGGCAAAGCGACGCGGCCATCGGGTTGCACCACCACCGACTTATTAAGCTCCGTGGCCGAAGGTACGGTCACCTCCAGCTCGTCGCCTGGATAGAAGCGGTAGGCGGGCTCGCTCTCGCTCCAGTCGGCGTAGCCGATGTTGGGGAACTGGCCGGTGGGACGCGGGGCGGGCGTCAGGGGCTCGCCGTCGACGTGGCCGCAGGCCGAGAGGCCGGTGCTCGCGAGCACCAGGGCCAGGGCGGTGGAGAGAGCGATGCGCCGATCCATGCGACGACTCTTACCAAACATAGGTAACCAAACCTTAAGCCCGAACGCGCCAGGGTCGTGAGGAAGTTTGGACCCATTGGATTCGCATGTCGACGAGCGCCTGGACCAGCGTGCCGCACGACCCGCCGTCGCGACGCGACTGGGCGGCGCGGGCCCGCTATGCGCCGACCGATTTCATCACCCTGCTGTGGCGCGAGCGCTGGCTGATGCTGGCGGTGTTCCTCGTGATCATGGTGCTGGGCGTCGCCTTCGCCACGACCCTGAAGAAGACCTACACCGCCAATTCCAGCCTCTTCGTGCGCCTGGGCCAGGAATACGTCTATGAGCCGCGCGCTGGCGACGCCGCCCGCGGCGCGGTGCCCGACGTCGACCAGGTGATCCAGTCGGAAAGCGAGATCCTGGGCAGCGGCGAGCTGCGCGAGCGGGTGATCCGCAAGCTGGGCTTCGCCACCGTGTTCCCGGACGCCGGCGCCAAGTACGCCGCGGCCAATCCCGAGCAGAAGCGCAAGATGATCGCCCAGGGGCGCGACAGCGTCGGCCGCAGCCTGAAGATCGAGACCGCCCCCGACAACTCGATCATCCGCCTGTCGTACCAGCACCAGGATCCGGAAACGGCCGAGAAGGTGCTGAACACGCTGCTGGAAGAGTACCTGATCTATCGCCGCAGCCTGCTGATCAACGACGACGACAAGGTGCTGGCCCGGCAGCGGGACACCTTCGAGCAGCGCCTGGCCGAGACCGACACCGCCTACCAGGCCTTCCTGCAGACCAACGACATCGGCGACTTCACCGCCCAAAAGACCGCCCTGACCCAGCTGCAGGCCCAGACCGAGGCCCAGAAATATTCGATCGACGCCCAGCTGCAGGATCGCCAGGGGCGCCTTGCCGCCGTGCAAGCCGAGCTGGCCCGCACACCGGCCGAAGCGGTGCTTTATCGAGACCAGGACATGTCGGCCTCCAGCAAGCTGGCCCAGCTGAAGCTCGATCGCGAGGGCCTGCTGGCCCGCTATCTGCCGAACGCCCAGCCGGTGCGCGACATCGACGCCCAGATCGCCCAGCTGGAGCAGGGCGTGGCCAGTGGCCGCACCAACGGCGAAGGCGCGCGCCGCAGCGGCCCAAATCCGATCTGGCAGACCCTGCAGTCGACCCGCAACGATCTGTCGGCGGAGGTCGCCGCCCTGCGCCAGGCGCAAGGCGCCTACGCCATGCAGGTGCAGGAAGTGAACGAGCGCCTGCTGCGCCTTGCGCAACTGGAGCCGCAGTTCAACCAGTTGACCCGCGACCGCGACGTGCTGTCGGCCAATGTCCGCGACTTCACGGTCAAGGAGCAGCAGGACCAGGCCCAGCGCCAGATGTCGGCCGAGAGCAGCGACAATATCCGCATCGTCCAGCGGGCCGTCGCGCCGTCGCAGGGCAAGAGCCTGCAGAAGCCGGTCTTCGTGCTGGCCTTCCTGTTCGCCGTCTTCACCGCCGCCTGCGCGGGCTTGGTGCGGATGCTGCTGCGCCCGGGTCTGCAGACGCCGGCCTCGGCCTCGCGCACGCTGGGCCTGCCGGTCCTGGCCACGGCCAGTGTCAAGCGCGCGGCCTAAGGTCCAAGTGGGCGATTTGGTCGCCTTTCGCGCGAACATGGTTAGGCATTAGTTTCAACGGTCTTCAACGCGCGGCGATTCGGACGAATGGTGGATTTGAACGTCGAAATGGCTGAACTGTGGGGGTCGCTCGGCGCCCCCGCGGCCGGCCGTGCGCACGTCGTCCAGTTCGTCTCGGCCCGGCGAGGGGAGGGGACCTCGACGGTCGCCCGCGAGTTCGCACGCTTCGCCGCCCGGCGCGCCGGTCGCCGGACCTGGCTGATCGACCTGGATCTGACTACCTCGCCGCAGTATCAGGCCATCGCCGCCCAGCCCGATCGCTACGGCCAGCTGGGCTCGGGCGCGGCCGCCAGCCCTGACGGCTCGATGTTCTTCACCGTCCAGCCGCCGGCCCCCCGGCCCGATGGCGGGGTGTGGCCCGACTCCAAGTACATCGCCGCCCATAGCGTGGGCGGTCCGCGCCTGTGGGTCACCCGCTTCAAGCGCGAGGCCCTGCGCGGCCGCCAGAAGGCCCACATCCTGCCCGGCGTGGAATACTGGGCCGCCCTGCGCCGCCACGCCGAGATCATCGTCGTCGACTGTCCGTCGGCCGATAGCACCCAGGCGGCCCTGACCATCGCCCAGCACATGGACCAGACCATACTGGTGGTCAGCGCCCAGGAGGCCGACGTTAGGCCGCCGGGCCTGCTGCGCGACGCCCTGGCCTCGGCGGGCGGCCGCTGCGCCGGGGTGTTCTTCAACCAGGCCTCGGTGACGCCGCCGAGCTTCCTGCGGGCCATCCTGCCGTGAGCCACGGCCTGAGCTACGGCGGCGGACCGGTCAGCGTCGCGCTGCCAAGGCTCCTGTTTCCCCAGATCGCCATCTTCACCGCCGCGGTGTTCCTTCTGCTGCTCTACAGCGGCGGCTGGGAGCTGCCGCTGGTGGGCGAGAACGCCGACGAGGCCGGCTCGGCCATCCTGCGCGTCGCCTATCTGCCGGCCTATGCGGCGGGCTTTGGCCTCATCGCGCTGGACCCGCGCAACAGCTTCCGGGCGGCGGTCCGCCAGCCGTTCCTGTTCGCCCTGATCGGCATCGTCTGCCTGTCGACCTTCTGGTCGATCGCGCCCGACGTCACCACCCGGCGCGCCTTCGCGGTGACCTGCACCACCCTGGGGGGCGTGGCCTTGGCCGCGCGCTTCCGTTGGCGCGAGCTGGCCGAGGTTTTCGCCGCCACCTTCGCTGTGCTGATCGTCGCCTCCTACGTCGTCTGCATCGCCGTGCCGCGCATCGGGGTGATGACCGAGCTCTTCCCCGGCGCCTGGCGGGGCCTGTGGCGCGAGAAGAACGGCCTGGGCGGCATGATGGCGTTCGGTTTCTGCATCATCTCCGCCGCCGCCCTCCTGAACCCCAAGCGGGCGAGGCTGTGGTGGGGCTTTGCGGTCCTGGCCATCGGCCTTGTCCTGATGTCGACCTCCAAGACCTCGCTGGTGTCGCTGATGCTGGGGGTGGCGGCCCTGGGCTTCGTGCTGATCGCCCGGCGCGGGCCGGCGGCAGGCACGGCGGCCACCTGGACGGCGGTGACGGGCTTTGGCCTGCTGATCGCCTTTGTCGTGCTGGCCTCGGACGTGTTCTTCGCCATCCTGGGCAAGGACGCCACCCTGACTGGCCGCACCAAGATCTGGAGCGCGGCCCTGGTCGAGATCCAGGAGCGGCCGTGGCTGGGCTTCGGCTACCACGCCATCTGGGGCGACAAGAGCGGCTGGGGGCCCTTCGCCTGGATCAGCAAGAACGCCGGCTTCCAGGCCCAGCACGCCCACAATTCCTGGCTTGAGCAGTGGCTGGGCATGGGGCTGTTCGGCATGGCCGCCTGGGGGCTGTCCTACATCCAGACCATGACCCTGGCCCTGATCGCGGTATTCCGCGACCGTGGCGCCTTGCTCGCCTTCCCGTTCCTGGTCGTCTACAGCCTCGTGGCCCTGACGGAGAGCATCGCGGTGGCCTACAACGATTTCCGCTGGGTGCTGTTCGTGGCCCTGGCGGTGAAGCTGGCGTTCCCGGATCGCGAGCTGGAGCGTTAGGGCTCTAGATCCTCGACCACATCGCCGGCCGCTCGGGCGCAGCGCCCAGCCGGTCCAGGGTCGCCGAGCGCAGGGCGACGATCCCGCCTTCCAGCGCGCGCCAGGCCTTCATCCGCCCACTGACGACCACGCGTTCGTCCCAGGCCGCTGGGCCGGCCGAGACCACGTCCAGGCCGATCTGGCGATAGACGCCGCGCGCGGCCGCGATCGCCCAGGCCGAGCGGACGGGCAGGTCGCGCAGGCCCCAGCGGGCCGAGGCGTAGTAGGGCTCGGCGGCCTCGACCAGGCGGCGGGCGAGGGCGGCGACGTCGGCGCGGCGGGAGGGATCGGTCAGTTGCGCGACCGGCAGGTTCAGCTCCGCCAGCCAGGCGCGGGGCACGTAGATCCGGTCGTTGCGGGCGTCCTCGACGATGTCGCGGGCGATATTGGTCAGCTGGAACCCGAGGCCCAGGTCCTGGGCCCGGCGCAGGGTGGCGAGATCCGAAGCCGGTACGCCCATGACGATGGCCATCATGGCGCCGACCACGCCGGCCACGCCCCAGCAATAGGCCAGCAGGTCTTCCAGGGTGGCATAGCTCCGGCCCTCGACGTCCATGGAAAAGCCGTCGATCAGGTCCAGCGCATAGCGCTCGGGAATGCCACGCCGCAGGGCCACGGTCTGGAAGGCGGCGAACACCGGATCGGTGGGGGTCTCGCCGGCCAAGGCGCTGCGGGTCTGGGCGTAGAGCGCTTCCAGTCGCGCCGGCGCGTCGGCCACGGGGCTCATGCCGTGGCCCAGGGTCTGGCCGTCGATGACGTCGTCGCAGTGCCGGCACCAGGCGTAGAGCATCTCGGCGTCGGCGCGGGTCTGGGCGTCGAACAGGGCGGCGGCCGCTGCGAAGCTCTTGCTGCCCTTCTGGATCGCCTCGCGGCTCTGGGCCTCGAGATTGGAGGCTTCGATATCGGCTTCGAGCGCGCTCATTCGGCGGCCGGAGCTGCGGTGGCGAAGTCGTCGATCATCAACCCGGCCGTAGCCTTGGCGCTGCCCACCACGCCGGGGATGCCCGCGCCCGGATGGGTGCCGGCGCCGACGAAATAGAGGTTCGGGATCACGTCGTCGCGGTTGTGGGTGCGGAAGAAGGCGCTCTGGGTCAGGATCGGCTCCAGCGAGAAGGCCGCGCCCTTCCAGGCGTTGAGGTCCTTCACGAAGTCGTCCGGCGTGATGAAGCGGCTGGTGACCAGGTCGGCGGTCAGGTCCGGGACGTAGTGCTTTTCCAGATAGGCCAGGATGCGGTCGCGATACTTGGGGCCTTCGACCGACCAGTCGATGTCGGCCGTCTGCAGGTTGGGCACCGGCGAGAGAGCGTAGAACGTCGAGCAGCCTTCCGGGGCCATGGCCGGATCGCTGGCGGTGGGGTGGTGCAGATAGAGCGAGAAGTCCTCGGCCAGGGCGTTCTTGCCGTAGATCTCGCCGATCAGCTCGCGATAGCGGTTGCCGAAGCAGATGGTGTGGTGGCGGATCTCGGGATGCTGGGTCTTGAGGCCGAAATAGACCACGAACAGCGACGGGCTCCAGCGCTTGTTCTCCAGCGCCTTGCCGACCTTCTGGCCGCGCGGCTCCTCGCGCAGCAGGTGACGGTAGGTGTGCATGACGTCGGCGTTGGAGGCGACTGTGTCGAAGGCCTCGAAGCCTTCCTTGGTGACGACGCCGGTGACGCGGCCCTCGCGCACGGCGATGCGCTCGACAGGGCGGGAGAGATGCAGCTTGCCGCCCAGGTCGGTGAACAGCTTGGCCAGGGCCCGCACCAGGGCGTGGGTGCCGCCGCGGGGGAACCACACGCCGCCGCGGCGCTCAAGCGCATGGATCAGGGCGTAGATCGACGAGGTGGCGAAAGGGCTGCCGCCGACCAGCAGGCTGTGGAACGACAGGGCCTGGCGGACATGTTCGTCCTTCACGAAGCCGGCGACCTTGTCATAGACGCTGCGCCAGGCCTGCAGCTTCATCAGCGACGGGGCGGCGGCGATCATCGAGCCGAAGTCGAGGAAGGGCACGGCGCCCAGCTCGACATAACCCTTCTGGTACAGCTCTTCGGAATAGTCGTGGAAGCGGCGGTAGCCCTCGACATCGGCAGGGTTGCGGGCGGCGATCTGGCGGTCCAGGCCTTCCTGGTCGTTGACGTAGTCGAAGACGTCGCCGTCTTCCCACAGCAGGCGGTAGAACGGATCGACCGGCAGCAGGTCGACATAGTCCTCGATCCGCTTGCCCGAGAGTTCGAACAACTCCTTGAGGCAATCGGGATCGGTGACGACCGTGGGACCAGCGTCGAAGGTGAAGCCATCCTGCTCCCAGACATAGGCGCGGCCGCCCGGCTTCTCGCGGCCCTCGAACAGGGTGACGTCGAAGCCCTGCGACTGCAGGCGCACCGCCAGCGACAGGCCGCCGAAGCCGGCGCCGATGACGGCCGCCTTGGGACGGGGCGGGACCGGGGCGTGGGCGTTCATGCGTCTTGTCCTCCGAACACGGAATTCTCGCTTATGCACTTCATGGCGGTGCCGATCGGCACCGGCGGCTTGCCGATCAGCACCCGGGCCTTGTCGCGCCAGGTCAGCCTCGCCGCATAGAAGCGTTGGATCAGCGGGACCGACAAGCGGTAGAACCGCTCCAGCACCCGATAGCGCTCTTCCGGCGCGCAGGCGCGGAACAGCATGCGGTTGAGCAGGCGCAGGAAGCGCCGCTTGCGCCAGGCCGCCTTGGAATGGGCCTCGACGCAGGCGCGGACGCTGGCGCTGGTGATGCGGGGCAGGGCGGCGATCCTGTCGGCGAGGCGCGCGGCGTCGGGCAGGGAATAGCCGGTGGTCGGCTGGAAGAGGGCGGCGCGCAGGCCGACCTCCGCCACCTGCGGCCTGGCTTCCTGCCAATAGGCGTCGATGTCGCCGCCCAACGCGATGGGCAGCACGCCGTGCTCCTCGCGCTCGACGGCTTCGATGGTCCAGCCCTGGGACTTGGCGTAGTCGGCGATAGCGGCGCCCAGCGAGGCGCGATCCAGGCCCGGGCCGTCGCTGTAGCGGGTGTCCTCGATCAGCAGGCGGCGCTCGTCCAGCGGCAGGACGTAGACGAAGCGGTAGCCGTCGGTCTGCGGCACCGTGGCGTCCATGATGATGGGGGCGGAGAGGCCGTGGGGCGCGGACAGGCGCAGGTCCTGGCCCACGAACTTCTGCCAGCCCAGCGCCAGCCGCTTGCTGCGCCGCGCGCCGCGGCCGTCGATCACCGCGCCGGCGACGATGCGCCGGCCGTCGCCCAGGGTGACCTGATGCGGATTGACGTCGACCACGGCCACGCCTGTCCAGGCGTCGGGGCCGAGCATGCGGCTCACCACCGCGTGCAGGCGATTGGAGGTGATGGCGAGGTAGGGCGTGGGCAGGCGGCGGCTGTGGGCGGGAAAGCGCACCTCGTAGCCGGTCCAGCGATGCACGATCAGCGGCCGCAGCCAGCCGCCGATGGCCGCATCGACATCGGTCTCGAAGTGGCACCAGGTGTGCTCGCCGCCGATGGTCGCCTCGCGCTCCAGCAACAGCACGCGCAGGCCCGGCCGCAGCGCTTTCAGGCGCAGGGCGATCAGGCTGTTGGCCAGTCCGCCGCCCACCAGGACGACGTCGGCGCGAAGCGCTTCGGAAGCGGATTCCATGGTTCTGGCTCTAGCACGAAAGAACGACGCTCACGCCAGCGCTATGCGTAAAGCGAGCGCCCGTTTGGGCGTTGCACCCAGGCGGTCGAGGCGATAGGGGAGCGCGCACAGGAGCGCCCCCACATGTCAGAAGCCGCCATCATCGACGGGAAGGCCTTCGCCGCCCGCCTGCGCCAGACCATCGCCGCCGAGGTCGCGGTCCTGAAGGCCGAGCATGGCCTGACGCCCGGCCTTGCCGTCGTGCTGGTGGGCGAGGACCCGGCCAGCCAGGTCTATGTGCGCAGCAAGGGCGAGCAGACCCTGGAAGCGGGCATGCACTCCGAAACCCATCGCCTGCCGGCTGAAACCTCGCAGGCCGAACTGCTGGCCCTGGTCGAGCGGCTGAACTCCGATCCGGCCGTGCACGGCGTGCTGGTGCAGTTCCCGGTGCCCGATCACATCAGCCAGGCCGCCGTGGTCGCGGCCATCTCGCCCGACAAGGACGTCGACGGCCTGACCGTGGCCAATGCCGGCCGCCTGGCCAGCGGCCTGCCGGCCCTGACGCCCTGCACCCCGACCGGCTGCATGATGCTGCTGCGCGACCAACTGGGCGAACTGTCGGGCAAGCGCGCCGTGGTCATCGGCCGCTCGAACCTGATGGGCAAGCCGATGGCCCAACTGCTTCTGGCCGCCGACTGCACCGTCACCATCGCCCACTCGCGCACCAAGGACCTGCCGGCCGTCGTCCGCGAGGCCGATATCGTCGTGGCCGCCGTCGGCCGTGCGCAGATGGTCAAGGCCGACTGGATCAAGCCGGGCGCGGTGGTCATCGACGTCGGCATCAACCGAATCCCCAAGGAAGACGGCAAGACCCGCCTGGTCGGCGATGTGGCCTTCGACGAGGTCAAGGCTGTGGCCTCGGCCATCACCCCCGTGCCCGGCGGCGTGGGCCCCATGACCATCGCCTGCCTGCTGGCCAACACCGTGCTGGCCGCCAAGCGCCTGAACGGGATCGGCGAGTAGCCGGAACGAAGAAAGCCGGGGCGAGGGCCCCGGCTTTCCTGTTTTCAGCTTATGGATCCTGGCCGATCAGCCGGCCAGATATTCGGCCACGCGGCCTTCCAGCTCCAGCGCCAGGGCGCGGCCCACGGGGTGCTCGTCGGTCTTGATGTCGTCGCGGACGCAGGCCTTGATCGCGTCGATGTGGGCGTCGACCAGGAACATCGGCGCCTGCAGGCGGGTGGCCGGATCGTCGATCAGCTTGCACAGCGAAGCGGCCAGGCGCGTGATCAGCGGAAACTCGTAGGTGGCGCCCAGGCCCTTCAGGTCGTGGGCGCGCAGGTAGAGGGTCTCGACCGTCTGGGCGTTGAGGCCGTCGGCGCGCACGCCCTGGCGGGCGGCTTCCAGCTTGACGATCTCGTCGTTGAGCCACTGGGCGAAATTACCCGAAAGGCTCTTGAGCGCGGCTTCGGCCTTGGCGATCGCGGCCATGTCGATGCCGCCGCGTCCGCCCACCTTGAGCTTGAGCATGTTCGGCACCTGGATCACCTCAGCGGTGGGCTTGTTCATCGGGTCGCCTCCCCGTCGGCGTTACTTAGGGAACGGTCACACGACAGGCGTTAACAATGAGTGAGACGAAGGTTTCACTCCACAGCCAAGCGTCGGGTTTCCGACGTTCCCGGCTAGGCCGAGAACTGTTCTGTCAGTACGCGCTCCTCGAGACTGCGGCCCGCGTCGAACAGCATCGACAGGGTCGAACCCCGGTCCTCGGAGATATGCACCTCGACGACGTCGCGGACTTCATAGTTGTCGGCCACGGCGCTGACAGGTCTCTTATCGCATTCCAGCACCTCGAACGTCACCCTCGCGCTCTGCGGCAAAAGCGCGCCCCGCCACCGCCTGGGTCGAAAAGCGCTGATCGGGGTCAGGGCCAGCACCTGGGCGCCGAGAGGGATGATCGGCCCGTGAGCCGAGAGATTGTAGGCGGTCGAGCCGGCCGGAGTCGCCACCAGGGCGCCGTCGCAGACCAGTTCGCCCATCCGCACCTTGCCGTCGATCGAGATGCGCAGCTTGGCCGTCTGGCGGGTCTGGCGCAGCATCGAAACCTCGTTGATGGCCAGCGCCCGGTGCTGGCGACGGCGCGAGTCGATGGCGACCATGGCCAGGGGGTGGATGACGGCGCGTTCGGCGGCGTTGATCCGCCCCAGCAGGTCGTCCTCGCTGTACTCGTTCATCAGGAAGCCGACCGAGCCGCGGTTCATGCCGTAGATCGGCTTCTGGTTCAGGATCGTCTCGTGCAGCATTTCCAGCATGAAGCCGTCGCCGCCGAGGGCGACGACGATCTGGGCGTCATCGCCGGCGTCGCCGTAGCGGGCGGCCAGGCGCTCGCGGGCTTCCTGGGCTTCGGGGCGGTCGCTGGCCTTGAAGGTCAGGCGAGTCGAGTACGGCTGGGCTTGGAACATGCCGCCCCAAGTGGCGGGATCGCCGCTTGCTTGTCAAACGGCGGTCTTGCCTGACTCCGTCAGGCGGCGCTGACGGCCTGACGGAAGGCCATGGCGGCGATGTCGGGACGGAACGGGCCGAAGGCGCCGCTGGCCTTGCGGGCGGCTTCGGCGCCGCCGCCGGGACGGCCGCCGTTCAGCTGGCGCACATGCTCCAGAATGGTCGGAAAGACACTGCGGTCGATGCCGACGGCCGAGCAGGCCAGGGCCAGCAGTTCGGGGCGGTTGCTGTCGATGGCTCGGCGCACCTGGCGCACGTCGAAGCGGCCTAGGCGCGCCATGGCGAACACGAACAGCGGCAGCCGGCCTTCGCGCAGCACCCGCAGCAGGTAGCCGGGCCGCAGCTGGCCGGCGGCGTCGAGCTTCTCGACCAGCGCCGCCTCCATTTCCTCGCGATCGGCCTCGTCCTCGATGGCCAGGGCGGCGGGGGCGGAGGGCAGCAGCCCCAGGTGCGCGGCGTGGGTGGCCTCGTCGACGGCGGCCTGCATTCTGGCCGGGTCGAGGTCGAAGCGCCCGGTCAGCGCTTCGCGCAGGGCGCGGCCGACCCACAGATAGAGCTGTTCGGCCAGCAGGGGCGACAGGCCGGGGTGGCGGGCGAGGGGCGAGCGGAGGGCCACGACCTCCTTGGCCTGGGCCACCAGGCGGCCCATGGCGTCCTGGTTGATCTCGGCGGTGGCGTTCCCGGCCAGGGCGGTCATCACCGCCGGCTCGCTCTGCGACAGGATGGCCTCGACCACGGGCGCGCGCAGGTTCGGGCGGCGGGCGACCTCGATCTGATGTTCGAGCGTGGCCTGCACCAGCAGGCGGATCAGGTCGTGGTCCTGCAGCACCGGGCTGCGGGCGATGATCGGGCGGGCGATCTCGATCTCGTCGAGGGCCAGGATGTTGACCAGGGCCGACGGGGCCCAGGCCGCGTCGGCCAGACGCTCGGCCAGGCGCTGGCGGATCTCGCGCTCGGCCTCGACCACCAGGGTCATGAAGATCGAATCGAGAAGGACCTGGATCTCGGGCGCGGCCGGCTTGCCTTGCGCCTCTCCGGTTTCGCAAAGGTCGACAATGCCGGCGAGCAGCCGCTCACGGTCCTCCGGCTCGCGGCTGCGGGCCAGGGAAAGAAGCTCGGCGGTCTGGGCGGCCTGGCTCACAACCCTCCTCGGGCGCCAAACGGGACTGTGGGCACCTTGGTGTTCCCAGATGAAAACATGCTTAAACAGGTCAAGCCATGGAACCGGGAGACTAGCGGCGCTCTGTCGCAGGTGAATCCGGGGGCGTGAAAGAGGAAACGCGTATGGGGCGAGCACTGATCCTGGCTCTTGACCAGGGAACGACCAGCACCCGGGCCATCCTGTTCGATCACGAGGGCCGGGCGGTGGCCGAGGCCGGGCGTCCGCTGCGCCAGAGCTATCCCCATGACGGCTGGGTCGAGCACGACGCCGAGGAGATCGCGGCGGCCTGCGTGGCGGTTATCCGCGAGGCGGTCGAAAAGTCGGGCGCAGCGCTCGACGAGGTCGTGGCGCTTGGCATCACCAACCAGCGCGAGACCGTGGTGGTCTGGGACAAGTCCACCGGCCGCCCGATCCATCCGGCTATCGTGTGGCAGGACCGCCGCACCGCCGAGATCTGCGAGAAACTTCGCAAGGACGGCAAGGAAGCGCAGGTGACTGCCGTCACCGGCCTGCTGCTCGATCCCTATTTCTCGGCGACCAAGATCGCCTGGCTGCTCGACAACGTGCCCGGCGCCCGCGCCAAGGCCGAGGCCGGCCGGTTGCTGGCCGGGACGATGGATGCGTGGACGATCTGGAAGCTCACGGGCGGCGCGCGCCACGTCACCGACGCGACCAACGCCTCGCGAACCCTGCTGTTCGATATCCAGGCCCAGGACTGGTCGGACGAGATGCTGGAGCTGTTCGGCGTGCCGCGCTCGCTGCTGCCGGAGGTTCTGGACTGCGCGGCCGACTTCGGCGAGGTCGGCGCCCAGGTGCTGGGCCGCCCGCTGCCGATCCGCGGCGTGGCCGGCGACCAGCAGGCGGCGCTGATGGGGCAGGGCTGCATCCATCCCGGCGAGATGAAGGCCACCTACGGCACCGGCTGCTTCATGCTGATCAACACCGGGACCACCCGGGCGGTCTCGGCCTCGCGCCTGCTGACCACCGTGGCGGCGCGGGTGGACGGCCAGGCGACCTACGCCCTGGAAGGCTCGATCTTCGTGGCCGGCGCGGCGATCCAGTGGCTGGGCGAGGGGCTGGGCATCACCGGCGGTCCGCGCGCCGCCGAGGCCCTGGCCCGCGCGGCCAAGGCCGACCACGGCGTTGTCGTGGTGCCCGCCTTCACTGGTCTGGGCGCGCCCTGGTGGGACGCCAAGGCGCGGGGGGCGATCTTCGGCCTGACCCGCGACGCCGGCCTGCCCGAGATCGCCGCCGCCACCTACGACGCCTGCGCCCTGCAGAGCCGTGACCTTATCGAGGCCATGCGGGCCGACGCGCCCGACGCCTTCCTCGGCGAGGCCCGATTGCGTATCGACGGCGGCATGTCCAAGAGCGCCTGGTTCAGCCAGCGTCTCTCGGACCTGACGGGCCTGCCGGTGGCGCGGTCGAGCTATCAGGAGACCACGGCGCTCGGCGCGGCGCTGTTCGCGGGGCTGGGGGCGGGGGTCTATGAGACGCTGGAGGACGCCGCCAGGGCGCGCCCTTCGGCCGAGGACCTGAAACCCGCCATGGCCGTCCACGCCCGCGAAGCGGCTTATGCTCGCTGGCTGGACGCGGCGCCCCGCGTTCGCTCCTGAAATCCCAAATCGCGCTGCGCGTCGCCGAAGACGTCTCGCCAACCTGGGCGGGCATTGCTATGACATCGCTGTCATAAGCAAGAACCAAAAAGGGAGGCCTGACGCATGACCGCGACGCGCCGCACCGTCACGCTGGCTCTGGGAGCTGGCGCCGCCATCGCCGCCGGAGGCCTTTCCATGTCCGCTGAAGTCGCAGCCCGCCCGACCCTGGGTTCGATCCGCCGCCTGTCGCCCGCGCTCGACGCGGTGATCGCCCCCGACGCCAGGATCGAGACGCTGGCCGACGGCTTTGTCTGGTCCGAAGGGCCGGTGTGGGTGAAGGAAGGCCGCTACCTCGTCTTCTCGGACGTGCCGGCCAACATCATGTATCGCTGGAGCGAGCAGGACGGCAAAAGCGTCTTCCTTTCGCCCTCCGGCTATGACGGTCCGCCGACCAAGATTTTCCGCGAGCCGGGCTCGAACGGCATGGCCCTGGACGCCAAGGGCGACCTCTTGGTCTGCAATCATGGCTATCGGGCGATCACGAAGCTCGATCTGAAGACCAAGGCCCGTTCGGTCGTCGTCGACCGCTATCAGGGCAAGCGCTTCAACAGTCCCAACGATCTGGCCGTGGCCAAGTCGGGCGCGATCTACTTCACCGATCCGCCCTATGGCCTTGAGGGGCTGGACGCCTCGCCGGTCAAGGAACTGGCCTTCAACGGCGTCTACCTGCTGCGCACCGACGGTTCGCTGGCGGTGGTCGACGACAAGTTGACCTTCCCCAACGGCGTGGCCCTGAGCCCCGACGAGAAGCGCCTCTACGTGGCCGTCTCCGATCCTGGCGGGCCGGTGATCATGGCCTACGACCTGGGCGCCGACGGCCTGCCGACCTCGCGCCAGGTGTTCTTCGACGCGGCCGCCCTGCACAAGGCCGGCGGTCCGGGCCTGCCCGACGGCATGTGCCTGGACACAGAGGGGCGGCTCTACGCCACCGGCCCGGGCGGCGTTTTGGTGATCGCTCCAGCGGGCGACCTGATCGGCGTGATCGAGACCGGCGGTCCGATCGCCAACTGCGCCTTCGGCGAGGACGGCAGGACCCTCTTCCTGACCGCCGACAAGACCTTGGCCAGGGTGCGGCTGAAGACGACCGGACTGGTCTGGTAGAGAAAGAGGAGAGGGCGATGGACAAGCGCACGTTCCTGCAGGGCGGCCTTGCCGTCGGAGCGCTGGCGATGACGGCCCCCGCGGCCGCGCTGGCCCAGGCCAAGGCGGAGGGCCGCAAGCTGGGCTACGCCATGCTGGGTCTGGGCTACTACGCCACCCAGATCATCATGCCGCGGTTCGCCGAGTGCGAGCACTCCAGGCTGACCGCCCTGGTCAGCGGCACGCCCGAGAAGCTGGCCAAGTACGGCGCCCAGTACGGCGTCCCGGAAAGGAGCCGCTATTCCTACGAGACCTTCGACCGGATCATCGACGATCCGGCCGTCGATATCGTCTATGTGGTCACGCCCAACAGCCTGCACCGCACCTTCACCGAGCGGGCGGCCAGGGCCGGCAAGCACGTGATGTGCGAAAAGCCGATGGCGACCTCGGTCGCCGACGGCGAGGCGATGATCGCCGCCTGCAAGGCCGCCGGTCGCAAGCTGATGATCGGCTATCGCAGCCGCTTCGAGCCGCACAATCTGGACGCCATAGCGCTGGCGCGGGGCGGGGCGCTGGGACCGGTGGCGACCATCGTCGCCGACCATGGCTGGACCGCCAGCGATCCGAACATGTGGCGGGTGAAGAAGGCGCTGTCGGGCGGGGGCAGTCTGATGGACATCGGCATCTACAGCCTCAACGCCGCTCGCTATCTGACCGGCGAGGAGCCGATCGCGGTCAACGCTATGGAGTCTACCGATCGCAGGAACCCGGTGTTCGCGGAGGTCGAAGACACCATCAATTTCCAGCTGCTGTTCCCCTCGGGGGCGACGGCCAACTGCGTCTCGACCTACAGCGCCAACTGCAACCGCTATCGGGTGTCGGGGCCCAAGGGCTGGGTCGAGATCGATCCGGCCACCAGCTACGGCGGCCAGGCGATGCGGGCCAATCTGGACGGCCAGGCCAAGGCGCGCACGCCGCCAGCGGTGAAGAAAAGCCAGTTCGCCGGCCAGTTGGACCACCTGTCGGAATGCATCCTCACCGGCCGCGACCCGATCGTGCCGGGCGAGGAGGGGCTGAAGGACCTGCGGATCATTGAGGCCATCTACAAGGCGGCTCGCGAGGGCCGGACGGTGAAGCTGTGATGCGCCGGATCGTTCTCGCCGCCGTTGTAGCGCTGGCTCTGCCCGCCATAGCGGAGGCCCAGCAGCGCGTGGCCTTGTGGCCGAACGGCGCGCCAGGCTTCGAGGCTCGCAAGGCCATTCCCGAGCAGGCGGCCGAGTACTGGGCCAAGTCGATCAACGACCCGTCGGTGACGGCGTATCTGCCGCCGGCCGACAAGGCCACCGGCGCGGCGGTGATCGTGCTGCCGGGCGGTGGTCACAAGATGCTGGTCATCCACCCGGAAGGGACCGACGTCGCCAAGGTGCTGAACCCCATGGGCGTGGCGGTGTTCGTGCTGAAGTACCGCCTGAGCCAGGAGGAAGGCTCGCCCTACACGATCGACCACGCCCGCCAGGACGCGGTGCGGGCCGTGCGCGTGGTGCGCTCTCGCGCCGCTGAGCTGGGCGTGGATCCCAATAAGATCGGCCTGATGGGCTTCTCGGGCGGCGGCGAGGTCGTCGACCTGGCCATCTATGGTTCGACGGCGAAAGATCCGAAGGTCGACACGGTGGACGCGGTCAGCGGCCGACCCGACTTCCAGGTGCTGATCTATCCCGGTCCGGTTGGCGTCCCAGACAAGATCCCGGCCGATGCGCCACCGGCCTTCATCCTGGCCGCCGACGACGACGATTGCTGCTCGATCCCGCCGGTGGAGCTGCTTTCGAAGTTCCGCGCCGCCAAGGTTCCGGTGGAGTTCCACCTGTTCCAGAGCGGCGGCCACGCCTTCAACATGGGCTTTCGCACCGACAAGGCCGCGATCAAGGCCTGGCCCGATCGCTTACGCGACTGGCTGGCCGACAACGGCTGGACGACGAAGCGCTAGACGCGGCGGATCGTCACGGCCTCTTAGGATTTTCGGCGATAACTCCGGTTGTGAGGCGCTGGCGCACCCGTTTGGTGCGAGGTGCGCGGCGCGCGTGAGGAGTTTGTCCATGGTCGTTTCGGTTAGTTCCCGGATCCTGCGGCAGCCTGCGGATCTTTCGAAGCGATCCCAGAGCGTCCTCAGCCTCGTTCCTCGCGGGCTGGAATGGCTGTCCTGGGCGATCGGCGACGCCAGCGCGCGCTTCGCCTTTGCGGACGAGACGGAACTGCTGGCCCAGGCGGCGTTCGGCCTGCATGGCGCGCGCCTGGTGCTGCTGCCGGGGCTGCAGCTGTTGGTAAGTCCGGTCAAGCTGACCACTTTGCGCACGGATGACCTGGAAGCCGTCATCGCGGCCGAGCGGTCGCCTGAAGGTCCCGCCCTGGTCGAGGCGCAGCGGGTCCTGGCCAGGTATGGACTGCTGACCCAGGCCGATCTGGCGCGAGGCGCGGAGCTGCTGGCGAAGTTGGGCGTCGCCGAGGCGCCGGTCTTCCAGCTCATGGACTATCCGGCTCGCGCCGCCGTCCGGGGCCTGGTCGACCTGTTGAGCGACGTGGACGCTGGTCTGGCCAGGGAGGCCGCGGCCTTCGCCGTGGAGGCGTCCGGCGCAGCGATCGAGTTCCCCGACTATGTCGAGACCTATCTCGCCTTGGCCCTCCAGGGCGAAACCGCTTCGGCCCGAACCGGTCGGGCCAAGGCCGTCGTGCAGGCGCTGGCTACGCGGCTGTTTGGCCACCTCGAAGCGCCGAAGCTTTCAGACCTCGCGGCCCCGTCGGTCGTCAACGAGGCGATCCGCGACTGGCGGGCGCGCGGCAAATTCCTGGGGTTCTCCCGGCTGTCGAGCGGCGTCCGCGAGGTGGTGGCTTGGAACGGAGCGTTTGATGTCGCCGCAGCCGACGAAGCCGTGCGGGGCTGCGTCGACGCGGTCTCGGCCTTGCTGGACAAGGTCCATTTTCAGCACGGGGTGATGCTGCAGGACGGCGCCGTCAGCTTCCCGCTCGAGAACCGCGAGTGGACGATCGAGGTCCGTCATAACCTCGACGGCCTGATCACCCTCGATCGTGTGCGGCGAGCAGCTTAGTCGGCCGCGTCCACATAGGCTCGCACCCGCGCGAACAGTTCCTCGAACATCGGCGTCGTCAGGCGTCCGGTGTTCGTGTTGAGCCGCGAGCAATGATAGCTGTTGAAGATGCGGTAGGGCCCCGCCTGGAACTCCGAGCCATGGCCGGGGATGCCGGCCGAGGCCTTCAGGCCCAGGGTCTTGAGCACATTGCGGCGCGAGACGTCGCCCAGGGTGACGATGGCCTTGAGGTTGGGGAACATGTCCAGCCGCGCCTTCAGGAACGGGCGGCAGGTGTTCTCCTCGCTGGTCTCGGGCTTGTTGCCGGGCGGGGCGCAGCGCACGGCGTTGGTCACCGCGCTGCCGACCAGTTGGAGGGAGTCGTCGATGCGGGCCTCGAACTTGCCGGTGGCGAAGCCGTACTTGATCAGGGTCTCGTAGAGCAGCGTGCCGGCATAGTCGCCGGTGAACGGGCGGCCGGTGCGGTTGGCGCCCTTGCGGCCGGGCGCTAGGCCCACGACCAGCAGGCGTGCGTTCCTGTCGCCGAACGACGGGGCCGGGCCGTTGAAATAGTCCGGATAGAGCTCCTGGTTCTCGCGGCGATAGGCCACCAGGCGCGGGCACAGCGGGCAGTCGCGCGGCGGCTCGGCCAGGGAGGGGACGACCTCGCCGGCGATGTTGGAATGCTGCATTGGTCGGCCCCTAGTACTCGTCTTCGGCTTCACGTTCGGCGGGCGTGCGCTGGTCGCCCGAGGTGTAGCGTTGCTGCGGCGCGCGTTGCGGACGGCCGATGATGTTTCCCAGGTCGTTGAGGTCGACGAAGTTGTCGGCTTGGCGGCGCAGGTCGTCGCTGGTCATCGGCGGCTGGCTCTTCATCGTCGAGACGACGGTGACCCGGCGGCCTTTGCGTTGCACGGCCTCGACCAGGGCGCGGAAGTCGCCGTCGCCCGAGAACAGCACCAGATGGTCGACCGTGTCGGCCATCTGCAGCATGTCGACGGCGATCTCGATGTCCATGTCGCCGCGCCAGCGCTTGCGGCCCTGGCTGTCGGTGTATTCGCGGGCCGGCTTGGTCACAAGGGTGAAGCCGTTGTAGTCCAGCCAGTCAACCAGCGGACGGATCGGCGAATAGTCGTCGTTCTCGGCGATGGCGGTGTAGTAGTAGGCGCGCACGAGCAGGCCGCGCTTCTTGAACTCGTCGAGAAGCTTGCGGTAGTCGATGTCGAAGCCCAGCGCCTTGGCGGCGGAATAGAGATTGGCCCCGTCGATGAACAGCGCCAACCGCTCGGTCGGATAGAAGGTCACGGGTCTAATTCCTTGAAAGAACGGCTTGATCAAAATGGTCTGGATGCGGCCGTGGTCGTCGCCCTCGGCTGTAATCTGCCCGGAGCCTACACGAGTCGCGAGGCTCTGTTGGAGGCGGCCGTTTCGGCGCTGGGCGGCGAGGGCATGACGGTTGTCGCCCGTTCGGGCTGGTGGACCTCGGCTGCCTGGCCAGATCCGACCGGGCCTGCCTACCTGAACGGTGTTGTGCTGGTTGAGACTAATCTTTCGCCCGCCGAAGCGCTGGCGGCGCTGCACCGCGTGGAGGCCGGGTTCGGCCGCGCCCGGTCCGAGCGCAACGCCGCCCGCACCCTGGATCTCGACCTGATCGCCCATGGACGGACGGTGACGGACGGGAACCTCGTCCTCCCCCACCCGCGTGCTCACGAGCGTCTGTTTGTCATGGGGCCGCTGGCGCAGGTGGCGGGCGACTGGGTCCATCCGGTGCTGGGGGAGCGCGCAAGCAACCTAGCCGCGAGGGCGACGGTCGGGGCCGACGCCAAACCGCACCCCCACCCGTAGAGTCCCGCGAAAGCGGGGATTTTACGGAAAGGGGAGGTGGGTTCATCAGCTCAACCAAGCCTCGCCCTTGTTCCGACTGGACTTTGCTTTTCGGAAAAGGCATACACGCCGCCTCGCGAAAGCTGGGTGACAACCGAAGCGGCGTTGCGTGACGCCGCACGGAGCCCTATTTTGAGAGACCTTACGGTCAGCCCGAGGAATTCATGGCCCGCGTCACCGTCGAAGATTGCGTCGAGAAGGTTCCCAACCGCTTCGCGCTCGTCCTGCTGTCGGCGCATCGCGCCCGCGGCATCTCGGCCGGTGCGGCCCTGATGGTCGACCGCGACAACGACAAGAACCCGGTCGTCGCCCTGCGCGAGATCGCCGACGACGTGATCGATCACGAGGGGCTCAAGGAGCACCTGATCACCACGCTGCAGCGCGTCGACGAGCACTCGGAAGCCGAGGAAGAGGCTGAAACCCTCGCCCTGCTGGCCGACCCGACCCACATGCAGATGAGCGAACTGGAACTCGTTCGCGCGCTGCAAAGCGACCGCGACGGCGGTCAGGAGGAGCGGTACTGAGCCCCGACGGCGCAGACCCTCTAGCCATCGAAGCGGCGTTCGCCGCCGCTCCGTCCGAACGCGCGTCCGAATCCTCTCCGTCTTCCGGGGGGGAATCAGGCGCGTCTTCGTCTGAGCCCCAGGCCGCCGCGCCTGAGGCTCCGCCGGCCCCCAAGCCGCGCAAGTTCCTTCGCCAGTACGAGCTGATCGAGCGGGTCCACGCCTACGACCCGACGGCCGACGAGGCCCTGCTCAATCGCGCCTATGTCTTCGCCATGCGCATGCACGGCAGCCAGACGCGCGCCAGCGGCGACCCCTACTACGCCCACCCGATCGAGGTGGCGGGCATCCTCACCGAGTACCGGCTCGACACCGCGACCATCGTCACGGCGCTGCTGCACGACGTCATCGAGGATACCCCGGTCACCAAGGACGAGATCGGCAAGCTGTTCGGCGAGGAGATCGCCGAGCTGGTCGAGGGCGTCACCAAGCTGTCGAAGCTGGAGCTCCAGGCCGAGCACACGCGCCAGGCCGAGAACCTGCGCAAGTTCATCCTGGCCATCTCCAAGGACGTCCGCGTCCTGCTGGTCAAGCTGGCCGACCGTCTGCACAACATGCGGACGCTGCACTTCATCAAGAACCAGGCCAAGCGCGAGCGCATCGCCCGCGAGACGCGCGACATCTACGCGCCGCTGGCCCGCAATATCGGCTGCCACCGCATCTGCACCGAGCTGGAGGAGCTGTCCTTCCAGCACACCAACCCGGTCGCCCGCGACGCCATCGTCCGCCGCCTGGACGCCCTGCGCGTCGAGCAGGGCGGAGCCGTGGCCCTGGTCACCCAGGAGATCCTGGCCCGCCTGGAGTCGTCGAACCTGCCGGCTCGCGTCTTCGGTCGCGAAAAGTCGCCCTATTCGATCTGGCGCAAGCTGCAGCGCAAGTCGATCGGCTTCTCGCAGATGTCCGACATCTATGCGTTCCGCGTGATCGTCGACAGCGAGGAAGACTGCTACCGCGCCCTGGGCGTCGTGCACCGGGCCTGGTCCAGCGTGCCCGACCGCTTCAAGGACTTCATCTCGACCCCCAAGCGCAACAACTACCGTTCGCTGCACACCACCGTGGTGGGGCCGCGCGGCATGCGCATCGAGATGCAGATCCGCACCGAGTCGATGGACCGGGTGAACGAAGAAGGCGTCGCCGCCCATTTCCGCTACAAGGACGCCTCCTACGGCCTTGACCTGGAAGGCATGGAGGCCGCCGGCGGCCGCGACCCGCTGGCCAACCTGCGCCAGCTGGTGCAGGTGCTGGAGCACGGCGGCGACAGCGAGGAGTTGGTCGAGCACGCCAAGCTTGAGATGTTCCTCGACCAGGTCTTCGTGTTCACCCCCAAGGGCAAGCTGGTCAGCCTGCCGCGTGGGGCGATGCCGCTCGACTTCGCCTATGCGGTCCACACCAGCGTCGGCGACACCTGCATCGGCGTGAAGATCAACGGCGAGCTCAAGCCGCTGCGCACGATTCTGACCAACGGCGACGTGGTCGAGGTGATCCGCGGCTCCAAGCCCGTGGTGCCGCCTGACTGGCGCTCGCTGACGGTGACCGGCCGGGCGCGCTCGGCCATCCGCCGTCATATCCGCCAGACCGAGAAGGAAGAGTTCCTGCGCCTGGGCCGGGTGTCGGTCGAGCAGATCTTCGAGCGCGCCGGCAAGAACCTCAAGGACGTGTCGCTGCGTCCGATCCTCGAACGCTTCGCCCTGGAGGGCGAGGAGGCGCTGTTCGACGCTGTCGGCCGAGGTCGCGTGACGCCGAGCCAGGTGCTGGAGACGGCCTTCCCGGGCATGGTCGACGCCGATCGCGAGGCCGCCACCGCCCGGCGCAAGATCGAGGGCGGCAAGGGCGCGCGGCTCTATGTGCGCGGCGGCGGCCTGACCCCCGGCGTCTCGCTGCATTTCGCCCACTGCTGCAGCCCTGTGCCGGGCGACCGCATCGTCGGCATCCTGCGCGAGGACGGCGCCAAGGAGCAGGATGGGGGTCTGGACGTCCATACCATCGATTGCCCCAAGCTGGCCGAATATGAGGAGCGCGAGGATCTCTGGCGCGACCTCAACTGGACGCCCGAGGCCGAGCGCGACACCGTCTCGCTGGCCCGCCTGCACGCCACCATCGGCAATGCGCCGGGCGTGCTGGGCCAGGTCTGCACGATCATCGGCGAGGCCGGCGGCAATATCGTCAACCTGCGCATGCACCACCGGCAGAGCGACTTCTTCGACACAGACATCGACGTCGAGGTGCGCGACGCCAAGCACCTGACCAACATCTCGGCGGCGCTGCGCACCTGCCCGTCGGTCGAGACGGTGGACCGGACGCGGGGATAGCAGATCCAACCTCTTCCTATGGGAGAGGGGGGATTCAAGCCGCCTTGGCCGGCTGCTCGATCCAGAGGCCAAAGCCCACGGCCAGGCGGTTCCAGCCGTTGATGACGTTGACCATCAGGGTCAGCTTGACCTGCTCTTCCTGGGTGAACTGCGCCGCCAGGTCGGCGTGAGCGGCTTCCTGCGTGTGGCCTTCCGACAGGCGGGTGAGCGCCTCGGTCCAGGCCAGGGCGGCGCGTTCGCGGGGCGTGTAGCAGGGCGCCTCGCGCCAGGCCGAAAGCAGGTAGATGCGCTGCTCGGTCTCGCCCTGGGCGCGGGCTTCGACGGTATGCATGTTGATGCAGTTGGCGCAGGCGTTGATCTGCGAGGCGCGGATCTTGACCAGTTCGATGAGGCTCGGTTCCAGGCTGGCCGCGATCACGGTCGAGGCGGTGAACCACGACTTCATCACGGCGGGAGCGACGGCGAAGGGATCGAGCTTGGCGGTCATGGCGGGTCTCCTTTGAGAGGGTTGCGCCGTCATGACGAGGCTAGGGCCGCGCGTGTGACGCGGCCCGCCGAAAAAAGTTCAGGTCGCGCCGCGCAGGGCCGTCACCGCGTCCCGCGTGGCCTGGGTCAGGGGCGCGGGCAGGGCATCCAGAGCGAACCAGCCCCAGTCGGCGATGGCTTCGGGCTCCTGGATCGACGGCTCGCCCACGCAGCCGTCGGCGCGGTAGGTGACGGCCAGCCAGTGGCTGTCGGCCGCGATCATGTCGGTCACAGCCAGCACCGGGCCGGCGACGACCTTGATCCCCAGTTCCTCAAGGATTTCGCGCTCGGCGCAGGTCCGGCCCGGCTCGCCCCAGTCGAGCTTGCCACCCGGCTGGCCCCAGTGGCCGGCCTCGGGCTGGCGGCGGCGCTGGACCAGCAGGATGCGGCCCTGGTCGTCGATGATGGCCGCGCCGCAGCCGACACGAGGGCGGGGAGGGGAGTCGTTCATGGCGGTTGTCCTACGCCCCTTTGAGAGCGGTTTGTAGACTCGCCGCGCTGGTCTATATCCACGCCTCATGACCAACGACGACGTCCTCGACGAATTCCGCGCCGCCGGCGCTCTGCGCGAAGGCCACTTCGTGCTCTCCAGCGGCCTGCACAGCCCGGTCTTCCTGCAGAAGAACCTGGTGTTCATGCGGCCCGAGCGCTGCGAGCGGCTGTGCAAGGCCCTGGCCGACAAGATCGTGGCCACGGTGGGCCATGTCGATGTGGCGGTTTCGCCCGCCGTCGGCGGCATCATCCCCGGCTACGAGACCGCCCGTCACCTGAACGTGCCGTCGATCTATGTCGAGCGCGAGGGCGGCGGCTTCAAGTTCCGCCGCGGCTTCCACCTGGAGCCCGGCCAGAAGGTCGTGATGGTCGAGGACATCGTCACGACCGGCCTGTCGTCGCGCGAATGCATCCAGGCGATCAAGGACGCCGGCGGCGATGTCGTCGCCGCCGCCTGCATCGTCGACCGCTCGGGCGGCAAGGTCGATGTCGGCGTGCCGCTGATCGCCCTGGCCAGCCTGGAAGTCCCGGCCTATCCGGCCGACGCCCTGCCGCCCGAACTGGCCGCGATCCCGATCGAGGATCCGGGCAGCCGCCGGCTGAAGGGCTGAGCCCCATGCTCCGGCTCGGCGTCAACATCGACCACGTGGCCACGATCCGCAACGCGCGCGGGTCGAGCTATCCCGAGCCGGTGCGCGCCGCCGAGCTGGCCCTGGCGGCCGGGGCCGACGGCATCACCGCGCACCTGCGCGAGGACCGCCGCCACATCAGCGACGCCGACATCGCCGTCCTCACCGACCTCTGCCTAAAGCGCGGCAAGCCGCTGAACTTCGAGATGGCGGTCACCGACGAGATGGTCGGCATCGCGCTGGGCGCCAAGCCGCATGCCGCCTGCCTGGTGCCCGAGCGGCGCGAGGAAGTGACCACCGAGGGCGGCCTCGACGTCGTGAAGGGCGCCAGCCGCATCGCCGACGCCACCGGCCGCCTGCGCACCGTCGGCGCGCGGGTGTCGCTGTTCATCGAGCCAGACCACGCCCAGATCCAGGCCTCGGCCGATGTCGGCGCCCAGGTGATCGAGCTGCATACCGGCGCCTATTGCGACGCCGCCCGCGCAGGCGAGACCGAGCGCGCCGCCGCCATCCTCGACCGCCTGAAGTCGGGCGCGGCCTTCGCCGCCTCGCTGGGCCTGGAGGTCCATGCCGGCCATGGCATCGACTACGCCACGGTCAAGCCCGTGGCCGCCATCCCGCAGATCGTCGAGCTGAACATCGGCCATTTTCTGATCGGTGAAGCGATATTCGTGGGCTTGCCCCAGGCTATCCTGCGGATGCGGACCCTGATGGACGCCGCACGGTTGGAGACGGCGGCGTGATCATCGGAATCGGTTCGGACCTCAGCGATATCCGCCGCATCGAGAAGACTCTCGAACGCTTCGGCGAGCGCTTCACCAACAAGGTCTTCACCGAGATCGAGCGCAAGCGGTCCGAACGCAAGCCCGACCGCGCCTCCAGCTACGCCAAGCGTTTCGCCGCCAAGGAGGCCTGTTCCAAGGCCCTGGGCACCGGCCTTAAGCAGGGCGTGCATCTGGGCGACATGGGTGTGGTCAACCTGCCCTCGGGCAAGCCGACCATGGCCCTGACCGGCGGCGCCGCCGCCAAGCTGGCGCAGCTGATCCCCGAGGGCATGGTTCCGGTGATCCACCTGTCGCTGACGGATGACCACCCCTACGCCCAAGCCTTCGTGATCATCGAGGCCGTACCGGCGACCTGACGGGCGCTGAGCTGAAGGTCGCCCCTACTTCAGCCCCAGCGTCACCGCGCCGGTCGTACGCACCAGCGCTCGGGGCGGGGCGTCCTGGGAGGCCACGGTCTGCTTGGCGGCGTCCTCGGCTGTAACCGTCTCGCCCGTGGCGCTGACGAAGGCCGCCGAGATCCCGCGAGCAGACATCACCGCGACGGCTTCGGCGCCGGTCAGGCCGCGCACTTCCGGCATCGGGGCGGCGTCGTCGAGGGCGGCGGGGGGCGGGACCGGGACGATCTTGAAGGTCAGCTTGGCCGCGCCGCTGGCCTGAAACGCGTAGCGTTGCTGGAAGGCCGCGTCGACCGGGGTGACGTAGGTGCGGGCCTTGCCGATCGGCGCGATCTGGCCCGCCGTGCCGGCGCTGCCGTCGGCGCCGCCCGTGCCGCCGATATGCATCGAGACCTGCACCTCGCAGGTCGTCTCGGGCAGCACGTAGAAGGTGGGCTGGTAGCCGATCGAGCGCAGGGCCTCGACGCCCTCGTCGCCCTCGGCCTCGTACATCGCCAGGGTGGCGGCCAGCGAGGCGTGGTCGAGCGCCGCCTGGGCCTCGGCCACGCCCCGGCCGACGGCGGCGATCACCTCGCCCAGCGGCGTGGCCAGGCTTTCGCTGAGCAGGTCGGAGGCGTCCTGGGCCATGATCAGGCTCCCTGTTCATCGGCGAAGATGACCATTACTCGGGCGCCCCGGGCGATGACGGTCCCGGCGGCCGGCGACTGCACCATGGCCTGGCCGGGGGCGACGGCGGGATTGAGCCCGCGCGGTCCGGTGCTGGCCTCCAGCACCAGCCCCACCGAGGTCAGCACCCGACGGACGGCGCTTTCGGTCAGCTGCAGCACGTCGGGCGTGCGCGGGCCGTCGTCCTCGCTGGCGACCTTCTCGGGAATGAACTGAAACTTCAGGTCGCTCAGCGAGTCCTGCGGCAGGGTCTTGAGCGTATCGGCGTCGAGGAATTCCATGCTGCCGCTGTCGCGCAGTATGCCCTTGGCGCTGACCTGGATCGCGCCCAGCGAAAAGCCGGTGGGCTTGAGGGTTTTCTGGGCGGTGTCGAGCTGGGTGGCCATGGTGGTCGCGAGGTCGGTGACCGCCACCGTCCGCAGCGAGGCGGCGATGGCGGGATTGATCACGCCCGCCGCCACCCCTGCCGTGGCGCCGGCGCCCGTCGCTGCGGCTCCCGTGGCCGGGTCGGCCGTTCGGGTCGCCTTGATGTCGGCGATCTCGAGGTCCTTGGCCAAGAGGGTGGCGCGCAGGGTCGTGATCTCCTTGTCCTGCTCGGCGACGATGCGGCTGCGGTCGGCCAGCTGGCTGTCGCGCGCCGCCAGGTCCTGGTCGCGCTGGAGGAGCCGGGCGTTGAAGGTCTTGGCCGTGTCGTCGGCGGCCTGGGCGCGGACGGCGGCGACGTCGACCTTCTCGGCGCGCAGGGTGGCGATCTGGGCGTCCTTGTCGGCCAGCTGCTTGGATTGGGCGGCGATCTGGGTGTCGCGGGCCGCAAGGTCCTGGTCGCTCCTGGCGATGCGGGCGGTGAAGGTCTTGGTGGTCTCGTCGACCGCCAGGGCCCGGATGGCGGCGGCGTCGACCGTCGGGGCGATCGGGGCGTCGGTGGCCACCACCCCGCCGATCGGCGCGGCCGTCCGCAAGGTGCGGACAGACAGGGTGCGGGCGATCACCGTCTCGGCGGGCGCCAGGCGCCGGACCTGACCGAAGTCTATGGCCAGGGCGCCGGTGCGGGCGTTACGGGTGAATTCGGGGCTGGCCGAGATCACGCCGGCGCCTTCGACCAGCCGGAAGGCCGGCGCGAAGGGCAGGGTGTCGTCGGCGATGCTTCCCGCGCCCTTGGCCGTGCCGTCGGCGGCGGTCTTGGCGCTGGAAGCGCTGGCCCAGGCGCCGGCCTTCAGGTCGAACAACTGGACGTCCAGCCCCGCGCCGGCCGCCGCATTGCCGTCGGCGTCGGTCAGGCGGGCGGTCCAGGAGAAGGCGGTGCTCATCCCACTTCCTCCATGCCGACCACGCCCCGTCCGCTGTACGCCCCGATCGAGGCGACCACCACCACGACCGCGCGAGCCGGCTCCTTGACGATCGACAGCGTGGCGGTCGCGCGGCCGTTGGCGTCGGTGCGCAGCAGCGCCTGCTGCAGGCGGGTGCCGGGCTGGCGCACGAAGTTGGCCACGCCCCGCGCCGCCGACAGGGTGACGCTGGCGGCGTCGTCGATGTTGAGCTCGATCGGCTGGTTCGCCAACACCTCGCCGGCGCTGTTGGTGACCACGATCGACAGGGTGGCGGTTCCGCCGATGTTGCCGCCGCCCGACACGGCGATGCGCGGCGTAGGCAGGCCCTCGCCGGGCGGGGTGGCCACCAGCCGGCCGCTGATCGTGCTGCTGACCTGCTGGTTGGTGCTGTTCTGGTCCTTGGCGGTGAACAGCAGGGCGATCGGGCGTCCGCCGCTGTCGGCCTTGGTCTGCATGTCGACCTTGATCGAGAAGTCGAGGAACGGCAGCTGGTATCCGCCGATCGGCGCGCCGCTGGCGTCGACCTTGGGGCCGCTGTTCAGGGCCAGCTGCGCCTCGCGCACCCCCTCGGCAAGGGCGACCAGCAGTTCCTCGATCGAATTGCCGACGAAGCGGCTTTCGGCCGGCATCAGGCGTCTCCCTCGGAACTGTCGCGGGATTCTTCGGAGCGTCGGGCCTTCAATCGCTCGAGGGCGCGGTCGCGGCGGGCGTCGTCGCGGGCCTCGTCGGCCTCCTTCAGCTCGCGCACGTCGCTGGCCATCTCGCGCAGGCGATCGGCCTTGTCGGCGTAGTCGGCGATCTCGCCGACCGCCACGCTCAGCTTGCGGGCCGTCTCTCGCACGTACGGATCGGCGCGGCCCAGGCCCGGAATGCGCTCGCGGGCCCGCTCCACCCAGTCGGTGGGAATGGCGTCGCGGGCGCTGTCGAGGGCGCGCTCGGCGGCCGCGTAGGCCCGCCGGCCGCGGCTGACCATGTCGCGGGCCCTGGCCAGGCGCCGGTCGAGGGGATCGCTGGGTGAAGCCGCGCGAGGCCGCTCGCCGACGCCCTGCAGCGCGCGGCCGGCGTCGCGCAGGCCCCGGCCGGCCTCGGCCAGCGAGGCCAGGCGGCGCGACGGCTCGGTGGACGATCCAATCTCCCGGCGGGCGGCGATCCGCTCCCATGGCGCTTCACGAGGCGAGGGCGAGGGGCGCTCGAAGATCTCGGACGGGGCAAGGCGGCGCAGATCTGGCGGCAGGCCGCCGGGCGTTGGCCGCACCTGCTCGCCCGGCGTGGCGCGCAGGCCTTCGCCGGGCGTGGCCCGCAGGGCGTCGGCGGCGGTGCCGCGCAGCGCCGGCGGCAGGGCGGGCGGGTGCGGAT
>NZ_QDKQ01000015.1 GCF_003116815.1 Caulobacter endophyticus
CCGTCAGGCCCTGGGGAGCCTCGTCGACGTCGGTGACGGCCAGGGTCAGGCCCGTGGAGACAGATCCCGCCGCGCTGGTCGCCGTCAGGGTCAGGGCCAGGCTGGCGGCCGCCTCATAGTCGAGGCTTTGGCCGGCCTTCAGATAGAGCCCGCCGTCCCGGATCTCGAACCGCGGGTCATCGACGCTGAAGCTGTAAACGCGGTTGGCCGGATCGCTGTCGGGATCAAGCACGGCCACATCGGCCAGCCGCGTCTCCACCGCCGTGTTCTCGGCCACCGCCTGAAGGTTGGTCACCGTCAGGCCCTGAGGAGCCTCGTCCACATCGGTGACGACGATCTCGAACGCCTCCAGGCGCTGTCCGCCGCGACTATCAACCGCTGTGACCTGGACCTGATAGACACCCGGGGTCAGCGGCTGGGCCAACAGCAGTTGGTCGCCCGCCACGGCGAACCGGGTCTCGTCGGCCGGCAATTTATAGGAAAGTTGAGCCCGCGCGTCCTGCACCGAAGCGCTCAGGGCGCCGACCAGCGTTCCGGGCGCCGCGCTCTCCAGCACCGTGTTGGCGCTCAGGGCGACATCGGTGACGCTCGGCGCGAGCAGTTCGGCCAAGGTGAACACGCCGTCCGAAAACGCAAAGAGCTCTACCCCGCTCACCAGGTCGACGCCTTCACCTGTGGGCGCGGCGTACAGGCGGATCGATTGGCTGCTAAGGGCGTCGGCCGTGTAGAGCGCCCGA
Source organism: Caulobacter endophyticus (assembly GCF_003116815.1). Lineage (GTDB taxonomy): Bacteria > Pseudomonadota > Alphaproteobacteria > Caulobacterales > Caulobacteraceae > Caulobacter > Caulobacter endophyticus. The sequence goes on from NZ_QDKQ01000015.1 coordinate 738, forward strand.
GCTTGCGCGTAACGCGCGGTATCGACGCCTTGCCCGCCCTCGAGGCGATCGTCGCCGCCATCGCCCGTCAAGACGTCGTCGCCGTCTGCGCCGACTAAGCGGTCGGCGCCTGCGCCGCCGCTCAGACTATCTTGGCCGCCACCACCAACCAAGACGTCGTCAAACCCACCGCCCGTCAAAGTGTCGTCGCCCGACCCCGCCTTGAAAAAAAGGCGTTCCGCTCCAACGATACGGGCACCGTCAGCGAGGGTCTGGTCGCCAAGAGCAAGGTCAATAGCGAAGCTGTCTGTGCTGGTCGCGCGGTCTATCGTCGTCGCGATCGGGGTGGTGGAAAACTCTAGTATGCGGTTGAGCGGCGGCGATCCATGGTGGAAATATGCGTCGTTCGCCAAGTAGATCTGCCCATCGATCACTTGGATGCCTTCAATGGCGTCGGCCTCGGCCACCGTGTAGCGGCCAAGCAAATTTCCCGAGGCTATATCGCGCTTATCGATCAGCCCGGCCTGACCATTTTCACCATAGGTGATGTAAAGGACTCCGGCCGCGCCCTCAGTTGCGTCGAAGAACAAATGGTCAGGATTAACGCCGATATCGAGCGACTTGAGAAGCGCCCCGGTTTCGATAGAGCGCCACTCGACCGTAGTGTTGTCCGTCGATCCCGGGGAGCGACTGATGATGACGGCGTCCAGAGTGCTGTCATAAGCCAATCCGTTCGGCGCCGTGCCGGTGGTTGGAGTAATGATCTTGATCAGCGCGCCGGTGCTGGCGCTGTAGACGCGCACCTTGCTCTCGCTGAGCGAGGCGACGAGCAGCTGGTCCGCCTGAGGACGGTAGGAGAGGCCCTGAACGGCCCTTATCGGCGAGCCCAGATTGATCTCGCCGAGCTTCGTCTGGAGATCGGCCGATAGATGCACCAGCGAGGGCGTGTAGGTCGTATCGTTCTCTTCGGCCTGACCTTCGTTCGCCGCCCACCAGGTGCCATCCGCAGCGCGTGTCAGGCCGGTGATGGTAAAGCCTGTGCCTGGTGTGGCGCCGCGTCCATCAGGAAGCGTCCAAGCCCCAGTCATGGTGATCGTGCCGTCGGTTGTTCCCCAATAGACTGCCGATGCGCTGTCGCCGCCGAGAGCCCAATCCCCGTCCGCGAACCTCAGGGTTTCTATGCCCGTCAGGATGTCGTCGCCTTGGCCAGGACCGGTGACACGGAACTGTCCCCCCCCGAGGTCTGTGATCGCGTATTGCTCGTAAGCGCCGGCGAACACGGCGATATCGTAGCCGTCTCCACCGTTAAGGCGATCGTTTCCACCTGCGCCAGCCAAGATGTCGTCGCCGCCAGCCCCGCTCAGTGTATCGGCCAGCGCTCCCCCGATCAGAGTGTCGAAGCCCGATCCAGTCGTCAGGTTGACCTGCTCGATATCGACGATGAACGAGCCGCCGCCGATCGCCTGAAGCAGCGAGGGGTTGGTCAGATCCAGGCGCATATTGGCTGTGGTGGTCAGGAAGTCAGCCACCAGACGAT
>NZ_QDKQ01000016.1:0-96515 GCF_003116815.1 Caulobacter endophyticus
GAGGCGGCCGAACCGGCCGCGCCTGCGCCCATCGCCCAGCGGCCGGCCAGGGCCAGCCCGCCGACCGTGGCGGCCAGGCCCACCGCCCCGGCGGCGGCCGAGCCGGCGCTCAGTTGGGGCCCGCCGGTGATCTGCGCCGCGGCGATAGCCGGCACCTTGAAGGCGAGCATGACGATCAGCAGGGCGGCCAGCAGCAGACCGCAGGATTCGGCCCAGGTCGGCTCGGCCGATACGGTATAGCTGGCGAAGATTTGCTCGCCGATCGACACCACCAGGGCCAGCGCCATCACCTTGGCCCCGACCGAAATGACATAGCCGATCGCTCGCTCGGACATGAAAGCGGTCTGGGTAAGGATCCCGAACGGCACGGTGACGAAGCCGATCAGGGTGACGATGTAGAATTCCACGATGGTGACGGCGATCTCCACGGCCAGCACCATGAAGGCCAGGATCACGCCGATCGCCACGACCGCGGTGATCAGAATGGCGTCGATGTGGGTGAAGAAACCAACCCCCATGCCCTCGCTGGCCAGGCGGCCGATATATTTGAGCAGCTCGAAAGCCACCTCCATGCCGTCGATGGCGACCTTCGACGGCTGCATCAGATCGCCGACGCTCAAGGCGCCGCCGCCGGCCTTCAGGCCCAGCGCCGCAAAGCCGTTGATGACCGTCAGGGTCAGCGCCTTCCAGCCCGAGATCAGCCAGGCGAAGAAGCCAAAGAGCAGGATCTTTCGCACGAGGGCGGCCGGTACGTTCTGGTGCTCGTCAAGGGCCCAGAGCAGGGCCGACAGGCCCAGGCTGATGATCATCAGAATCCCGAAGGTCGCCTGGACGTCGCCTTGGATCAGGCCGAACCCGGACCCTACTTGGCTGGTGTAGCGGTCGAGCAGGTCGTCGATGGCGGCGGGCGAGGCGGTCGACATCGCGCGGAGCTCAGAACCGCTTGCGCGCGGGCCCGGGCCCGATTTCAGGCAAGGCGGAAGCTTGCCGTCGATCGGCCTCGGCGTGGTCGAGCAGGGCCTGGAACTCGGCGCGGCAGGCCGCGCTTGTGGCCCGCCGGGTGCGCATCTCCGCGGCCGTGCAGCCCACGGCTTGGGGCTCGGCGGCCGGCTTGCGCTCGCAGGCGGCCAGGGCAAGGGCGGCGGCGGCAAGCATCGCAACAGCGAGCGGATTGACGCGGCGGCGGATCATTGGAAGGCGCTCCGGGAACCGCGCGGCGGCGGGGCGGGGAGGACCGAGGCGCGCTGGCGATCGGCCTCGCCTTTGTCGACCAGCGCGCGCCTTTCGGCCTCGTAGGTCTGGGCCTGGCGTCCTTGGGTGATCAGCAGCGTCTGCAGTTGGGTGAGCTGGATGGAGAGGGCGGCCAGCAGTTGGTTGGTGGCCTGGACCGCCGCGGTCTGGCCGGCGGCGGCCTGGGAGGCGTCGACGGCCGCGCCGACCGCCCCGGCCGTGGCCCCCTGGGCTTGGGCGATCTGGTTTTGGACTTGCAAGGCGTCCTGCAGGGTCTGGCGGCTGGCCTGGCTCCAGGCTTTCAGCTTCTGCGCGAGGGCGGCCGGCGTCAGGCCGGCCAGGTCGCCCGGATAGAGCGCGGCGAAGTCGCGGCTGACGTCGGCGGCCGAATAGCCCAGGCCCTGGGCCTGGCGCAGCAGGCCGGTGGCCTGGCTGGCTATGTCGCGAAGGGGGCCGGTGACGTCCAGGCCCAGGGTCTGGAGCATGCGCTCGGAATTGGCCAGTTGCGCCTGAAGGGTCTGGATCTGCTGCAGGCCCTGGCTGACCTGCTTGAGCATCTGAGCGACGGCGGCCGGATCGTAGACGGTGAGTTGGGCGCGGGCCGGCTCGGCGACGCCCCCCGCCAGCAGCGGCGCCAGGGCCAAGGGGGTCCAGGCCAACAAACGGCGACGGCTCGGGGTCATGGCGCACTCTCCTCTTCGGGGTCGGGTCGATCGGCGGCTTCCAGGGCCAAAAAGCGCGGTTCGGACGCCCAGCGCACGGCCAGGGCGGCGGTCAGCCAAACGACGCCGGTCACCAGCAGCGGGGGACTGACCAGCACCTGGGCCCCGGCGACCGCCATCACCACCCCGGGCGCGACCAGGGCGACGAAGGCCAGACGCCGGCGACGCGGGCTCGCCGTCCAACCGGCCGGCAGCCGCCCCCAGGGCCCCAGGCGAGGGTCAGGCCGCATGGCGGACCTGCGCCAGGAACTCGGCGACCTCGGGCAGGCCCTTGGCGCGATAGAAGGCCGGCGCGAAGCCGGCCTGGCCGTGCTCGGCCAGGAGCTTGGTCATCAGGGCCTGGTCGCCGGGCGAGGCCGAGCCGACCGCGGCCAGGGCCACGGGCCCCAGGCCCAGCTCGAACAGCCGATTGCCCGCTGCACTCTGGTAGTAGTACTCCCGCTTGGCGGCGGCCCCGGCGATGATCGACACCTGCTGGGTGTTGAGACCGAAGGCGGCGTAGGCCCTGGTGAGATCCGGCGTGCGCGCGTCCGGATTGGGCAGGAAAATCCTTGTCGGACAGGCCTCGAGCAAGGCGCCGGCGATCGGCGAGGCCAGGGTCGTCTTCAAGCTGGGGGTGGTGAACATCACCGCGACGTTCTTCTTGCGCAGGGTCAGCAGCCACTCGCGGATCTTGGCGGCGAAGGCGGTCGATTCCAGAAGCAGCCAGGCCTCGTCGAGAACCAGCAGGGTCGGGCGGCCGTCGAAGTCGCGGGCCAGGAGGTGGAAGAGGTAGGTCAGGACCGGACCGGCGGCGATGCGGCTGGCGATCAGCTCGCCCATCTCGAACGCCTGCCAGTCGGCCCTGGCCAGGTCCACGTCGGCCGCATCGAGCAACCGGCCGTAGGGGCCGGCCAGGGTGAACGGCGCCAGCGCCGCCTTCAACCCCCGATCCTGCAGGGTGGCGGCCAGGAGGGTGAGGGTGCGCTGGGACCGCGGCGCGGCGGCCAGGCTCTGCAGCGCCGTCCATACCGCCTCGCGCACGGCCGGTTCCAAGGTCACGCCGCTGGAAACCAAGAGGTCCTCGACCCAGCCCTGCGCCCAGGTCCGCTCGCCGGCATCGTCGATGTCCGCCAGGGGCTGAAACGCCAAGCCGCCGCCCCCGCCCAGGTCGTGGAAGGCGCCACCGACCAGCAGGGTGGCGGCCCGGGCGCTCGCGCCCTTGTCGATGAACCGAACCTGGGCCTGCGGATAGCGCAGCCACTGCAACGCCACGGTCAGCAGGAACACCGACTTGCCCGCGCCGGTCGGGCCGCCCACGAAGGTGTGACCCACATCGCCCTGGAAGAGATCGAAGCGGAACGGCGTGGTCGAGCCGGTCAGGGCGTGCATCAGCGGCGGCTGGGGCCCTGGAAAGCCGCGCTTGGCGCATTCGGCGCTCAGGTGGGCGTTGAGGTCGGGACCGGGCCAGATCGCCGAGACCGGCAGCAGGTCGCAAAGATTGAGCGTGCTGACGAGCGGCCGGCGAAGGTCGGCATAGGCCTGGCCCGGAAGACTGCCCAGCCAGGCCTCCACGGCGTTGAGGTCCTCGACCTTGGCCACGAAGCCGGCCCGGTTGACGACGCTTTCGACCTGCCGCACCTGGGCGGCGAGCACGTCGGGATCGGGATGGCTCAGGGTGATGGTCGGGGTGACGTAGCCCAGAGCGGCCAGATCGTCGCCCAGCACGGCCAGGGCCGCGTCGGCGTCGTGGGCTTTTTGGGCCGCGTCGGGGTCCTCCAGAACCGTCGGCTCCTTAGTGATCGCCTCCTTCAGAAGGGACAGGATCCCCTTGCGCTTGGCGAACCAGCGCTTGCGCAGGGTGGTGACGGCCTTGCGCGCGTCCTCCTTGTCCAGCGGCAGGAAGCGGCAGACCCAGCGATACGAGAGCCCCAGGCCATTGAGCTGGTCGAGGATCCCCGGCCAGGAGGCGGCCGGATAGGCGCGCACCGACAGGGTCCGCAGATAGTGCCCGCCCAGGCGCGGAAAGAGCCCGCCCTGCAGATCATCGTCGGTCAGGAAGGCGTCGAGATAGGCTGGCGACGGCGGCGACGCGACAGGGTGGGCCTTGGTCGAGACACAGGCGTGCAGATAGGTCAGGGTCGCCGCGTCGTCGAGCGGCGCCACCATCGGCAGGACGCCGGCCAGGATGTCGCGCAGGCCGGCCACCGCGGCCCGGAATTCGTCGAGCGCGGCGCGGTAGAGGGCCGAGGCGCCCTTGCCGTCGGGAAGGTTCTCCACGAGCAGGCTGCGGGCCGCGCCGACCGCGTCCTCCGGCGGCAGGAAGGTCAGGGTCAGGAAGTAACGGCTTTCGAAGTGGACGCCCTCGGCCTCGAAATCGGCGCGGCGCTCTTCGTCGATGAGATGACTGATCGGGTCGGGATAGGCCGCGGCCGGATAGGCCCGCGAGGGCCGGCGCACGGCCTCGACATGCACGCACCAGCGCGAACCCAGCCGCCGCAGGGCGTTGTTGATCTGGGCCCGGGCGGCTACCAGGCCGATGTCGGTGGCGCTGGCCAGGTCCGGCCCCCGAAAGGCCAGGGTCTGCTGGAAGGCCCCGTCCTTGTTGAGCACCACGCCGGGCGCGATCAGCAACGCCCAGGGCAGGTGGTCGAACAGCCGGCTGGACTTTCTGCGATACTCGCCCAGGAACAACATGGTCCTGAGCCTCAGCCGTCGAGCCAGGCCGGCTGGCGCACGTGCCGGCGAAGAATGTCGAAGACGTAAGGGTCCTGACGGGCCAGGCCGTAGGCGCCGGCCCAGAGCCCAAGACCCAGCGGGACGCCAACCAGCGGGGCCTGCAGGCCCAGCGCCAGGATCGCCGTCAAGGTGCCGATGAGCACGGCCAGACCCCGCGGCACCCCGCCCAGGGTGATCGGCTCGGCCAGCGAGCCGTGGAAGTCGATCTCGAACCCTTCGACCCGCTCCATCACTAGAAACCCGCTCCGCCGGTGAAGTTGAAGAACGACAGGGCGAAGGAGGAGGCGGTGAAGGCGATCGACAGCCCGAAGATGACGCTCAGGCCCCGTCGCACCCAGGAGCCGCCTTCGGAGAAGGCCACGCCCAGACCCGTCAGGGCGATGGCGATCACCCCGATCGCCTTGGCCACGGGGCCGGTGATGGAGTCGGCCACGGCGCTGAGCTTGTCGTCCCAGGGCATGGCCGCGCCCCCGCCGCCCGAGGCCAGGGCCGGGCCGGCGGCCAGCACCAGGACCGTCGCCAGGACCAGCAGGCGCAGCAGGCGAGGGGAGGAGCGCGATGGGAAGGTGGGCGTTCGCATGGCCGGGTCCTCGCGGTTGACGCCAAGACCGTGCACAGCCTGAGTTTGCGTCGCAATCTAGCAGATTTCGCCAGTGAAAACCCACGGGACTTGAGCGTAACAAGGCCGTCTGCGCTCAGGTTACGCCTCGTCCGCCATGGCTTGGATGAGGTGGAGCAGTCCGCGGCGCAGTCGCGGGCTTTCGAGCACCGAAAGGGCGCTCAGAAGGTCGCCGGCGTCCGCCGCCGACCAGAAGGCCTGCAAGCTTTCGACCCTTTGCGGCCGAACATCGCCTTGCGGAGCGCCATCGGCGCCGGGCCCGTCGAAGAAACAGGCGAGCGGCGCGTCCAGCGCCTCGGCCAGCGCAACGAGCTTGGCCGCGCTGAGCCCATTGGCGCCACGCTCGCATGTCTGCACCGGCTGGACGCTGATGCCGAGCGCCGCGCCAAGCCGGGCTTGGGAGCGGGCCAGCCTCTTGCGCCGTAGTCGAACACGGCCGCCGACAGGGCGGTCGATCCGCCAGCTTAGATCATCGTCGTCCTTGCTCACACACGGCTCCGTCTCGCCGCCGGCGTCCGCCGGCAGGCGTTCTGACGAGCCCAGCCTCGGGGACCTGAATAAATCGCCGCTCAGCGATTCAAATTTCCCCGAGGCTGACGGCCAAGGCCACGGCGTGGGCGCGGTTGCGGGCTCCGAGCCGGCGGTAGGCCTCGATGAAGTAGCTGTTGACCGTGTGCACGGAGATTCCGAGCTTGTGGGCGATCTGGTCGGCGTTCTTGCCCTTCTTGGCCTCGGACAAGACTTCGCGCTGACGGGGGGTGAGAAGGAAGCGACGAGGCAAGCGGTGACTCCGAGGAGGAAGCGGCTTGAAAGCGGCTCGTTTTTCTTGGGGGACGGTGAGCCTCTGCGCGGGCCAGCGCGTGGCCGGGGCAGGCCAAGGACCCATACGGTGACGGCGAGGCGCTAGATGGCCGCGCCTGGCCGGCGACGATGATGTCAGGCTGGCGGCCGCCCCTCGTGGGACGGCTCTGGCGCTTGTGGCGCGGCGGACGAGCTCACGCCGATCCAGGCGGCGCTGGGCGCCATGCGCGGATGATGGCCCGGGCCGGGCGCTTCTCGCGCTCCGACGGCTGGCATTGGACCGCCCGATCGAGCGGTTCCGGGCGGTAGCCGATCTTCAGGGTCTCGTAGCCTTGCCGGGCCGCGCGGCGGCTCAAGCAAGGGGACAGGACTTTGATCACGAGCCTTACTCCTGACTGGCGTACATCCAGCCGGCGTCACGCATCGTCGACAGCAATCAAAGCACAAGCCGTTCTCAAGCGGCGAACACTCGCATGCCCGTTCTCTTCGAACGCCGGCAAGTTCACGTTCCGAGGACACCGTCCCCATTGTTTTGTCTCTCGATCCTCATGCTTGGTCAGATCCGCGGCCGCGACGACGTATGGGGCGCTGAAAGGAGCCCCATCTCACTGGCTTCGGCGGGCGAAAGTGCGAGCCGGCGCCGCAGCAAAGACAGGCGATCGTGCCGTAGCTCCAGACGATCAAGACCGTCAGGTAACCGACGGCGCTCAATCGCCCATCGGCGGCGACGAAGGCAAGGTGGGCGCCCAGCGTGAGCACCTGGAACGCCGCTGCGCCGATCGGCCAAAGCTTCCCGGAAACGAGCGCGATCCCCACCGCTCCGAAAAGCACGATGGCGTCGATGGCGACGATCGCGCCCTGGGGCCCAGTCCAGGGACGCTTTTCGACCGCCAACGAAGCCATGCAGGCGCTCATGTAGAGCGCGCCGAACAGACGCTCCTCCCACTCGCCGCGGACCAGGGCGGCGACGCAGACCACCATCATGGCGATCGCGAAGACCAGAGGAGACCAGGCGAACACGGCGGTTAGGCGGCCGCTTCCAACGCGCCGGTCGGCTCGACCGCCTCGGGCTTATGCAGCGCCCCGGCGCCCACCGTCTCGAATCCGTATTCATCGCGGAGGAAGGCCAAACCCTCATGGGTGTCGAGCACGCTGCGGCGCGCCCGCTCGAGGGCGGCCAGCGCCTCGGCGGCGCCGCCGATCGCCCGCTGTCCGGCGATGGCCGGAAGGCGGTGGGCGATGCGGGCCTCGCACATCGTGGTGATCAGCTTGGCCGTCTCGCTGAGAGTGCGATCGATGGCGTCCTCAGCCGAGAACAACTGCTTGGCGACCCGCGCCCCACTCAAGTTTTGCATCATTGGCACTCTGTTGGCGGCCGGAGCGGCCGTGGTGTTGCTGGCCATGGTCGACGAACATTCGATCGAAGGTCTGGATCAGCCCGTAACCCACGGCGACGGCGCCGAGCGTGACAAGACCTAGAACCATTGCTGCGATCGCGATCGCGACCAGTCTCCGGGTCGGCGAGTTCACCCTTGATCTTATGGCGCGCCAGGTTTTGAGCCGTATGCGCCGCAGAGGGTCGCCCTCGTCACCGTCCCGGATGACCTCGCCACCTGACGGCGCGCCGCCCTGGTCGAACACTGGCGATGATCCAAAGTCGAGATCGTCTCGACCTGTCCGTCCCTGGTCTCGCAAGGTCGCCAAGTAGGCGATCACGGCTTCCTTCCGGCCGGCCACGCCCAATTTCTTGATGATGGCCTGCATGAAGGTGTCGACCGAGGCGGGGCGAATGCCGAGCAAGGGCCCGATCTGCTTCGAGGTCAGGTGCTGGGCGGCCAGCTCGAGGATCTGGCGCTCCCGGTCGGTCAGGCGTTCAACGCTGGGCACTCCGACGGGACTCCACACACATAATGCAACTCTAGGTCCAATGTTTGCCCAAGGCTGTACACGGATCAAGGGCAAGTGAGGGCACGAGCCGGGGTCTTCGCCAGTGCTCGCTTATCGGACAGTCGTCAGCTCGGACGCTGTCTACTTCGCGCGACCGGCCTTCAGCCCTGCTTGGAACGCCCACTCCATCGCCCTTGCGATCTCGCCGTTGCTGTCGGAGTTGAGCCGTATTTGCTGCGCTCGGCTTTACCTGAGGTGATCTTCTTGGCCACGCGGCGGAACGCCTCCTTGCGCAGCTTGGGCTTGGCCTGTTCGACCAGCGTCTCTCCCAGCACCCAGGCGGCGATCTCCTGCGGCGGCAAGGGCTTCTCCCGGATGCAGAACGGATGATCCTTGATGCTGAACGTCATACGTGGAACCCGGGGCGCGCGCCCGCGAACATGAGATGCGTCCGGCGCAACGCCGCCGCGCCGGCCAGGGCGGGCAGCGTCGGGAGCCGGATGACGGCGTTACCCGAATCCGTCCACAGTCTGGCCACCTCGACATCAAAGTCGTGAGGTCGCCGATGACCGCCGCCGCTCGAGCCGTCGCCTTCGATGCCCAAGCCGATCCCAGTCCGGGACCAGCGATCAACCTCGCGCCGCACAACCTCGAAGCCGAGCAAGCTCTGCTGGGGATCCTGCTCTACGACAACGCCGCCTACGAGCGGCTCACCGACGCCTTAGCCGGAAAGCACTTCTTCGAGCCTTTCCACCAGCGCCTGTTTCAGACCATCGAGACCCATGTCCGCAAGGGCCAGTTGGCCGAGCCGATCCTGCTAGCCGACGATTTCGAGCACGATCCCGCATTCGAGGAGCTGGGCGGCATCCGTTACCTGGCTGACCTGGTGGACCGCGCGCCGCCGGCCGCCAACGCCGGCGACTACGCCCGCGTGATCTTCGACCTGTCCCTGCGCCGCGAGCTGATCCGCATTGGCGGCGACATCGCAACGGCCGCGCAAGGCGCGAGCGACGAGAAGCGCAGCGCCCGCGACCAGATCGAAGCGGCTGAGCAGAGCCTCTACAGTCTCGCCGAAAGCGGAACGGCCTCGTCCGGCTTTGTCTCGTTCGGCGACGCCCTGCGGGGCGCGGTCGAGATGACCGCCGAGGCCTATAGCCGCGACGGCGGCATGTCGGGCCTGGCGACCGACCTGATCGACCTAGACCAGAAGATCGGCGGCCTGCACCCGTCCGACCTCGTGGTCCTGGCCGGCCGTCCCTCGATGGGCAAGACGGCGCTGGCGACCAACATCGCCTTCAACATCGCCAAGAAATACGCCTACGAGATCCAGCCCAACGGGACCAAGAAGACCGTCCAGGGCGGCGTGGTGGCCTTCTACTCGCTGGAAATGAGCGCCGAACAGCTGGCCCTGCGTATGCTGGCCGAAGCCTCGGGCGTGTCGGGCGACAAGCTGCGTAAGGGCGAGATCGACGCTTCCGAGTTCGGCCGGGTGCGCGACGCGGCCATGGAATTGCAGGAAGCGCCGCTCTACATCGACGCCACCGGCGGTATCTCGATCGCCAAGCTGACCGCCCGCGCCCGACGCCTGAAGCGCCAGGTGGGCCTGGACCTGATCGTCGTCGACTACCTGCAACTGGTCACCGGCTCGGACCTGGGCGCCAACGCCAGCCGGGTGCGGGAAGTCTCGCAGATCACCATGGGCCTGAAGGCCCTGGCCAAGGAACTGGCCTGCCCCGTCATCGCTCTTTCTCAGCTCAGCCGTAAGACCGAGGAGCGCGAGGACAAGCGGCCCCAGCTCTCGGACTTGCGGGAATCCGGCTCGATCGAGCAGGACGCTGACATGGTCTGGTTCGTCTACCGGGAAGAATACTATTTGGGCCGCGCCGAACCGCGCGAGGGCACGCCCGAGCATCTGGTCTGGCGCGAGCGCATGGACCAGGCCGAGGGCCTGGCCGAGGTAATCATCGCCAAGCAGCGGCACGGGCCGATCGGCACCGTGCGCCTGGCCTTCTCCAGCGACACCACCCGGTTCGGAAACTTGGCCCGCGATCGCGCCTTCGCCCAGGCGCGCGACCTCGCCGACGACTAGGACGGTTCTCTTGACCCAGGGCCGGAGTTAACCGCACCGTGGGCTGGCACGAAAGGGCCACCGATGAGCGACGCGTTTAGCTTCCTGCCGACCAGCTTCAATCCCGTTGAGGAAGAAGTTTTCGGCAAGGCCTATTGCAAGACCTGCGACCTCAAGCACTTCGACGACGCCCGCGCCTGGGCCCACCAGCATGTCCGCGAAACCGGCCATGCCGTCGAGCTGCACTTCGGCTACGACGTCCGCGACGAGCACTGGCTCAGTCGCCTTCCATATGAGCGCCTGGCCGAGTTGGAGGCGCTTCGGGCCGATCCTAAAGCCGCTAGCGCCCTCGCGGCCAAGCTTCTCAAGGACAGCGACAAGGCCTGATGTCCCCCAAATCCTCCGACCAGCAAGCGGGCGCTCGTCGCCGCTCACGGCTGCGCCGGCGAAGTAGCGCTGGCAGGCTTGCGCCGTAGCCGCATCCGCCGTGATGGCGCTTCAATTGGACGCCGACAGACTTTCAATTAGCCATGGTGTCCGATCGTTGGGCGCACTTGGTCGGTGGGGGGCGGAGTTGCCGTTTCCCTCTGAACGGAAATGTTCTGGACGTTCGTGAAAAGCGGATCGCCGTGAGCGATTCCCGAAACGGCAATGTCGAAATATTCGAAGTAAACTGTGATGCGGGGGGGGAGGCCGCCCACCAGCAGTTCGGCGATCCGACAGAGCGGAAAGGCGAAGCTCTTGAGCGCGATGATCTGGGCCTTAGACCCTCCTGCCGGCGAGGATTCTATCGGCTCAAAGCAGTCCGTAGGCCTCGCACAGCCGCAGCGCCTTCCCGCTGACGCCGAAGCGGCGGGCAGTTTCAGCAGAGCGGAGATACGCACCAGTCTTGGTCATGTGACGCCTTCCTCGAACGCTTTGCTGTATCCGGCCGGCCCTTGGGGCCGGTGCAAGCGGAAAAAGCGCCGTTCATCATCGCAGGCGACCGCAGTCGGTTACCAAGCGGCCGTTGCAAATCCTCTAGCGGACCTGACCGTCTAGTCCCGGGGCCGCATCAACGGCAGCTTATGGCGCGAGCCGAACGCCCGGCACGATTGACCCAAACGTCCGCTTTCCGAGTTTCAGCGCGCAGCCGAGATTTTCATACCGGCCTCTTGACGCCACTTGCCGGCGTCCTAATTCATCGCTCGCTTGCCGGGCGCCGCCAGGGCCCGGCTCAGGGGCGCCCGACGCTTGGCCGGCGCTCCTCATTGTCCAACTTGCTTTCGAGGAGATGGAAATGAGCCGTACTTTTGATTTCGCCCCCCTCTACAGCTCGATGATCGGGGTCGACCACATGGTCGATCTGATCGAGACCGCGCTGCGCACCAGCGCCAGCGCGCACTATCCGCCGTACGACATCGAAAGGACCGGCGACGAGGCCTACCGCATATCGCTGGCCGTCTCTGGTTTCGCGCCGACCGATCTGGAGATCACCACGGGGGATAACCTCTTGGTGATCAAGGGCGACAAGGCGTCGAGCGAAGGGCAGGAATCTCGAACTTTCCTGCACCAGGGTCTGGCGCAACGCGCCTTCGAGCGGCGTTTCGAGCTGGCCGACCATGTCGTCGTCAAGGGGGCGGCCCACGCCCTTGGTGTCTTGTCGATCGACCTTGTCCGGGAGATCCCCGAAGCGCTGAAGCCCCGGCAGGTCCCCATCGCATGGGGCGCGGACCGTCCGGCCCTCGAGCTCAAGTCCGCCCAACCCCGCAAGGCGGCCTAGGGGAGCTCAGAGATGCAAACCAACACGACCTCGACCGATCGTCCGAGAGCGTGGTCGGTGCGTCCCGCCGTCGGCTTTCTCCATCCGCTCGAGGTGCTCAAGGATCAGGAACTCGATCCCGCCGAAAAGCGCGAGATCCTGGCGGCCTGGGCGTCGGACGCCAGCGCGGTGGAGCATCGACCCAGTCAAAGATGGCTCTTGGGAACGCCCGGGCCAGTGCCGCTCAGCGAAGTTCTGTCCGCGCTGAGCCGCCTGGACCGCGACACGTTCGCTTGAGTTGGGGCGGGCGACCGTCCTGCTCAGGGCGGTCGCCAATTCCTCTAATTCGTCACATCATCAGCATGCTTTGTTCTGTCTTTGTAGAGCCGTCGCAAGACGGTTGGATCGTGCGCGGAGACTTCACCGAAAGTCCGCTCGCATTCACCACCGGCGCCCGCGCCGAACAGGCCGCTCGCGAGCTGTCTCACCGCTTGGCGGAGGCGGGCGAGCCGGTGGTTCTGGATATCCGCCTGCGCAATGGCTCGCGCGCCGGACGGTTCCTTTTCCCGCCGTATGGAGGCGCGCCGGCGGCGGCCATGGCGCTGCGCGCGTAGCGGCCTTTCGACGAGCGACTTGGCCGACGATGTCGCCGCCACGCATCGTGAGCTCAACACGGTGGCTGGGCCTGTCGTATTGGTCGGAAACAGCTGAGGCGGCGCGGTGATCACCGAGGCCGGCAACGACGCTAAGGTCAAGGCGCTGGTCTATGTCGCCGCCTTTGCCCCGCGGACAGGCGAGACGGTCGGTGAACAGGTGCAGGCCCATCGCCAGATGGCCTGAGACATTGGAAATTCGTGCTCGGACCGTCGGCTTCGCCGGCCGAGCCTGCGCAATCCCATGGTGGTTAAGCAGGGTTATCGATCACCATCTGGGTGACATCGGTGCGGCCCCATGCGGAAGGCCTTAACTACATGGCGGAGGCTGGAGCCATCCTTGTTGAGCGGCGCACTCGCGTTGTCTCCTGGCCCCTCGCGTTGATCGCAGGCTCTTACGGCCGCCGCAGCGGGGTCTCGGGGCGGCATTGACCAAGACAAGGGCCAGTCCATTCGCAGATGCGCGCGGGATGGGCTGGAGCCGGGCGCAGCCAGCCGCGTTCCCGGACTGCCGCGGCAGCTCGCCAGCAGTTCATCAAACCTCGAGATCGCCTTGCCTGACCGCCACGACTGCATCGAGCAACCCGGGGCCCGCTGGCTCCAAGCAGAGCTGGCCTCCGCTTTCGACCGCCGCTTCTCAACGTGTGGGCTTCCCCATGCTCTATGAGGTAGAAGCCTCGCTGACCTATGACTTCGCGGCGCCGTGCGAGGTTCTCCTGCAGGTCGAGGCGGCGGATGGACCCGACCAGCGCGTGGTGTCCCAAGCGCTGACGTTCTGGCCGATGATGCAAAGCGCACAAGCCGAGGATCCGACGACACGGCAGCGGCGTACGATCTTTCAGGCTTTCGGCCGCGTGAATATTCTCTATCGCGCGCAGGTCGACATACTGGCGCGCGAGCCTGATCTTTCGACGCTGTCGGCCCAGGCGATCCGGGATCTTCCAGGCGATGTTCTGCCGTTCTTGCGCGCGAGCCGCTACAGTCCTTCTGATCGAATGGAGAGCTTCGCCGATCGTGAGTTTGGCGGCCTGACCGGGGGGCGAAGGGTCACGGCGATCGTCGACTGGATTTTGAAGCATGTCGATTATCGCGCGGGTGTCAGTCACTCGGCGACAACCGCCGTCGACACCTTCATCGACAGGGCCGGCGTATGCCGCGACTTCAGTCACCTGCTGATCGCCTTGTGCCGGGCGGCCGACATTCCCGCTCGGGCAGTCAGCG
The DNA here is from genome assembly GCF_003116815.1 of Caulobacter endophyticus. Classification (GTDB taxonomy): domain Bacteria; phylum Pseudomonadota; class Alphaproteobacteria; order Caulobacterales; family Caulobacteraceae; genus Caulobacter; species Caulobacter endophyticus. The sequence goes on from NZ_QDKQ01000016.1 coordinate 13,661, forward strand.
TCTATGCCTGGGGCCTGCAGCCGCCTGACCTTCACGCAGTCGCCGAAGTCTATTTGCAAGGAGCATGGCGTCTGGTCGACGCCACGGCCTTGGCCCCGATCGAAGGTTTTGTCAGGGTGGCCACAGGTCGGGACGCCGCCGACATCGCCTTCATGACGATCTTCGGCTCTGCGACTCTGGTAGAGCAGCGGTTCAAGATCGACCAGGTCGCCTGACCATCACCGCTCAGGCCTGTATGCCACCTTGCCCGGAACCCTCGCGACGGGTGTGGCGATCACAGGCCGTCGATGACGCAGATTAAGCCCTCACGCGCGAAATCCAAGCGTATCTCGCCGCCGACCTCGTGAGCCAGGGCCTTTCTCAGAAGGCGCGCGCCAAAGTCCGTCTTGTTTGGTGCGGCGACCTTGTTTGGTGCGGCGACGGGGGGCCATCTTGCTCACGCCAGGAGCACGGCGTGGTTGTCGCTATCGCCATCGTTCACGCCATCGACGGTCGCAGGGTAGCCGATGAGGTCGACGATCGAGGCTGCTATCGAAGCCCAAACGGCCCTTCTGGTGAAGTCAATCGAAGCTCAGACAGATTTTATGGTCAAATCGCTGAGTGATTTGCAGAAGCGGCTTCGCCGACAGACTTGGATAGTGCTCGGCAGTTGGACTGTGCTCATGGGCTTGGCGTTGGTGATTAACAAGCTCTGCTGAGAACGCGCCGGTTCATGTCGGACCCGTGCGGGCCGATCGGAGCATCCGTGGCATAGCTTTTGCCACCAGCCGCGTCAGTTTTACCATCGACGGCCGATCGAATGAGCGCTGGTTAAAGTCGACATTGTGTGAGCTTATGTCGGCTTAAGTCGACACTGGTTCAAAATGCCACGCTCCCGCGGACATCTCCTGACAACGCCTCCCTCCGAGGTGGACGCCGCCCTGGTCGCGCTCGGGTACAACCTGCGCACGGCGCGGGTTCGGCGGAACCTCACCCTCGTACAGATGGCCGAGGCCCTGGGCGTAAGCCGGGAAGTGCTGGGCGAGGCCGAGAAGGGCAAGGCGTCGACCAGTATCGCAGTCTATGCGGGCCTGCTGTGGCGACTGGGCATGATCGAGCAGCTGGGAGAACTGGCGCGGCCTGATCGCGACGAGGAAGGACAGCGCCTGGCCAGCTTTCGCGAGCCCAAGCGGGCCCGGCCGGCCGGCGGCCCGTTGGACGATGACTTCTAGAGCCGCGCAATGATTGAGACGGCCTATGTCTATATCTACCTGCCCGGCCGCACCGAAGCGGTGACGGCCGCACGGTTCACGCATGAGACCGACCGGCTCGGCGTCAAGCGGGGGCAACTGGTCTACGGCCGTCAGTACCGTGAACTTCGCGAGGCTGTTCCGCTGGATCCGGTCGAGCTGATCGAGATCGCACGAGCCAGGCAGTACGAGACCGTCCGCGGCGATGGGGTGTTCGGAGCTCTGCGCGATGGTTCTCCCGACCACTGGGGGCGGCGGGTGATCGCCCGCAGCCTGGGCGGCGAGCCTTCGGAGGTCAGCTTCCTGCTGCATTCTCCGGATGATCGGGCAGGCGCCCTGGGCTTTGGCTTGAACGCGCAGCCGCCGGCGCCCAAGCGCGACTTCAACCGCACTTGGGATCTCGAAAAGCTGCAAGCGGCCGCAGACGCCATCATCGCCGACGAACCGCCGCTCGAACCCGATGTCGAGCTGATGCTGCTGGTCGGCACCGCCATGGGCGGCGCGCGTCCCAAGGTCGTCGTCGAAGACGACGAGGGTCTGTGGCTGGCTAAGTTCAACCGAGTCGACGACAACTGGAACATGGCGCGCGTCGAGCACGCCACCCTAAAGCTGGCGCACGCCTGCGGTCTCCATGTCGCCGAAACCCGTTTGGAGGTTGTCGGCGGCCGTGACGTGCTGCTGTCGAAGCGCTTCGACCGGCACAAGGCGGACGGGGGCTATGCGCGGTCGCGCCAGGTGAGCGCTCTGACCTTGCTGCAGACCGACGACGCACCGGAGAGCCGCGCCCGCTGGAGCTACGTCGCCCTGGCCGAACTACTGCGCAAGGTGTGCGCTCGCGGAGAACAGGACGCCCATGAGCTCTATCGGCGGATGGCCTTTAACGCCCTGATCTCCAACGTCGACGATCACCCGCGCAACCACGCCGTAGTGGCTCCACAGAACGCCTGGAAGCTCTCGCCGGCCTATGACCTCACCCCTTCCCCGCTCCTGGCCTATGGAAGAAACCTAGCGATGGCCTGCGGCAGCGAAGGAGTGGCGGCCACCGAGCGCAACCTGCTGACCGAGTGCGGCAGGTTCATGCTGCGCAACGACGAGGCCCAGGCCGTGATCGACGAGATGCGAGGCTTGATCGAGGCGCGTTGGCGCGACATCTTCCTGGCGTCGGGGGTCAGCGCGGCCGACTGCGAGCGCCTGAAGCGAGCCTTTTCGCCTGCGTCGTTCAGAGGATCGCCCGAGGACTAGCTGTTGGCCTTCAGTCCCCCTCGAAGGCCCGGAACAGCGCCTCGAAGCGGGGATCGTCCTCCATCCCCTCGCGGACCTCGAAGCGCTTCTTCGGCGGCGGGCCGAAGATGGTCGTGGCGAGTCGAGAGGCCTGGCGCGCAGAAGCGGTAGCTGCCGAGAACTACGTGTACGCCATGGCGCTATAGAGCTCGAATTGCCGTGCTCGCCAGAGGTTGGATGGTCCCAGCAGTCGTTCGTGCTCGATCCGTCGGCCTGACGGAGGCACATGTTCGCGTCGGGATCGCGGGGCCACACCTGCAATCGCGCGCGATCTCGCCGTGTGAGGGGCGCTGTCGCCGGCCAGATATCGTGCTCTCCGCATCCGCATCCGTCCATCTCATCCGCCCCAGGGCGGAGCTCGTGTCGTCCTCGTCATGTCCCCGTGCTGTCGTCGCTGTCGTCGGCGCCCGTCCTGTCCTCAGCACGCCGCGGCCAGCGCCGGCGGCATCAGGCGGAAGCGCAGCCGTTCACCCACATCCGATGCATGATCCCGAACGGGCGCAGCGCCAGGGCGATGGCCTCGGGGTCGGTGGGCACGGTGGTCTCGAAGACCACGGTCCCATCGCGGCTGGTCAAGGCCTGTCCATTTCATCGCGGATGACTATCCGCCGCTGACGGAAGATGAGGTTAGGGGCGCTCTTAGCCGGTTAGGCTAGGTCCGCTCCCCACCTTCGCGGACTTGAGTGCGTCAGCTTCCTAAGCCTCAAGCAACCGCAGACAGACGTTGGCGCGATCCGGCTTTAAGGGGCGGGCCAGAAGTTGGAGACGACATGCCTCAATGCCTGCGTCGATGGCTTGGCGAAATTTGGCCTCGCCGCCCAGATCCCTAATTGCCTCGAACTCATCGAGCCCGCTGACGAGGTCGGCGACCGCGTTCGAGATTCCGAAGACGGCCATGCGATGCGCAATCATGGGCATGCCGATTACGTGAAAAGCCTCATCCGGGTGAATGAACCCACCCTTCAGCGCTTCAAGGTAGCCTAACGCGACCATGAGCAGCGCCTTCTCGGTCGCTTGAATGCTATCTCGGATCATTGGCTGACGTCGCGGCGTATGCGAGAGATGTCCTAAGGGCTTCAAGCCCGAGGTTACACAGGCCAAGGTCGGCTCGCCACCCTTCGCGGACATCCATTGCGTCTGCTCGGCGGCGTACACGCGGCGGCGCTGGCGTACTGCGGGATACAATTTCGTAGAAAAGCGTAGGCGCGCCCGGAACGATTCGAACGTCCGACCCTCAGATTCGTAGAATGTTCGCGCCCATACTAAGGGCTACGCAGGGGTGCGACTACTTGAATTTTCGAGCAGAATACGCCATTGTAATCAAACGATATTTCGTGCGTTTGCGGGCATTATCGCAGGCGTCGCCTCGAAAACTCCGAAAAGGCACTTCCCCCGACTAAGTCCCGACTAAAGTCATTGGTACGAGCATGGCGTCCCTTCAACTCCTCCTCACCGACAAGGCCGTTGCCCGGCTTTCGTACGCCAAAGCCGGCCAGTACGTGGTCCGCGACAGCGAGCTTTCCGGCTTCCTCCTGAAGGTCGGCAAGCGCCGGAAAACCTTCATGGCCGAAGGCGAGCACTGGAAGCACGGGGTTAGGGAATTTCGGGCGCAGACCAAGCTTGGCGAGTTCGGCGAGCTGACCAGCCGTGATGCTCGCGGCAAGGCCAAAGACGTCTTGGGCCAGATCGCGCGCGGCGAGCGCCCTGGTGGGGAGGCTCGCCCCAAGGTCCAGGCGATCACACTGCGGGGCGCCTGGCAGAACTACCTTGATCGCCACCTGGTCCGGAAAGGCCGCGACGCCGGCACGATCGCAAACTACCGCGACCACGTCGAACGGCTGCTCAAGGACTGGCTCGACCTTCCGCTTGCTCGCTTGGGCGAGACGCCGACCTTGGTGGTGGAGCGCCATGAGCGCCTTAGCGAGTTGAACGGTCCCTACATCGCCAATGGGGCCATGCGGAGCCTGCGGGCGATCTACAACCACGCCCTCAAGACCAACCCCGACCTTCCCGGCGTCAACCCCGTCAAGGCGATAGATTGGAACGTCGAGGTCCGGCGCGATACCGGCATGGGAGACCAGGATCTCGGCAGCTGGATGCGCGAGGCCTTCGCGCTGGAGAGCCCGATCCGTCGCGAGTATCACCTGCTCGTTCTTCTGTCGGGCTCGCGGCCGACTGCGCTGAAGAAGGTCCGCATCGAGCACATCGATCTGCGCCGGCGCATCCTCCACATCCCCCGTCCCAAGGGCGGGCCGAAGAAGGCGTTCGATATTCCGCTGTCGCGGGCGATGGTCCGATGCGTGGTGCGTGCGATCCGATGGGGGCGACTGCTCTATCCGGAGCAAGCCCAGACCTGGCTGTTCCCGGCCGACAGCGCCGCCGGCCATCTGGTCGAGCACAAGGAAAAGCGCTCGGTCCTTTCGAAGTGGGGCAACGACCTGCGCCAGACCTTCCGGACCATCGCCCAGGTCGCCGAGGTCTCGGAGCTGGACGCCCACTTGCTGATGAACCACTCCCTGCCTGGCGTGAACACCGGCTACATCACCCGCGACCGGCTGCTGTCAGGCCACCTGCGCAGACAGCAGGAGCGGATATCGCATGTGGTCTGCAAGAACGCCGCGGGCGCTGAGCCCGCAATACAGCGCTGGATTTCCGGCCCCAGCAAGCTGGAGGTTCGAGGTCCGCTGTTGCAACAGACCTCGCTGAGCGCAGCGGCGTAGCGCGGACGAGCGCTGCCCGGGGCGCCCCGGCTGAGGCAATCACCCGCCGTCCTTGGCCTGCTTTATATCCACCGCCTCGTCGCCAGACGGTTGGCCGTTAAAAGCCTCCCGGGCCAGCTGGCGGCCTATCAATCGAGCCAGGACTAGGGTCGCGGCATCGATCCTCTCGTCGGCGCCGGGATTAGCTTTTTCGCCTGCCGCGACGAGCGTCAACTTGCTTGAGTTCTGATCCATAGCTGGTGCTCCGGTTGAGAGCCGAAGAGTCCGCTCAGGTCGTGGCCAGGTCAAATCACGAGAGCCGCTCTCGGCGAGACGTGCCTCAGCAGGCCTATTGAATCCTCGCCACAGAAAGAATGTCGGCAGGCTGGACAGCATCAAGCCGCGCTCGCAAATTTCGGGCAGGGTTTGGATCGGGGCGCGAATGAGAGCGACGCACTGGATTGCAGCTAGAGAGCCTGAAATGGCCCAAGCAATTGCATCGATAGTAATAAATTTCGGGATTTTAGAGTATCAGCTGGCGGATATCCTCGAAAAGCTACAAGACTGCCCGCCAAATACGCGCGCCACTCCCAGGCAAACACTGAGCGAAATCGCGAAGGCGGTGGAAACCTCGGCAATAAAAGCGTTTGAATCGTCACCCCTAGCGGAGCGGCTAATTGGCTTCTCAAAGACGGCGATATCTCTTTCGACGAGAAGAAATATAATAATTCATGGTATGATAAGTAGGGGTTCAGCGGGTGGCTTCGTGGCCATACACACGAAGAAAATGGACAGAGTAATATACAAGTTAGAAATCGACGATATCGTCGCTCTCGACAACGATATAACCATGGCGAACTTCGACCTGCAAAATTTCGTCATGGGCACTACCGACCATCGCGTACCCGCATCCAAAGATAATCCCGTGATGGCTGCGTTGTTTAGGATGGCGATGAAGCCCGAGGGGCCGCCCCACATCTACAGGCCCACGCAAGTTAAGTTTCCGCGCTCCTGACTGCCGCGCCCTAGTGGGCCAGATCAGATCAGCCATCATTGCTTCTGCCGATGGTCACTGCCCGCCGTTGCGAATGAAAGCTCGCCACGCCCGCGGTACAGCGTGGTGGGTGAAGGCATGAAACACGGCCCTAAATCTCACTCCGCTACCCCTCCGGCAGCGATGCCACCTCCGTATCGCTCTAGCTTGTCGCCTCTGGTCGACATTGGACCGCATAATGTCGGCGTAAGTCGACAAGCGCCTCCGTCACGCTCCTCCGGTTGATAGGTCATCGCGCCCCCACCCAGGGAAAACCGACCGCTGGCGCGTCTATGCGGCGCGGACGAACCGGTCCGCGCGTGAACCCAGTGAAATGCCTAAAAAATCAGAGCCGCCGCGGCCCGCCTCCAAGAAAGCTGCCTCCTCCCAGCCAAGGATCTCCCCACCTCCTCAAAAGCGAAAGACCGGCTACCCGCCCAGACCGGTCGTGCCCTTCCCAAAGCCTCTCTGGGAGGAATGGGAGGATCCACCGACATTCGCCGAGGCACTTGACCTGCACATGCGCCGGCACGGGGATACCGGCTATGGCCTGCGCCGCGCGGTCTCTCTGAAGGGGGAGAGCCTCGAAACCAGCACCTTCCGTATGTGGAGGCTTGGGCTAAAGGCCCCACGCGGCGCCGCAAGCCTACGCATCCTGGCGGCCCTGGAGCGACGCTGGCGCCTTCCCGCCGGCTACTTACGCGCCAAGCTTCCCCATCCGGGCCGGATGGTCTCGGACGCCGAATGCCTGCCGCTACCGATATCCGAGCGCCGACGAATGGCTTGGCACCTTCCCGACGACTTTGCCCAGCTGCCTGCCGCAAAGCGTCAGGAGATAGAGCGTTGGGTGCGGGAGGTCGTGTTGTCGGGCCATACGGACTACCGACGCTTTCAGGCAGAGGCGATGAAGCAGCGCTTTGCTGTTCAGTTCTCAGCTCGGATGGTCGCATTGACACCGGAGAACTGGCGCCTGGCCCAGGCCTTGAGGAACGTCTAGCCGATCCGGGCCTGCGGGAGCCTGGCCGCCCGCTCGCCGCGTTCCCAGCGCCAGCCTTCCTTGATGCGGAAGCGGCCGACCTGCTGACGTTCAAGACCGCCACCCTCAGTTCCCGAGGCCGCCGTCGAAACGGGATCTGGAACGAGGCCACCGCCGACCAGAAGATGGAGCATCTAGGCTTGCTGTTGGGAGGCCTGGCGGCCTGCCCACAAGGTCCTGTCCGCGGTCACGGCGTTCCGACACGCTGCCTGAGCTTCGGCCTCCTGGTCTTTCCCGCCGTTTGGGACTGGTATCTGCAATGGCGTGAGAGCCGCCGCGGTTTCTTCACCCAGTGGGAAACGGAAATGCTGATCCTCGCCGCGGGTCTCTCCCGCAAGGAGACCGGCTGGCTGCGGCAGACCCCGCGGCTGGCGGAACGTCTTCAGCCTATCGAGGGACTGGTCAGCGCCGCAGACGTCCGCGCCGCCTGTCAGGACTGGGACGCAGCGTGCGATGCGCAACACCGGCACGTCCTTCTCCGCGCCAAAGAAGTAGGGCGGGTGGCGCGGGTCCATCGCGACCCCTTCGAGCCGATCCTCACCATTCTTGAGGCGGAAAGCCCCGTGGGCGAGTACCGCAAGATCACTATGGAGATCCTGCGATGGCGGGCCGACGAGCGGCTCTATCCAATCTCCGCTGCGGAATCGACGCGCGCCTTTCTGATGCTGCGCCTTGGCCTGCATCTTGGCCTTCGGCAGAAGAATCTGCGTCAGCTCCTCGTATGTCCCAGGGATCGGATCCCGACGCCTGAACGCCAGTTGGAGGCGCAAAAGTGTGGGGAGCTACGCTGGAATGTCCGCGACCATAGCTGGGAGGTTCTGATCCCTGCCGCTGCGTTCAAGAACGCTGGCTCCTCCTACTTCCGCAAGAACCCCTTCCGCCTCGCGCTCCCCGATCTCGACGGCCTCTACCGTGAGATCGAAGCCTATCTCGATCGCCATCGCGCCGTTCTTCTCAAGGGAGCGCCCGACCCAGGCGTCTTCTTCGTCAAGACGATGAAGGCCAAGAGCAAGGAGGCCGCCTACGACTCCAACAGCTTCTACGCCGCCTGGCGGCTGGCGATCGAACGGCACGGCATCTTCAACCCCTATACCGGCCGGGGAGCGATCGAGGGCCTCTTGCCGCACGGCCCGCATAATGTCCGCGATGTGATCGCCACCCACGTTCTCAAGCAGACGGGCTCCTACGAGCAGGCCAGCTACGCCATCCAAGACACGCCCGATACGATTGCCGAGCACTACGGCCGCTTCCTGCCGCAGGATAAGGCGGCCCTGGCCGCCCAGGTCCTGAACCAGGTCTGGTCGGCCTAGACGGGGGCGGGACGGCCTGATCCTGCTGGATGGCGCCGTCCCGCCCTGGCCATCTTCTCAACAGGCCGAGACATCGCCTTCCCCCAGGAACCGGATCTTCAGCCGAGCGGTCGGCGCTGCAGCAGACCAAGCGCTTCCGTGACGATGTCATGCACCGGGCCGCCGTCTTCGCGCGTCAGGCAGGCTAGGACGGCAAGCTTGCTGGCCACGGCCCGAAGGTCTCGCGCTTCGGCGCCGGCGATTTGCTCCAGGCGGTCAGCTTGCACATGACGCAACCGCTCAAGCCGGGCTTCGACCTGTTGGCATTCAGCCGCCGCCGACGCTCCGCGATCGGAGAGGGCAGCCCATCGCTCACTCAGGCGATCGATCTCCGCGTCGGTCGCGAGCCAGCGACTGCAACGTTCGGCGAAGGGGGTGGCGGCCGCCGGCTCAGCGTTAGCCGCGATGGGCGCGATTGAGGCGGCGCCCAACACCGCCCGGCGGGACAGAGAAAGGGGCGGATGATTTGCAGGCATGACAAAGGCTCTCGGCGCGAGGGATCGATCTGAGCTGATGTCAAATCAGTGGAGTTCGATGGGGCTACCGCTACAGTCGATCGAAATTCATCGACTCAGTCAATGATTTTCGGTCACTATAGATTGAATATTGGTGGCGGAATGCTGGTCCCGGCTCAGGTTCGAATGGCGCGCGCGGCGGTGGGATTCAGCGTTCGGGAGCTGGCGCAGCGGTCAGGCGTGGCCGACTCCACCATCCTTCGGTTCGAGACCGGAAAGGGCGATATCCTGACCGCCAATCTTGGAAAGCTTCAGGCGACGCTGGAGGCGGCTGGAGTGGTTTTCGTCTCGGCCGATGACGCCGCCGGCGCCGGTGTGCGCCTTAAGCGCTAAGCCGCGCTGTGTAGTTCGGCCAGGCGTTTCTCGCACCGCTCTCGGACCATCTCCCGTAGCACACCAATCCGCTCCTCCAGCCAAGTCAGCTGCTCGGCGGTGATGTGGTAGTGGCGCGAATAGCGGGCCTTCACATAGGCCTCGCGGATCAGCTCATAGCAACGGCGCTCGAACTTGTTCTGTCCGGGCCAGACCTGGGCCAGGGCGGGGTCGAGGCCCTCGGCCAGCTTGCGCAGCTGATTCAGGCTATGGGTCTTGGGGCTGTAGAGCGTCAAGACCAAGAAGAGTGTGTGGTAAAAGCGCTCGGCGGCTTGATGGCTATGAAATGCTGCTTCCTTGATCCGCCGCGTACTTTGCCGTGTCGAGAAAGCCAACGGCGCTCGCAAACCACTCCTCGAAGTAATCTCGGCTTTCCTGCAGGGCCTGCGCCGCCGAAAGCGGCTTCGGTTCGGCGAGCGGATTTCCCGGCTCCTCAAAGAGCACCACCCCGTCGCGCACGATGTCCGTAAAGAAGTACCGTCCAAGCGTAAGCTGCTCGTTCACGTCGTCGAGGTCGTGGTGGATCACGCTGACGGGCGTGCGCAGGTGCTGGCCGGAGGCCAGGGCTTCGACTAGCGCTTCCTCGGCCTTGATCCAGAACTCCGGGACGTTCGTGAGGTCCTCGTGATTGACGACGACGAGGATATCGAAGTCGGAGAAGTACCGGCCGAACGGATCCTCCACCCAGTCGCCACGCGCGTAGCTGCCGAACAAGATGATCTTGAGCAGCTTGCCGTTCCGAAACCGCGGCATGGTCCGATGGGCGATCGCGCGGGCGAACGCGGCGCGCAGTGTCTCGACCACGAATTCCAATTCGCGGCGTTTGCCGGCAGGCAGATGGTCGAGGCTGAGCTTCATCGGGCTTAATGTCGAAAGATCGAGCTGAGGTTGCAAGCTTAGAGCTGAGAAGGCAGTTCACTTCTGAGTCAGCAGCCATAGCCGGAGTCGGATGATCTGGCGCCATTGGCCGACTGGCCAGGGAAGCCATTCCCTGAAGCGGCTTAAGCCGCATGCCGAGCCTCAGCCGGGCGGCCGTCAGCCGGTCAAGGGTGGCCGTCAGGCCATCGCCGTAGGCGGCGGCGAAGCCGCCCTTGAGGGGCTGACGGGCGGCTGGCGCATTCGATTTCGTACCCGTGGCGAGGGCGCGCCGGTTTAAGGGACGCCAATCGCGCCTAGCAGAAATTGCGGCTGCGACGGGCCAGGACAGACCGCTGGCGTCGAGTCCGCGATCTGCAGCGTGGCCAGCACTGGCCCCAGGTAGCGGTGATAGCAGACAACCCGAGCGCGTGACTTAGCTTAGCGAAGACGCCATTCTCGCAACGTAGACGAGTCGGGGGCAGTCATGGCGGTTATGAAAGTTTTCGCGGGTCCGCCAGGAACCGGCAAGACCTGGAGCGCCGCTCGGGAGGCTGTGCGGATCCTGCGCCCGGGTATCGCGCCCAAGGACGTGCAGAGCGTCCACGAAGAACTGGTCAAGGAGGGACGCATCATCTGGGTGACCTTCCATCCCAGCTACTCCTACGAAGATTTCGTTGAGGGGTTCAGGCCCGAAGAGACGCCGGCCGGGAATGTGGCCTACTCCATTGTTCCAGGTCCCTTCCTGCGCGCCTGCCAGGCCGCCAGCGCCGCGGTGAGCGCCAACCGCTTTCACGTTGGCCAAGAGCTTGGCCGCTACCGCGTCACCCATGTCGAAGCCGGCGGACTGGTGCTTGCCACCATCGCCAACAATCGCCGGGACGCCATCGAGAGCGAGGAACCCGCGCAGGGCTATGTCGACTTCTGGACCTTGGCCCGACTTGCAGACATGAAGGTGCCGGTGAAGGATCTGAGGATCCCCGGCAAGGAGAACGATCGAAAGAAGGAGGTCGCTGCAGCCGTCGGGCTTCCGAGCACCTTCTGGACCAACGCCGGCCGCCACGCTGCGGTCTACGAGGCCCTGCAACAAGAAGGCGCGGCGGTCGAAGCGGCCGAGGTCGTCTTGGTCATTGATGAAATTAACCGGGCGGATCTCAGCCGTGTGTTTGGCGAACTGATCACGCTGCTCGAATTCGACAAGCGTCAGGGTGCGACCGAGGCGCGACAGGTCAGTCTGACCTATTCGGGTAAGCCGCTTTCAGTCCCGGCCCAGCTATCGATCATTGGCACCATGAACACGGCCGACAAGTCGCTTTCAGCGGTGGACCTTGCTCTACGCCGCCGGTTTGAGTTCGAGATGGTGCCGCCGGATCCGTCACTGACGCCGACGGCGTACGGTGGGGTGAATGTACGCGCGCTCTTCACCGGCCTAAACCGGCATCTGGCGGCGCTGAATGGGTCGGAAAACCTTATCGGCCACGCCGACTACATGGAAAGCAAGCTTGAGGATCTGCGTGAGCGTGAAGGCTACACTGCCGACGAAGATGGGCGGCTGAAAGCTCTGGCTCACACGCTTCGCAAGAAGGCCGTGCCGTTTCTCGTCGACCTTTTCCGTTCGGATTGGACCCAGGTGGAGTTCGTCGTCGGCGAAGGCTTCTTCGAGGTCGACGATCTGGGGGATCTTGGCGCGAAGCTGCAGGATCTCGGCCATCATGAAGCCGCTGCTCTGGTCGAGCCGGCGGGCTGGTGGAACCCAGCGGGCGGTGATTGGAGCGCCGATAAGCTGCGTGCCGCTCTGCCCGCGGCGGTCGCGACCGTCTGATGCGACGCGGCCCGACTATCGTCAGAGCGCTTGAGTACGGCCGCGTCGCACTTCCCGATCCGTGGAACACCGCCGCTGTCAGGGAACGACTTGAACAGGCGGCGCTGCGTGGGGGCTTCAAGGCCTTCGAGACCAGGGGGCGTCAGCTGTACGCCCGGGGCGTGGTCGGCGTGGTGGACCTGGGCGGCCTGATCGTGGAGATCCTACCCAAGACCCATGATGACAACCCACCTGGCGAAGCGTCGATTTTCCTATCGGACCTTTTGCGCTTCGGCGGACTGCTGGACCGGCTGGCCGTTCTTCGGGCGAAGACGGCCCCCGGCGAGTTGACGATCGTGGAGATCATTCTGGCCTGGGCCGTGCGTGAGGCGGCCGCAAACTTGCGCGAAGGCCTGCCGCGGCGCTACCAAGTCCGCGAGGAGGTTTCTTCGGCCGTGCGTGGTCGCATCGAGATGCGTCACCTGGCCCGTCGCGCGCCGGGCAAGGACTTTGAGCTGTACGTCCGCCATGCGCCGCTCAGCGAGGACAACCCCCTCTCGGGCATCATCAAGTGGCTGATTGCCCAGGTCAGCGTCAGGACCCGTCAGGCGCCCACGCGCCGTATGGCACGGAGCCTGCTGCACGAAATGGATCATGTCCGATGGGTGACGCCTCAGCGCGGCGACATTGCGCGCCTAGTGCTGCAGCCGACCGAAGCGCGATGGAAGCCTCTGCTGGAACTGGCCGATATGCTGCTGCGGCAGGTATCGCCCGATCCTGGCCGCGCGGGCGCGCACGACGCGGTTGCTGTGCTTTTCACCCTGCATGATCTCTTCGAGCGGGTTCTGCGCCGCATCTTCCGCGATGGACTGGGGGCGCACGGGCTGGGCCTCAAGCGACCTGGCCACATGTTGCTCGAACACGCGTCCGGCCGGATGATGCCTCTGCGCCCCGACTTCCTGTTCGGCCCACTGAAAGGGGGCCCCAGTGCGGTCGGCGACGCCAAGTGGAAGCGGATACTGGACGGCGCGGACGGCTTTGCCTTGTCAGAGAGCGACGCCTATCAGCTGACGACCTATCTTGCTACGCACCAGGCGAAGACCGGATTGGTGTTCTGCCCGCTCGCCCGCCCCGCCGAAGACGGTTCCATCATGGTCCGGGACTTCACGGTCAGCGGCCTTGGCGCCAGCCTCTATGTCACGGGCGTACATCTGCCGACCTTGATCGATGCGGGCCCATCGGGTCAGGCCGCTCGCCTAAACCTGTGCACGCATATAGCCGCCCGGATAACCGCCAACGTAGCCCCGCTGGCCGCCTGATCAGACCTGGGCGCGACGTTTGTCCTCGGTGCAGCGCGCAGCGCGGCGCTCGGCCAGCACCACTGCGACCTTGGCGGCGATACCGTGGCTGAGCAACGGCGGCACGGCGTTGCCGACCATCTTGAAGGCGTCGGTGAGCGCAGCATCTCCGAATGAGAACCAGTCCGGGAAGGTCTGAACCCGGGCGGCCTCACGCACCGAGATGGTGCGCGGAGCCGACGGGTGCACATAGCCGTAGGTGTCCTTACCCATGTGGCTGACCATGGTCTTGGAGGGGCGGCCGGAATCCATTCGGGCCACCCAGTCGCCATGATGGCCGTCACGCTTGGCTAGGTAGGTGTCAGTCAGCAGATGGTGGGGCGCGCCCAGCTTCTCGCTCGCCTGCTCCAGCAGGAGGCGCAGGCTGAGCGAGCCGTCAACGCGGCCGCGCAGGTCATCCAGATCCTCGGCGTTGGGTAGCGCCTGGCCGGCGCGCGCAGCGGCGGCGCGGAGGTCGGCCAGGGCGGTTTTCGGCAGAGCGCAGAGCACGTCCATCACGCCGCGCAGCGCCTGGACGGTGGGGGCGTCGTCGGCCCGGTAGTCCATCCAGCGCTTGCCGGGCCCCATAAGAGCGAAGAAGGCGGCGTCATCGGCGCGGGCCGAACGGGCGATATGACCGTCGACTTCCTCGGCGACCTCGCCACCGGGCGGGGCACGACGGATCCAGTCGGCGAAATCGTCTTCACCGTGGGGGCCGCCGCGAACGGTCGCGACGCCCTCCCCACCTTCGCGTCTAACGGTGTCGCCGCCCACGAAGTCGGGCTGCGGCAGACCCGCGAGCGCCTCGCCGAGCGTGACCTCGGCCATGCGGCGCAGGCGCAGGATTTCCTCGGCCTGATCCTCGGTCTGAGCGCCGTCCACACGCACGCCGCTCATGAAATAGCGCTGCCGTGTTTGCGGCACGCCGTGACGCGAGGCGTCCAGTACGCGGGAGGAGACGCCATAGGAGACCGCGCCATCGGACATGTTGGCGATGGCTTCGGCGAGTACCTCGGTGGCCTGGAATTCAGCCCCATCGGTCTTTACGGTCGACTGGAAATGCTGGACGTTCTCAAACAGGAAGACGTCCGGACGCAGGGCGCCCAGCACCATGACGTACTGACGGAAAAGCAGGTTGCGGGCGTCGCCGGCCTCTGCGTCGCCCTGCACATGGACCATGGCCTCACGCAGGCTACGGATTTTGCCGCGACCAATGCGGCTGAAGCCCTGGCAGGGCGGACCGCCGACTAGCACCGACACCGGCGAGGTGGTCTCGTAGAGGCTGCGCAATTCGGCGGCGAAGGCCGGATCCTCGAATAATGCCGCACGCAGCTCGATGCGCCGGGCGCGCCAGGCGGCCCACGCCGCGCGCATCGGCTGCATGGCGGCCGATTCCAGCAGACTGACGAAGGCGCCGACCCGGCGCGCCGAGGCGGTCAGCTGGCCGCGACCGGAGGCTTCCTTGCGGGCCGACAGGCCTGCGACGGCCACGTCCCATTCCTGTTCCATGGCGCGCACCAGCGCGCGCGGCGGGGCGTCAGCCAAGGCCGCGGGCGTGGTCGAGGGGGCGCCCCAGAGGACAGCCGGCAGCGAAGCAGGCCGAACGCCGGTGCGCGGAAGGCGCATTTGTTCGTGAAAGCCGATAACCGAGGTCTGGCCGAGGGCGGCTTTGTCGAGGCCTTCGCAGGCGAGTCGCCAGGACGGCGTCAGACGCGCGACGTTGAGATCGTGGATATAGGCTGCGTCTGCCCGATCGATCGCCTTGCGGAAGCGCGGGAACGCCCCGTCGGCCAGTTGGTCAAGGCGACGGGATATGGTTGGATCGTTCTCCACCGAGGCGACATGCTCCATGAAGAAAGCCAGGAACTCAGACTCGTTGGTGAACTGAGTCAGGTCCATCTGCCGACCCGGTCCGACGGAGCCATGACCCATGACCGCGGCGTTTCGGTTGAGAACGGCGATCGGCGCGGCCTGATTGTCGACTGCGAGAATAGTGCGGAAATGACGTCCATCGCCAAGAAGATCAAAGCCCAGACTCAAGCCGCCACAGCCGGAAAAGATGTCCACCACCAGATTGGGGCGTGCCGGAGCGGTCGGCAGGGCAACGCGCGCATCTTCCTCAACCACCGCATCGCGCGGCGTGAGCACAAAAACGTTGCGCGGCGTATCGCGCCCCTCAAGCCAGTTGCGGTATTTCAGCGCGGAGTCACTGCGGACGTGCTCGCCGGCCATGTGCTTTTCGAGCGTGGCGGCGCCGACACCAATCGACTCGGCGGCCGCGCGAAGCGTCAGCCCCCGCGCCCCCATCTGGGTCGCAACACGGCCCATCAGGTCGCTGGTCCCGGCTTTTCCGGCGGTTCGATTCGGCAACTTAATCATGTAGCAGAGTATGCCCGAGGGGCGCCTGAGCGGAACGCGATTCGTTCTCCTCCTGCGCGGCTTTTGATGGTCCGAGAAACTGGGTGAGTTGCAGCGTGAGCATCGCGACGTCGCGGGTCTCGCACTCCCAGATCACAAGCACTTTCCAGCCCATGGCTTCCAGCACCTTCTGGTTGCGGGCGTCGCGCGCAACGTTGGCGTCCAACTTTTGGGCCCACCACTCGCGGCGCGTGGCCGGAAGAACGGCGTTGCGGCAGTTCGGGTCGGGATGGCGGTGCCAGAAGCAGCCCCGGATCTCGATCACCGCCCGGCGTCCGGCCAGGACGATGTCAGGCCGCCCGGGCAGCCCGCGGACATGCAGGCGGTGCCGGTAGCCGAGTGCGTAAAGCAGCCGGCGCACGGTGAGCTCGGGCGCGGTGTCCTTGCCCTTTACCGCCTTCATGTTCCGACGCCGGGAGGGGGGCACGTCGTCAAAGAGGGGTCTTGTCCCCCGCGGACCGGATGATGAGCTTCGCCGCAACGCCATAACCGACACCAAGCCCGACGACCGCCGGAATGGCGATATCGCTCAAACACAGAATAGCATTCTTACAATTCGTGACAATACAGAATTTAAATCACTCTTCACCGCCCGCCCGTGCTCCTATTCAGAGGGCGGAGGCATCATGAAGGGGTTGCAAGTCGCATTTGGGGTGAACCTGCGTCGTTTCCGGACGCACCTGCACATGACGCAGGCTCAGCTGGCAGAGCGGATCGGCCGTTCCACCGATCTCATTTCGCGCATTGAACGGGGCGAGGCCTCGCCCTCATTTGAGACGATCGAGCAGCTCACAGTGGTACTCGGAGTTCCGGTGCACGCCCTTTTTGGAGGTCCGGTGGAAATGGAGGCCGGGGCCGAGGCCCGCACCGAAATCGAACGTCTTCTGGCGGGCATGAGTCCTGCCGACATAAGCTGGCTGGCCGAACTTGCTCGGATCGCCGCTGCACGCCCACGCTAACGCCCCGGTCGTCGCCACCTCGGCATGGAGTGGCCGTCATCTTCCCGAGTGTTTCTCGCCAGGCGTTACGCGTACTCGAACGATGTTGGTCCGGGGCTTCGCTTTGGCCTGAGAGTGGTGGTGCAGGTTTGCTCATACGATCGCCGACCTTGTCGCCGTATGCGGACATTCTCAGGGGCAGCGAAGAGTCACATTCAACCGTCCGGAGGCGGTCCCACGCCGTTTCGAACCGGCGTCGTGCCGACTTACGCCGCACCACGCTGCTACACGCCTAATATTCAGCGATGGCTCGTGCGCTGTTGATTTAACTAGGAAAATGCCTAAAGCGCCAGCTGCGTCGAACTAGCGACGGCGCTGCAAACCCAATCCCTGCAAGGGATTGGCCCACCACCGACGGCGCTGCTTTTATCTGGCCGTCGAGATTTGCCGGCAAAACGGTGATCTAGAATGCTGGCGCGCGGGCATTGTCACGCTCCGGCCGTAAACAAGCGACTGCATCCCGCCACGCCCCCTAAATGAGACATTGCTCGCGCTAGTCCCTACCAAGCTGCGCCTTATGGTGGTGTAGTGCGGCATGGCTGATGCGCATCCACTTCTGAAATGGGCTGATAGGCAGGTTGATTGGGCTCGTGATGCACTCCGACGGCATGCTCAGTCGCCAAACCATGCGCTGAGCGCTGCCGATGGTGACGAAATTATCTCCCGTGTTCGCCAAGCAGCCGGAGCGGCTTTCGAGAAGCCGCTCGATCATGCGCCAATTGAAGCGAAGCACATCACGTTCAGGCCGGCCGAGGGAGAGCGCGCACTCCTCTGCTCCCTTGGCCCTGTGGAAAACATCGGACGGCTGGCTGGCGATCAAAAGCTGAGCTTCTGCCTCAATGGCATTACGCTCATTTATGGCGATAACGGCAGCGGCAAGAGCGGCTATTGCCGCGTGACCAAAAAGGTCTGTCGCAGCATCACAACCGATACTCTGCAAGGCAACGTCTTTGCCGAGGGCGACAAGCCACCTGCCAAGGCGCTCATCCGGTTCATGCCGGGAGGTGTCGATGAACCCGTCGGGGTCAACTGGACAGATGGAGAAGACCCGCCGGCGGCGGTGAAAAGCATTTCCGTTTTCGACACGAGCAATGCGCGCCTCTATGTCGATAAGGACAACCGTATCGGCTTCCTGCCCGCAGAGATCTCCCTGCTGGAGCGTCACGCGGCCCATCGAAGCGAGATGGACGCAAAATTCCAGAAAGAAAAGAAAGACCACGAAGCGGCCTGCAAAACCGCGCTGCCGGTCGGCTTCGGGCCAGGTGGTGCAGTAGCGCAGCTCTTCGCCAAGCTCACGCCGAAAGAGACCAATCTGCCGACGAGCGAAGAGGTCTCAAAGCTCGGCGAATTTTCAGGTGATGACGCCAATGAGCTGGAGACTCTGACGATCGCCCTGGGCCAGGAGCCGGAGGTCATCGCTGCGCGACTCGAGCGGGGGGCTACCGTCTTGAAGGTCCTGCTCGAACAGATGGCGCCGGCCGAAGCTGCGCTCTCGGAAGAGCAGGCAAAAGAGCTGGAAGCAAAATGGGGAACGGCGACCGCGGCACGGAAGGCTGCCGAGTTCGCAGCGAACGAGCAGTTTGCAGGCGAGCCGTTGAAAGACGTAGGCAAGAGTCCTTGGAGCCTCATGTATCGCTACGCACGAGACTATGCACTTTCGCTTGGGTTCGGTGACCTGCCTGCCGACGCAGGCGACCCTTGCACTTTGTGCCAGCAGCCGTTGTCACAGGACGCAGCCGAGCGCGTGGGGCGCTTCAACAGCTTCATCGCTGGCGAAGCCACGAAGGCCGCTACGCTCGCCGTCCAGGAACTTACCGATTTCGTCGCGGATATCGACGCTCTGGTCATCGCGACGGGCGTGCTCGTTGAACAGCAGCTCGCCGAACTGAAGGCCTTGAATGAGGCTCAGGCCTCGCTGACGGCAAAGATCGTCGCCTTCTTTATCGCCGCGCATAAGCGACGTGCAGATTTCAAAGAAGCCGCCGGAAGCGGCATCTTCCAATTCGACGCCGATCCCCTTGCGAGGATCTCCGACCTCGTCGCTGATGCGATCAAGGAACTGGAGGCGGAGGCGGCGTCGCTTAAGGACCAGGCCAAGCTCGATACGCAAAAAGCTGCGAACATCGAGCGGCACAAAGCGCTCTCTGACCGAAAATGGCTAAGCGGTGTCCTACCGACGATTCTTGAGCGCCTGAAGACGCTGCATGCGATCAAGCACGCGTCCGAGTGCTCAAAGCTCGTGTCGACCGCACAAGTCTCGACCCAGATTACGACTATCCGCCGGGCCCTTGTCACCCAAGGCCTCGACACAAGGATCAAGGAAGAGATCGCTGCGCTCGACCTGAACTACATGCCGTTTGAGGTCTCGGACCGCAGCCGCGACGGAAACAGCTTCTTCGAGGTGAAACTCAAGGCGGCTGTCGGCGCTCCTGCCAACGCGGAGATCCTCAGCGAAGGAGAGCAGAGGGCGCTCGCGCTCGCCTGCTTCCTCGCCGAAGTTGGCGCGGACAAGGCAAATCACGGCCTCGTCTTTGATGACCCCGTTTCATCCCTCGATCACCTGCGCATCCGTCGGGTGGCAGCCCGCCTTGTCGCAGAAGCCGCCAAGGGAAAGCAGATCATCGTCTTCACGCACAACCTGCTTTTCTACAACGAGATGCTCCATCTCGCAGCCTCCGCATCCCCCGCCGTTCCAACCGTTCGGCGGGTCGTGACAAAAACCAATGCGGGTGGCTTTGGCCTGATCTCTGAGGAGGCCGAGCCGTGGTCGGCCCAGAAAGTCTCGTCCCGTATCGAGGAACTGCGTAAGCGTGCCAAGGTCATCGAGGGCATCGCCAACCACGAGGGTGAGCTCTACCGGCGCGCTGCGAAGGACTTCTACACGGACCTTCGCGAGACATGGGAGCGCCTCGTCGAGGAGTTGCTCTTAGGTAAGGTCGTCGAGCGGTACAGCTCAGATGTGCGAACACAAAGCCTTCGCAGCATCACCGTCACTTCCGAAGACCACAAGACCGTCTTCTTTGCGATGAAGCGGGTGTCTGAATTCTCCGGCCACGACCAGGCTGTCGGCAAACAGGTCGCGACCCCGACACCGGACGACATGAAGAAGGATCTCGACGCGATCAACGAATACCGGGTGATGATCGCCAGCCGCGCGAAGGAGTTGGAGAAGGAACGCAAGGCACTCGAAGCGCCGCCGGCCGGAATGATCGCCTAGAGCTTATGTTCGAAGAGGAATTTAAGTGCCTTCACGATCCGGTCGTATCGATAAGTCTGGCCGCCGCCTTCAAGGGCACCGCGCACCAGGGCATAGTATCGGCCCGCTCGATCTTCCTCCTTCTTCGTGTCCTCCAGGCTGCAGCTATCCGGCGTGCTGACGACGCGACCGTCCTTGCCGATGCGGACATATAAGGCGTCCTGTTTGAGGCGGTCCCTCTTGCCCTCAGCGATGGCAATCGCTGATTTGTCGTAGCTGGGATCTTCACCCCACACCCAGGCCCGGCTCTCCCAGCGGCCGATCTTCTCATATCGGAGAAGTTCAAGCGCGCTGCCTATGTCCTCAGGAAACCGGTCCTCACCAAGGGCGCTGTCGGCGGCGATCATCGCCGTGAACTCATCGGTCTGATTCCAGTGCATGATCACGTAATCCATGATCATGCCGACGAGTTGCTTGCAGGTGTGATCGTTCATAGCCCTTAGAACAGGTGAGCTGAACGGGATCACGTCGTCGCGGACGAGCAGTAGCATGAACGCTTTCGCGAACTCCTCCTGCGCGATCATCGCCATGTAAAAGCGGGTCGCGCTCGGCTCGCGAAATTCGAGATCGTATCTCTGTTCCAGAAGCCGGTCGCCGTTATCAAGGCAAAGCCGTGCGCTTGCCACCAAGTGTGTGCTTTTTGGCTTTTGCAGGATAGCCATCGTTCAGCGCCCTTCGCTTGAAACATGGGAGCGGACGTTGCCGTTGGACGATAGCCAGCCAAGCTTCTAAGGCTAGGGGCAGGCGATAACGACTTGCTGTCTGCCATTTCGTCAACCGACATAGGTGAAGCTGATCACTTCACGAGGTAATCATATCGTGGACACGATCATTAAGAACGCCGTCCAATCGATCCAGATCGGAATCGAGGACTATCAGTCCGAAGATCAACGCAGGGTGCTCTCTGCTGTCCGTAACGTACAGGCCGGAATTCTACTCCTGTGCAAAGAACATTTGCGGCGGCTATCTCCGGCTGACAGCAACGAGGTGCTGATAAAATCGAAGACCAAACCTGCGATCCGCAATGGTTTGGTGATGATGATTGGTCAGGGCACCCACACTGTTGACCAAAGGCAGATTCAAGATCGGTTCGAGGCGCTTGGGGTCAAGGTTGAATGGAAGCCGCTTGAGCAACTGACGAAGGCGCGCAACGACATCGAGCACTATCGGTTTTCCGGTTCCCACAACGAACTTCAAGCAACTATCGCTGCCGCCGCCAGAATCATCCGCGCGTTGATCGTAGAGGTGCTCGGCCATGCCCCCGCAGAGCTTCTGGGCCGCGATTGCTGGGACGTGCTTTTGAAAACCGAGGAAGTCTATGACGCCGAGCGTGCTCGCTGTCGCGCCAGCCTAGCTCCAATCCAATGGTTTTCTCCCAAGATCGCTGACAATCTCGACGATCTCCTCTGCATCTTCTGCGCCTCAGATCTGATCGCGCAGCGTGACCCGACCAACAGTCGGCAAGATATGGCGAGGCTCGACTGTCGGTCATGTGGAGAGCGAATGGAGGAGCCCTTCATCATCGCGGAGGCGCTAGAACGGATTCTATTCGCTGACGCCTATATCGCCGTGACCGATGGTGGCGACGAACCGGTCATCGAGTGCGAGAACTGCTTGGCCGATACTTTCGTTCTGGAGGAAGCCTGCTGCGCCTCCTGCGGCTTTCAGTATCCCCGCCAGCTATGTGCCGACTGTCGAACGGAGGTCATAGGCTCAGACTTCGAGCGGCACGATGGGCGCTGTGTGCCCTGCTTTTTAGCGAGCCAGGATATCCCTGAACTCTGAGGAATCATACGGTTTGGTCTAAGTGCCGAAGGCACACACAATACCCGTGGTTCGTCGCCGCTATTATGCGTTGGTTCTGGCGCATTCTCGCCCCCCCCCCCTCGCGTCGTGAGGCGACCCCGCCGGTGGCGGAGTCTCGCCGTCACTCCTGGCGGCTAGCCGTTGGGCCTTCTTCTCATTTACAGCGACCTACGAAAATCAGATGGTTCGCCGCACCCTGACCACCACCGTCGGCGCCGTGGCACGGAGGCGGTGCGGCCACTAGTTCAACTTGCGAGCATTCATGTCGGCTAAAGAGCTAATTACGGCTGTCTTCAACGAACGGCGCTCGGCATACGACCCCGCCCTTAAGGTCGACGATGCGTTCGAAATCTTTTGCGCCGATGTCATTCTGACCAGCCATGACCCTTCGATCGAGGAAATCGCCGAACGAGTAGTGGACGGAAGTCAGGACGGCGGCATCGACAGCGTCTTCATCTACGTCAATCGCGTCCTTATCGCAGATGACACTGACCTCGGAAACTTCAAGTTCCCCGTCGAGGTCGAGTTGCTCATTGTCCAGTCGAAAAATGAAGCGAACTTCAAGGAGGGCCCGGTCGATAAAGTCGCCGCCTCACTTCCAGACCTTCTTCGCAATGCGCCAAAGTCAGACGCGCCGTTCAAAGCTAAGCTGATTGAAGCCTTTCAGCTCTGGCATAAGGTTAGAAACACTCTCGCGCCGCAGTTTCCTAACTTCAAGATCGGAGTCTGGTATGCCTGTAACGGCGAGGCTGTTCCACATGCCGCCGAGGTGAAGGCGAGCGCACTGGAAACTACCCTAAAGGCGATCATTCCAACCGCCGAAATTAAATTTACATTTGCTGGTGCTCACGACCTGTACCAACTAGCGGGCCGACAGAAGATTGTCTCCGCCGTTCTGCCAGTTTCTGGAACACCACTGTTCGGCCCAAACAGCTCCTACGTCGTCCTAACTTCCCTAACGGCCTACAGCGGCTTCATCGCCGACGAAAACAAAGCGATTCGCGCGTCATTCTTCGACGCTAACGTCCGCGACTACGAAGGGTCGGTCGACGTCAACAAGGACATTGCCGAGAGCCTTGGTGGGCCGCGCCCCGGCATTGACTTTTGGTGGCTCAATAACGGCGTCACGATCCTCGCGAGCAAAGCGGGCTACAACAACGGCGGAATGACGCTGCAAAACCCGTTGATCGTGAACGGCCTTCAGACTTCCTATGAGGTGAACCGCTGGGCGCGCGGCGGCGGCTCTGACACCAGTCGGCTCGTGATGGTCCGGATCATAGAGACCACCGACGAAGACGTCATCAACAGCATAATCAAGGCCACCAACTACCAGACGAAGGTGAAGCCTCATTCGCTGCGCGCCACCGAAGAAATCCACCGGCAGATCGAAATACTGCTGCTGCAGCACAACATTTTTTACGACCGGCGTCGCAACTACTACAAGAACCTGAACAAGCCCGCGTCCCGCACGATCGGTATCGACCGCATGGCGCAAGCGGTCACGGCGATGTTGCTGGAAACGCCGAACGTAGCTCGGGCGCGCCCCACCAGCCTGATGAAAGACCCTTACTACGGCGACATCTTTCCTTCCGATCCCTCGCATCCGCTCAAGCTCTACCAAGTGGCGGCTGAGGCGATGTTCGCCGTCACTGCGTACTTCAACGCATCGAACTTCGAGCGCATCTACAAAAACAATCTCCGCTTCCACGTACTTACCGCGCTCGGGTGGTATCTCGCCGGCAGCGTAGCGCCGACGCCTACTCAAATCGCGAAGATCAATGTTTCGAAGATCACCGCCGCACCAATCGCTGCGATTACCGCGTGGGTTATTCAGCAGTTCGACCTAACCGAGAAGACTGACGCGGTTGCTAAGGATACGGAGTTCTCAGCAGCGCTAAAAGCCGCTTGGCCGTCTTTCTCGGCCTCCTGATCAAAGAATGAGCGACAAGCTTAATTCCATCGGCCTCACGCTTCGCGGTGGGGCTGATCAAGCGAAGTTGGCACTCACATACCGCTTCGCGACGTTCAGATTGGCGTCGCGAGCAAGTGTCGGTCTGGGTCAACTCCCGCCCTTGTGGCGAGAGCACCTGCGTCCGCCAGCTGGTGGCACCCGTGGATCGCTGACGATCCATCTCACCTGCGCTTTCGGCCGGAAGAGGGTCTTCCGCCACGAGGGCGGGTGTGATCCGACGCCGACAATCCTTGGCGGTAGCGATCTGAGCCGTCACCTCGGCAAGTCAAATGCATACCTGCCTTATGGGGCTTCAGCCGTCGGGGGCATCAGGCGCGCAGGCAACGCGAGCTAAGCTAGGGCTCGATAGGAGCGAATTTCGAGCCCAGTCTGGTTTGCCTGGGGTGGGCACTTGCCCAACAGGAGAACCATCGTGAACTCCCAACCCATTAGCCCCCTCCGCCAGCGCATGCTGGAGGACATGAAAATCCGTGGCTACACCGCCCACACCCAGCGCGACTACGTGCGGGCGGTCGCCGATTTCGCTCAGTTTATCAATTGCTCGCCCGACTGGGCCGAGCCAGAGGATTTGCGGCGCTATCAGCTACACCTAGCCAACCAAGGGGTGTCGCCAGCCACGATGAACAGCCGCGTTTCTGGCCTGCGCTTCTTCTTTCGGGTCACCCTCGCGCGGCCAAGTTTTGGAAGCCAGTTGGCGACGGTTCGCGGGGAAAATCGCCTGCCAGAGGTGCTCAGTCCTGAGGAGGTTGCGCTCCTCCTGCATTGCGCCGGTAAGCTCAAATACAAGGCCATCCTCAGCATCGCTTATGGCTGCGGCCTCCGTATTTCGGAGATCGCCAATCTCAAGGTCAGCGACATCGACGCTGCAAGAATGCTGATCCGCGTCGAGCAGGGAAAGGGGCGCACCGACCGTTACGTGATGCTAGCGCCAGACCTGCTGGAATTGTTGCAAGCCTGGTGGCGCCACGCGCGCCCGATGGGGTGGCTCTTCCCCGGCCGCGATCCCGGACAGCCTATCGCAACCCGCCAGTTGGACCGGATATGCAAGCAGGCGGCGGCCATGGCTGGGCTGGAGAAGCGAGTTTCCATGCACACGCTCCGGCATTCTTTCGCCACCCACCTTCTGGAGAACAAGACGGACATCCGCGTGATCCAGGCCCTGCTTGGTCACAAGAAAACGGATACCACCGCTCGCTACACCCGCGTCGCGACCAAGATCCTCCGCTCAGTCGAGAGCCCGTTGTCGCTGCTCAAGCCGCCGACAGACCAGCCGCCGCCGTTGCCGGTCAAGCCTTGGATGTTCTCCTGTTCGATGCCCCGAACCTTCCTCGGGCTTGATGCCGAATCCTCCGCGCCGGTCGACGCAATGCGCCTGCTTTCGTCGCTACCCGAACAGTTGGAAGGGGCAAGCACCAAAGCCGGCGCCCGCCTTAAGGCTATTGCGACGTCTGGCACCTTGATGGCCGACACTGAACGGCGACCCGAAAATCTATTCTAGCCGCGTCATAGCAGCCCGGCACTTGCGCCAAACGTGCCGGTGTCGGGCACATGACGACCTATCGATGCCCCAACAGACGATCCGAAAGTCACCTCACGGCGCCGGCGCCCGAACTTGCCCTTTACGGTCTGTCCTCGTCATTTCAGGGCGTGTACCGAGGACCCTGCATTTTAACTCCGCGCCACGGGTCATTCTGACGCTTTGGCCGCGACGCGTTCGTGCGCAGCCCCGCAAGACCCTTCGATCTGGCGAAAGTTCCCCGACTAAAACCCCGGCTAAAGCACCAAAATAGTCGGGAGTGCCCAGTTATAGCGTATCAAGTTGTTGATTTCATTGGAGAAAATGGCGCGCCCGGAACGATTCGAACGTCCGACCCTCAGATTCGTAGTCTGATGCTCTATCCAGCTGAGCTACGGGCGCGCATTTCTGAACAAGACGGTTGGCGCAACCGACACGATTCGAACGTGTGACCTTTGCCTTCGGAGAGCCAGGCCGAAGCTCTCGGCAGCAAATTTTTCACTGGGCGACGGACTACTAGCGCCCGACGGAAGTGGGTCCGAAAATGGGGCCGGGCGAAGGGCGCTTTAGATTTTGAGATAATACAAAGGGTTCAGAAAGGCAGTGGCGGTGAGAGAGAGCCTGGAAGGCGCCGGTCGATGCGGCTGCCGAAGCTGCGGCAAAGAGGCCTACGTGGCGCTGCGCGTCTTCAAGCGAGGTCCCTGATAAAGCACGCTGGCGCAGTCGCGGAACGCTTCGGATGCGAACCTTCCAAGATGAGGCCATTCCAATGGTGCTGACCGCTTCTTTCTTGCTTTGCAGATTTCTCGACGCCTCCAGTGTTCATGGTGCGTTCTTAAAAGCGTGCTCCGGCGAACAAACCTTGCCGTGAGCCCTTTTCGCAAAATTCACTATCTGTGATAGATTTTCGCGGATCGTGAACGCTTCTCACGATCCGACCATGGTGAACACATTTCGCGGAGAGTTCGGTGGGTGATTGGCCTGCACAGGCGGTGATGGATTTTCGCGGTCGCCTACTGCCGGAACGCGGAACGCTGGCCGGCTACAGCGCCCTGATCGCACGATACGACCTCGTCCTGCCGCTGCCGCCGCGACTGGCCGCGATCGCGGATCGTCACCATCCGATATCGACTGACGACTGGTTGATGCTCACCCCGCGCCACCAGCCCCATGCAGAGCTTGGCCCGCAACTGACCTTTGCTTTCCGCTACGAAGGCATAGACCTTCAGGTCCTCTCGCGCCTGTTCACTGCCGTCGATCCGGAGGAAATCGCCGCGATCATCCGCGCCGCCCCCACCGGGGCCTTCGCGCGACGGCTTTGGTTCCTCTACGAATGGCTGACCGAACATCAGCTAGACGTTCCCGATCCGGGCAAGGTCCGCCTGGCTACGGTTCTTGATCCTGACCAACAATACGCTCTTGGGCAGGGTGAGCCCTCGCCGCGCCACAAGGTCCTCAACAATCTCCCCGGCACCCGCGCCTTCTGCCCACTGGCGCGGCGGACGCCAGGGCTTCAAGCGCTCTCCAACCTGGCCCTGGGCGATCAGGCCCGCGCGGCCATGGGCAGAGTGCGCGCCGACTTGATGGCGCGCGCGGCCGCCTTTCTGCTGCTCAATGACTCCAAGTCCTCGTTCGCCATTGAGGGCGAGCGCCCGTCCGGTCAACGCGCCGCGCGCTGGGGACAGGCGATCGCCCAGGCCGGCGTGCGCGCGCTCGACGTCGCCGAGTTAGATCGGCTGCAAGCTGTCGTCATCGGCGATGCGCGGTTCGTGCGTCTGGGCCTGCGCGACGAGGGCGGCTTTGTGGGCGTACATGATCGCGACACCGACCAACCGATCCCCGACCACATCAGCGCCCGCCCCCAGGATCTGCCCAGTTTGCTGGAAGGTCTTACGATATTCGCCCATCGCGCCGCGCAAGGCGGCATGGATCCGGTGGTCGCCGCCGCCAGCCTCGCCTTCGGCTTCGTCTACATCCACCCTTATGTCGACGGGAACGGCCGTCTGCATCGCTGGCTGGTCCACCACGCCCTGGCCCGCGCCGCCTTCAGTCCTCCAGGCCTGGTCTTCCCCATCAGCGCGGTCATCCTGCGTCATATCGAGCGCTATCGGGCTGTGCTGGAGTCTTACTCGGCGCCCTTGCTGCCGCTGATCGATTGGCGCGCCACTGACAGCGGCAATGTCGAAGTCCTCAACGACACGGCGGACTACTATCGCTACTTCGACGCGACGAGCCACGCGGCCTTTCTTTACGACTGCGTCGAACAAACCATCATCCACGACCTGCCCCAGGAGGTTCGCTTCCTGCAGGCCTTCGATGCGTTCAGCCAGGCGGTCCAGCAGGTCGTCGACATGCCGATGGCCAAGGTCGAACTGCTGCACAAGTTTTTCGAGCAAAACGAGGGCCGCCTCTCGCAGCGCGGCCGCGAGCGTGAATTCTCGGCCCTGACGTCCGACGAGATCAGCCGGCTCGAGACGGCCTACGCTGAGGCGTTCGGCGCTTGAGGTTGAGAACCAGCGCGCCGAAAGGGAGCGAAAATGGGCCGGAGGGCAGGCACGGTCGGAGCTGTTGCGGGGGCGGCATTATTTGTGGCGTTTATGCCGGAAATTGACAAATTTAATGATGACCTGAAAGAGAAATATTGTGGGAGTAAATAATGAAGTTGCTGATCTCAATTATATCGCTCGGCATTTGGTGGATTGGCGCCTTCTTAGCGCTATATGCTGTAAATGTAATTTTTGATAGATTTGGTGCGCCGTTACCGCTGGAGGTAATTCTCGTTGGCTTGTTTGTTGGGGCTGTATGGTACGGGCAGGGGAAATTCGTAACGGCAGTGATAAATGTGTTGAAGCTGGGGTGAGCCTATTGAGGTTAAGCGTCTTCGGCACAGATAGATAGCTCTCAACGTCATCGGCGCGGGCAGCGCCGTGCCGGTGCCGGGCCATTGGGTGCTGGTGCAGGTCTCGGCGCCACAGGTCCGGCGCACTCGGTGGTAAGCCGCTGCGCCGAATGGATCGGACGGCGGGCCAGAACTCAGACGCGCGACGCGCCATGCGGCGCCATCGGGCGATTAGACGACGCCCGGACCGTATGCGACGCGTGGTCGCTAGCCACGGCGAGATTTCGTTAGCCATCCCGCGCGCAGTGTGGCCGCGTGTCAGGGGTGAGCTAAGATGCCGATATCAAATGTTATTTCGCTTCCGGGCCGGCGCCAGGGCGTCGACCCGGAACTGGTGCTGGCGGCGCTGGGCAATCTGCCTCACGGCCTGTGCATGGTCGGGGCCGACGGGCGCCTTGCCTTCTGCAACAGCGCCTTCGTCAAGATGTACCGGCTGCCCGAGCACCTGGCGGAACCCGGCGCCCGCCGCGAGGCGATTATCGCGCACTGCATAGAGACGGACCAAGGGCCCGTGCGGGGCGTGGCCGAACATCTGGCCAAAAGCGCCGCGGCCTCGCCGGGCGAGGCGGTGATCGGCGAGTACGGCCTGGCCGATGGCCGCACCGTGCGCGTCTCTCACACCCCGCTGGCGTGCGGCGGCTATGTCGCCACCCACGAAGACATCTCCGACCGCGTGGCCGCCTCGGCCCAAATCGAATTCCTGGCCTATCGCGACACCCTCACGCGCTTGCCCAACCGCGCCGCCTTCCAGAGAAGTTTCGACGACGCGGTCGCCGCGGCCGAGCGCGCCCAGGAAATGTTCGGCGTGATCATGATCGACGTCGACCACTTCAAGGACATTAACGACACCCTGGGCCACGACGCGGGCGACGCCCTGCTGCTCAGCCTGTCGGATCTGCTGCGGCGCGCCTTTCGCAAAGGCGACACCGTCTCGCGCCTGGGCGGCGACGAGTTCGCCGTGGTGCTGCGCGGCCTGTCGGGGCGTGAGGACCTGGCGCGGCCGATCGAGACGCTGCAGGCCCTGCTGCGCACCCCGATCGAGCACGCGGGCCGCAGCTTCGCGATCAGCGCCAGCATCGGCGCGGCCCTGCACGAGGATCACGACTGCGATCCGCTTCATCTACTCAAGAACGCCGACGTCGCCCTCTACGAAGCCAAAGCCGGCGGACGTAACCGCTGTGTCGTCTTCCAGCCGGCGATGCGGACCCAGGTCGAACAGCGGGTCGAGCTGCTGCGGGAGGTCCGCCTGGGTCTCGAGCAGGGCGAGTTTGATCTCTACTACCAGCCCGTCGTCGATATCGGCTCGAACGTCGTGGCCGGTTTCGAGGCCTTGATGCGCTGGAACCATCCCGAGCAGGGCGTTCTGGCCCCTGGCGCCTTCATGGCCGCGTTCGAGGACACCGATCTGGCGCTGAAGCTGGGAGAAGTCGCCTTCGAGCGGGCGCTGGGCCAGATGCGCGCTTGGCTGGACGCCGGCGTTGATTTTGGACGCGTGGCCATCAACGTCTCGACCGAGCAGTTTCGCTCGGGCCGCCTGGCCGGCGAAATCGCCGACCGGCTGGCGCGCTGGGGCGTGCCGCCCAGCCGCCTGACCATCGAGGTGACCGAGAACGTCTATATGGGTTGGGGCGCCGATGTGGTGGCCCAGACGGTCTGCGCGCTGCACGATACCGGCGTGTTGATCGCTCTGGACGACTTTGGCACCGGCTATGCCTCCCTGGCCAATCTGCGCCAGTTCCCGGTCGACCGGCTGAAGATCGATAAGTCCTTTGTCCAGAACGCTGAGGACGACGCCATCGTCCGCGCCGTTATTAATCTGGGCGCCAGCATGGGTATGAAGGTGGTGGCCGAAGGGGTCGAGAAGGCCGAACAACTGGCCACGCTCAGCCGTTACGGCTGCGACCACGTCCAGGGTTACCACTTCGCCAAGCCGATGCCGGCCGGCCAAGTGCCCGCGTTCGTCTCGCGCTTCAGCGCGAGCTGAACGCGGCTAAGGCGTCAGCCCAGCGGCTTTTGATAGGTTTCCTCGCCGGCGACTTCGATGAGCTTGCGGGCCGAGGCGCGCGCGGCCTCGCGGCTCAGCGAAACGATGAGGCCGTCCGGTCCGCTGATCTTGACCTCGTCGCCGGTGGCGGTGATGTCGAGCGGAGCCTCGGACGGGGACGGCGTGTCGAGCATGGTCGCACCTTTTGAGGACGCCGCGTCGAAGCACGGCTTGTGCCCAGATAAGCCGCCGGGCGCGACGCGGTTCCGGTTGCTTATCTGCTCATGGTCCTGCCGCGGGCGCCGCTCAGGCGATGCCGGCGCCGCCGGTGACGCCATAGACCTCGCCGGTCGTGAAGCTGGCTTCCTGCGAAGCGAGCAGCACATAGACGGGCGCGATCTCGACCGGCTGGCCCGGCCGGCCGAACTGCGAATGTTCGCCGAAGTGCTGGACCTTTTCCTGGGTCTGGCCGCCGCTGGGCTGCAGCACGGTCCAGAACGGGCCGGGCGCCACGGCGTTGACACGCACGCCGGCCTTGATCAGTTGCTTGGCCAGGGCCTTGGTGAAGGCGACGATGCCGGCCTTCGTGGTGGCGTAGTCGAGCAGGTTGTCGGACGGTTCATAGGCCTGGACCGAAGCGGTGTTGATCACCGCCGCGCCGGGCCGCAGGTGGGGCCTCGCCGCCTGGGTGATCCAGAACATGGCGTAGAGATTGGTCTTCAGCGTGTGGTCGAACTGCTCGCTGTCGATCGCGCCGATGTCAGGGCGGCTGACCTGTTTGCCGGCGTTGTTGACCAGGCGCCGGACCCTTGAGCACACGGCGGCCTCGATGTCAGAACCTGCGGGCGTCAGGCGATGACGCGGACCGGTACGGTCTTGGCCGCGGGTGTATGGCTCTCCCTGGCGTGATGGCCAACCGGAATCAGGCCGTTGCATTCGGGATAGTAGGCGCCCAGGCAGCCAGCAGGGATGTCGTAGGGGGTGACGCGAAGTCCGTCGTGACGGCGCTCAAGGCCGTCGGCGGCCACAGTGGCCAGGCTGACGCGCTGGCCTTCGGCCAGACCCAATCTTTCGATGTCGGCGGGGTTTATGAACAGCACGTCGCGCACGCCGCTGACGCCGCGAAACCGGTCCTCGTAGCCATAGACGGTGGTGTTGAACTGATCGTTGGAGCGCAGCGTCATCAGACGAAAGACGTCGTGCGCATCTTCGAAACCCGTGGCGGATAGAGCCGATGGCACGATGAAGTTGGCCTTGCCGCCTTCGGCGTCGCTGAAGTCGCGCATGCGGGCCTTGTTGGGGCGATGAAAGCCGCCGGGCTGACGCAAGCGGGCGTTGAAGTCCTTGAACCACTGCGGATAGGCCACGGCTATTTCGTCGCGGACCAGGGCATAGTCGCCAACCCAGGCGTCCCAGTCCACCTTGGGGTTGGGGGGCAGGGCGGCTTTCGCCATGCCCGCGACGATCGCCGCCTCCGACATCAGCAGAGGGCTGGCCGGCGCTCGCTCGCCCACGGAGGCATGGATGCAACTGGTGGAGTCCTCGACCGACACCGTCTGCGGGCCGGTCGCCTGGTCGTCGCGCTCGATCCGGCTGAGGCAGGGCAGGAGGTAGGCGACCTTACCGCAGAACAGATGCCCGCGATTGAGCTTGGTGGCGATCTGGACCGTGAGGGCCTGCTGGCCCCAGACCGCCTCGATCCTGGGGCCGTCGGGAACGGCGCGCAGGAAGTTGCCGCCCAGGCCGATGAAGCCTTGGATCTCGTTCTTCAGCAGGCCCTCACAGACCTCGACGGTGTTGAGGCCCTTTTCGCGCGGAGGTTCAAATCCGTACATCGCCCTGAGCACGTCCAGCGGCGCCAGTTCGGGCTTCTCGGTGATCCCGACCGTGCGTTGACCCTGAACGTTGGAATGGCCGCGCACCGGGCAGGCGCCGGATCCTGGCCGCCCGACATTGCCGCGCAGCAGAAGGAGATTGCAGATCATCCGGACGGCCTCGACGCCCAGGTGATGCTGGGTGACGCCCATGCCGTAGACGATGATCGCGCGCTCGGCCTTGGCGTACACCTCCGCGGCCGCGGCGATATCGGCTTGTGAAAGGCCGCTCTCGGCCTCGATACTTTTCCAGCCGGTTTGTCGGCAGAAGGTCGCGAACGGTCCGTAGCCGTCGCAGGCGGCGATGAAGCCATGGTCCAGAACCGGCGGCGCGCCGTTCAGCCGGGCCTGATCGTCGGCCTCGATCAAGTGCTTGCATAGACCTGTCAGGACCGCCAGGTCGCCTCCGGCCTTTAGCTGGTGATATTGCGAACTGATCGGCGTGGCCTTGCCGGTCAACATCTGGAACGGCGACTGCGGATTGACGAACTTTTCCAGGCCCGCCTCGCGTAGCGGGTTGAAGGTGACGATCGGCACGCCGCGCCGGGCGCAAGCCTGAAGATCATGCAGGAAGCGCGGGCTGTTGGATCCGACGTTCTGGCCAAAGAAGAAGAGGGCGTCGGTCTGCTCGAAATCCTCCAGCACCACCGTGCCGACGGGCGACCCGATCGACTTTTTCAGGCCAACCGAGGTGCTTTCGTGGCACATGTTGGAACTGTCGGGCAGGTTCTGGCTGCCGTACATGCGCGCCAGCAGGGCGTACATATAGGAGGTCTCAAGGGAGGCCCGGCCCGAGGCGTAGAAGACGACCTTCTTTGGTTCCAGCGTCCTCAGGCTCGCCCCTATGGCGGCGAAGGCTTCGTCCCAGGCGCAGGGGACGTAGCGGTCTGACGCGACGTCGTAGCGCATCGGATGGGTCAGCCGGCCGGCCTGTTCGAGATCATAGTCGCTCCAGTCGCGGAGCTCGGCGAGCCGATGAGCGGCGAAGAACTCGGGATCGGCGCGCCGACGGGTCAGGTCCCACAAGGTTGCCTTGGCCCCGTTTTCACAAAATTCCGCCAGGTGAGGCTTGGCGGGCTTGGGCCAGGCGCAGCTGACGCACATGAAGCCGCCCGTCTTGTTCTGGCGTAAAAGCTCGCCCGCGGGCAGGACCTCTTCATCGCTCGCTACACGAGCGATCGATTTCAGCGATCCCCAGCCGCCGGCCGGGCCGTCATAGGGCTTGATCCTCACGCGACGGGACGGTTTGGGCTTGGTCGGCACGCGCGGCTCCCAATCGCTGAAAGGCTTAGTGACAACGGGCCGGGGCGCCAGAGGTTCGCCGCCGCCTAGGTCTCGGCGCAAAGCGCTGCAAACCATTCCGCATAAGGCGTATTGCGCGCCAGATGGCGGTTGAAGTCCGGCGCGCCATCGTTCCACCAGGGCCGACCGCGCTCGCCAAGGCTCGTTTTCGCCGCATCCACTTCGGCGCGGGCGCCAGCCAGGGCGCTGGCGCTCCTGGCGCGTCGGGCTTTGGCCACGGCGCGCCTGGCCTCCATCAGGTTATTGACCAGGGCCTGGCGCTCGGCGTCAGGAAGGGCCGGGTTGCTGGCTCGCCAGAGCCTGCCGCGCACCACGAAATAGCGGCCGTCCGGCGTGGTCGGATAAGCCTGCCTCATCGCTTCAGCACGATCCAGGCGGGGCGTGGTCGCTGGCCTCGGGCTGGCCCCGCACCCAGCGGTCGACACCGGCGTCGATGAGCTGGTCGGCCAGATCGGGCGTCAGCAGCAGGTGGTCCAGGCGCAGGCCCTTGTCGCTGGGCCAGCGGTTTCGCAGATAGGCCCAGAAGGTCCACAGCGGCCCGGCAGGCTGGACGGCCCTCAGCGCGTCGGTCCAGCCGGCGTCCATCAGATCGGCGAACGCTTTACGCGCCTCAGGCCGGAGCAGGGCGTCGCCCTGCCAGCGGTGTGGTCGGTAGATGTCGGCTTCGGTGGGCGCGACATTGTAGTCGCCGGCCAGGACGACTGGCGCGACGCTCGCGCGCACAACGTCGGCATGGGCGCTCAGGCGCTCGAACCAGGCCAGCTTGTAGTCGAACTTGGGGCCAGGCGTGGGATTGCCGTTGGGCAGGTAGAGGCAGCCGACCAAGACGCCGCGAACGGCCGCTTCGATGTAGCGGGCCTGGGTGTCGTCAGGATCGCGGGGAAGGCGCCGGCGGGTCAGGTCTGGCCACGCGCCGCGCGCCAGGATCGCCACGCCGTTCCAGGTTCTTTGGCCCTGCCAGACCGCTTCATAGCCAAGGTCGGCGAGAGGTCCGGCTGGGAACTGGGCGTCTTCGGTCTTCAATTCTTGCAGGCACAAGACGTCGGGCTCGGCCTCGGCCGGCCAGTCGATGAGGTTGTCCAGGCGCTTGCGGACGTTGTTGATATTGAAGGTGGCGATCTTCACGCGGACAGGTCGGGCTTGCCCTCGGCCGGAGCAGCGGCGGGGCCGAGCCGCGCGTCGGCGGCGCTGGAGGCGGCTTGTCCGCCGGGCCTGTCCCAGGTCCGCGTGGCGTCGCCCAAGGCGCGCATCATGCGATGAAAGACGAAGCGCGCCTGCTCCTCGACCTCTTCGGGCGGATACTGATCGAGATTGACCGAGATCGGGACCAAGAAGCTGTTGGGGTGGTCGGCCGGCAGTACGCGGAAAACCGCCGTCCGGTAGGTGGCCAGGTCAGGATGCTGGTCGGGATGTTCGACCTGGATGGATTGCAGGCTGATTTCTTCAGGGCGCATGGCGATCCTCTAGTCGGCGACGCCACCGCGTAGCGGGTCCTCGCCCGTCAGCGCCTCGATGTGTCGACGTTGGCGGCGGACGCCGTCCCGCAGGTCGCTCGCTGCGCTATCAGCGCAGGGCGCGCTCAGGGGCGGGCGATCATTGTCAGGCTCATCCGCCGTCTGTGGGTTAGGGGACTTGGTCATCGGACCTCCTACTGTTGCAACTGCTCGCGCTGGTCTTGGTTGCGACAGGCTAGAACCTTGGCGGCAAGACGCGGATTCCGCTCTCATCACAGCAAGGAGATTCCCATGTCCAAGCGCGAACTGATCGAATCCACCCGCGGCGATAAGCGCTACGTCCGGCGTGACGACAAAGGCCAGTTTTCGGAGGTAGACGACGTCGGCCGGGCCTCGGCCGCCGACCAGCGCCAGCATGGGGATCACGACGCCGGCAAGGGCCAGGGCGACAAGGGCGACCGCAAGGCCTAGGGGCGCGCCGTGCCCTCGGCGGTGATCAAGACCTTCTCCTATGATCCCAAGGTGGAGATCCTCGCGATCACCTTCGTCAGCGGACGCGCCTACGCCTATCTGGGCGTGCCCGCGGCGGTCGCCGATGGCCTGCGCCTGGCCTTTTCCAAGGGCGAATATTTCAACGCCCAGATCCGCGACCGCTATGGCGCCGCGCCTGTCGCGGTTGGAACCGAGAGCGCCCAAGGATCGCTGTTCTGGGGTCCGCTGCGTAGCGTATTGGCGGACGGGAAGGCCGGCTCGTGTGCTTGCCCTCTAGCGCCCGCGGGCCGGTCGACCTCTAGCCGACCTTCGGCTTTCCCATATCGGGGTTATGAAGACATCGCGCTCGGCCCTGGGTTGGAGGGTTCAGGAGCTGCGACCTGAAGACCGGCGCTGTCGCCTCTATGAAGCGCCATTAGCGGTTGGATCCGACCTCGCAGCCGAGGCGTAGGCCATGATGATCCCGGCGTCCGTGGCACGTATAATGATGCAGCAAGGAACCTGGAGAGCGCATGACGCTCTTGCGGGCATGTTCGCACCTGTCCTGAAACACTCGCCCGAGGTTTCCGTCATCGACGGCGAGATCGTCATCGTCGGTCCTTAAGGCATCGACGCCTCGCTAAGCTTGGAGGCGGCGGGGCTTTCGACAGAGCGGCTGCAGGCGGCGCTCGTCGATGGTGGCGAGATCTTTAAAAAGCCGCTCGGCTGAAGTGCGAGCGCCTTGACCGAGGGGCTTGCTGAACCGTGTTCGCGCCGAGCAGGCCCGACGGTACGTGCTTTGTCCGATGGATCGCGACTGGCCTACGCCGAAACCGGTTGGGGCACGCCGGCCGTGCTTATCCTTGGCGCTCTGACCGTGCTCGATGACATGACCACCGCGCTTTGTGAGCGACTGGCGGGCGATCACTTTCGATCGGCCTGGCTATGGCTGCAGCGAGCCTGCCGGACCTTGCAACGCGGGCCCGGTTCAGCGATCCGAAGGCGTATCGGGCGGGGATCCCGCGAGCCCCTGCTGGTCGCTGCTGGAGCGCGTGTCGGCGCTTTGCCCGCCGGTTGCGTGTGCGTTTGCTCCCGTATCGGAGGCTGCGGGAGCTGGCGGAGCGAGGTCCGATCCGGCGGGCGGCTTGCCATCGCGGGTGGCGCCCACGCCGGCGGGAGCCGAGGCCGCCGCGTTTTCGGCTCGGCTCTCGGGCGTGGCTTGCCGGTCTGGCTCGGGCGAGCAAGCGGCGACGAGAATGGCGGTGACGGCGATCCAGCTTGAGCGCATGGCGGCTTTCCGATGCTACGGCGTGTCAGGAGAGCGGAGAGCCCAGGTCCCGGCCGGCGTTCCACGCGTTCTCTTTTGAGGCGCCTCGCTCGCTTGGGATGTCAAAGGATGCAGAACGCGGCGTAGCCGCGGGCGCAGCATTCGGATCAAGGGGCTGGCGCGCGGAGCTGACATGACCTCGTCCGAAAGCACGTCCCGCGATCGGGATTTCAAGGCTGAGTTGGTGGCGGTTCTGCCCCGCCTTCGAGCCTTTGCTCGCAGCCTGGCGGGAGACGCCAGCAGGGCCGACGACCTGGTGCAGGAGACCATGTTGAAGGCTTGGGGCGCTCGTAACAGCTATGTCGTGGGCGCCAACATGCGTGCGTGGGCCTTTATGATCCTTCGCAATAAGTTCTAGTAGGACAAACGGCGGTCATGGTGAGAACAGGCCTTGGACTAGGAGACCGCCGAGCGGACTCTGATGGCTGGCGACGACGCCGCCTCGGTCCTCGAGCTCGACGATCTGCGGCGCGCCCTGGCGAACCTGGCCCTCGAGCAACGCGAGACTTTGATCCTCGCCGGCGCGGGGGGACTATCCTACGATGAGGCCGCGCAGATCACTGGCGTGGTTATGGGCACGGTCAAGAGTCGGGTCAGCCGCGCCAGAGCCTCGCTGGCCAGAGCCTTGACCGAAGAGCGGTTGGAAGCGCGCTCGAGCCGGGCCGGCTCCGCCATGGCCTTGATCCTCCAAGAGGTCGAGCACATCAGATGAGCGGCTTAACGCCCGACCATCAAAGGATGGTTCCGGCAACCAGGGGGCCCCGCCAACCCTTCAGCCTTCGGTCATCGCTCCCGGAACTGGACCCGCCCCCGGGCGGGTCCTCTTTCTCCGGCCGGCGGCATGGAGTGGCGGGCGCTCTGCGACAGCGCCCTCAGATCGAGGGGCTGAATGAACGAGCAATCGGCGCTGTCGGCAATTGGCGCCACTCCCGGGGCTCCGGAGCATGGCATGTCTGGTCCAACGGACGCCCGGGCTGACGCGCGCTTGCTCGCGCTGCTCGAACATGCGGCTGGAGCGCACTACCGGTTCGTGACGCCAACGTCGGCTACGGTTCGTCGACGCCTGGCTCAGGCCCCGCCGGCGGAGCCGGCGGCGCGCGACGTCCTGGGGTGGGGCTTCGATTTCGCCGCCGAGGACATGCCGCCTCTGCATTGCCTGCTGAAGGACGCCGGGGTTCTTGAGGAGGCGGACGGCAGACTGCGAAGCCGGCTTCGGATCGCCAGTCTGGACGAGGAGCTTCTGTTACACGCCGGCGGCCCCGGCGCGGCGGAGGACGCCGTGTTCCTTGGTCCCGACAGCTATAGGTTCGCCCGTCTCATCCAGAGCAAGGTCGCTTTCGGGGCGGCCTCCGCCGTGCTCGACATCGGGACTGGCGCGGGCGTGGGCGCGCTGGTCGCGGCCCGCCTGAGCCCTGGCGCGCGGTTGACCGCCATCGATATCAACCCGAAGGCCTTGACGCTGGCGCGGATCAATCTGCGACACGCCGGACTGGAGGCTCGGCTCGTGCTCACCAACGGTCTCGCCGACGTCGAAGATCTGTTTGATCTCATTGTAGCCAACCCTCCCTATGTCGCCGGACGCAGCGGCCGGATTTACAAGGACGGCGGCGACATGCACGGCGCGCGGCTGAGCCTGGACTGGACCCAGCAAGCGCTCGAACGCCTCGCGCCGGGCGGACGGTTCGTTCTTTACACCGGAAGTCCAATCAGCATGGGCGGGCGCGACATTCTGGGCGAGCACCTCAAGGCGCTCGCGCGGAAGGCCGGATGCGCCCTGGACTATGAGGAGATCGATCCGGACATTTTCGGCGGCGAGTTGCGACGTCCGGAATATCGCGACGTCGAACGCATCGCCGCCATCGGCGCCGTCTTCACTCGCCCTAGCTGAGCGGCGCGCTGCGGGGGCGGCGGGCGGCCAGATCGAAGCGGTCGCCGCTAGACAGGACGTGCAGCTTGACGTCGGTCATCGAGAGCGCCCTTTCTGGCTTGGCGTCCGCGACGTTGGAGGCGGTGACGCCTTCGGCGTCGACGATATAGACCGCTCCTGAGCCGATCACGCAGAAAGCCTCGCCTTCCAAGATCACGGCGGTGTCCTCGTCGATGCCCACGCCCAGAACGCGCGGGCTTTCGGCGACGGCGCCAAGCAGCCGCCCGATCCGTCCCCGCTCGGCGAAGTGTTGGTCGATGATCATGTCGCGGACAAGACCAAGGCCCGGCGCCATCTGCAGGTCGCCGATACGATGGGTTTCGGCGCTGGCGCCCCTGACCAGCATGGTGTCGCTCATCACCGAAGCCCCCGCCGAGGTGCCTGCCAGCAGGCCGCCTGTGCGCCAGATCTCGCGGATCCGGGCCTCGATCGGCGTGTCGCCGACCTGACTGCTGATCCGCAGCTGGTCGCCGCCGGAGAAAAACACCCCGGCCGCGCCGTCCAGCACAGCCAACTTGTCGGGGTCATGCGCTTCGGCGCGATCCTGGACGTAGAGTTCGACGAGCTCGCCGACCGGCAGGCCGGCGAACGCCTGACTATAGGTCTCATAGTAGCCTTCGGGCGCTCTGGAAGCCATCGTGGCCAGGACCAGCTTGCCGCCAACGATGCGCTCGGCCACAGCCTTGAGGATCGCCCGCTCGCCCTCCTTGTCCTCGTGGCCGCCGATGATCACCAAGGGGCCTTCTGTCATCGGTCTTCCTCTTCCTGCCGCTTGCTGACGAAAGCCCTGGCCGACCGGCCGGCCCGGGCGTAGGCCACCGCGAACTGCGGACTGTTGTGGTCCCAGCCAATCTGGCCGTGCCGGTCGATGGCGACGAGGCCGGCTTCGCCGCCAACGCGCGCCAGCGCCGCGAGCGCCGCCTTGGCGGCAGCATCCGGGTCCAGGGTCTCCAGATGCCGCATGAAGCGGCTGGCCAAGGTGACCCTGATCAGGCTCTCGCCGTCGCCCGAGAGGCAGGTCGCGCCGATCGTGTTGTCGGCATAGAGGCCGCAGCCGGGCAGGGGAGTGTCGCCGACCCGGCCCGGGGTGCTGCCCTGCAGGCCGCCCGTGGAGGCGCCGGCAGCCAAGCGATGGGCGCTGTCGAAGGCCACGCAGCCGACGGTGTCGCAGCCATCGGTGCTCGGCGCGAGCGCGGCCAGCCGTTCAGGCTCGATCCGCGCCAGGCCCCTGGCGTCAGCGAACGCCTCCGCGCCGCTGCCAACGAGAAGGACCGCCGGCTCGCTCAACATCGCCGCAGCCGCCGAAATCGGGTTGCGGATCGTGCGAACGGCCGCCACCGCGCCGACAGCCAGATCTTCGCCGTCCATGATCGCCGCATCGCATTCCACATCGCCAGAGGCGTTGCGCACCGATCCCTGGCCGGCGTTGAAGGTCTGATCATTCTCCAGCAACCGGATCGCGGCCTCGACGGCGCTGGCCGCGCAGCCGCCTGCCTCCAGGACCGCCGCGCCCGCAGCGACGGCGGCCAGGCAGCCGGCTTCGTGGGCCTTGACTTTGTCAGGGGCAATGGCTCGCGCCCCGCCGTGGACGATGATCGCCCAGTCCTTATCCTTAGCCATGAACAGCGCCCGCGTCGCTTGCTTCGATCGTCTCCTGGCTCGCGGGCGAGAAGGCGTGAATCTGGGCCCAGACCCGTTCCACGGCTGTGGGGAAAATCATCAGTAGGTCGCCCGGTCGGGCCAGGCCGAGGGCGTGCTCGACCGCCTTGGGCTCGCTTGGCACCCGGTGCAGGCGGCTCTCTGGAAAGCCCTCGGAGAGAGCGCCCTCCCTGAGCAACGCGATAACTGATCCGGCCGGCCGTCCCCGGCCGTCCGGACGTTCACGCAGCACCAGCTCGTCGAAGAGGCTCGCGGCGATCGCGCCCATCCGGCGGATGTCCTCGTCGCGCCGGTCGCCCGGAATGCTGACGACGCCGATCGCTCGGCCATGATGCTCGCGCAGGCGGGCGACCATCTCGCCCACCGCCTCCAGGGCGCCGGGGTTGTGGGCATAGTCGACAATAACCCGAAAGCCGTGAATGTCGGCGACGTTGAGACGTCCAGGATTGTCCTGCGCCGAAGACTGAAAGCCCGACAGCGCCGCAGCGATGGTCTCAATCGCGACACCCAGGCCGCGCGCCGCCAGAGCTGCGGCCAGCGCGTTGGAAAGGTTAAACCGCGCGGCCCCCGCCAGGGCGCTTGGCAAGGCGTCCGCTTCCAGAAGCGGGATGCGTCGTCCTCTGTCGAACAGCACCAGCGCGCCGCCGCGAACGCTAGGCTCGAGCGTCGCGGCCAATCCGCCTTCGGCCAGGTGCTTCTGCAGGAAGGGCGGCAGGTCCGGACCGCCGCGCAGGGTGAAGTAGGCGATCCTGCCGCGTGCGCGCCGCGCCATGCGCAGCGTCAGCGGATCGTCGGCGTTGAGCACGCTGACGCCGCGACGGAACACGGCCTCGACGATCACCGACTTCACCGCCGCCAGATCTTCAAGGGTGTCGATCCCCTTCAGGCCGAGGTGGTCAGCGCTGACGTTGAGGACCACGCCGACATCGCAGCGGTCGAAGGCCAGGCCTTCGCGCAAAAGGCCGCCCCTCGCCGTCTCCAGCACGGCAGCCTCCACCGTGGGGGCGCTCAGCACCATTCGCGCGCTCCTGGGCCCGCTGGCGTCCCCGCGCGTCACCCGCTCCTCGCCGATATAGACGCCGCTGGTGTTGGTCAGGCCGACCGTCCGTCCGTCCGCGCGCAGGATCGCCGCGACCATGCGCCCCACCGTAGACTTGCCGTTGGTGCCGGTGATGGCGACGATCGGGACACGGCTGGCGCTTCGGCGAGGAAAGAGCTGCTCGACAACCGCGCCGCCGACGTCACGTCCTGAGCCTTCGGACGGCTCCAGGTGCATGCGAAAGCCGGGCGCGGCGTTGACCTCGACCACGCCGCCGCCCGTCTCGCGCACCGAGCGGGCGATGTCAGGGGCGATGAAGTCTATGCCCGCGACGTCGAGGCCGACGGTCAAGGCGGCGCGACGAGCGATGGCCGCGTTCTCGGGGTGAATATCGTCGGTGCGGTCGATCGCCGTGCCGCCGGTGGAAAGGTTGGCGGTGGCTCTAAGGGAGACGCAAACGCCCGCCGCGGGCGTGCTGGCGACAGCCAGGCCCTGACGTTCCAGCATGTTGCGGACATGATCGTCGATGACGATGCGGGTCATGACTTTCTCGTGGCCGATTCCGCGGCGGGGGTCGGCGTTCTCGCGCGCCACCAGATCGGCCACGGTCGAAACGCCATCGCCCACCACTTGGGCCGGAACGCGCTCGGCGACGGCGGCGACTTTCCCGCCGACCACAAGGATCCGGTAGTCTCGGCCGGTATACTGCTCCTCGACGATGACCTTGCGGCTATGGCGAACGGCCTGCTCGAACCCCCAGCGCACCGCTTCGGGCGTCGAGAGACCGAGGCTGACGCCGCGGCCGTGGTTGCCGTCGAGCGGCTTGACCACGACCGGTCCAGTGAAACGCGCGGCTTCCGCCACGGCGGCGTCGGCCGTGTGGACGACCGCGCCGCGCGGAGCCGGTACGCCTGCCGCGTTCAGCATACGCTTCGTAAGGGCCTTGTCGCCGGCGGTCTGAACCGCGACATGGCTGGTGTCGCCGGTGATGCTGGCTCGCAGCAGCTTTCGTCGAACGCCGTAGCCCAGCTGGATCAGGCTGTAGTCGTCCAGCCGCTGGACGGGCACGCCGCGTCGGCGCGCGGCCTGGACGATCGAGCGGGTCGTCGGGCCGAGCGCCTCGGCGCGGGCGATACGCCGCAGCGCCTCGAGATTGGCTGGCAGGTCGAACGGCGTCTCCATCGCGTCGATCGGGGGCGGGGCGAGGCTGTCGAGCCCCTCCAGGTGTTTCAGTTCAGGGGGAAGCAGATCCCTGACCAGGGCCAGCGCCGCCCGGCCGGCGGCGCGACCCAGGCGCTCGCCCTCATAGACATAGAGGATGTCGTATACGCCCCGCCGACCTCGTACAGAGCGGGTCTTGCCGCGTGTCGTGGCCGCGCCGGCCAGAGTTTGGAGTTCCAGCGCCACATGCTCGACCACATGGCCGATCCACGTGCCGTCATGCAGGCGCGCGACAAGGCCGCCCGGCGCGCCCAGCGAGCACCCGTGAATCGCAAGACCGGGCAGGGCTTGGAGCAGGCGATCGGCGAATCCGGGGAGACGGGAGGTCGGATGGCCTTCCAACTGACCAAGGTCGAGCTGGATACGGATCATAGGGCGGGCCGAATAGAGATGCGGGCCGCGATAGACCGCCGTCTCCAGAACGCGCATCACGCCGCCTGCTCAATCGAAGACGCCGCATGGGGCCGGGAGCGCGAGCAGATTTCGCGGATGATCAGGGCCGCGGCGAGGGCCCGGCTGCTCGCCGAGCCGCTAGCGACCACCATGCCGGCCTCGTCAACCGACCAATGCCACGCGGCGGCGCTGCGCCGGAGTGAAAAAGCAAAAGCTCGATCCGCGGACCGCATCGACGATCTCCCTGACCCTGGGAGCTGCAAACGGCGCCTTTCGATCCCTGTTCCAGCGCTTAACATTTGGCCGTTCCGCGACGGCGCGCGCTGACGCCGTGGCGGCCCGGGGGCAGGCGAGAGCCGCCTTCATTTGATCGGGTGCCGAACATCAGACGCCCAGCCGCGTTGTCCTGGCCTGTCGAAGGAGGATGGCCATGGCGAACGGCAAGGATCCGCAGACCGCGGACGGCTTGGGCGGCGTTCACAAGGTAGGCCAGGGGCGTCAGCCCGCTGGCGCCGCGCCGCGTGATCCAGAGCCCGTCGCGGTCGTCGAAGGTCGTCGCGCGGGCTTTTCCCGTCTGGTGGAAGACCCTGATCAACTGAGCAAGGTGGTTCATACGATCGGGGCGGGCGTCGAGCCGCCCAACGACTCCGACGCTCGGGAATCGACCCTGCTGCCGGCCCGCACGCCAAAGGCGCCGTTTCAGGACGCCCAGATCTCGCCCGACGAGCCGTCGGTATGGACCGCCGCCAGGACGCCACCGCGCTAGCTTGCGGTCCTTGGGACGTCGCTTGGTCAAGAGGAGGGTGCTTGCCAGCCACGATAGGATCTCACGGCCGAGCTTTTGGCGTCGTAAAACAAGGCCTGGTCTGATGATCGGGACTATTGCTAAGGGGGAGTCTCTTGCGTCGCCGCATGAGCGAAGTCTCGTCGGGCCCTGCCTTGGGACCCTAGCGTTCGCTTCGCGCTGCCGCCAGTTGAGCGATCTTGAGCGGGAGGATGCGGCCCGGCACGCTAGAGTCGTGCGGCATTGAACCGGGCCGCCGGCGTTCCCAGGACTGTGAGCCTTTGTCCGGACGGCAGGGAATATCGCGCCAAGCGCCCCTGTTCCATCATCGGCTACCGCGTGGCTCCAGCTCTACGGCGTCAGCCTGCTCTGCGGCATCGGCTTCACCATGAGCCTGTTCATCGGCCTGCTAGCCTTCCCCGACCCGGCGCTCCAGGACGAGGTGAAGGTGGGGGTGCTTATCGGCTCCTTGGTCTCTGCGCTTACCGGAGCCGGACTGCTGATGATCGCCAAGCGATGGATATCCGTGCCGGATTGAATTGAGCATCGACGCTACCGCCTGGCTGCGATCCGCGCGGAGCACTGCGCTGCTTGGACGTCAGCAACGGGCTTGCGCGCGGAACGTTTAGGCGCTTCCACACCAAGGAGGCGTCCGTGAAAGAGCGGCAGGACGACAATCTCAAATCGCCCGAAGAGGTGCGCGATCGCATCTGGGAGCTGGCCAAGAAGATCGACATCTGCATGTTCACCACCTGGGACGGCAGCGAGCAGCAGAGCCGGCCGCTCTCGGCCCGCGTGCGCCAGGACGAGCACGCCATCTACTTCCTGGTCGATGAGAGCGGCGAGAAGAACGCTCAGCTTGAGCGGTATCCCGCCGTCTCCTGCGCCTGGGCAGATAATGGAAACTACAAATATGTGCTCGTCTCCGGCCAGGCCCGGCTGACCAACGACCGCGCCAAGATCACTGAGCTCTGGAGCAAGGCCGACGAGGCCTGGTGGGAAGACGCCAACGATCCGACGATCCGGCTACTGACCGTCGCGCCCGAGCGCGGCGAGCTGTGGGACAGCCCCGGCAAGGCGGTCGCCCTCGTCAAGATGGTCGCGGCTGTCGTGACCGGCGGCGCCCCGGAAATGGGCGACAACGCCAAA
Organism: Caulobacter endophyticus; assembly: GCF_003116815.1. Taxonomy (GTDB): domain Bacteria; phylum Pseudomonadota; class Alphaproteobacteria; order Caulobacterales; family Caulobacteraceae; genus Caulobacter; species Caulobacter endophyticus. Next base: position 58,617 of record NZ_QDKQ01000016.1, read on the forward strand.
GTCACGCTCTAGCCGCTTCGGGTGAGCGCCGCCTTGGCGACGCTCACCCGGTTGAGCCTGATCTCGCGCTCGCCGCCGCCGTTGGTGTCCGGGCCGGCGTTGCGGGGTCTTGCGGGTTTGTTTTTTCGCACCGTCGATCAACTCCGGTGTGCGGGCGAAGACGTCGGCGGCGCATCAGGTGAGACAGAGACAGTTTCGCGGAATGGGGCTATTCGCGGAGGAGGCTTCAGCGCGCGTGGGACACCTTGGACGACGATATTCTCGAAGGCGGCGTGCCGGATTTGCGCAACGATCTTCGGCGCGCTCTTGATGAGCTGGCCCGGACAAGAACGGCGCTGGCCGCCAGCGATGCAGGGCGTCGCCAGGCCGAACAGAGACTGCTGGCCATCGAGGCGCGATATCGCCTGGCCGCCCGCGCGACCAGCGACGCCATCTGGGACTGGGATTTCGCGACCAGCCATGTGCCCTGGAACGCGGCGCTTCACGACACCTTTGGCTGGGTGGTGGACGAGATCGACCCCACCGGCGCCTGGTGGCTGGCGCACATCCATCCCGACGACCGCGCGCGTGTCGACGCCAGCATCCATGCGGTGATCGAGGGCGGGGCCGAGAGCTGGAGCGATCAGTACCGCTTCCAGCGCGCCGATGGGCGCTATGCTTCGGTCTTCGACCGCGGCCACGTCATCCGCGACCCAAGCGGGCGATCAACGCGCATGATCGGCGCCATGCTCGACATGACCGAGCTGCAAGCCAGCCGCGAGGCCCTCGCCATCAGCGAAGAGCGTCTGCGCCTGGCGACGGAGGCGGCCGATGTCGGCTTCTGGGACGTTGACCTGGTCGCCGACCGCCTGATCTGGCCGCCGGTTGTCAAGCACATGTTCGGCATCTCTTCGGACGCGCCCGTGTCGATGGCGGATTTCTACGCCGGCTTGCACCCTGACGATCGTGAAGCCACGTCAGCGGCTTTCGAGGCGGCCGCCGATCCGACCCAGAAGGCTGTCTATGAGGTCGACTATCGCACGATCGGCAAGGAGGACGGCGTCGTGCGCTGGGTCACCGCCAAGGGGCGCGGCGTATTTGACGGCGAGGGCCGATGCACGCGAGTGGTCGGCACGGCTATCGATATCACCCAGCGCAAACGGGCCGAGGAGGCCGTGCGCGCCAGCGAGAAACGCCTGCGTTTCTTGAGGGAGCTGGACGAAGCCCTGCAGTCTGCGGTCGATGCGCCTACGGCCATGATGGTCGCCGCCGAACGGCTGGCGCGGCTCCTGGGCGTTTCGCGGTGCGCCTATGCGGACGTCGATGCCGATAGCGACCGCTTCATCATCCGCGACGACTACGTGGCTGCAGGCGTCGCCAGTTCGGCGGGCGTCTACAGCCTTGATCTGTTCGGTTCACGCGCCGCCGCCGACATGCGCGAAGGGCGAACCCTCGTGGTCCGGGACGTGCCGGGCGAACTGGCCCCAGCCGACGGCCCCGACATGTTCCTGTCGATAGGCGTCAACGCGATCATCTGCTGCCCGCTGGTCAAGGATGACCGTCTGGTCGCGATGATGGCCGTCCATCAGGATCGCCCGCGATCCTGGCGAGAGGACGAGATCAAGCTGGTCGAGGCCGTCGTCGAGCGCTGCTGGTCTCACGTTCAGCGCGTTGGCGCCGAGGCCCGGCTGCGCGACAGCGAGGCGCGCTATCGGACCCTGTTCGAAGCGGTGGACGTCGGCTTTTGCGTCGTGGAGATGAAATTCGAGGGCGAGCGCGCCGTCGACTATCGCTTCGAGGAAGGCAATCCTGCTTTCGAGCGGCAGGCTGGACTGACGGACGCCGTCGGCCAGTGGGCCAGCGTCCTGGTGCCCAATCTCGAGCAGAAATGGTTCGATATCTACGGTCAGGTCGCGCGCAGCGGTGAGGCTGTTCGGTTCGAGCAAGGGTCCCACGCCATGGGGCGTTGGTTCGACGTGCACGCCTTCGCTACCGGGGGTCCCAACCGGGTCGCGATCCTGTTTAACGACATCAGCGCCCGCAAGGCGGTTGAGAACCGCCTTCGTGATCTGAACGAGACGCTGGAAGGACAGGTCGCCGCCCGCACCGCCGAACTGCGGCGCTACCGCGACATCGTCGAGGCGACGACCGCACCGATCTGCGCCTTCGACACCGACTATCGGCTGATCGCCTTCAACAAGGCTCACAACGACGAGTTTCGACGGGTCAATGGCTTCGACACGAAGCTTGGCGATGTGTTGCCGGACCTGTTCATTCCCGAGCAGGCCACGACGATGCGCGCCCTGATGGCGCGGGCCCTGGCGGGCGAAGGTTTCACGGAAATCGCTGCCTTCGGCCGCCCCGAGTTTGGGCAGCCGTATTGGGAAATTAGCTACACGCCCTTGCGCGACGAGGCTGGAAACATCCTCGGCGCCTTCCATGTGGCGACGGACATCTCCGATCGGCTTCGCGCCGAGAGGGAACTGGCCAGTGCACAGGACGCCCTGCGGCAGAGCCAGAAGATGGAAGCCATGGGCAGCCTGACAGGCGGCGTGGCGCATGATTTCAACAATCTTCTGACCCCGATCGTGGGCGGCCTGGACATGCTTCAGCGACGGGGCGTTGGCGGCTCTCGGGAGCAGCGGCTGATAGAAGGCGCGCTCCATTCGGCCGAACGGGCCAAGACGCTCGTGCAGCGCCTGCTCGCCTTCGCACGAAGACAACCACTTCAGCCGCGGCCTGTCGACATCGGTTCGCTCGTTTCGGGCATGGCCGAACTGGTCGCCAGCACCTCCGGGCCCCAGACGCGGGTGAGCGTCCAGGTGGATAAGGATCTTCCCGCCGCTGTCGCCGACCAAAACCAGTTGGAGATGGCGATCCTGAACCTCAGCGTGAATGCACGCGACGCCATGCCTCAGGGCGGACGGCTGACCGTCGCCGCGCGGGCCGTCGATCTGGGCGCCGGCCATCGCACCGGCCTGGCCCCCGGACGGTATGTCTGCTTGTCGGTCGCTGACACCGGCGCAGGCATGGATGCCGACACTTTGAAGCGCGCCATCGAACCCTTCTTCTCGACCAAAGGCCTGGGCAAGGGCACGGGCCTGGGCCTTTCGATGGTCCATGGCCTTGCCGCCCAGCTTGGCGGCGCGCTGTCGATCGATAGTCAACCCGGCCGTGGAACCCAGGTGGAATTGTGGTTGCCGACCACAGCAGGGGCTGTCGAAGGCGCCGCATCCTCCGCGACCGTCGTCGTGAACTCCGGCGCGGGTCGAGCGCTTCTGGTCGACGACGAGGATGTCGTGCGCGCCAGCACGGCCGATATGCTTACCGAGCTTGGCTATGAGGTTGTCGAAGCAGTCTCGGCCGAGGATGCATTGCGCCTGCTGGACGAGGGCCTAAGCGTCGATCTCCTGGTCACCGATCATCTGATGCCAGGCAAGAACGGAACCGACTTGGCGCGCGATTTCCTGCAGCGCTCTCGCACGGCCCGGGTGCTTGTGGTTTCTGGCTATGCCGAAGTCGAAGGCGTCGCGCCGGATCTGCCGCGGCTGGTCAAGCCCTTCCGCTTGGCTGAACTCGCCGCCCGCCTGGCTGAAGGCGTCTCTCAGTAAGCTCCGATAGGGTGTTCGAACATCTTAAATCAGGGGCGCTGTCGGCCTTTATGGCGGGCGATGCACCTTCAGTTTCTGGAGGCGCTCAAACGGGCTGGCGCGCTCTGGCCGACAGGCTCTACCACCTAGACCAGCAGTGGGGCCTGGGCGCGGGTTGCTGCTTCGAAGTTGGAGACGGTGACGCCCAACAGGCGCACGCCGGCCCGCAATGGAAAGACCGACCGCACGAGGTCTTGGGAAAGGCGCTGCAGAAGGGCTGAATCTTCGATCGCGCTAGCCGCCGAGCGGGCGCGGGTGGCCTGCTGGAAGTCGGCGTACTTGATCTTCACCGTGACGGTGCGGCCGAACGCCTGGGTCTTCTGGCACCAGGAAAAGACCTTCTCCGCAAGGGCCGCCACCTCGGTCTCGATGCGGACCTGATCAAGAAGGTCGGTCTCGAAAGTCGTCTCCGAGCCCGAGGACTTGCGCTCCCGGCTGGGATTGACCGCGCGCTCGTCAACGCCCCGGGCGATGCCGTGAAACCAGGGCCCCGATTTGCCGAAGTGCTGCTGTAGGAAGGCCAGGGACTGGCGCGCCAGATCCTCGCCGGTGTGGACGCCCAGCCGTTTCATCTTGGCCTCGGTCACCGCGCCCACGCCATGGAAGCGGCCGATCGGCAAGCTCGCCACGAAGGCTTGGCCCTGGCCCGGCGCGACCACGAACTGGCCGTCGGGCTTGTTCTGGTCGCTCGCCATCTTGGCCAGGAACTTGTTGTAGGAAATTCCAGCCGAGGCCGTCAGGCCCGTCTCCTGGCGGATACGGGCGCGGATGAGCCTGGCGGTCTCGGTGGCGCTGCCGACGCCCGCCTTGTCGCCGCTGACGTCGAGATAGGCTTCGTCCAGCGACAGCGGCTCGATGGCGTCGGCATAGTCGGCGAAGACCTCGTGGATCTGGCGCGAGACGGAGCGATAGACGTCCATGCGATGGGGTACGAAGACGAGCTGGGGGCATTTGCGCAAGGCCGTGCTGGAGGGCATGGCCGAACGCACGCCGAACTTGCGGGCCTCGTAGCTGGCCGCTGCGATCACCCCGCGCGCGGCCGGTGAGCCGACCACGACGGGTTTTCCGCGCAGGCTCGGGTCATCGCGCTGTTCGACCGACGCATAGAAGGCGTCCATGTCGATGTGAATGATCTTTCGCGCCGGCGACTCCATGCGCCAGCTCTAGCACCACGCGAACGTAACGGGAACTTTCGGGTTCGGCCCAGCCTCAGGGCTGGTCGCCCCAGGAGGCTGCCAGGCGGAAGATTTCCGCCCGAACGGCTGGCGGCATCCGAAGGGCCGCCTGCATGAAACCGCTCGCTCCATCGACCTGGCAAAAGCGCGCCAGGAGGTCTTCGCCCCGATCCGTCTCCAGGCCGGCGAAGAAGGCCATGACCGGAACTTGGAGGGCGCGCGCCATTTCCACGAGCTTGGAGACGCTGATCCGGTTCTCACCGCATTCGTATTTCTGAATCTGCTGGAAGGTGAGCCCGATCGCGGCGGCCAGATCCTCCTGCGAAACGCCCTTGGCGCGGCGGTGGCCGCGGAGCAAGGCGCCCACATGCCGGTCGAGGGTCTGGCTGGGGGCGGACTCTTTCATGCTTTCTCCAGGCCCTGCATTGGCCGGTAAAGCCGCCCGCCGATCAAGGTCTGGAGAATCTTTGGCCGGACAGGTGATCAATCGTGCCAAAGGCCACCCAACGCAGATCCGTACGCGGAACAAGCGGGGGCTCTGAGGCGTAGTACAATCAAGCATTTCTGAAGCAGGATGCGGCTTTGGCGATGTGAAGAGCCAATAGCGGAGGGCGTTGTCGTGCCTGACGAAAATCAAGGCGTTCATTTGTCGCCATTCGAACTTGCGACGATTGTGATGGGGGCGGATCGGACATCGATCTCGCTGCTGTCTTCCTGGCTCTTAAAGCAGTGATGGCCTGACGCTGGTCAGCGTCAGGCCGCCCCAGCAAGGCAATACCAGGCCTAGCGCCTGGACCGCTCGCCATTGGGCTTGAGCGCCGCCGCGCCCCGGCTGCCGCCGGGGCGCCTTCGCGCTTTGAATTAACCTGGGATTTGGTCAATCAGGCAATCGAGCGCGCCGGCGGGCGGACCTTGTCTGGTGTTCAGCGAACCAGCGCGGATTTGAGGTGTTGTTGCGGCATGGAACAACGCTGGCCCGCCGTCCTCTGGATCGTCCGCCACGGCCAGAGCGCCGGCAACGTGGCGCGGGACGCGGCCGATGCGGCCGGCGTGGGGCGCATCGACATCGCTGATCGCGACATGGACGTGCCGTTGAGCGAGCTTGGTCATGAGCAAGCGCAGGCACTGGGCGGGTGGTTCGCGTCCATGCCGGCTAGCGAGCGTCCCAGAACCTTGATGGCCTCGCCCTATCGGCGCGCCGTGGAGACCAGTCAGGCGATCAGGGCCGCTGGCGGTCTGGAACGGCTCGATCATCGCTTCTGCATCGACGAGCGTCTGCGCGAGAAGGAGTTCGGCGTGCTCGACCGTCTGACGCGCGTCGGGATCGAGGCCCAGTTTCCCGACCAGGCGGAGTTTCGCCGCTTGCTCGGCAAGTTCTACCACCGGCCGCCAGGCGGGGAGAGCTGGTGCGACGTCATCCTGCGCCTGCGCAGCCTGCTCGACACCATCAGCCTGCATCACGGCGGCGACCGGGTCGTCATCGTCGCTCATCAGGTCGTGGTGCTCTGCCTGCGTTACCTGCTGGAGAGCCTGACCGAAGAGCAAATCCTGGCCATTGATCGGCAGGCCGACATCGCCAACTGCGGCGTCACCGAATATCGCTTCGATCCCGGCTGCGGCGTCGACGGCGGTCTGAGGTTGGCGCGGTACAATTTCACCGCGCCGCTCGAGGGCGAAACGGCGGTCACCGATGCGCCCGACGCCAACGTGGCCGCCCGATGAGCCAGATTATCGGGATAGACGCCGTCTGGGCCCGCGCGCACCGGCTGCCGCATCCTGGCGATGGCGGCAAGGAGGCGCGCGGCCGGGTGCTCGTCGTCGGCGGCGGGATCGAACTGGTCGGCGCCGGCCGGCTGGCGGGAGAGGCGGCTCTTCGCGCCGGCGCCGGCAAGCTGCAACTGACCGCGCCGGCCGAGGCGATCGCGGTGATGAGCCTTGCCGTTCCGGAGGCGCGCGTGCTGCGCCTGCCCGACGACGGCAAGCCGGACGAGGCGCTCGTTGAGGCCCTCGATCAGGCCGACGCGGTGTTGATCGGCCCGGGCATGGAGAAGAGCCTGGAGGATCTCGCTAAGCACCTTAGCCGCCGCGTGCGAGCGTCGCTCGTGCTCGACGCCGGCGGCCTGGCGGCTGCGGAATGTGCGGGCGCTGAGGTGCGGGTGTTGACGCCCCACGCCGGTGAGATGGCCACGCTCCTGGGTAAGGAGAAAAGCCAGGTCGAGGCCGATCCCGTCGCCGCGGCCAGAGAGGCGGCTCGGCGGTTTGGAGCGGCCGTCGTCATGAAGGGGGCGCGGACGGTCGTCGTCATGCCGGACGGACGGGTCGCACGCTATGCCGGCGGCGGCCCTGGTCTTGGCGTCTCCGGGTCCGGCGACGTGCTCGCTGGTGTGATCGCCGGATTGCTGGCGCGGGGCGTGGCCCCCTTCGAGGCCTCGGCCTGGGGCGTTTACCTGCATGGGGAAGCTGGCCGACGCCTGGCCGAGCGCGTGGGCGTCCTGGGTTTCCTGGCAAGAGAGATCGCCGCCGAAATCCCAAGGTTGCTTGATGCTTGAGCGCGCGCGCCCAGTCCATCAATCTTAGCCTGCGGGGGCTCGTGGCCAAGCGCTTCGCGGCCCGGCGCCTCCAGGGAGCGCCGCCCAAATCGGCTCGCTAGACATCGTTGTCGCCGCGCCCAAACGGGCGGCCGCACTGACGGCGTGGGGCGTTCGCCGAAATCTTTTCGCCGAAAGGGAGGGCGAGCCCGGGAAAAGCTCGAAGCGCTGAACCGGCGAAGCCGCGCAGCGCGCCGGCCCAACGCCGCGAGCGCCAGGATTGTCGGCTAGGGGCTCGCGTCGCTGGTCGCTCGGGCCCTGAAGGCGCGCAAGCGGGCCTGAGGGAACGGTCGGTAGGCAGGCGGCGTTTGGGCCGCTTCATGATGCGCCGATCGGCGCTCTGTCCACCGACCTCGAGGATTTCATGCGCGGCGCACTTGGCGTTTTCATCGTTCGGCCGAACCCGGACGCCGGTTGGAGCCTTTCGGACGCCGACAACGGTGAGGTGCTAGTCTTCGAAAGCGGCGGTCAAGCCGAGCGCTTGGCCATGGCGTTGGCCAGGCAGGCCCACGCAACTCACGGGGCCGGAGAGGTTTGGGTCTACGATCGGCTCGATCGCATAGTCGGACGCTGGCGCGTTGCCGCAGTGGGTATGGCGCTCGCCGACGTCGACGAGACGGCCAAGGCGGCCTGATCGGCCGGGCGGCTCGTATGAGCCTGGCCGACTTGCTTGGGAACGCCCGCGGCGATCGTGATTTTCATCGACCATGAAGACCTTTGTCACCATGACCGAAAAGCCCGCCCGTGATCGCTTCCAAGGCGCGTACTGGAGTGCTTTGATGGGCGTCGACACCAAGCGGGTGCGCGCCTTTATCGCCGCCTTGAAGACCCAATCAGGCCCGGGTTCGGTTCAGTAGAGCCACGCCGCCTCGCTCTTTGATCACCGGGCGTCCTTGGCTTAGTGAGCCCGTTGCCGCTCGGTCGGAGGTCCGGAGGCTGAGCGTCAGAGGCCGCCGCGGACCTGACGCCGCTTGAAGACCAAGCCCTGCCAAGCCGCGCTGGCGGCGATCACCACGGCGCAGGCCAGAGCGATCGACGCTACCTGGGGCTTGGCGTCATGCTCGGCGGCGTAAACGGCGACGAGCCCCCAGGCGGGCGGCAAGCCGTAGGGCCAGAGCCGTGGCTGGCGCAGCACGACGAGTACGACCGTCAGGGCGATGACCAATGCGCCGATCGCGAAGCTGCGCGAGCCAGCGGCGATCAGGCGCTCGGCGGTCAGGACGGTGAGAATGTTGAGGACGCTGGCGATGGTCAGCCACCCCGCCAGAAGGCACAGCGGCCACCAGGCCAGCATGAGGGCCCGTAAGCTGACTTCGGGCGCCGCGGGACTGGCGCGTGACAGCGCCAAGGTCAGTATGAAAGCCGAGGCGACGATGATCAGGACGCTTGCCCAACGGCCATTCAGGGCCGAGGCCCAGATCCACAGGCCTGTGCCGGAGATCGCAGCGACCGCCGGCCAGGAGAGCAACTTCAGGGCTTGGTCGGAGCGTTGACGTGGGGCGGCCTGGTAGAAGGCGTAGGCGATCAGCCCGCCATAGATCACCGACCAGATCGAGAAGGCGTAGCCGGCGGCCCGAAGCGTGGCGTCGCCCGCCTGAGAGAACTGGCTCGCGTTGAGGCCAATATCGAAGACCGCCTGAGCTATCGGCGAGGCGATGGCGAAGACCACCGCCGCCAGGATGGATATCTGTGCGCGGCTCATCGCTCTTGGCCGCGCTTGTCGTCGGCGGCCCGGGGCGCACCGGGCGGGACGTAGAGCCCGGTAGCGGCGCCGGCGAGCCAGTTGGCCGCCCTCAGACGCGGGCCGTGCTTGGCGCAGGGGTCGCCACCTGCTTGTTTTATCCGCGGTTTGTCCTTGGCCATTGTCGAGGCCACGGCGTCACCGAAAGGTTCGGCGAACTGCATGGCGTCGCCGATCCGGCTCATCGACGGCTTGTCCGTCCCGATCGGCGTGGCGTTGCGATTCCAGACCAGGGCCGAGGCCTGAACCCCGTCCACAAGGATCATCTCGGCTTCAGCGCCTAGCCCGCCGACCGCGCCAGGAAGGCGAAGACCTATCGGCCCTGGGATCAGAAAGCCGCTGGCCGCCGATAGCGCCGAGGCGGCCCTGCCGGTGGGCGTTGGGCCGACTCATCCGTCTCGTCCTCGGCCGCCTCCAGCGCTTGCATCTCGGCGGTTAGGGCTTCGATCTGACGGAGCACCTCAGGCGTCAGGGGCGCGAGCGTGGGATAGGCGCGCCCGAAGGTCTGAGACAGGCTGTAGTCGAAGCGCAGGATGGTCTCCACCCACGCCCAGCCTTCCGGCGCCAGCGCCTTGGCCTGGGTTTCCAGGGCCTCCACAGCCAGCCGCTCCAGCAGGGTCAGATCGGTGATGTAACCCGCATCATCGGCCTGGGCGAAAAGGTCTTGGGAAACCTCGCCTCCGGCCGCGCGATAGGCCTCCAGACCCACGAACTTTGCCGTGGCGTTGTTCTGGCTGTTGACCCGGCCGCCGACCAGACGCTGCTTGACGCGGTAGGCCTGACGGTCGTGTTCGGGGAAGTCGAAATAGGCCGCTTCCTGGGCGGCCTGATCATCGGTCAGGGTAAAGGCCGCCATGTGATCCAGGTTGATTTCATCCGCGCGGAAGAGCGCCATGAGACGGGGCGACACCGTGGCAAGCTTCAGCCGCCTCTCCACGATCCGAGGCGCGATCGAATAGCGCTCGGCGATCTCCGAGACCGTCTTGCCGGTTTGGCTGAGGGCGTGGAACGCGGCGAACTGGTCGGCCGGGTGCGGGGCCTGTCGCACGGCGTTTTCAGCAATGCTCTCCTCCAAGGCGGTCGCCTCGTCGGGGCAGACGACGCAGGGGACCGGGAACGAGCGGGCGATGTCCTTGCGCTGCGCCAGGACGTTCAAGGCCCGCAGACGCCGCCCGCCGACGTGGACCTCGAACTTGCCCGTGGCCTTGCCGTTCTGCTGCTGGGCGGTGACCCGCAGGTTCTGCAGCACCGTCTTGGTCGCGCCGATGTCGGCCACCAGATCGCCGATCTCGACCTCACCTTGGCGCATGTTGTTGGGCGACAGAACCAGCTTGGAGAGTTGGATTTCACGAACGGTCATCGGTTGAACTCCGTCTTGGGGTTGGGGTCGATGCTTTGCGCATCTACCCCTGCCCGCCGGCGAGGCTGGGGGTAGCAACCGGGGGACGGACGGGGGAAGGGGGATCACCCGGCCTGCACGCAGCAAAGCGAAGGAAGGCCGGGCCCCCCCCCCGTACGGTCGGAGCGGAGCGGAGACTTCATCCCCCGGGCGCGAGGGGCGACCGCCCCTTAGCCTCTTGTCAGGCCAGGCGGGGGCGCCGCCCGCGATGGGCCGCGGCCTGGGGCCGCCAAGAGAAAAGGCGCCAGTCCGATGGTTAGGGCGTGCTATCGATGTGATGAAAGCGGCGGGAAGCTAAAGCCCAAGCCCATGCCACCCCGCAATGACCGTAATGGAAGACACCTACACCTTCATCGGTGCGATGAAGGACGGCTCCACGGTGTTCATGGACATTGCAGCCCTAAACAGCGAGACGCTCGCCCGTCAGCACTGCCATGCGCTGCTTCACGAGCACGACTCCGGCGATCTGGTCGAGTTGTGGCGCGGGGCGGCGCTCATCGCCAAGATCGACCGAGAAGTTCTGTCCGGTCAGGGACCAGCCGCTATCAGCGGCTGAGCCAAAATCTTGGCGACGCGCTACGCGCGGTCCCTGACCTCAGGCCGAAAGGTTTGCACGTGCAAACTCCCCGCCCTATCCTGGACGGCCAGAACTCCACCGCGCACGGCGCCAGCTAAGTCGCTGGCGCCTTGGCGGTCCTCGCTTGCTCTGTGGGGGAGCCGCTCGGCCCACCATCCCCGTGGATTTCTGGCCAGACGGAGCTAGCGGTCCTTGTCGGAAGGAAGAGGGTCAGAAGGGGACGGGGCTTGTTCCTGGGCGGCGTTTCGCCAAGCCTGCTCCTTGGAGACCTCGACGATCGTTCGGCCTGCCCGCAAATGTTCGGCGACCTGGTGGCGGGCCTTCTCCAGCAACCGCGCTTGAGCCTCGGCGTCATGGGCCATGGCTGATCCGACGACAGCGGCGATCTTGTCCAGGTTCGCCCAAGCCGCCTGGAAGCTTCCGTCGCCACTGGCCAGCGCCGCCTCGCGGCTCATCGCCAAGAACTGCGCTGCCCGTTCAGGGCCGCGACCGTTTTCCGCCAACTGCAGGGTCTGGATCCGCGCCAGGATCAGCTGCGCCATAGGCGCGGTGTTGGCCGCCTCAAAGCCAATCCGCGAGGCCTCGTACCAGGCCGCCTGGTCCTCGGGCCGGATCGCGAATTCAAAGCCCGCTCGTTCGGCCACGCCGCCGAGCCATACGCGCCGGGCGCGCCCGTTGCCCTCGATGAAGGGATGGGCTGCATTGATCTCGGTGATGAACTCCGCCGCCTTGGCCGCGAAGGCTTCCGGGCCCAGGCCCTTCAACTCACCGGCCGCGCGAAAAGCGGCGAACTGCTTTTCCATCCACGGCCCGATCTGCTCGGGCGGCGCGAACGGGGTGGGTCCGCGCCCCGTCGTATAGGTCCGCTCTTGCCCGGCCCACGTATAGAGGTCCTGGAAGAGGTGATGATGGATCGCCTTGAACCCGGCATAGGTCGGCTCGCCCGCGCGCGGGGGCATGCCTTCTTCGATCCGCGTATCGGTAAAGAGACGTTCGGCCGCGTCGAGCGAGGCTGCATCACGCAAGCCAAGCTCGTTTACCAGGACGCGGCTGTCGGGGTAGAAGACGCGCTCGAACGCGGCGCGCTCATTCGCCTTGCGGTCGCTCGCTAGGCCTTCTGAGCGAAATAACCGCGCAGGGCGTCACGCTTCTGAGCCGGGGTTTTGCCCTCAGCGTCCAGGCGCGCCATCAGCTGGTCGGCCTGGGGATCGCGGCGCACGCCCTCGATGTCGTTGCTCGCGCTCATCTGTTCGCGGCGCCAAGCCACGTCTGCGGGATCGGATGAGGACCAACGGCCCATGGCGAAACTCCTTTGAACGTCCTCGAATATAGCATTGGGGAGGGTAGGGGGCCAGTCCAGGGGACTGGCCCGTCCGGTCAGTATTCGCTGGCCAGCATAATGGTCACAACGCGCCGGGTTAGCTCTGTGCTCCACTTGACGGGCGAGTGCTCGTCACGGTCGGGGCGATAGTAGTCGATCTTCCAAAACAGACGCTCGCCCCACAGCTCAAGAACCCCAAAGTCGCGCTCGCCATAAGGGTCGTCACCTCCGTCGAACGATGCGTATCGGGCGAGGGCCAAGGCCATGACCTGGCCGCGATCCTCCTCCGCCGCGCTCCCGGCCAGCAGGGCGGCAACGCCCCCCATCGCCAGCCACGACGCATTGACCGTGCGCGGCGCCTTGCGGGCCAGATCGTTGAGACGGGCGGTCTCGGCGGTGCGTTCTGCGTCGGTGGAAAACAGTTCGGTCATGAGGGTCTGCAGACGGTTGGATGCCTGGCGCATCAACCCCTGCCCGCCGGCGAGGCGGGGGTAGCAAGCGGACGACCGGGGGAGGGGAGGGGGATCGCCCGAGCTGCACGCCGCCGGCGGAAGGTTGGGGACACCCGGAGGCCGGTCTTCCGCGCGCGAGGGGCCAGGCCCCTTAGAAGACGTCAGGGTGCATCGCCCTGGAGGTACAGATTGCTGACCGCCGCCACCGAACGCCGCCGCGCCGTTCATGAACGTCGAATGATGCTGTTAACGGCCTAACCCGACCAGCAGCGCCTTGCGCACGACCTCCGAGAGGCTCTTGGCCTGCAGCTTGTTCATGACGTTGGCGCGGTAGATCTCGACCGTGCGAGGGCTGATGCCCAGGTCGATGGCGATGGTCTTGTTGGCGTGGCCTTCGACCAGACCGCCGAGCACGTCGCGTTCGCGAGGCGAAAGCGAGGCCACCATCCGCTGGGCCTCGTGCAGAGCCTGGCCGGCTTCGTGCCTGACCTGACCGGTTTCCAGCGCGACGCGCAGGGCGGTCAGCAGCACCTCCTCGTCGAACGGCTTCTCGATGAAATCCGAGACGCCGGCTTTCATCGCCTCGATCGCCAGGGCCACGTCGGCGTGGCCGGTCATCACGATCACCGGATCGTCCCAGCCTTGGCCGCGCAGCCTGCGCACCAGCTCAAGCCCGTTGATTTCGGGCATGCGCACGTCGGTCAGCAGGCAGCCCGAACCCGCCGGCGGAAGCTCGTCCAGAAAGGCCTGAGCGCTGTCGAACAGGCGGAAGGCGATGCGGTTGACCTGCAACAGGAAGCCCAGGGAATCTCGCATGGCGGCGTCGTCATCGACGATATGCACGACCCCGGCGCCATGCGCTCCGGTATTACTCGCCAAGATCCGCCTCCGCCGTCTTGAGTGTGAACTTGAAGGTCGCGCCGCCGCCCAGGGTGTCCTCGGCCCACAGGTGACCGCCGTGGGCCTCGATGATGGTCCTTGAGATCGACAGGCCCACGCCCATGCCGGCAGCCTTGGTGGTCATGAAAGGCGAGAATAGCTGAGCGCGGATCTCGGGCGCGATGCCTGGTCCGGTATCGCTGACGGTGACAAGCGCGTCTTCCGCCGCGCGGCCGACCGCGATGGTAAGCTGGCGACGATCGCAGCCCTCAAGGGCGTCCAGGGCGTTGCGGACCAGGTTGACCACGACCTGCTGGACTTGGACACGGTCGACCAGGACCTCGATGTCGCCGCCGTAGTCGAAGCGGACGTCCACCCCGATCTGCCGCGCCCCGACCAAGGCCAGGGCGGCGGCTTCCTCGACCAGGCGCTGGAGGCTCTCGACCGCGCGCTCGGTCTCCCCACGCGCCACGAAATCGCGCAGACGGCGGATGATATCGCCGGCGCGAAGGGCTTGGTCGTTGGCCCGGCTCAGCGCGTCACGCAGCAGCGCGCGGTCCAGGTCGTCGTTGTCGGCGAGACGGCGCGCGCCCTTGAGATAGTTTGCGATGGCCGAAAGGGGCTGGTTGATCTCGTGGGCCAGGGCCGAGGCCATCTCACCCATCGAGGTCAGGCGCGCGATATGGACCAGCTCGCCCTGCAGCTCCTGCAAGCGAGCCTGGGTGCGCTGGGTCTCGGTCAGGTCACGGACAAAGCCGGTGAACAGCCGCCCGCCAGCGGTCTGGATCTCGCCCACGGCCAGCTCCATCGGAAACGTCGAGCCATCCTTGCGCTCACCGATCACGACGCGGCCCAGGCCGATGATCCGCCGCTCGCCGGTCTGGTAGTAACGCGCCAGGTAGCCGTCGTGCGCGGAGCGATAGGGCTCGGGCATCAACACGCTGACATTGCGGCCCAGCACCTCCCCAGGGGTCCAGCCGAACAGTCGCTGGGCCGTGGCGCTGAAGGCGCGCATCAGGCCCTTCTCGTCGATCAGGACCATGGCTTCAGGCACAGTGTCGAGGATCGACGCCAGGTGAGCTTCGCGCATCCGCAAATCTTCGGTCACGCCCGCAGCGCGCTGGCGCTCGCGGAAGAAGCGCTCGCCGCCGACGCTGATGCTGGCGCCGACCACGGCGTAGAGCGCCGCGCCGACATAATCGCCCATCTCAAGCGGTCGCCGGAACGCGGTCAGGGACACGAACAGCAGGGTCGTGAACAGGATCGCCGCCAGCCCGCCCTTCTGTCCGCGCAACGCCGCCGCCGCGACGATGGCCGGGAAAAAGAAGAGATAGAGCCCGCGCTCGCCCAGCACCGGCTCGAAGACGAGGCGCAGGCACAGCCCGGCGCCGGCGATGCCCAGCACGAGGGCGATCGTCAAAATCGTCTCCCGCCGGTCAGTGGCCAGCAGGCGTTCGGCCGACGGTGTCATAGGGCTCCGAAGCATGGGTGCGACGCAGACCCTAGGGGATTTTCCGTAGGGATCGACCAGAATTTTCCGCGTCAGGGTCGGCGCGTACAACCCTTGTCAACACGGCGACACGAGGTCGCCGGTACTTGAAACAGGGGTAAAGGCCATGACCGGTCCCGCCATCGATCTCAGCATTCACCACAAGCCGGCGGGCGTGTCGGACACCGTCGCCTTCGGCTTCGTCAAGGCGCTACGCTTCTGCGCCGACACCTTCTTCGCCAAGCGCTATGGCCACCGCGCCGTGGTGCTGGAGACGGTCGCGGCCGTGCCCGGCATGGTCGGCGCCACGCTGAACCATCTGAAGTGCCTGCGCCGCATGGAAAGCGACAAGGGCTGGATCAAGACCCTGATGGACGAGGCCGAAAACGAGCGCATGCACCTGATGACCTTCATCGAGGTGGCCAAGCCGACCCTGTTCGAACGCTTCGTCGTCGTGGCCGCCCAATGGGTTTTCTACCTCTTCTTCTTCGCCCTCTACCTGATCAGCTCCAAGACCGCGCACCGCGTGGTCGGCTATTTCGAGGAAGAGGCGGTGATCAGCTACACCCACTACCTCGCCGAAATCGACGAGGGCCGCAGCGAGAACGTGGCCGCGCCGCAGATCGCGCTGGACTACTGGAACCTGCCCGCCGGCAGCACCCTGCGCGACGTGGTCGAGGTGGTCCGGGCCGACGAGGCGCATCACCGCGACGTCAACCACAGCTTCGCCAACGAGCTGGCCGGCATGCCGACGGGCGAGATCGCCCCGTGCCCCCCGCACGTGGTCCTCGAGCCCAACTGGAAGACGGCCGCCTGAGGCTTCCTTCCGAACTCCGACCAAGGGCCGCGCCTCGCAAGGGGCCGGCCTCGTCTTTCTTCTAAGCGGTCGCAGCCATGACGGCGCAATCTAGACCTTCGATACTCGTGCTTGAACGCGATCCGGCGGTGGCGACCTCTTTGGTGTTCGCCCTGCGGCTCGAAGGGTTCGAGGTCGAGGTCCACGCCGCGCCCGAGGCGCTTGAGCGGGCCATTCGCACGAAGCCTGACTGCCTGCTCATCGACGCGGACCACCCCGCCGTCTCGCCCGCGGATCTGCTGTCGCGCGTTCGGGCCACGGGTCATACGGGGCCTGCGATCTTCACAGCCACGAACCCAACCCGCCGCCTGGGCGCGGATATCCGCGCCAGCGGCGCACGTCTGCTGGAAAAGCCCTGGAGCGGTGATGGCGTCGTCGCCGCAATTCGCGGCGCGATCGCGGGCCAGTGGAACGAGACGGCTAAAGCGGATTGTTTGGCGCCGTAGGCGTTCGCAAAGCAGTCTGGCGTCTTCGAGAGGATTGAGCTGCCAACTGTTGCCCGATTGGTCGGACGATCTAATGCAGCGTTTCGCGGGGCCAGTGTTCGTCGCAGAACGCCTCGATCCACGCACGCGCCACCTGCTCGCGTTCGGACGCCGGCACGCCCAACATGGTCGCCCTAAGGCTGTCTACGATATGGGTGACGGTCTCGCGCAGCTCTTCCCATTGTTCGACGAGCTGAGGATCGGCGCGGCCGCTCTCCACCTCCTGGCGGATTGCCCAAAGCCGCTGAAACAGGGGATCGTTGATCAGCGCCTCGTATTCGACCGTGGCTGAATCGACCATCAATAGTAGCCCTTCATGGTGGCCGTAGTGATCAGGGCCAGGAGCAGGACGCTCAATACAATGGCGCCCCAACCAACCAGCGTCAGCGGGATGGCCAAACGTCGAAGAGGACGTTGGGTTTGGGGGCGGCTGTCCTGCATGACGGCACTCTAGGTGCGCATCCCGCAACCGTCTAGGTTGTCTTGCGTCAGTATGATTAACGTAACGCGATCTGGAGCCGGGGACCGAGTCAGCCGATTAAAGGGGCGTTGCGGGGTGTCCCCGCAGAGGGGGTAGCTTGAGACGACGGCTCAAGCTCAGGGGGACGCATCCCCCTCCTTCAGATCTTTCGCACCTCCTTCGCAGCCGGTCGCCTCGTCAAAGATTTCCTGATCGCGCTACCCAACCCATTGCCCACTGAGAGGCGACCTGGTTATCGAAGCCGCCCCCAGAGCGCCAAGGCTAGAGCAGCCGCGGTAATCAGCCAGATGGTCAACACGGCCAAGAGGCCGGTGCGCGAGGTGGGCCGATCATATCCGGCCGCCTTCGTCCGGAGGTTCTCCATGACATCAACCGGGATCAACCTGACCACCAGAAGTATACCCAGCGGCACGAGAACCACATCGTCGAGATAACCGAGGATCGGAATGAAGTCGGGGATCAGGTCAATGGGTGACAAGGCATAGGCCGCCACAGCCGCCGCCAAAGCCTTGGCGTACCAAGGAACACGTGGATCTCGCGCCGCCAACCACAGCGCAACGACGTCACGCTTGAGCCGCCTGGCCCATTCGCGCACCCGCGTCTGGATCGTCGAAATCATGGCCCGATAGTGCATCACAACGCTGCGTTTCGCGATGCTGAAGCTGCCGGGCGTTAGGGCCTAGCTACGACATGAAAAACAAGGCGAGGCCTGGCTGGGCGGCGTCGCGCCTGTCCGCGAGTGAACCAGACCAGTTCCCGGCCATCTGCCGCCCGCGCCTGAGCCCGCCACGCGCCTAACGCATGTCGACCGCGCTCTCAAAATAGGCTGTGGCGCATGCCCTCGGCATGAGCGACGATCGAGACGTCAAAAGCCTTGCCGTCGTCCAAGGTCAATTGCACGCGGCCTTGGCGGAAGGCTCTGCGCATGGCGTCAGGATCACCCGTGACGCCGCCCTTGGCGCCCCGCTGGCCTTGATTGCCGACGAGGTAGTGCAGCGAGAAAGCCACCGGATGGCTCTGGCGGGCGATGACCAGGGCGCCTTGGCCGGTGCGCGGCGGTTTTGGAATTCGAGACACCCCTCAGCAACGTCCGGGGCGCGGCCTTGGGTCCGACAAACCTGTGGAGGAAGGTAAGGGCGGCCCGGCGATCGTCGGGGGGGCGTGTGGCCGGGCCGCGCGTCCGGTAGCTTTGGGGCGTCCGGACATCGGAGATAAGCCGCCAAGGCGTATGCCGTTCCAATCCATTGAAATTTTCAGCAGGTAGGCGGCGAGTCTAAATTGGCGATCATGATCTTCCCCGGCCTGAACCCGACCTGAAACGCCACCAGCCTCGGCGCACTTTGTCAGGCGAGACCGCCCGCGATCACGGAAAACCGCGGGCTGGGCGCGCATGTAGGCGGTGGAGGCTGGGAGACCCGTGCATCGCCTCCGCTGTATTCCGAAAGGAGCTCTTCCAGTGCCTGGCGCCGCGAGGCGTCATCCGTCATGAGAGCAGTTAGCAGATAGCCGACCGTGGCTTCAAGTTTGCAGCAATGATGGTGAGCCAGCCGAGCCTGTTCCATGGCCGCCGCACCTGGCTCACCAATGTCGGCTATCGAACAGAACAGCTCTTGAAAGATACGCTCTCGAGCGTTTTCGTCAAAAGAAGTCACGAGCGCCCTGCTCCGAACACGGAACCTCATCGCCTCGGATTATCATTCGATAACTAGAGACGCTTCCGAGGAACCAGAACGATACTGCGTACGAACGCGATATCCACGCGGTCACTTGTCGCACATCGCCTTGCAGCGCCTGAAAATCACTAGGTCCACCTCCCTCATTTAAAGTGGCGCTGCCGTCCACACTCGCCTAACGTCGCGAGAGGGTGGGGCGAGGTTGTGCAGCGGCTCTTAGGTCTGTTCTTTCTCTCGGTTTTGATCCCGACGCTGCTGGCCGCAGCTTTGGTCGCCGCCCTGTTTCTCCACCAGGAACGGCAATCGCTTAGCCGGCAAGCCGCGGATCTCGCCCAGTTTTCCGCCGCCCTAGTCGGTCGCGAGTTGGTCGCTGACCGCCGCGCCGTCCAGATGATCGCCAGATCACCGACGCTCGAGACGACCATCGACGAAACACGCTTTCGGATGCTCGGGGCGCGCTTCTTGACCGACGAGCCCCTGTGGCGCGCGGTCAGCGTCAGCGATCCCGCCGGCGTCAGACTGATCGACGTGCCTCGGCCAATCGCCGGTCGCCCTCGGGGACGCGTCGTAGAAGCCGCAAGTCATGAACGCACGGTTCGGACCGCCCGCCCTCAGGTCGGATCGATCGCGATGGGCCCCTCCGGGAGACCGGCCTTCGCCGTGCGCGCGCCGGTGCTGCATGGACGGGAGGTCCGCTACGTCGTCTCGATCGTGGTGGATCCGGTGGCCATGGGGCGGTTGCTGAACTTGGCCAAGGCGCCCGCAGGTTGGACGGTCACGGTTCTCGACGACAGCGGCCGCATCGTCACCCGCTCCGAGGCGCCCCAGGCGGCTGGGCACCCAACCGATAGGGCGTTCGTTGCGGCGGCTCAGGCCGCATCGCGCACTGGCAAGCTCGTCCAGGCTGGCGATCTCAGCATCGTCGCGCGCCCAGTGGAGGGCGGGTCTTGGACCGTCGTCACGGCCTTCCCTTCCCGGATATACGCCAGGCCGATGACGCAGGGCTTGGTGGTTCTGGCCCTTGTCGCCACCTCGACGCTGCTCGTGGCTGTGCTGTTGGCGCGTCTGGCCAGGCGTGAGCTGACAGCGCAACGCGCGCAGCTGACGCGAGATCTGGCGGCGCAGCGGTTGGAAGCGCTTGGCCAGATGACCGGCGGGGTGGCGCACGATTTCAACAATCTGCTCACCCCCATTATCGCAGGCCTCGATATTCTATCGGGCCGCCTGCGAGGCGAGCCCCGCAACGCCAAACTCGTCGACGCGGCGCTAGAGAGCGCCGAGCGCGCCAAGGGCTTGATGCAGCGTCTTTTGAGTTTCGCGCGGCGGCAGGACCTGGCCGCCCAGGACGTGGACCTGGCTCCGCTGCTGGAGGGCCTCAAGCCACTGCTTCAGCAATCGGTCGGCGGCGCCGTGCGTGTCGATGTCGAGGTTCGCCAAGCGCCCCTATTCGTCAGGATCGATCCGGCCCAACTCGAACTGGCCATACTAAACCTCGCCATCAACGCCAGAGACGCTATGCCAGATGGCGGAGGTCTGACGGTGATCGCCGAGACGGCGAGGGCTCGCTCAGGAGGGGGCCTGAAGGCGGGTCCCTACGTGCGGATCGGCCTTGTCGATACGGGAGCCGGCATGGATGAGGCGACCTTGCGGCGCGCCGCCGAACCGTTCTTCACGACCAAGCCCGTCGGCAAGGGCACAGGCCTTGGTCTCTCCATGGCGCATGGCCTGGCGGCGCAATCAGGAGGCGCGCTTACCCTGAAGAGTACCCTGGGACAGGGTACGACCGTTCGGATCTGGCTGCCGCCGGGCGCGCCGCCAGTCGCCGCGCCGGAGGCGGCGCTGGCCCCGGTCGTAGCGCCGGACGTGAAGGTGTTGCTGGTTGACGACGATGCGGTCGTGCTGGCCGCGACAGCCGCCTCCCTCGAAGAGAGGGGTTTCATCCTGACGACGGCCGGCTCCAGCGAGGAAGCGCTTGGGGCCCTGGCGCGGGCCAGGCCCGATGTGCTGGTCACCGACCTGGCGATGCCAAATCGAGATGGCGCTGATCTGGCCTGGTCGGCGCGGGCTGCCCAACCGGGCTTGCCGATCCTGGTCCTGACGGGCTTTGCAAGGCCAGAGCTACAGCTGCCCGCAGGCGCGGAGGTTCTGGAGAAACCTTTCAGGGGCGACGACCTAGCGTCCAAGATCGCAGCTCTAGTCAGCCTCGCCACGTAGCGGGCTCGCTGACAGGCGTCGCCTGCAAGGGCGCGCCAACATCGCCCGATCCTTGCTGGTGTCGCAACACGGCCGCGCCCTCAAGACTGTCTTTCCGCCTGTATAGGGCGAAGACCTAGGTCACCCAGATCGTCCCTTGTCCTGAAAGAGTGCGACGATCGGACGCTCCCGCTGGGGTGGAATCCTCACCGCGCCGTTAACCTCGCGCAACCTAAGCAGATCGGAGTTATCCCAGAACGAGCCGCAAGAAATGTCCGTCAATAAGGCCAAGCCGAATGTCGTTTTGCAAACGGTTGCGGCGCTTTTGCTGTTCGTTGTGTCGCTCCTGGCCGTAGCTCAGCCTTCATTGGCGGCGGACCTGACATTCGACCGGGCCTATCAAGGTAGCCTGTCTGGGCAGACCTATACGACAACCACGCTGTTGAACGCCGACGCAGGATCGATCCGGTTCGCGGACGGGGGAACACAGCGCTCGTTCCAGAATACCAGCGGCACGCTCTACTATAAGGTGGGCGGCGTTCAGTTCTCCGAAGTCGGGGTGCTCAATTCCCGATACCCCAACGGAAACACCCTAATGAACGCCGTGGCGTTCAGCGGCGCCGGCGGCGATCGACTCCTGGTGCTTGGCGGGTCCTACACCACGTCGGGCTCTTATAGCGGCAGTTCCAACGCCATCGTCGCCAAGCTCAACGAATATGTTGACGCGACCGCGCCCGATCCGGCCCAAACGACCCTTCTCGTCAATGGCGCATCCAGCGCCTCAGCGGCGGTCGGTGGGACGGCGACGATCGTTGTTACGACCAAGCTGACGTCGGGCGCAGCGCTGACCGGCGCTACCGTGACGCTTTCCGGCAGCCCCAGCAACGCGTCGTCGATCTCGCCCAGCTCAGCGACCTCGGACGGAACGGGCAAAGCCACCTTCACGGTCACGGGCCTGCAGTCGGGCACGGTGACCTACAGCGCCACCGCTTCGGCCAACGGCACCACAACCACCAGCGCCGGCACGGTGTCGGTGACCTATACGGGCGTGCGAAGCGCGGCTCAGTCGACGGCTTCTGTTCCGAACGGTACGGCGGGCGCGGCGACCACGATCGTCATTACGGTACGCGACTCCGGCGGGGCGGTCGTGACCGGCGCTGCCAGCGGGCTGGCCGCCACCATCGGCGGGACCAATGCTGGCGCGACGGTGAGCGCCATCACCGACAACGGCAACGGGACCTATAGCTTCACCTACACGCCGGCCTCCGCCGGAGTAGACAGTGTCGCCATTACGCTGGATAGCACCGCGATTTCGGGCTCCCCATACTCCAGCACGGTTTCTGCGCCGGCCATCGCGATTACGACCACGACCCTGCCGACACCGGTAATCAGCGTGGCCTACAGCCAGACGGTAGCGACCTCGGGCGGCACGGCCCCCGTAGCCTTCTCGGTCTCGGCGGGATCGCTGCCGACGGGCCTGTCGCTGGCGGCCTCGACGGGCGTGATCAGCGGAACGGCCACGACCGCGGGCGCTTACAGCTTCACGATCACGGCGACCGACAACAACAGCGTGACCGCGACCCGCACCTATACAGGCACGATCGGCGCGGCCCTGGCCATCACGACCGCGACCTTGCCGACGCCGGTCGTCGGCGTCGCCTACAGCCAGACCGTCGCCACTTCCGGCGGAACCACGCCGGTGACCTTCTCGGTCTCGGCCGGCGCGCTGCCGGCGGGCCTGTCGCTCGCCGCCTCGACCGGCGTGATCAGCGGCACGGCCACCACGCCGGGCACCTACAGCTTCACGATCACGGCGACCGACAACAACAGCGTCACCGACGCCAAGACCTACACCGGAACGATCGGATCCGGCCTGGCCATCACGACCGCGACCTTGCCCACCCCCGTGATCGGCGTGGCCTACAGCCAGACTGTGGCGACCTCGGGCGGCACGGCCCCCGTGACCTTCTCGGTTTCGGCTGGCTCGCTGCCGGCGGGCCTGTCGCTCGCCGCCTCGACCGGCGTGATCAGCGGCACGGCCACGACCCCGGGCGCCTATAGCTTCACGATCACGGCGACCGACAACAACAGCGTCACCGACGCCAAGACCTACACCGGAACGATCGGATCGGGCTTGGCCATCACGACCGCGACCTTGCCCACCCCGGTGATCGGCGTCACCTACAGCCAGACGGTGGCGACCTCCGGCGGCACGGCCCCCGTGACCTTCTCGGTTTCGGCTGGCTCGCTGCCGGCGGGCCTGTCGCTCGCCGCCTCGACCGGCGTGATCAGCGGCACGGCCACCACGCCGGGCGCCTACAGCTTCACGATCACGGCGACGGACAACAACAGCATCACCGACGCCAAGACCTATACCGGAACGATCGGATCGGGCTTGGCCATCACGACCGCGACCCTGCCCACCCCGGTGATCAACGTTGCCTATAGCCAGACGGTCGCCACCTCGGGCGGCACGGCCCCCGTAACCTTCTCGGTCTCGGCTGGCGCGCTGCCGGCCGGCCTGTCGCTAGCCACCTCGACGGGCGTGATCAGCGGCACGGCCACGACCCCGGGCGCCTATAGCTTCACGATCACGGCGACCGACAACAACAGCGTCACGGACGCCAAGACCTACACGGGAACGATCGGCGCTGGCCTAGCCATCACAACCGCCACCCTGCCGACCCCGGTCGTCGGCGTCGCCTTTAGCCAAACCGTCGCGACCTCCGGCGGCACGGCTCCGGTGAACTTCACGGTCTCGGCCGGCTCGCTGCCGGCCGGTCTGTCGCTGGCCGCCTCGACGGGGGTGATCAGCGGCACGGCCACGACGCCAGGCGCCTATAGCTTCACGATCACGGCGACCGATACCAACAGCGTCACGGACGCCAAGACCTATACGGGAACGATCGGCGCTGGCTTGGCGATCACGACGACGACCCTGCCGACCCCGGTCGTCGGTGTCGCCTACAGCCAGACCATCGCGACCTCCGGCGGCGCGGCTCCGGTGACCTTCGCGGTCTCGGCCGGCACGTTGCCGGCGGGCCTGTCGCTCGCCGTCTCGACGGGCGTCATCAGCGGCACGGCCACGGCTCCGGGCGCTTATAGCTTCACCATCACCGCGACCGACAACAACAGCGTCACCGACGCCAAGACCTATACGGGGACGATCGGCGCCGGCTTGGCCATCACAAACGCCAGCCTGCCGACCCCGGTGATCGGCGTTTCCTACAGCCAGACGGTCGCCACCTCGGGCGGCACAGCTCCCGTGACCTTCGCCGTCTCGGGCGGCTCGCTGCCGGCGGGCCTGTCGCTGGTCGCCTCGACGGGCGTGATCAGCGGTACGGCCACGACCCCCGGTGCCTATAGCTTCACGATCACCGCGACCGACAACAACAGCGTGACCGCGACTCGCACCTATACCGGCACGATCGGCGCTAGTTTGTCGATCACCACGACCTCTCTGCCGACCCCGGTCGTCGGCGTCGCCTACAGTCAGACCGTCACCACCTCAGGCGGGACGGCCCCGGTGACCTTCGCGGCCTCTCTCGGTTCGCTGCCCGCTGGCCTGTCGCTCAACACCTCGACCGGCGTGATCAGCGGTACGGCGACGACGCCAGGCGCTTATGGTTTCACGATCACGGCGACCGACAATAACGGCATCACGGACGCCCAAGCGTACTCCGGGTCTATCGGCGCCAGCCTGTCGATCACGACGACCAGCCTGCCGGCGCCTCTGGTCAGCGTCGCCTACGGCCAGGCTATCGGGACGTCGGGCGGCACGGCTCCGGTGACCTTCGCGGTCGCGGCCGGGAGCTTGCCCGGGGGCCTCACGCTCAATACGTCGACGGGCGTGATCAGCGGAACGGCCACCACGCCGGGCGCCTACAGCTTCACCATCACCGCCACCGATGGGAACAGCATCACAGCCTCCCAGACCTATTCCGGCGCCATCGGGGCGCGCCTGGCGATCACGAACAGCGCCCTGGCGACGCCGGTGATCGGCGCGGCCTACAGCCAAACGGTTGGGACGTCAGGCGGCACGGCGCCGGTGACCTTCTCGGTCTCGGCCGGCGCGTTGCCGGCGGGCTTGTCGCTCGATGCGGCGACTGGAGCGATCAGTGGTGCGGCCACGACGTCGGGTCCCTACAGCTTCACGATTACCGCAACCGACAGCAACAGCGTCACGGACGCCAAGGCCTATTCGGGCACGATCAACGAACGGGTCTCGATCTCGGGAGGCCTGACCGCGCCACTCGTGGGCGAGGCGGTAAGCGCCGCAGTGTCCGCCTCGGGGGGAACCGGTCCATACGCCTTCGCGGTGTCGGGTGGCGCGCTGCCCGCCGGTCTCTCGCTTTCGCCGACGGGCCAGATCTCCGGCACGCCGACGACCGCAGGGCCGTTCAGCGTCACGATTGAAGTGACCGACGCAAACGGTCAGAAGGCCTCGATCACCTTGAGCGGCACGGTCGGCCAGGCGCTCGTCGCCGACGACCAGAGCGTCGAGGTGGCCTACAACGGTTCCGTCTCGATCACGCTGGCGAGCCTGGGCGCGGACGACACGATCGCCATGCAGTCGGGCGTCTCTAGCGGCAAGCTCACCGTATCGGGCGCAGTAGCGACCTATGAGCCGACGCAAGGCTATATCGGCCCAGACGGGTTCAGCTTCAGCGTCAAGCGGGGAGGCGGCTCCTCTCGCGTCGCGACGGTCAAGATCAAGGTCCTGCCGCCGCCCCCCCCGACTGCTGAGTCGCCGTCCGATCAGACCCTTGACACGACGGCGGAAGACGACGCGGCCGTTGTCGTCGACCAGGTGTCATTCGATCTTGCGAGCCTGGTTAAGGGCATCGTCACCGACGTTCGCATCGAGACCCTGCCCAAGCATGGCAATGTGGAGATGGTTCGGGCCGCCGCCGCGCCGGCGGCCGCCACAACGGGCGCGCGCATGGCTAAGGCCGCCGCGGCCGCGCCAGCGCCGGCGTTCACGGCCGTCTACACGGCTGACAAGGGTTATGTCGGCCGCGACAGCTTCACCTTCGTGGCGATCGGTCCAGGGGGCGTCTCAGCGCCGGCCCTGGTCAACATTGAAGTGGTCAAGTCCAAGCCCAGCGCGCCGGTCCTGAAGGTCTCGGCTCTGGGTGGACGCAAGGTCGTCATCGACCTGACGGCGGCCGCCCTGGACGGCCCGTTCACCGGGGCCGCCCTGCTCACCAAGCCCGCCGACAGCGTCGGCACGGCTCGGCTGGTCGAGAGTGGCACGGCGGGCGACCGCCGCTACAGCCTGGAGTTCACGTCGAAGGGGGCAACGACGGGCGAGGTGCGCTTCACCTACACCCTGACCAACAGCTCGGGCGTCTCGGACCCGCTGACAGTCATTCTGACGATCGAAGCGCGCCCGGATCCCACTCTGGACACTGGCGTGCGCGCGATCAGCGATGCGCAGACCGAGGCCGCCCGCCGCTTCGCCAGCACGCAGATGGACAACTTCTCCCGCCGCCTGGAACGCCTGCACGGCGATCAGCGCGCCGGCGGCCTGGGCGTCACGCTGGGGTCGGGTGTCGCCGGTTCCGGCGCCTGTGCGCCGACGGCCCGCACGCCTGAGGAACAGCGCCTGTGCCGTGATAGCGGCATGGCGGGCGGCTCGACCGCCGGCTCGCAGGGCCCGCGCGGGCTTGGCGAGGTTGAGGTCTGGTCGGGCGGCGCCATTACCGTCGGCCGACGTGATCCCGACAGCGGTCGCGCCAAGCTCAGTGTCCAGACCTCCGGCGTAAGCGGTGGCGCGGACGTGCGCGTCTCGCCTGCCCTGACCGTGGGGCTGGGCGGCGGCTACGCCTCGGACGTCAGCAAGCTGGGGCAGGGCCTGGGACGCGTCGAAGCTAAGGGCTGGACGGCGGCGAGCTATGCCAGCTTCCACCCATCGTCTGGCGCGTTCATCGACGCCGTGGCCGGCATCGGTGACCTGACGTTCGACACGCATCGTACCATCTCCACTACCGGAGAGATCGCTTTGGGGCAACGCGACGCGACGCTGCGCTTTGGGGCCCTGACCGCGGGCTATGACGGCCAAACCGGCCGGGCCCTTTGGTCGGTTTATCTCCGCGCCAAGAGCATCGACGGCAAGCTCAAGGCCTATGCCGAGAATGGTTCGGAGATCTACAGCCTGGCCTTCGACCAGCGCGATCTTCGGTCTCGCATTGGTGTGGTCGGCGGGCGGCTTGGCCTGAGCTACAAGATCGGAGACGTGGTTCTCACCCCGCGCGTGCGTCTGGAATACGCCCAGGAGTTCGCCGGTATCGATCCGCAGCGGATCCGCTACGCCGACTGGCTCGACGGCGCCGTTTACGAACTGGGCGGCGTCGGCTGGAAAGGCGAGCGGGTCAATCTGGAACTCGGTGCGGGCGCCGAACTGGGGTCGGGTTGGACCCTCGACCTCGACGTCGGCGGAGAGAAGGCCGGCGGCCTGACCTCCACCACGGGGCGGATCGGTGCGGCCAAGCGCTTCTGATCAGACCGTTCCGGAAGGTCGGCGAGAGCCTCCTTCCGGAACGGCGCCATTGTGCGGGAGTAATCCCTGTTGCCGCGACCTGTGGGGCGATGCTGGGCTAGCAGGATCTAGTCCCGTTCCCGGCAGGACGTTCCTTCCGGCTAGTAAGCCAGTGTCAGCGACACGACGTGTTGGCGTATCCTGCCAGCCAAATGGCGCGCTTGGTGAATGTTCGAATTCTCCGCTGCCCTAACTTTCCGTCATCGGCGCCGGCGCTCTTCATGATCGCAAAGGCGTCCTGATCCTGGAGAAGGCAGCCATGAACAACCTCATCAAAGACGCCCATCACATCCCGGTCGGCGAGGCTGGGACGACGGTTTCAATCAACCCCATCACGCTGACCACGTCCGGCCGGGCCCTGCCCCTCGAGCTGCGGATCACCGGGCCCGTTTCGGGCGATGCCTGCCCATCGTGCTCCTGTCGCACGGCCACGGACCGTCGAACTACATCCCCTCGAAGGATGGCTATGGCCCGCTGGTGAACTTCTACGCCGAGCGCGGCTTTGTCGTGATCCAGCCCACGCACCTGAACTCGAAGGTGGCGGAGGCGCTTCATTGATACTCGCCACGACGGGGAGATCTCTAGCGCCGGCGTCTTCTCAGCGAGCGGCGGTGGCGATCGTTGAAGATTTTGTCGCCGCGAGGCGCGGCGCTGAACATCCCGTTGCTGAAGCCTTTAGGGATCGGCCTTGGCGCCGCGACCATTGAGGTCGCGTGTCAGCGAAGGGGCGGGGTGCTGGCGAGCATGCCAGCGTTGAAGCTTTGCAGATTGGAGCGCATCGCCGCAATCTCGTTACCGGATAGCGGCAAACGCTCGACGACGTCGCGACGGACCGCCAGGACCTTGTCGCGTAGGGCCCAGCCGGACGCGGTCAGGTCGACCCAGACCCGTCGCTCATCGACGACGTCGCGAGACCGGGTGAGCAACCCGGCGACTTCCATCCGTTTGACCAGCGGCGTCACCGCGCCCGTATCCATGCACAGGCCGCGCCGTAGATCGCCCATGCTGCAACGGTCGGTGCGCTCCCAGAGCGCGATCAGGACCAGGTATTGGGGATGGGTAAGGCCCAGCGGCTCGAGCAGTCCGCGGTAGATCCGGGTGACGAGGCTGCTAGCGACCTGCAGAGCCAGGCACAGCTGCTTGTCCAGGTGCAAGTCGGCATAGTCGGGCGTCAGCCCAACGGCATTGGATGTCTCAGCGCGATGGGCGTCCATCGGGAATGCCTCCAAGATCGGGCCATGACTAGAACGAGTCCGTTAAGGGTATGTCTCTTTTTGTTAGTCGCGAAAATATCGCAGTCGATATAATCAAGCCTTAAGCAAGGCTGTGTATGACGACCTCCTCATTCAGGTTTGAAGGCGCGGGCATGTTCGGGATCGACAACAAGCAGACGGCAGCGCTGCGCGAGCAGGTCGCGGATCTCGAAGCGACGGTGGCGGCCATCCACCGTTCGCAGGCCGTCATCGAGTTCGAGCTCGACGGCACAATCATCGACGCCAACGACAATTTCCTGGCGACCATGGGTTACAGCCTGGAGGACATCAAAGGCCGTCGCCACAGCATGTTCGTGCCGCCGGAAGACGCCGGCGGCGCCGAGTACGCGCGGTTCTGGGAGCGATTGCGCGCGGGAGAGACCTTCGCCGACGCCTTTCGTAGAATTGGGGCGGGCGGGGCGGAGGTGTGGATCCGGGGCTCCTACAATCCTGTCCTGGACGCCCAGGGCAAACCCTACAAGATCATCAAGTTCGCTACCGATATCACCGAGATCCGTCAGCAGCAGGCGGCTAGCAACGCCGCGCGGGATCGCGCCGAGGCGGCGCAGGCCTTAGTCGTCTCGACCCTTGGGGAGAGTCTCGAGCGGGTGGCCGTCGGCGATCTGAGCGTCCGCATCGAGGCGGCTTTCCCAGGCAGCTACGACCGCATCAAGCAAGACTTCAATCGCTCCGTCGAGAGCTTAAGCCAGGCCATGGCCGCTATCGACGGCGCGGCCGGCAATTTGCGCATGGGCGCGGGCGAGATCGCGGCCGCCGCGGAGGACCTCTCGCGCCGCACCGAACAACAGGCCGCGAGCTTGGAGGAAACCGCCGCGGCGATGGATGAGATCACCGCCACGGTGCGACGCAGCGCCGACGACTCCGAGCAGGCTGCCTCAGCGGCATCTGGCGCGCGCGTGGACGCTGTGCGGTCGGGCGAGGTGATGCGCGAGGCCGTCGTGGCGATGGCCGAGATCGAGGTCAGCTCCAGCCAAGTCGGCAAGATCATCGGCGTCATCGACGAGATCGCTTTCCAGACCAACCTCCTGGCGCTGAACGCCGGCGTCGAGGCCGCGCGCGCAGGCGAGGCAGGCCGCGGCTTTGCCGTCGTCGCCCAGGAGGTCCGATCGCTGGCGCAACGATCCGCCGAGGCGGCCCGGGAGATCAAGGCGCTGATTTCCACCAGCGGACAGCAGGTGGCCAGAGGCGTTCGTCTCGTCACCGAAACGGGACAGGCGCTCGATGGAATCGTCGACAAGGTGACCGACATCGACACCTTGCTCGCGGCAATCTCCCGTTCGGCTCGGGAACAGGCGCTGGGCCTCAACCAGGTGAGCACCGCGATCAATCACATGGATCAGGTCACCCAGCAGAACGCGGCCATGGTCGAGGAAACGACGGCAGCGGCGGCGAACATGGCGACCGAGACCCACAATCTTGGGGGGTTGGTCGGGCGGTTCCAGATCCGTTCGGAAGATGAGGTTGACGCTCATCACGGCCTGGCCGCGTGATCGGGCGGTCATGATCCAGCCGATCAGCGTCCAGCGCCGCAACAACGTCACCATCCAGGGCGAGGGCGCGCAGACCTTCCTGTTCGCCCACGGCTTCGGCTGCGACCAGTCGATGTGGCGGCTAGTGGCCCCGGCCTTCGCCGCCGTCGGGCGGGTAGTGCTGTTCGACCACGTGGGCGCCGGAGGCTCCGACGCCAGCGCGTATCAGGCCGAAAAGTACGCCGGTCTCGAAGGCTACGCCGCCGATGTCATCGAGATCTGCGAAAGCGAAGGTCTACGGGACGTTACCTTTGTTGGCCACTCGGTGAGCGCGATGATTGGCGTTCTGGCCGCCACCCGGCGACCGGATCTCTTCGCCCGCCTGATCCTAATCTGCGGCTCGCCGCGTTTCGCCAACGACGAGGCCTATGTGGGCGGTTTCGCATCCCAGGATCTGGAAGAGCTGCTCGAGCTGCTGGAGAAGAACCAGCTGGACTGGTCAGCGACGCTGGCGCCGGCCGTGGTCGATGGCTCGCAGTTCCAGACTGAATGGCAGAGCAGTGTCTGCCGCCTCGATCCCGCCATAGCCAAGGATTTCGCTCGCGCCACCTTCATGTCGGATCACAGGGTCGAGTGCCGCGCCGTCACAACGCCGTCGCTGCTGATCGAATGCAGCGACGACGCGCTGGCGCCGCCCCCGGTGGGCGCTTTCATGCATGAGGCGATCAAAGGTAGCCAGCGCATTGTCCTGAACGCGACCGGACACAGTCCGCATCTCACTTCGCCTCAGGCGGTGATCAGCGCCATGCAGGCGTTCATTGATAGACCTTTCGTCAGCGCGTCTTGAGGCAAAGGGCTTGAATCCGCTCTCTCCAAGCGATCTGGGGCGCCTCTACGATCTCGCGCCTTGCGGCCTGGCGACCTTTGACGCCGAACTGACCATCCTGTCGGCTAATCCGTACTTCCTTGATGTGGTCGGCTTGAGCCGCGCGGAGATGGTCGAGCCCATAAAGCTCACCGCCCTCCTGAGTGTCGCAAGCCGGATTTATCTGCAGGGCCGCCTTCAAGCCCAATTGGCCCTGACCGGACGCGTCGATGAAATCGTGTTGGACGTGGCGCGTCCCGACGGTCAGCGCGTGCCGGTCGTGCTCAACGCCTGCCAGGAGCGCGACGCAGGCCGGCCTGCCGGTCGTATCCATATCAGCCTGGCGCGAGCGGCCGCCAGGCGAGCCTATGAAGCCGAGGTGCCCAAGGCGCGCCAGGAGGCGATTGACGCCAAGCAGGTCAAGGCCGACTTTCTGGCCAATGTCAGCCACGAGATCCGCACGCCTTTGAACGGGGTGGTGGGGGTGGTCGGCGCCCTCCAGCGCACCGAGCTAAGCGCCCGCCAGCGCGACATGGTGGCTCTGATCGAGTCCTCGGCGGTGACCCTGGAGCGCCTCGTCGGGGACATTCTGGAAATCTCCAGGGTCGAGGCGCTGGCCTTGACGCTGGACGTGCGCCCCTTCCGCCCGCGCGAGGAGCTGGACGGAGTGTTGGAACTCGCCGGCCTGGCCGCGCGCGCCAAGGGAGTGGCTTTTGAAAGCGTCTGCGATGCGGCGCTTGACCAGTCCTTTCTCGGTGACAGCGTCCGGCTCAAACAGATCCTAACCAACCTGACCTCCAATGCGGTGAAGTTCACCCAGGAAGGGTTGGTGCGCGTCACCCTGGGGCTGGGCTGCGAGGGGCAAACACCACAGCTGGTCATATCCGTGGAGGACAGCGGCATCGGCTTTGATCAAGCCCAGGCCGAAGCGCTCTTTCAGCCATTCCATCAAGCCGACGCCGGCATCAGTCGTCGGTTTGGGGGCGTTGGTCTGGGATTGTCGATCGCAAGGTCGCTGGTCGATCTGATGGGCGGGACGATCACCGTACGCTCGGCGCCGGGGGAGGGCAGCACCTTCTCCGTCAGCATTCCGCTTGGGATCCCTGAAGCCCTCGCAGGGGACACTGGGCCGAGCGAGACCCTGTCGATGGAGCGGTCGCTGCGGATCCTGTTGGTGGAGGACAACGAGACCAATCAGCGTGTCGTCAGCCTGATCCTCGCCGAGGCCGATGTGGCGTTGACGATTACCTCGAATGGAGCGCTCGGCCTCGACGCCTGGCGTGAGGCCGATTTCGATCTGGTCCTGATGGATATGCAGATGCCGGTCATGGACGGCCTGACGGCGATCCGAACCATGCGGCTCGAGGAGCAGCGATCCGGGCGCGCCAGAACACCGATTGCTGTGCTAAGCGCCAACGCCATGGATCATCACCGTGACGAGGCGTTGGCGGCGGGGGCTGACCTCCATATCGCCAAGCCGATCTCCGCATCCGGACTGTTCACGGGCATCCAGAATGCTTTGACCGGTGCCGACCCCGCCAAGGACTTGGTGACGCCCGAGACGACGACCTAGCCGCCGCGCGGCCCTCACGGAAAACTGCGAAAGATCAGTTGCCGCGTACTGCCCGCGCAGCAAAGCGTCGGTCGTGCGCTCGGCCGCCGCGGCGCAAAGGGGTCGTCAAGCGAGATCGCGGCCTGCCAGGACCTCGTCGATCGCCGATAAGAGACGAGCCGCCTCGATCGGCTTGCCAAGATGCCGGTCGGCGCCCGCCTCAAAGCTGGCGCGCAGATGTTCGGGCAGTACGTTGGCGGTAAGCATGATCAGCGGGCAGGGCAAGCGACCATCATGCTTCTCTCGAGCCCGGATCTCGCGCGTAGCGCTGAGCCCGTCCATGACCGGCATCTGCATATCCATCAGCACAAGGTCGAAGGCCTCGGCGGCGAACGCCTCGACCGCCTGGCGACCGTCGCAGACAGAAACGAGCTCGGCACCAACCTCCGCCAGGATCAGCTCGATGACCTTGCGATTGACCGGATGATCTTCGGCAAGAAGCACTCTTATGCCGTGGTCTTCCCGCGCGACCGGTTCAGCGACCGTGGCGCCCGGGTGAGCCTCGGGCAGGGCGAGACTGAATTCGAAACATGAGCCCTGGCCTGGCATGGAGGTAGCGCGCAGCTCGTTGCCCATCGCCCGCACGAGATCGGCGCAGATCGAAAGACCAAGACCCGATCCGCCATAGCGTCGCGTGATGGAGTCGTCGGCCTGGGTGAAACGGTCAAAGATGCGGGCCTTGGCCGCGTCGTCGAAGCCAATACCGGTATCGGTGACGGCAAAGCGCCACGCCTCACCGTCGACCTCGAGGTCGAGGCGGATCTGGCCGGCATTGGTGAATTTGACCGCGTTGCTCAGGAGATTGCCGATCACCTGTCGCAGTCGCATGGGGTCGCCAACCACCCAATGCTCGCCCGAGGGCTGAACCACGACATAGTCCAGTCCCTTGGCCTCGGCGCGCGGACGATGGAGAGCGCCGACCTCTCGGACAGCGGCCAGCAGATCGAAGCGCTCGGAGGCTATTCGGAGCGCGCCTTCCTCAAGGCTGGCCAGATCCAGAACATCGCTCAGCAGGCCTTCCAATGTGCGCGCCGCGCCCGTCATCGCGTGAAGCAGGTCACCTTGATCCGGGGTTAGGACCGTGCGCGAAAGCACATCGCCAAGGCCGATGATCCCGTTGAGCGGCGTCCGGATCTCGTGGCTCATATTTGCCAAGAAGCGGGTCTTGGCCTCGCTGGCGACGCGCACCTGGTTCAAGGCCTCGCGCTCGGAATTATCGCGAATGATAGCCCCGATCATGATCCTTTCGTTGTCACGCCAGACCGAGAGCGAAAGGCTTGCCGGGAATTCCGAGCCATCACGCCGCAAGGCAGGCACCTCAACGGCGCCGGCAAGGGTGGGCCGCCCACCGTTGCAGAGGCGGGTAAAGCCTCGGTCATGCCCAGCGCGCAAGCGTTGCGGGATGATCATTCGCAGCGCCTGCCCAAGCGCCTCTTGAGCGGTGTGACCAAACATGCCTTCGGCTGCAGCGTTCCAATGCCGGATGACTTGCTGCTCATCGACGATCAGGACGGCGTCGGAGGTGCCGTCGAACAGCCGTGAGAGGAACAGCTTCTCGTGCCGCGTTTCGAGCCGCTCGCCGGCCATGCGGGCCAAGAGGTCGATCTGCGCGATCTGCGCGTCTAGGAAAACATGCGGCGCTTTGCTGGTGACACACACCACTCCAATGACTTGGTCTTGAACAACGATCGGCGCCCCGGCGAACGCGCCGATATCCGCGCCGCCGTCGCCAGCTGGAAGGGCGTCTGCGACGACGAGTGTCTTGGCCGTCCGCACAACGCGTTGGCAGTAGACGTCCCGCTGCGCGCAGGCGCGTGCATGGCGCCCCGCCGCCGCCTTGAGGCAGACGTCGTCTCCGTCGATGAACACCACGAACCCAGCATCCGCGCCGGCTGCACCGCAGGCTGCTTCCGCCAAGAGGTCGAAGGCTGGTTCCGGCGTCGTCTCCAGGAGACCCAGAGACCCTAGGGTGGCCCGACGTCCGGCTTGCAAGAATTGAGTCTGATCCAAGAGAGCGCCCCCGCGAGCACTGTTCGCCCACCGGCCTTGCCCTAAGATTACCTCGTGGTGAGGTGGATCGTCGCACCGGTCGCGTCAGGTTGTGACCGACGCTGGGGCAGCAGCGGTCTAGCGACCTTGCACGCCGAGAAGAGGCGAGCCGTGGATGTCCAGGGCCCGCCATCACGGTTAGCCGGTCCTGACAACTAGGCCGAGGCGGCATCGACCAAGCAACGATATCTGTATTTCTGATAATCTTGGTTAGACGCAAAAGTTGTGTAGCCGCCGTTTAGTAATGTCGCAGTGTGCCATTGTCACGGATTGCAAACGCTGCGAGTCGCACACCGGCCGTCACCGGTTGCTCCAACGTTCCTGATTTTGGCGCTTCCCGACTCCAAACCCTGCGACTTCCCGATCCGCAATCGTTGCGACTGGAAATGTGTGCGTTGTGGAGTTCTGCCTAGCGCAGCCGTGTTGGCTTAAACCCGCTAGAAAACGTAGCCTCCGACGGTGCCGACTGCGGCCGCGTAGGTCCATCGGCGTCTCAGATCTTCAGGCCAGGCCAACGAGCGCCGACCCACTTCCAGAACAGCCTCCCTCGGAAGCTCCATGGCCAACAAGAACAACGGATCTTGCCGTCGACGGACTGGCCTGCGCGGGCTGTGTGCCGGTCGGGGTTTTAGCGAGGGCCTGCGCGATCGAGCGGCGCCAGGACATGATGAATCTGCTGTCGGGTTTCCGCCGCCGCCGTTAGCTCGTCGCTGGCCAGGTAAAGGAATGAGACGCCCGCTCGGTTTAGCCGACCTGGTCTTGCCATTGGCGGCGGCGACGCGCTGATCTGAGCTCCCGACAAGGGCTTGTCACGGACTTCCGGCTTCCAGTCATCGCGCTTTCGATACTGGCCCTCCACGCCGGTCCGTGCCCGGAAATACTGGCGGCCGACCTCTACCGTGCGATCGATGCGATCGCCCAGGCCATCGAGCAGGCCAAAGACGCCAGCCTCCACTTCGAAGGCGTTCTCCCGCTCGAGTCGCGACCTAAATCGGCTGAGCGCAGGATGGCTCGTCTGCTGAATCGACCGCGCGGAGTGGCGTCCACCATCAGCGTCAAATCCGGCATAAACCGAAATGCCGGGTTCGGGATACGGATTGTCGGAGAACAGCCAGTAGAGCAGCTCGCGGCCTCGGTCGCGGGACATGCGGGTGTTGAAAAGTGTGTTGACCGTCTCAAGGATCGGATTGGGCCGCGTGAGCAGGTCTTCGACGGAGTCGTCCGCACCCCAGTGGTGGTTGTACTCGAACTCATCGAAGTAGAATCGGACCAAACCCTCGGCCCGATTCCCATGCGGGCCAGCATCGCCTCGTACCACCGGACCCAATCGCAAAACCGATCAAAATCGTGGCCGCCCAGCGCTCGGCGAGCGACGTTATGTCGCCACCCTTGGAGGCCGATTCTAACCTGCAAATTAAGGATCGCACCCGCTTAACGGACGCCTTCAATCGGCGATCTCCAGGCGAGCGGCAATGACCTTTGCGACCCGCGTTCCGAGCTTCAAGACCATTGCCCAGGCCACCCTGGTCCGTCTGGTCGCGGCGCTTTTTGTCCTGGCGCTGAGCCAGGCTCCCTCCCTGGCCGCCACGCTGACCTTTAACCGAGCCTATCAGGGCGGACTGTCGGGCCAGACCTTCACCACGACGACCCTGCTGACCGCCGACGCCGGCTCGATCCGCTTCAGCGACAACGGGAACCAGCGGTCGTTCCAGAACACCAGCGGCACCCTGTACTACACGGTGGGCGGCGTGGCCCATTCCGAGACGGGGGTTCTGAACTCCCGCTACCCTAACGGCAACACGCAGATGAACGCTGTCGCGTTCAGCGGGACCGGCGGCGACCGACTGCTGGTCCTTAGCGGCTCATACACCACCTCAAGCAGCTACAGCGGCAGCTCCAACGCCATCGTCACCAAGCTCAACGAGTATATCGACGCCACCGCCCCGGACCCTTCCCAGACGACCCTGCTGGTCAACGGCGGCTCCAGCGCCACCGCCTCGGTCGGAGGGACGGCGACGCTCGTGGTGACGGTGAAGCTGTCGTCGGGAACCGCCGTGTCCGGCGCCACGGTGTCGATCGCAGGCAGCCCGTCGGGCGGATCCTCGATCTCGCCTTCCTCGACCACGACGAACGCCAGCGGCCAGGCCAGCTTCACCGTCCAGGGCCTGCAGTCGGGCACGGTGACCTACACCGCCACCGCCTCGGCCAACGGCACCACCACGACCAGCGCCGGCACGGTGTCGGTGACCTATGTCGGCGTGCGCAACGCCAGCCAGTCGACGGCCAGCGTGCCGTCCGGTACGGCGGGGCAGGCGACAACGGTGGTCATCACGGTCCGCGACGCCGGCGGCACGGTGATGACCGGAGCCTCCGGCGGCCTGGCCGTCACCATCGGCGGAACCAACGCCGGCGCCACGCCCAGCGCCATCACCGACAACGGCAATGGGACCTATTCGGTCACCTACACCCCGACCGCCGCCGGTACGGACACCGTCGCCATCACCCTCGACGGGACGGCGATTTCGGGCTCGCCCTATTCCAGCGTTGTGGCCGCAGCGCTGACGGCGCCGACCATCACGACCACCACCCTGCCGACACCGGTGCTTGGCCAAGCCTACAGCCAGACCGTGGCCACGACTGGCGGTACGGCCCCGGTGACGTTTGCCGTCACGACCGGCGCGCTGCCGACCGGGCTGACCCTCAACGCGTCGACCGGTACGATCTCCGGTACGGCCACTGCCGCGGGGGCATACAGCTTCACGATCACGGCGACGGGCGCCAACAGCCTTTCGAGCAACCAGGCCTACAGCGGCACGATCGCCGCCGCCGTGGCCATCACCACGACCTCCCTGCCGACGCCTGTGCTCGGCCAAGCCTACAGCCAGACCGTGGCCACGACTGGCGGTACGGCCCCGGTGACGTTTGCCGTCACGACCGGCGCGCTGCCGACCGGGCTGACCCTCAACGCGTCGACCGGTACGATCTCCGGTACGGCCACTGCCGCGGGGGCATACAGCTTCACGATCACGGCGACGGGCGCCAACAGCCTTTCGAGCAACCAGGCCTACAGCGGCACGATCGCCGCCGCCGTGGCCATCACCACGACCTCCCTGCCGACGCCTGTGCTCGGCCAAGCCTACAGCCAGACCGT
>NZ_QDKQ01000016.1:96615-114425 GCF_003116815.1 Caulobacter endophyticus
CAACAGCCTTTCGAGCAACCAGGCCTACAGCGGCACGATCGCCGCCGCCGTGGCCATCACCACGACCTCCCTGCCGACGCCTGTGCTCGGCCAAGCCTACAGCCAGACCGTCGCCACCAGCGACGGTACGGCCCCGATGACCTTCGCCGTCAACACGGGGTCGCTGCCTACCGGGCTAACCCTCAACGCTTCGACCGGCGTGCTCTCTGGCACGGCGACAGCCGCTGGCGCCTACAGCTTCGCCATCACCGCCACCGACGCCAACGGCCTCACCGACGCTGAGACCTATAGCGGCACGATCTCGGCTGGCGTGGTGATCACCACGGCTTCGCTGCCGACGCCCGTTCTGGGCCAGGTCTACAGCCAGACGGTTTCGACCAACGGCGGCACGGCTCCGGTGACCTTCGCCGTCGCCACCGGCGCGCTGCCGACCGGCCTCAGCCTCAACGCCTCCACCGGCGTGATCGGCGGCACGGCCACGGCCGCCGGCACCTATAGCTTCGCGGTCACCGCCACCGACGCCAACGACCTCACCGACGCCGAGACCTACAGCGGCACGATCGCCGGTGCCGTGGCCATCAACACGACCTCCCTGCCGACGCCGGTGCTCGGCCAGGCCTACAGCCAGACGGTTTCAACGACTGGAGGCACGGCTCCGGTGACCTTCGCCGTCACGACGGGCGCCCTGCCCACCGGCCTCAGCCTCAACACCTCCACCGGCGCGATCTCCGGCACGGCAACGGCCGCTGGCGCTTATAGCTTCGCGATCATGGCCACCGACGCCAACGGCCTCACCGACGCCAAGACCTATAGCGGCACGATCTCGGCTGGCGTCGTTATCACCACGACCAGCTTGCCGGCGCCCGTGCTCGGCCAAGCCTACAGCCAGACCATCGCCACCACCGGCGGCACGGCCGCTGTGACCTTCGCCGTCACCACCGGCGCGCCACCGACGGGCCTCAGCTTCAACGCCTCGACCGGCGTAATCTCCGGCACGGCGACCGCCCCGGGCGGGTATAGCTTTGCCGTCACCGCGACCGACGCCAACAGCCTCACCGACGCCAAGACCTACAGCGGCACGATCGCGGCCGGCGTCGCCATCACCACGACCAGCTTGCCCACGCCCGTGCTCGGCCAAGCCTATAGCCAGACCGTCGCCGCCACCGGCGGCACGGCTCCGGTGACCTTCGCCGTCACCACCGGCGCGCTACCGACGGGCCTCAGCCTCAACGCCTCAATCGGCGTGATC
Organism: Caulobacter endophyticus; assembly: GCF_003116815.1. GTDB lineage: Bacteria > Pseudomonadota > Alphaproteobacteria > Caulobacterales > Caulobacteraceae > Caulobacter > Caulobacter endophyticus. Next base: position 97,865 of record NZ_QDKQ01000016.1, read on the forward strand.
TCCGGCACGGTCACCGCCGCAGGCGCCTACAGCTTCACGATCACGGCCACCGACGCCAACGGCCTGGCCGACGCCAAGACTTACAGCGGCGCGATCATTCCCCTGCTCTTGCCGCCGAGCGCGGCGGCAGTCTCGATCAGCGTCGCCGCCAACAGCACGGGTACTTTGGTCGCGCCGGCGCTGTCGGGAGGGACTGCGGCGTCGGTCGCGATCAGCAGCCAGGCAAGCCGCGGAACTGCGACCTCGTCCGGCCTGTCAATCACCTACACGCCCGCCCCCGGCTTCTCGGGCGCGGACAGCTTCACTTACACGGCGACAAACGCCACGGGGACGTCCCCGCCCGCGTTGGTGACGATCGCCGTCTCGGCGCCGACCCTGATCATCGCGCCGACCGGAGCCCTGCCGGGCGGAACGGTCGGCGTGATCTATGCCCAGACCCTTTCGGCGTCGGGAGGAACCGGCCCCTATGTCTATGCCGTTTCGGGCGGCGTCCTGCCGGCCGGCTTGGCCGTCGATCCCGCCACAGGCGCTGTCTCGGGTACGCCGACCACGGCCGGAAGCTATATGTTCGACATCGTCGTCACCGACTCCAACGGTGCGACGGGAACGGCGGCCTATACGATCGTCATCGCCCCGGCGGCCCTGACCGCGCCGAACGCGGGCGCCGTGTCGATTACCGTCGCCGCCAACAGCGCCGGCAACCCGGTCGCGCCAGCGCTGTCGGGCGGGGCCGCAGCCTCTATCGCCATCGCCGACCAACCGGCCCACGGCGCGGCCACGGTATCGGGCCTGTCGATCGCCTATACCCCCGCCGCCGGGTTCTCCGGCGCGGATAGCTTCACCTACACGGCCGCCAACGCCGCAGGAGTCTCGCCCGCTGCCGTCGTGACGGTCACGGTCACCGCCCCTACCCTGGTCTTGACCCCGGTCGGCGGTTTGCCCGACGGCGTGGCCGAGGCCGCCTACGCCCAGACCGTCACGGTCTCCGGCGGCGCCGCGCCTTACCACTTCGCCCTGACGAGCGGCGCCCTGCCCCGCGGCCTGACGCTGAACGCCGTTTCGGGCGCCATCACCGGAACGCCCGCGACGGCGGGGAGCTATGGCTTCCAGGTGACGGCGACCGACGCCAACGGCGCGACGGGTGCAGCCGTCTATAGGGTGACCATCGCCCCTGCGCCGCCGGTGGCCGCCGACTCTACGAGCGCCACGGTGCCGGCCAACACCCAGACCCAGGCCGGCCAGAACGTCAGTCTCAACCTTTCGACCCTGGTCACCGGCGATGTGACCGAGGTGCGCATAGTCACGCCCCCGCAGCACGGCACGGTGACCCTGAGCCAGACCCTGGCCATGCGCGGCGGCGGGGGGCTGTTCATGATGGCAATGTCTGGCCTGTCGACCCCGAGCCAGTTTGTCGCGGTCTACACCCCCGACAAGGACTTCCAGGGTGTGGACAGCTTCGCCTTCGTCGCCGTCGGTCCCGGGGGGGTGTCTGCTCCGGCCGTGGCCACGATCAATGTGGTCGGACGTCCGCCGACGGCCAAGGCGCTGACTGCCGCCACCACCGACGGCAAGACGGTGTCGGTTGAGCTGACCACCGGCGCTACCGAGGGGCCCTTCACCGGCGCGACGCTCGGCGCGGTCACGCCGGCGGACGCAGCGACGGTCGCGCTCGTGCAGGGCGGAACCGCCTCGGCGCGCACCTTCCGTCTCGACGTCACACCCAAGGTCCGCTTCGGCGGGACGATCAAGATCAACTACACCCTGACCAACGTGTTCGGCGACTCCTCGACGGCCACTGTCACGCTCCAGGTCACCGCCCGCCCCAACCCGGCGGCCGACCCGGTGGTGCAGGCGATCAGCGATGCCCAGGGCGAGGCGGCCCGCCGCTTCGCTCAGGCGCAGGTCGACAACTTCATGCGCCGGGCCGAAAGCCTGCACGGCGCCGATTGCCTGGCCTCAGGCAGCGGGGTGACTCTCTCCGCGGTCGACATGGACCGCACCGGCGATCCGCGCGGCCGCGTCGGCGGGCCGGCTCCGGGCGGGGCGAACCGCGCCTCGGACGGTTCCAATGGCGACGCCGCCTCCAACGCCGAGGCCTCGGCCGCGGCGCGGGGCTGCCGTCCGGGCGACGCGTCGGTCTGGACCGGCGGGGCGATCTCGCTGAGCACGCGTGACGCCTCGGGCGACGCCTCGAAGATCCGCGCCACCAGCAGTGGGCTGAGCCTGGGCGTCGACAAGCGCGTGTCCGAGCGCGCCAGCGTCGGGGTCGGCGTCGGCTACGGCGAGGAGCGCAGCCGCGTCGGCGGCGACGCCGGTCGGGTCTCGGCCCAAAGCACGGTGGTGGCCGCCTATGGCAGCCTAGCGCCGGCCGACGGCCTGTTCATCGACGGCATGGTCGCTCGTGGCTGGCTCGACTTCGATACCCGCCGCCTGGATACCACCAGCGGACTGACGACCTTGGGCGCTCGCGATGGTCGCTTCACCGTTGCGGCGCTGTCGGCTGGCCTCGACCGGCGGAGCGGCGGTCTCAGCTGGTCGCCCTATGGACGCCTGGAATATCTGAGCGGGTCGCTGGACGCCTACCGCGAGCAGGGCGCGGGCGTCTACGATCTTCGCTTCGATCGCCGCTGGCTGCGCTCGACACTGGGAGTGCTGGGGCTTCGCGCGGCGTATGAGCGTCCGACCGTCGCCGGGATCCTAACCACCTCGCTGCGCGCCGAATGGCGTCACGAGTTCTCCGGCGGATCGCGTCAAGGCGTCGACTACGCCGATGTCCCCGGCGCGGCCTACTACAGTCTGCCCGCCCTGGGCTGGTCGCGCGAGCGACTGCTCATCGAGCCTGGCCTGGGCCTGCTGCTGCCTTCCGGCTGGGAGCTGGGCCTCGATGCGGGCCTGAGGCTTTCCGACAGCGAAAGCACGACCCAGGCGCGGGTCGAGGCGAAGAAGCGGTTCTAGAAACGAGTAGCCCGCAAGGTCCAATCGCTTGACTTTGCGGGTTCTCTAGGCTCACGGCTTCATCGGGAGCGCTCCATTTGCGGACATTGGGTGAGCGCTAAGAACACGACGCGCCTGGACCCGGCGCGCCAGTTGCTGACACCGGCATGCTTCAAGAAACAGACGTTCGTCGCGGGGCCAAGGAGACCGGTCCCACCAGCCTTCCCCGTCGCAGCGCGCAAGAAGACGGTTCATACTTATCTGCAGCGTTCGCCAGCAGCCTCGGACTTCGCAACCTTCAAGTGCGCCGATACGTCGCGCGACAACCTGCGCCATAGCCGGCAGCGCGGCGGCGCCTAGGATCAACCAAAAGATGCTTGGGAGGTACCTATGCGCGTCCTTGTGGCCGATGATGACGACTTCATTCGCGAGCTAGTCGGCATTTTCCTCGAGGGCAGCGGCCTTGCCATGGTGGAGGCAGAAGACGGACTTGAGGCGATAGCTGAGTTCGAGCGCCAGCCGTTTCGCATCGCTCTGATCGACGTGATGATGCCGAAACAGGACGGCATAGAAACCATCGCACAGGTACGCCGCAGATGGCCGTCGACGCGCATTATCGCCATGAGCGCCGGCTCCCGCCTCATCAAACGCGATGACGCACTAGCCTGGGCTTCCGGTTTGGGAGCTGACGCTGTGGTTCAAAAGCCTTTCGATCCGATCATGCTGAGCGACATCATAGAACGCCAACTGGCTCTCGCCCCCCCACCCTCGCAAAGACTTGCGTGCTGACGCAGGGCCGTTGAGTTTAGATCAGCCAATACAGCGGCAGGTGGACCGCCCTAGATGGCGCGGTTTGTCGCCCCCCCACTGGAAGGCGCGCCTTCGGTGTTTCCGGCGTGGTCGCGCCATTCGCGGACCTTGGCATCGCTCCAGGAAGCCGATGGTCGGCGAGCTTCGCGGCAAGCGAATATTTTCGGGAAACGGGTCGCCGCGATTCAATGATCTTCAGTTATCGGCTCGACAAGAAGAACGTATTCCCGTCTGGGTCCTGGAAATAGACATGAGGGAAAGGCTTTAGTTCTGGCGGCCCCAAGAAGGTCACGCCCTTTTCCAGCAACCGTTCGTACTCGTACGGCACGCTGTCACAGCCGAAGGCGCCGTTGAAAAAGGTGCCGACCCTGTCTTCGTGCCCTTCCGGCGTGAAGAGCAAGATGCCGGTTTGGGCGCCTGGGATGGAGAGTTCAATCCAGCGCCTGTCGCCGATCGGGCGATCCGTCGTGATGATAAACCCCATGACGCCCGTCCAAAAGGCTAGGGCCCGCTCCTGATCTCGGGTTGGAACTCCAACATAGTTGAGCTTCTTGATCACCGGGCCGGTTTCCACGCCAGGCCGTCAACTTGCGACCAGAGACCGGCGTGGTATCGGCTAGTCCGATGAGCGACAAGCAGTACACGCTGGACGCCTATGTCCTCGACACTCTCATGCGCGACCTGGTGGGTCACGATCACCGGGCCTCGGCGTTTCTGGTCTATCTAGCCTTGGCGGCCCTGGGCGATACCCGCCCTCGCCTCAGTCACGCCCAGTTGGCGGAGCGGACCGGCTTGTCGAAGCGCAGCGTTCAGGCTGCGGTAAGCCATCTTGCCGAACGAGGCCTGATACGCGCCACCCGGTCCGGCGCCACCGACGTGACCGGCTACGAGATTCTGGCCCCGTGGCGGCGTAGGGCCGAACCCGCGCCGGGTCCGTAGGGCTTCATTTGGGCTGCCACAACTCAACCAGCGTGCCGTCGGGGTCTTGCACCCAGGCAAACCGTCCGAAGGCGTTGTCGTCGTCGCACTTTAAAATGGCGACGTTTGACGCCCGCAGCCGAGCGGTGATCGCATCCATGTCATCCACGGCGAAGTTTACCATGAACTCGCGCGCTGATGGCGCCATGTGGTCGGAGGTCTGGGGGAAAGCCATCCAGGAAATCTTGGGCGGATGGCCAGGCGCGTCGTAGGCCAGCGCCGCGCCGCCCCAGGCGGCGACTTCCAACCCCAGCACATCGCGATACCAGTTCGCCAGGGCTTTGGGATCCTTGCTTTTGACGAACAAGCCGCCAATGCCGGTGACACGGCCGATCGGCTCAGCCATGGCCGTCCCCTGACAAGCGAGCGCGAAGGCGATCGCGAAGACTGATTTCAAGAACGCCTTCATTCATGGTGCTCCCCACGGGTCCCAATCCGGTCCAACCCTGCGTGAGCGTTATAGATCGGGCGGCGCCTGAAGCGCATCGGGAGCAACGATTGCTATAGCAGCGTTTGCAGATCACGTTTGCAGAGCCTTGGCAGGGTCGCTGCGGACGAAGTCGCAGATTGGCTGGTTGGCGCCGTTAGCGGACCTTAGCGCACCTACGCGTGAGGCGGCGGGATTGTCCGGCGATCTGCGTTCGCCGTACACCTGACGTTCATCCGACCCGCGCTCAGTTGCGCGACGGGGTGGAGCTTGGTGGGGAAACAATGCGAAACCAGAATCTGGTCGCGCCGATCATGGTGTCGGCGGCGCTCGCGGGGGGCGCCCCCGAGGCAACGCTGGCGCAAAGCCAGCCCGCGCTCACGTCCATCGACCGGGTGGCCTATATGGCCTGCGTGCTATTCAAGTCGGGAGCGGCTTCCGGTTACGTCCCTGTCCAGAAGACGACCGGCTACCACGTCTACAATTACTTCGAGTCGAAGACCGGGGAGCGGCTGCTGCCCGGCACCGGCTACACGAACATTCGATGCTATCGCGGCGACACGCAGGAAGCCGCTGAACAGGCGCGCATCAAATCCGGTTATGTCGCCGCCGAGACCATCCCTTGGCCAAAGGGTTTCAAGCCCGTGCCCGACCCTGGCGCGCCGAAGCCTGTCGGTCCGGACCAGTGGCTGCTGTGCACCCTGGAGACCGGCGGCGGAATTGGCCGTCCCCTGGCGATGATTGTGTTCGAGCCCTTCCGCGTGCCCGGCGCCAAGTATCCGCTCAGCGGCGATGTCGGAATGATGTTCCATCGCCAGATCGGCACGGACACGGTGGTGCCTGGCTATTCACCCTTCAACGGCAACGGCTCAGGCGGGTGCGACGCGTTCGGGACCGAGACCGCGGCGCGCGCCAAGCGCGATCGCTGGCAGTACAGCCGCAACTACAACATCGTGAAATTCGTCGACTGGCGTCCTCCCGAGCTGAACGCCAAGACGGAGCCCGCCAAGGTAACCGGTACCGCCGGCGGCCCGGGTAATCCCAACGACAAGAGCGGCGCCACGGTGCAGCCCGTCGACACCTCGCTGCGCGACGCCGGCAAGGCGTGGGACGAGCAGGTCAAGAAGACCTTGGCCGAAGAGGCTAAGAAGAAGGTCGCGTTGGTCGCAATACAAATTCAGGCCAACGCCAAGGCCAAAGCCGACCTCGAAGCCTTCCTCAAGGCGCGCCGGAAGCAGGGCAGCGCTCAATGAGCCGCATCGCGCTGCTGAGCGCCGCCGCCGGCCTGGCCCTGGCCACGTCCGCGCAGGCCCAACTCCTGACCATCGCTCTGCGGCCCATGACTGCCGCATCCGCCGACCAGCAGGCGACTTCGGTGCTGAAGGGCGGCGCGATCTGCATCAAGCAGGGCCCGCTATCGGCCTCGGAGATGCGCCGCGCCCTCACCAGCAACGACAGCGCCGTCCGCCTGCGCGAGACGCTGAGCAGCGCCGGAGTGATGATCAACACCTCGGGCTCGGCGGCCGTCGAGGTCTCGGGCGTGGCCCGGATCACTCTGGCCGACGCCTGCCTGCCCGACTACGGCTTTGGCAAGATCGACAAGATCACCGGCAAGGCCGAGGTCGCCGTCGAATGGACCCTGACCGACCGCGCCACCGGCGCTGAGATCGGCATGCTGTCGACGCGCGAGGCGGCCGAACGCACCGGCGGAACCGGCGGGCTGGCCGGCCTGATCGACGAGGCTTTCATGGCCAACGCCAGCGCCCTGGCGGCCAATCCAGCGTTCCGGACAGCCGCCACCCGCCCCTCGCTAGCCTTGGCCAAGCCCGACACCTTCCAGTCGCGCGATCCGACCCTGCTGGTCCTGTCGCCCTGGCGTCGGGTGAGCGACAAGACGCCTCTATCGCTCACCGCGCCGCGCATCATCGAGAGCGATCTCGACATGCTTTACGGCGGCGCACGCGAGTACTTCGCCGTACCGCTCGAGGCCGGCGAGACCCTGCGACTGGACATGCAGGACGCCGCCGCGAAGATCGTCATCTCCGTCACCGGCCCCGGTAACAAGTACCTCGCCTCGACCGACTACAGGACCCCCGAACGGCAGCTGTCGGCGACGGCCAAGACAACGGGAACCCATATTATCAGCCTCTGGGCTTCGAGCAGTCCGCAGATTGCGCCCTACCGGCTGAAGATCGACACCGACCGGCGGCCCTACAGCGAGACGGCGACGCCGGACGCGCCTAGCGCTCCGACCACTACCGCATCCGCCCCCACGAACGGTCCCAATGGCCCGGTGGCCCTGCGCTGGGTCGTGGCCGCGCCCCTCGAGGCCCAGGCCGGCGGCCAGATCGGCGCGGCGGACTTCTGCACCAGCAAGGAGCCCGTCCAGCCCTCCGAGATGCGCCGCGCCATCGAGTCCGGCGCGCTCGACGCCCGGCTGCGCGACGACCTCCGGGCCGCAGGCTTCCAGGTCGTAGGAAGCATGGCCAAGACCCCGCACGGCGTCGCGCCCGTGTCGCTATCGGCCGAGGCGCGGATCACCAACTTCCAGGGCTGCATCCTCAACTGGGGCCTGGCCAATTTCGATACGGTCGCCGGCAAGGTGGCCATGAGCGTCGACTGGGTGGCGCGCGACCGCGCCACCGGGGCAGAACTCGCCCGTCTGACCACTCAGCAGGGTGTCGATCGCAAGAAAGGGTCTGGCGGCCTTCTGTACCTGACCCAGGATGCGTTCAGCGCCAACATCAAGGCCCTGCTGGCCGATCCGGCGGTGAAGGCGGCCCTGCGCCGTCCGGCCCTGGCGGCGCCGCAGCCGGACGACGGCCCAGCGCGCGATCCGCTGCGCGCGGTCATTCCGCCCTGGACGCCAACCGCCTTCGGCGCCCGCATTCCGCTGGACTTGCCCAAGGTGGCCGAAAGCGACATCGACGCTACCGACGAGGACAAGACCTCGGCGCGCGAGACCTACAGGATCAACGTTAGGGCCGGCGAGACGGTGTCCATCGCGATCAGCGACGCCCAAAAGCCCTTGCGCGTCGGCGTACTCGACATGCAGAGCATGTTGATCACCGACACTTTCGGCGCCAGCCCCGCCCTGAAGTGGAAGGCTCCGGCGGCCGGCGACTACTTGATCCAAGTGACCTCGGCCGACAAGCCGCGCCAGACGCCTTACCGCATGCTGGTCGAGAGCGACCTGCGCCCCAAGGATCCGCCTAAGCCCGTCATGGCCGAAGCGCCGAAGCCGCCTCTCGCCGCCAAGCCCGAGGTCGCGAAGAACGACCCGCCGGCCAAGCCTCCCGCCCCGCCCGCGCTTCCATCGATGCCCAAGTTCACCCCGCCGCCGGGCGTGCTGCTGGCCGAGGTCGGCAAGTCGGTGCAGCGACCGGCCGGCAAGGTCGGGGCGGCGGTCGATCTCTACGCCTTCATCGGCGAGGCCGGCTCGGTGCTCCAGGCCAGCGCGGGCGGTCCCGGCGCGGGCGGCCACGCCATCACCCTCTACACGCCCGAGGGCGACGAGATGCTGAAGGCCGACGGCGTCGACATGACCCGCCTGAACGGCATCCTGCCCAAGGACGGCATCTACATGCTGGCGGTCGGCCGCCAGAACGCGGCCAAGCCCTACGAGCTGACCCTGGCGGCGGACTCGCCGGACCTTTTCCAGTGGAGCCAACGCAATCTGGCCGGCTACGAGGTCCTGGGTCAGGACGGGAAGCTGCTCTACACAACCTGCTGGACGGCGCCCGGCGCGACCTTGCGCTACGACTTCGCCAGTGGCGTAAGGAGCTCGATAAGCGTCCAGCGCGGCGGCGCCGGACGGTGGGAGTTCGTCGGGGAACCGGCGAAGGCCTTTACCACCCAGCTGGTCGCGGGTGTCTTCGTGCGGACCTATGCCAGCGGAGACAAGCCGAACTCCTGGGGTCTGGATGATCCGCCACCCCGGACCGGCGCCTATCGCGGCTACCTCTGCAGGTAGCCTGCATAGCGCCAGAATAGCTAGGGGCGCGTCAACGCGCATACTCAACGGTGCACTTGGTCTGACAGAGCCCGACGAACACCACGGCGACATTCAGCGTCACTCGAACGAACTGCGGCGTGGTCGCCTTGCCGGCCTGACGGTGCTCTCGGCGCCAACATCGCCGAGTGTACGAAGTTCCACTACGCCAGCGCTGAACTCTAGGTCAGGATGTAGTCGGCCGTGTTGAACAAACCCTTGAGCGTTAGGAATTCGATGTAGTCGTCTCCGCCACCATTGGTGTCGATCGACAGGTAGGTGTAGCCACCTCGGTGCGCCTGCTTGAGGTAGCCGGTCGCAAAGGCCTCTTGAACCTCGACCTCGATCAGCGAACCGAGCACGATTCTATCGGATGCTCCGAGGTCGTTGATCCTCACCGACACGACGTCGGTGAAGTCGAAGCGATCAGCCCCAGCGCCACCAGTCGCTTCGGCGGCGGATCTGAATATGAAGGTGTCGTCGCCGGCGTCCCCCAGCAGCGTCACCCTCTGGTAGCTCTCGGCCGAGAGGATGTCGTTTCCATCGCCACCGGACGCGTAGGCGAAAGGTGACAGGATGTCATTGCCACGACCGCCTGTGATCCGCTGGAAGGAGAACAGAATGTCGTCGCCCGAGCCGCCGATGATGTGAAAGGCGTCGACTTCGTCGGTGCCGATCTCTTCGCTGAAGACTCTGACGACGCCATCCCCGGTGCCTGGGAGCCTCGTGATCCCGATCTTGGCGGTATCGTATGAGACTGTTCCGGCCGCGGCGTAATAGCTGTCATTGTCCCCGTCGAGGGCGGCTTTGATGACGCCGTTGTAGATGGCGATCTGATCCGAACCCTCCCCGTCAGACACCGTTGTGTGGGTCACGCCGTTGATGGTGACGACATCGTTCCCCGTGCCCATGTTGAGGAAAATCTTGGCGGTTTCGCTGTCGGAGTCGTCGTAAACCCAATCATCGCCCGCGCCGAGGTTGATCTTCTGGCCCGCCTCGACAGCCCAGACCTTGTCTCGGAAGGGTGTTCCGTTGACCGTGGTGCTGGTCTGCTCCCAGATGAACTGGGTGAGGAATTCGGTCTGAATGCCTTCATCGAGAGGGCGGAGGATCGACCCGCTCAAGAGCGCGTAGTCGGGATCGTTCGTGGGGTCGCCGTCAATCAAAACCGGATCGACGTCGCCGCTCTGATAGTCCCCGTCAGTCTGTTGAACGGGCGAGCCGTCCATCCATACCCAGTCGTCTGCGACCTTGTGGGCGCCGATCCAAGCGTAGCCCTCGAACCGATGCTCCCGACCACCACCTTTGCCGCCATAAGAATGATAGAGGCGAGAGGTCAATGCCCCGCCGTATTCCACCGAATAGTCGCGCGCCTGTTCCCACGTGAGCGTGCGGCCAACGTCCGTGATGATCGTCGTCATAGTCGATCCTCCAGCCCCGGCGGAGAATGCGCGTGAGTTTGACGCACGGCAACGGGAACACAGCGCGAATCGCCTCCTGATTGAAACGCCGGCATGACGTCGCCTTTTTTGACTTGAGGTTAAGTTACTTCGCTCAAGGATGTAGATGAGGCTTAGCCGTGTGAAGGTAAGTCATCGCTAGACGCCTTCGACGCGCTCGCCGGACCTGGGTTCGGCATAGGCAAGGCCGGTGTCGTGGGCGTGGCGTTCCCCAGGCCTGGACGCGCCGACAGCGCCTAGTCTTCCAGCGGCGCATCCCGCGGAAGCGTCACCACGACGACAGCGCCGGGCCCCTGCCCTCGCGCCAGGCTCCCGCCAAGCTGCTGGACCAGAGAGCCGACGATCCGCGTGCCGCCGCCTGGTTTGGCCCCATCGGCCAGCCCGACGCCGTCGTCGCGCACCGTCAGGACCAAACGCTCGCCTGCCTCTTCGAACGTGACGCAGACATCGCCGCTGCGATCATTGGGAAAGGCGTACTTGAGGGCGTTCTCAACCAGCTCGTTGATGATTAGCCCGATCGGCACGGCCTGCAGCGAACTTAAGGCGACATCGGCGGCCTGGACACGCAGGGCCACCGGACGCACCCCCAAAACGCTGGCTCTCAGCTCATCGCAGAGCGATATGATGAAATCGCGCGAGCGAACGACCGTCGCGCGCTCGGCCAGATGCAGCCGCGCATAAACCTGCCCCAGGACGCCAATGCGCCCGACCGCGTTCTCGATGGCCTGGCGCGCGCGAAGATCTTCGATCTCCCGGACTGAAAGCCGCAAAAGTCCGCTGACCGAGGCCAGGTGGTTCTTGACGCGATGATTGACGTCGAGAAGCAGCAGGCGGTTCAGCTCGCTGCTGCGTTCCAATTTCTCGGCTGTGTGGGCCAGGCGCTCGGCGGTTCCGCGCAGGGCTTCGACCACGAAGGCGACGAACAGGGCCACGATCACGTAGAGCACGAGCGGCACCGGGTCCCGGGCGTCAGGCATGGTGAACGCGTTAAAATCGGGAATGAAGAAATACCAGGCCAGCATGGCGCTCAGCAGCACTGAGAAGATGCCCGTGCCACGATCGAGGAATACCGAGATTAGGATGATCGCCGGGAAGAACAACAGAAACGGATAGCCGCCCAACCACCCGCCAATCACCGATCGCAATGCAAAGAAGGCCCCGATCACCGCGGTGGCGATGACGTACCGGACCGCCACGGGCGCCGAGCGCTAGGGGTCCGACCAGATAAAGGCACGTTCGAGTTGCATGGCGCGGACTTGAACACGAGACAGGCCGGCGACCAAGCTTGGCAGAAGCGGCCCAGGCGCGGTGCGCCCGCCAAAACGTGCGCCCCCGCGCAACGACCAGAACCGCATTCGAAAAGGTGGACCAAGCCCACCAAAACAACCGCCCGGTGCGCCCGAGGCTCGATCGACCAAGCGCCCGGTTCGCCAAGCCAAGCCGGCGGCGTCAGCGGCGTACGCGCCGCCGGCCCATGTTCCGCATCACCCGCGAGCAGCTCCGGCGCTGCGGCGCGTCTACTCGCCGGTCTCGCGCCTTGAGACGGCGAGCGCCTCCAGGTGAACATATCGCACGACCCAAGCAGATCCGCCCGGCTAGCCTTGCTGCGTCATCTGGGCACGGCGCTGAGGCCTATCGCGCCCGAGCGACGCTCAAGCGCCGACGACGTACGTCCAGCGTAAAACCCAAACGCTCCGCTCGCGCCGCCAAAGGCGGTCAACCCAGAGGCTTCTGATAGACGTCCTGACCTGACTCGGCTTGCTCGACCGCGCGTAGCAGGTTTTCTGCAGACCTTCGGGCGGCGTCCATCGTCAGGGAGCCGTTAAAGCCGTTCGGCTCGGTGACAACCACTTCGCCTTCGAGGAGTTCAGCCGTCAACGGCTCATCGATTGGTCCGTGCGTCACGGCGGATCTCCACATGGAATTGCCTTCCTCAGCGCTAACGGGACGAGGCCGGACGGGTTGCCGCCGTCCTGCGTAAAGGCGTCCGGCGGCGAACGCATGCGGCCGCCAACAGCGCGCCGCGCAACAGGCGAGGCCTTTGGTGACAAGGTCCGCGCCCACTTGAGGCATGCCCGAGCGCATCAGCCAAGCCGCCGCCACAGACAGGTGGGTCGTTGTCCGCACCGCCGGCTCATGGTGGTCAGAGCCCTTGGAAGAGGTTCGACGCTTGGGCCAGACTATGTCGCTGAGGGCCAAGCGCTGGGCCGAATACACACCCTTGGCAAGACCGCCTTCCTCGACCGCGACTCTGCACTGGCCGCCGCCGAGCGCGAACGACTTAGACGAGCGGTGCGCCGCGCCCGACCGACGAGGCCGTCTCCGCGTCTCACAGTCTTGCGTGATCAGGGCCTCACCCCCCGCAGCAGGGCCGCGCGGATGAAAACGCGTTCCGCGTTCGAGGCGTCGGGTCGACCGCCCCGCATGCGCAGGCCGCGCCCCAAACCCGCTCCAGCCGCGCGCCGTCGCTGCCGGTCTTCCTGATGCCCTAGGCCCACGCGCCCTCGCGTCAAGCCCGAGAAACCGCGCCCAGCAATCTTTCGACGCTCGCCGTCAACAGCTCTCTCGACACCGGCTTGACCAGAGCATCCTCCGCGCCGAGCCCCAACGCCATGTCGAGGACGCCGCCTGGGCTAAGGCGCCTAGCTCCCCCGCTCATGGCGATGATCCGCATGGCGGGCCAGCGCCGTCTGGCCTCGATGATCGTCTCGATGCCCTCCCGGACGGGCATCAGCAGATCGATGAGCGCTAGGTCGAAATGGCGAAGCTCAAGCTTTGCGATCGCTTTGCCGCCGTGCTCGGCCTCCTCGACCTCATAGCCTTCGTCGCTCAAGACGTGCGCGTAGATCTGCCGCGAAATCTCATCGTCATCGACAATCAAAACCCGCGCCAACAAGGCCTCCCTTCCACCACGCGCCCAGCCTTGATCGAAATCCAAACCCGCATGAACGCAAGGTTGACCAACGATGAAAACAGCCTGAGGTTTCGTGCACCAGCACGATAGATTGGATGGAAACTGATCAACCTGCCTCCCGCTCGCGACGGGGATTTGCGTTCATGTCGCCGGAACGGCGGCGCGAGATCGCCCGCAAGGCGGCGCCAGCGTTCCCGCCGAGAAGCGGAGTTTCGCCCAAAGCCGCGCCCTCGCCGTAGCTGCCGGCGCCAAGGGCGGGTCTCAGCAGCGCCTCGCGGGCAAGACGGTCGGCAGGCCCCAAACGGGCCAAGACCCCGCGGCGGAGGACAAAGCCCCGCCCTATAGCCCAGAATAGGCCCGCGCTAAGTCTGGCTTTGGCGCGAGCACGGCGCTGCAGCGCTCAATCAGCAGGCCCGCCTGGATCGGCTTGGACAGATGGCCGTCCGCCCCCGCCGCGAGCGACGCTTGAACGTGCTCGGGCATCGCGTTGGCGGTCAGCACATGAATTTGGGTCCGCGGACGACGCTCGGCGGTCTCCAGCTCGCGGATCCGCCGGATGGCGGTCAAGCCGTCCATGATCGGCATCTGCATGTCCATCAGGATCATGTCGAAAGTACCGTGCTGATACGCTCGGACCGCGTCAGCGCCGTTTTCGACGCTGACCAGATCAATCCCCGTTTCCCCGAGAACCAGTTCAACGACCCGCCGGTTGGTGGGATGATCCTCGGCGAGAAGGACACGCATGCCGGCCAGGGGCGCCCCAAGGTCATGAGCCGCGCCGACCGCAGGGCCCGCTGGGCCTTGACCGCGGGGCAAAGGAACCACGAAGGTGAAGGTCGCCCCCTGGCCGCACCGGCCTTCGCCTTCGATCATGCCGCCCATCGCCTGGGCCAACGACTGGGAGATCGCCAGACCCAGTCCGCTCCCCCCGTATGACCGGGTGTTCGAGCCGTCGGCCTGCTCGAAGCGGGAGAACAGCTGCAGCTTGGTTTCCTGGTCAAAGCCAATGCCGGTGTCGCGGACTTCGAACACGACCGTCGGGCTGGTCTGATCGGGAGCAAGGCTGACCGACAGGCGGACCTGGCCGACCATGGTGAACTTGACCGCATTGCTGAGGAGGTTCGTCAGAACCTGCCGGATGCGTATGGCGTCGCCCACGAAGGTCCCTGTCGCTTCGGGGCTGAGGTCGACCGTCAGATCAAGACCCTTGGCCCGAGCGGCGGCGTCGAAGAGTTCGGCGCAGGCGCTGACCGACGCCCCAAGGTCGAACGGCTCGGCCCGCAATTCCAGTTTCCCCGCCTCGATCCGCGCCAGGTCTAAGATGTCGGTCAGCAGCGTCTCCAGGGTTCTGGCGGAAGCCTCGACGAGCTCGACCATGTTTCTTTGCGACCGAGTCAGGGGTGTGTGCGCTAGGGCTCCGGCCACGCCCAGCACGCCGTTCAGGGGCGTGCGGATCTCATGGCTCATATTGGCCAGGAACTGTGACTTTGCGTCGTTGGCCGCGTCGGCCTTGGCGGCGGCCACCTTCAGCGCATTGGCGGTTTGCTGCGCCAGGGCAAGCGAGGCCGCTAGCGCCTTGGCGTCGGCCTGACCCCGGCGCGTCGCCGCCGCCAGGTGCGCAACAAACATGAGGTTGGCGAGACACACAAAAGCCGCGGCGCCCTTTCCCGGTTCGGTGGCCAAGGAATAGATCGGCAGTCCGACGAGCAGGCAGATGAACGGGATCGTGCCCGCCCAGAGCATGGCCGCCGAAGAGCTTGCGTGAAGGCGAACGTTCATGACGCCGCCCGCTAGCACCGTCACGGCCAGAACCCGCCCTTGCCAGCCTTCGTTGAACCAGGCCAGCGGCGCCACGCTCGCGAAGACGGCGGTGCTCAGCGCCACCGAGGCGATGAACAGCCGCTTGTGGGGTTCGCTGGGCCGATGGCCGGCCGTGCGCATCGGTTGGGAAAGCCACGACGTCGCCAGCTGCGCCGACACGGTGGCGGCGAGCCAGAGCGCGGGCCAGGCGCTGGCCTTGTTGAGATAGATCGCCGCCGCTATGCCGACGCTGAAGAAAAGCCGGAGTGGAAACTCCCGCACTCTCCGGTGAGCGATGCCATGCCAATCTTCTTGCATTCCGGCATGATTGTTCGCGACAATTTAACAGGCCGATAATACATTCGGAGCACTTCCCGCGACAATAGGTCGCGAACTTAAGTAAATTGCCTCTTCGGCGATAGATGATATCAAATGTTATTCGGCAACTCTGATCAGCGACAGGGATATTGCGGCGATAGGTCATGTAGCCGTGGTAGGCCGCGCGAGCGCGCGGCCGCCTGCGCGGCCTAACGCACGACGCTAGGCCAAGGCTTCGCGGGCGTAGACGAGGACGGCGGCCCCCGATCCTCGCCTATGACCGGCTCGCGCCAGACGAGCACGGCCAGGTCGTCTAGAGATGCGCCAGGCTCCACGACGATCCGCCAGCGCTAGACGCCCGGGCGCCGATCCCAGAAGGCCTCGTCGTGAGGAGCCGCCCGCACCAGCAGATGAGCGCCCGCGTGATAGGCGAGGGAGGCTGGGATATCGCCCATCCGACATCGCCGAACGGCGTGGGATCGATCGGAAGTGGGTTGTCTGTCATGTGGTCCCTGAGCGTTAGTTGACGGCCGGGCCGCGGAGTGCAAACCCCGCCCTTCTACAAAGCTTGACGCGGGGAAATCCGACGCCCAGGCCTGCAGCAACTCGGAAACTCGTTAGGCGTTTCGGCGACGTCGCAAGAGAACGCGGCATCTAGACCCCTTACTCTGGCCCCGGCCCTCAACCGAGGCCCTCTTTCGCCGAGCTTGGTCAGGCCGTGGCCGTCGCCAGCCTAGCTGGCTAAGCGCACGGCTATCTGCCTCCTAAGACCGGTTCCAAAAATCCCAGCGCCTAGGGTCTGGACTCAATTGAGCCAATAGGCGCAGAGGGCGGCGATGAGCACGCCGGAGAGGTAATTTCTGGCGAGCTTGTCGTAGCGGGTGGCGACGCGTCGGAAGTCCTTGAGCCTGCACCACATGCGCTCGACG
>NZ_QDKQ01000017.1 GCF_003116815.1 Caulobacter endophyticus
GATGGCCAAGGAAAAGTTCGAACGTAATAAGCCGCACTGCAACATCGGCACCATCGGTCACGTTGACCATGGCAAGACGACGCTGACGGCCGCGATCACGATCACGCTGGCGAAGTCGGGCGGCGCGACCGCCAAGAACTACGCCGACATCGACGCCGCGCCGGAAGAGAAGGCCCGCGGCATCACGATCAACACCGCTCACGTCGAGTACGAGACGGCCAACCGTCACTACGCTCACGTCGACTGCCCCGGCCACGCCGACTACGTGAAGAACATGATCACGGGCGCCGCCCAGATGGACGGCGCGATCCTGGTCGTGTCGGCCGCCGACGGCCCGATGCCGCAGACCCGCGAGCACATCCTGCTGGCCCGTCAGGTCGGCGTGCCGGCCCTGGTCGTGTTCATGAACAAGGTCGACATGGTCGACGACGAAGAGCTGCTCGAGCTCGTCGAAATGGAAGTTCGCGAGCTGCTGTCGTCCTACCAGTTCCCGGGCGACGACATTCCGATCACCAAGGGTTCGGCCCTGGCGGCGGTGGAAAACCGCGACGCCAACATCGGCGAAGAGAAGATCCTCGAGCTGATGGCTTCGGTCGACGCCTACATCCCGCAGCCGGAACGCCCGATCGACCAGGCCTTCCTGATGCCGGTCGAAGACGTGTTCTCGATCTCGGGCCGCGGCACCGTGGTGACCGGTCGCGTCGAGCGCGGCATCGTCAAGGTGGGTGAAGAAGTCGAAATCGTCGGCATCCGTCCGGTCCAGAAGACGACCTGCACGGGCGTCGAAATGTTCCGCAAGCTGCTCGACCAAGGTCAGGCCGGCGACAACGTGGGCGTGCTGCTGCGCGGCACCAAGCGTGAAGACGTCGAGCGCGGCCAGGTGCTGTGCAAGCCGGGTTCGATCACCCCGCACACCAAGTTCGTGGCCGAAGCCTACATCCTGACCAAGGAAGAAGGCGGCCGTCACACCCCGTTCTTCACCAACTACCGTCCGCAGTTCTACTTCCGCACCACCGACGTGACCGGCATCATCAAGCTGCGCGAAGGCGTGGAAATGATCATGCCGGGCGACAACGCCGAGCTGGACGTCGAGCTGATCACCCCGATCGCCATGGAAGAGAAGCTCCGCTTCGCCATCCGTGAAGGCGGCCGCACCGTCGGCGCCGGCGTCGTCGCCAAGATCGTCGAGTAATCGA
>NZ_QDKQ01000018.1 GCF_003116815.1 Caulobacter endophyticus
CCGCCGGCCCAGGTCGCGACCGCCCCCGCTCCGGCCCCGGCGCCCGCCGCGCCCGAGACGCCCCGCGCCGCGACGGCCCCGCCCGGCTTCAAGTCGAAGGGAATGCCCACGCCTGGCGGCGATGACCTTCGCACGGCGGCCCGCCAGGGCGGCGGCTGCAATCACGCCGACCTCTATCGCCTGACCAAGGCCGAGCGGGCGGCCTGCGACGACAAGCTGGGTATCAAGTCCCGCGACGCGCCGATGTACGCGGTGATCGACCAGGCCAAGAAGGACTTCTTCGACGGCGCCTGCAAGAAGGACGACGAGTGGTGCCTCTACCGCACCGGGCAGGGGCCGTATCCGGGCCTGCTGGCCCTGATGAAGAAGAAAAAGAGCGAGTGGTGACTGGCGCCCTCAGTCGCTCCGCGACAGCTCCCCCAGACGGGGAGCATCTAGAGGGCGCGGCGGCGGCCAGGATTCTCCCCCTCTGGGGGAGGTGGCCCGAAGGGCCGGAGGGGGGACGTTTTCAGCTTCTGCGGCGGTTGGAAGTCGTCCGCCACTTCCCCCTCCGTCGGCTTCGCCGACACCTCCCCCAGAGGGGGAGGATCTTCGAACGAAAAAGGGCGGCCCTTGCGAGCCGCCCTTTCCGTGTTCGAACCTGAACCCCGAGCCTACCAGCTCTTGCTGACGCTCAGGAACAGGCGGCGCTCGACTTCCAGGCCGGCGCTCTGGCGCTGGCGGTTGTCGCCGAGGTTCTGGCCGCTGATCGCCACGGTCACGCCGTGGTCGAAGCTGCGGGCCACGCGGCCGCCGATGGCGGCGTAGCTGTCGATCTTCACCAGGCGCGGATTGGCGCCGACGGCGTAGAGCGCATAGGCTTCGTGGTCGCCCACCAGGGTGACGAAGCCGTCGGCCGTCCAGGCGCCGCCGGTCCAGCCCAGCGAGGCGTTGCCGCGGTTCTCCGGCGTGGTCGCGCCGAAGGCGGCCGAGCGCAGGAGCGGCGAGAAGCCGGCCAGCGGCTCGTCGTCCACTTCGGTGTGGGTCCAGTCGGCGCTCCAGCGGAAGCCGGCGCCGAACTCGCCCGAGGCGGCCAGCTCGAAGCCGTTCATCTTGCTCTCGCCGATGTTGCGGTAGCTGAGAACCGGCAGGCTGACCGGCGAGGCGGGCACGTCGATCTGGGCCGAGGTCGGCTGGCCCTTCACGTCCTCGGTCTTCTGGATGAAGGCCTTGGCGCTGACCTGGGCCTTGATGGCCGGCAGGGCGCGCTCATAGGTCAGCTGGTAGTTGGTGACGATCGCCGGTTCCAGGGTCGGGTTGCCGGCCAGGCCCAGGGTGTAGGGACCGACGCTGACGCGGGCCTGCAGGGCGCCCAGGTCGACCAGGGTCGGCACCTGCACGCCGCGGGCGGCGCTGGCCTTGAAGGTGTCGGCGGCGGTGGCGCGCCACACCAGGCCCAGGTTCCACGACGGCTCCTCGATCTTGCGGTCCCAGTAGCCGTTGCCCAGCGGCGGCGAGCCGGCCGGGAAGGCGCCGTCGCGCGACAGGTCCAGGCTGTCGTAGCGGCCGGCCGCCGTGAAGGCGAGCTTGTCGCTGATCGCCCAGTTCCACATCGCCGACGCCGACAGCACGTCGTAGCTGACTTCGGCGCCGCCGATCGGGGCGGTGTTGACCTCGTTATGACGGTATTCGCCGCCGACGCGGATCGTGTGCTTCGCGCCGATCTTGAACAGGTCCTGGGCCGAGACGACCGTGATCTTGTTCTCGAAGCGCGCCTTCTGGCCAAGGATCAGGTGCTTGGCGGTCAGGTCGTTCTGGTAGGCGGAAAGCTGCAGCTGGCCCACCTGGGTGTCAGCCGTCAGCGTGCCCTTCAGCGAGCTCGTCAGGTACTTGCTGGGCGAGTAGGCGTAGTTGGACAGCATGTCGCTGACCTGGACGTTCGAGTACGAACCCTCGACGCGCAGCTCGGCCTTGTCGGTCAGCTGGGTCACGGTGTCGATGTTGGCCGAGACCTTGGCCGGGTCGTTCAGCTGGCTCCTGGCCACGCCCGCGACGGTGTTCTTGAACTCGTCGCTCTGGCTGGCGCCGGCCGAGACACGAGCGCTGAAGCGCTCGCCCAGCTTGAAGGTCTTGGCCAGCGAAACCTCGCCGTAGCCGAAGTTGCCGCCGCGCACGGTGATGTCGCCGGCGTCGTCGAACTTAGGATTGACCGTGATGATGTTGACCACGCCGCTGACGGCGTTGAAGCCGAACAGGGCGCTGTTGGGGCCCTTCACGACCTCGATCTGGCGGATCTCCGACAGCTGCACCGGCAGGGTGGCCCAGGCGGTGTAGCCATAGTGGTCGAGATAGACCTGGCGGCCGTTGATCAGCACCAGCAGGCGCGGCGACATGGCCTGGTTGTAGCCGCGAACGCTGACGTCGGCGGCGCCGGCGCCCCAGGTGGTGACGTCCAGGCCGGCCACGCGCGAGAGGATGGTCGGCAGGTCGACGGCGCCCGAGCGGGTGATGTCGGCGGCCGAGATGATGGTCATGTCCACCGGCGCTTCGGTCGAGCGCTGCGGGGCGCCGGTGGCGCTGGTGGTGACGGGTTCGTTGAACAGCTGCTCGAGCGAGCCGTAGTCGATGGACTGGGCGTGGGCGGCCGAGGCGGCGGCGACGAGGAGGCCCGCGGAAACGCCGGCCAGGAGAGTCTTCTTCATGGTCATGTCTCTTGTGCTGGCGGCGATCAGACTTCGCGGATCATCATGCGGAAGGCGGACTTGAAGACCGCGCCCACGGCCGCGGCGGCGCCGCGGTTGACGATGATCTCGACCTTGGGATCGGCCGACACGCTCATGACGCAGGCCCCGCTGGCGGCGCAGGACGCGTCCGAACCGATGGTGATGATCTTCTTGGCCTTGGCGGCCGCGCCCACCGGACCGGCGTTGACGCCGGTGGTGACGTAGAGGGCGGCCACGCCGCTGACGCCCGAGACGGCGCCCGCTTCGACCGGCTTGGCCGTCAGGGTCAGCGCGCCGGTGTTGAGGCCGCCGCCGATGGCGGCGATGACGGCGTTCTTTTCGGCCACCGAGGCCGGCTTGGACGGATCGAACACGACGCCCAGCACGGCCTTGCCGGTGGGACCGTTCTCCAGGAAGGTCAGCGCGCGGCCGGCGATCTGCACGTCCTTGGCGGCGTCGGCGTGGGCGCTGATCGGCGCGACGGCGAGGAGCGCCGCGGCCAGCGCCACGACGGGTTTTTTCTTCGACATTCTGTTGAAATCCCCTGCCCTTTGTTGGGCTTGTGGGCGGGGTAATGGCGCGGCGGATGTAAAGAAGACGTAACGCAGGAAGAGCTTCGGCCCGATGCAAACATTTGCAGTGGTCGGCTAGCCGACCGTCAGACAACTTCTGGTCTACGCCTGACCCTGCGGCAGGGGCAGGCATGGGCCTGTTCTGGCGTCATCTGAGTTGTGTTCGGACAGAATGTCGCAGTCGTGAATTTATTTTCAGATCGCCGGATATTCAGATCGAGAGACGCTCGGCGGCGACGCCGGCCGCGCGCAGGGCCGCCAGGCGGGCGAAGGCCAGGGTCAGGGCCTTGCGGCGGGCGCCCGCCAGCGGCGTGACGGGGGCGGCCCGAACCACCGCGCCGCCGAAGCCGTCGGCGACGATCAGGCCCGGCTCCTCCGGCAGGATCCCGTCCGGGAAGTGGGGAGCGACGGCGAAGTGGAAGGCGTCGCAATAGGGGCCGTACTCGCCCCACTTGCGGTCGACGCGATAGTCATCCAGCCCCGACTTCACCTCGACGATGACGATGTCGCCCTTGGGACCCAGGGCCATCAGGTCGGCGCGGCGGCCGTTGGGCAGGGTCACCTCGGCCAGCGGCGCATAACCCAGATCGACCAGCAGTCGCGCTGCGCCGCGGGTGACGGCGAGGGTGGTCTCGGGGCGGGTAAGTCTGATGTCGACGACGACGTCCATGCCGCCAGCATGTTCCATCTTTGTTCGCTGTGCAAGCGGGGCGGCGGGCGATCGCCAGGGCAGGCCCTTTATCCCCGCGCGTGCCTGGTCACTCGAAGGCGCGAAACGTCGTAGCCCATGGCCTTGGCCCGGGCGGTGAGGTTCTGGGTCAGGCCAGGGGTGGGCTTGTCGCGGGTCAGCAGCCACAGATAGCGGCCCGAGCCCTCGCCGACGATCGCCCAGCTGTAGTCGTCGGCGTGGTCCAGCACCCAGTAGTCGCCCAGGAAGAACGGACCGAAGAACGACACCTTCAGCTTGGCTCCGGTGGCCTTGTCGACCACCTTGGCCTTGCCCAGGCTGACCTTCTCGATGCCTTCGGGACCGCCCTTGCGGCAGGTGTTGCGAACCTCAACCAGGCCGTCGGGGCGCAGGGAATATTCGGCGGTCACGCCGTCGCAGCCCTTCTCGAAGCGGAAGTCGTAGCGAGCGGCCTCGTACCACAGGCCCAAGTACTTGCTCAGTTCGACGGGCTTGGCCGGCTGCGGGGGCTTGGGATTGCCGGGCGGGCCGGCGCCGGCGCAAGCGGCCAGGGCCAGCAGGGCGACGCCGAAGGCGCCGGCGACGGCGAGGCGGAGGGCGCGCACGCTCACGCCTCCGGCTGCTGCGGGAAGATCAGCTTCTCGTAGCCCAGGGCCTTCACGCGGGAGAGGGCGGCGGCCTTGGCGGCCTCGTCCATCACCGGCTTGCGCGACAGCAGCCAGACGAAGTTGCCGCCGGGCGTGGCCATGATCGCCCAGCTCTCGTCCTCGGCCCGGTCGAGCACCCAGTATTCCTGCTTCTTCAGGCCGCCCAGGAAGTTCATCGAAAACTTGGCGTTCTCGGACCCGGCGAGAATCTTGCCGCTGGTGTTGAAGGTCTTGGCCTTGCCGGTGGCGCTGTCGCGCCGGCAGACCTGACGCACGGCGAAGGTTTCGGCGGTCTTGGCCGTGAACTCGGTGGTCGGGGCCTCGCAGTTGCGCTGGCCGGAATTGGGGGTACGGGCGATCTCGTACCACTTGCCGCTGTAGAAGGCCGCCGCCACCGGCTTGGACGGCGGCTGGGCGCCGGCCAGGGCCGCGACGGGGACCGCGGCCAAGCTCGCGGCCAGGGATAGGATCAGGCTTACGCGCATGCCGACACCTTGCTCTACGGGTGGGGACCGCCAGGGAGGCGCTGGTCGCGCCCCGGCCTAGTCATCCCCCGAGCTGAGCAAAACGCAAGGCGACCCGCCGGTGTTCCCGGCGGGTCGTGTTCCCGACAAAGGCAGGTTCGGCGGCGGTCCTACTCCGCCGCGATGGTCACCGGCGCTGCGCGGTCCTTGAAGTTGATGGCCTGCAGGTGGCGGATGCCCTCCTCGGCGATGTCGTCGCCGACCATCCGGTCGCCCTCGGCCTTCAGTTCCTCGAGGTCGACATACATGGCGTAGAAGGCCTTGGTGCGGTCGGTGATGATGCCGGCGTTGAGCAGGGTCTTGACCAGCACCCGGAAGATGTTGGTCTGTTCCTTCATGTGCTCGCGACGCAGGTCGTCGGTCATGATCTGCCCGTACTCCTCGACCACCTTGTCGGGATCCAGGCCGAACTCGCGATAGAGATCCAGCTGCTGGTGCGGCGAAACGAGGTTGAACAGCAGGGTCTGGAAGCAGTGCGCGGCCCAGTCCTCGATGATCGCATGTTCCTCGGCCGTCAGCTTGGGCACCGTGCGGTCGGCCCAAATCTTCCCGAACTTGTGGTGGAAGGCCTCGTCGGTCATCACCAGCTGCAGCAGCTTCTTGCCGAGCGGATCGTGGATTTCCTTGAAGAAGGTGGCGAAGGCGCCCATGGCCAGGCCCTCGACCAGCATCTGCATGCCGATGATCTTCTTGTAGACCTCGGGAGCGGCGATGATCTCGACCAGCAGGCTCTTGAGGGCCGGGCCGCACTCGACCGGCTTGCCCCAGCGGGCCTTGATGTACTTGGCGAAGGCGGTGACGTGGCGCGCCTCTTCGCGGGTCTGGTTGGCGGCGTATTCCTGCGCGCCCTGGTCCTTCAGCACGTGGCACAGGCTGGCCGACAGGTTCAGCGCGCCCTGCTCGCCGTGCAGTATCGACGAGAAGCTGCGCAGCACCGACTGGTTGATGAAGCGGGTGCGCTGCTTGGGATCGGAGAGGTGGTTGGAGACGTATTCGGTCGACAGGGCGATGACGAGGTCCTCGGGAACCAGCGGCTGGTTCTCCATGTCGAACGGCTCGTCGAAATCGATATAGGCCTTGTCGAGCGGGTCCCAGAAATGGTCGTGGGTGGCCGAGATGATCTTGTCGAAGGCGCTCGATCGGTTTCCGTATCGATCGAGTTCGAGCATGGACTCGAAGTCGTCGGGCGCCACCGCATCGTACATGGCGTCCTTGGTGATGTTCTTGTCCGTCACGGTCGGCTCCTCTCCTCTAGGCCTCTCGGCTGCTCGAAAAGGACCCGTCTGTCGCGGGCCTCTCGTCGAGTGAACACTGTCCACTCAAACTTCCGGTACGGTCAAATTAAAAATGACGATGGCGTCACCTTTGCCGCAGCCGCCTGAACCAGAATGGGAAACGCCGCCATGGGCTTGAATGTCTTCGTACTGACGGGCGCGGGGGTGTCGGCCGAGAGCGGCCTTGGCACCTTCCGCGACGAAGGCGGGGTATGGACGCAGTACGATCTCGCCGAGGTCGCCACGCCCGAGGGCTTCGCCCGCGATCCGGCCAAGGTGCGGGCCTTCTATGACGCCCGCCGGGCCAACCTGGCGGCCGCCGCGCCCAACGCCGCCCACTTCGCCCTGGCGCGGCTGCAGCGCGAACTGGCGGCGCGGGGCGGGCGCCTTTTCCTCTGCACCCAGAACGTCGACGACCTGCACGAGAAGGCCGGCTCGACCGCCGTCGTCCATATGCACGGCGAGCTGGCCGTCACCCGCTGCCACGCCTGCGACGCCACGCGTCCCGATCCTGGTCCGCTCGACGCGCAGGCGGTCTGCGCCGCCTGCGGGGCGGCCGGCATGGCGCGGCCGCACGTGGTGTGGTTCGGCGAGGTCCCGCTGTTCATGGACGAGATCTTCGAGGCGCTGGAGGAGGCAGACCTCTTCGTCGCCATCGGCACCTCGGGATCGGTCTATCCGGCCGCCGGCTTCGTGACCGAGGCCCAGCGAATGGGAATCCGCACCTGCGAGATCAACCTGGAGCCCTCCGACAACGCCCGCGCCTTCGACGAGCGGCTGTATGGCCCCGCCAGCGAGGTGGTGCCGCGCTGGGTGGAGGATCTGCTGCAGTAGGGGGCGGCCAATGCGCCTTTCTTCCCGTCATCCGCCCTTGAAACGGGGGCGTTAAACGCGCAGCTGTCCGCAGTCTCCTTGCAAAGCGGGGGGGGCATCGATTTCGCCTAAAGCCCAATGCGGTCCTTATATCGCATGATAGTAATATTAATCACTGCAGTTAAAGAAGATACCCAATACAAGAAAACTACAAGAATTCTAGCATTAACGTCACCGACATCTCCAGGAATGTCAAATAGCATCTTTTTTGTAACGACTGCCCCAAGTAGAGATAAAACAACAAAAGATATAAACGGCTGTGCGAGCCATATATATTTCTTCATTGGATGGTATCCAAATTGCAGGTCTTCAAGAGTTAGTTCCCCGTATTCGTCGCCGAACCTCCCGCGAATTAGATGGGCGCGCCTCCTGAGGGGAGACCGGCGCGCCGCAACAATGCGGCAGCTTTGAATCAATGTTCCCCCTGCCGTGTCTAAGGGAGCAGGCTTGCAAGTGGTCCGCGAGACCCCGTGCTGCGCTTTCCATATCTAAGATGGCAACAAGCCCTATTCCCTGAAGGTCGGCAACGGGTCGCGAACCGCAGTTGGCGCAGTCGCTCATTACTGACGATCAGGATATCGTCGTGAGCAAGTGTCGGTCTTGCCTAGTGCCCACCCTTGAGGTGGGGGCGCAGAAGCGCTGCCGAGCGCCGGCAGAACCTAGTCCTCCAACGCCGGCGGCGGGATCAGGGCCAGGAAGTTGCGCACCAGGGGCGAGGCGTCGCCGGCGCGGGTGGCGATCGCGAGCGGCACCCTGGGCACGGCCCCGTCCAGAGGGCGGTAGACGACGCCGCGGACGGCCAGCTGGGCGATCGAGCCGGGGGCCATGGCCACGCCCAGGCCGGCGGCGACCATGTTGATCATCGCCACGATGTGCGGGGTCTCCTGGCCGATGGTCGGCTCGAAACCCTCGTGGGCGCAGGCCTCGCGGATGAGGCCCAGGAACGTGCGGCCGATCCCCTGCGAGAAGATCACGAACGGCTCGTGCGCCAGGGCCGCCACCGGCACGCGGGCCTGGGCGGCCAGGCGATGGCCGGCCGGCAGGGCCAGGATCAGCGGCTCCTCGCCCAGGGGCAGCAGATCCAGGCCCTCGATCGCGACATTGCCGGGGCGCACGAAGGCCGCGTCCAGCTCCGAATGCAGCAGGCGTTCGGCCAGGCGCGCCGAGTGGCTTTCCTCGACGATCAGGCTGGCGTCCGGATACTTCCAGTGAAAGACCGCGAAGGCCTCGGTCACCGCCGGGTGGAAGTTGGCCGACGAGGTGAAGCCCACCCGCAGCGCGCCCACATGTCCGCCCCCGGCCCGGCGGGCGGCCTCCTTGGCGCGTTCGGCTTGCTCCAGGATCTGGCGGGCCTCGGCCAGGAAGGCCCGGCCCGCCTCGGTCAGCTCCGCGCCGTGCGGGCGGCGCAGGAACAGCGGATAGCCGATCTCGGTCTCCAGGTCCCGGATCTGCTGGCTGAGCGGCGGCTGGCCGATGCCCAGGCGCGCGGCCGCCCGCGTGAAGTTCAGCTCTTCCGCGAGGGCGACGAAGTAGCGGACGTGGCGCAGTTCCATGGGGTGGCGCGGGACTCGGCGGGCTTCAGGCAGGCGGAAACTTGCCACGAACGGACGGGCGGGCGCTTTTCCAGAGCAGGACGGCCAAGGCCGCCAACGCCGCCGGGATCAGCGCAACCAACCATACCAGAACAACGACCGTCAGTTGCAGTACGGACAACGCGACCACGAGGGCCTTGTTCTCCGGCTTGCTGGCCTTGGGGCGCGGGATGGACACTGACGCAATCTCTCGCAACGCGGCTGGCAAGACTGCGCACGGCGAGCGAGCGCGGTCAGGCCAGTCGTCAGCGGTGTTGCATCGACCTCTGACGAATCTGCGGGAAGTATTGCGCAGAATCCGTAATATTCAATCGCAAACTCCCGCGACGGGGGATATTGTGTATTTACGCACCGCTCGTTGCGCGAATTTTGAGGCAAAATATGGACGGCGCTCCAGGTATATCTGGAAAGTATTGGTCCATATCTTTTGAGTATCGATGATCAGCCTTCGAGCGAGGCGAGCACTTTGGGGTCGCGGCGGGCCAGATCCACCAGTCGTTCGACCAGCGCCTCGCGGCTGTCGAGCGCCAGGCCGTCTCGAAGCCTGGCCATACGGTCGCGCACGGCTTGCACGCCGGCTTCGTCCAGCGCATTGGCCGCCACGACCACGGCCGCCTGGTGCTTGCAGGCGCCGAACTTCTCGAACCCCGGGCAGTCGCAGCGGCCTTCGCCGGCCGGGCTGCGCAGTTCGACGACATAGAGGTCGCCGGCGCTGCCGGTGACGTGGGCGGTCACCGCGTCGTCCTCGATCGCCACCAGGTCGACGTCGCCCTTGTCGGCGATGGCTACGCCGCTTTCGAACCAGCGCTCGTCCATGCGCTCGCGCCAGGTTTCGGTGTCGAAAAGGCTCATGCCTCGTCCTCGATGCGGTGGATGTCGTCGTCCGACAGCCCGAAATGGTGACCGATCTCGTGGACCAGCACGTGCTCGATCAGCTCGCCCAGGGCCACATCGCCGCGTTCGCACCATTCGTCCAGGATCGGCCGGCGATAGAGGAAGACCATCGAGGGCTGGGTGTTGGAATCCAGCACCGAGCGGCGCGACAGGTCCACGCCCTGGTAGAGGCCGGTCAGCTCGAACGGGTCTTCTATGCCCAGGCTGTCGAGCACCTCGTCGGTCGCGAAGTCGTCGATGCGGAAGACGACGTCGCCGGTCAGGCGGCGGAACTCCTCGGGCAAGGCGTCGAAGGCGGCCTTGGCCAGGGCGGCGAAGTCGTCAAGCGAGGGGGCGAGGCGGTCGGACCAGGTCATGAACTTCACATAACGCGATCCGCGCTTGGCGGAAGGGGCCAGATCGCGCTCTCGCCACGCGCGGTCTAAGCTGCCAAATCTGATTCGACCCTTATGCCTTTGGGGCTTAGCGACACGCCGGATGACATCGCTCGATCTGATCCTGGCCGCGGCGGCCGGCGCGGTCTGCCTGGCGATCTGCGCCACCCTGTGGGCGCTCGCCCAGCGGCGCGCCTTCGACGCCCGCCTGGCCGGCATGAGGCTGCGCCTCGACGCCCTCGAAAGCGGCTCGGTGGCCGCCCAGGCCTCGGCTGAAGCCTTCGACAACGCCCTGGTGGCGGTCGAGGACGGCGCGGCCCGGCTGGTGTCGGGCGACGACAGCCTGCACGCCTGCGCCCAGGTGCTGAACGTCGAGGCCACGCCCGACGCCCTGGTGGAGGCCCTGGTCTCCGGCGATCCCGACCACGCCGCCCGCCTGAGGGCCCTGTTCGAGCGCGGCGAGGCCTGCGCCTTCGAGGCGCGCGGTCCCGGCGGCCGGGTCATCGTCGAGGGGCGCGCGGCCGGCGCCCTGGCCTGGCTGCGCCTGGCCGCCCAGACCGGCGACCTTGGCCTGCCCAGCGCCGCCCGCTTCGCCGCCTTCGTCGACGGCCTGTCCGAGCCGGCCTGGATCGCCGCCGCCGACGGCGCGCCGACCTGGGCCAACGCCGCCTATCTGCGCGCCGTGGGTGTCGACAACGCGCCGCAGGCCGCGCTCGCCGGCAAGACCTTCGATCGCGCCGTCGACGCCCTGGCGGTGGAAGCCGCCGCCAAGGTCGAGCGCCGCGAGACCGTGCGCTGGACGCCGATCGACGGCCGCAGGCGAGCGTTCCGCTTCACCGTCAAGCCGCTGGACGGCGGCGGGGCGGGCGTGTTCAGCGCCGACGTCACCGAGGTCGAGGATGTTCGCGAGACGCTGAAGAACCACGTCGCCGCCCACGACGAGACCCTCAACCACATCGCCGACGGCGTGGCGATCTTCAGCGCCAGCCGCCGCCTGTCGTTCCACAACACCGCCTTCGCCGACCTCTGGGGCCTGGAGCCGGCCTGGCTGGCCGAGCGCCCGACCCACGGCGAGGTGCTGGACCGCCTGCGCCAGCGCCGCAGGCTCCCCGAAACGGTCGACTATGCGCGGTGGAAGGCGGCCGAACTCGCCCGCTACGAGGACCTGGGCCCCCAGGCCGACGAACTGTGGGACCTGCCCGACGGGCGGACCCTGAAAGTCGTGCGCCAGCCCCACCCGCTGGGCGGCATGCTGCTGCTCTATTCCGACATCACCGGCGAGCTGCGCCTCAAGGCCCAGTACAACGCCCTGATCCAGGTGCAGCAGGCCACGCTCGACAAGCTGAACGACGCCGTGGCCGTGTTCGGCTCGGACGGCCGCCTGCGCCTGCACAACGAGGCCTTCGAGACCTTCTGGAACGTCACGCCCCAGGCCCTGCAGGCCGCCGGCGACTTCGAGGGCGTGGTCG
The DNA here is from genome assembly GCF_003116815.1 of Caulobacter endophyticus. GTDB lineage: Bacteria > Pseudomonadota > Alphaproteobacteria > Caulobacterales > Caulobacteraceae > Caulobacter > Caulobacter endophyticus. The sequence goes on from NZ_QDKQ01000018.1 coordinate 11,610, forward strand.
AACTGTGCGTGCGCCGCCTGCATGACCTTTCCTTCTGGCGCGAGCTCAAGGGCCGGGTCGCCGATCCGGATCCGCAGATGCGCGCCCCGACCTCGGGCGAGGTGCGCACCTCGGACGGCCGCATCGTCGTCTACCAGAGCCGGCCGTTGCCCGACGGCGCGACCCTGATCGCCTTCGCCGACGTCACCGACACCCGTCACCTGGAAAGCGCTCTCGCCGATCGCTCGGCGGCCCTGGCCGAGGCCGAGCGGCTGAAGCGCGACTTCGTCGGCAACGTCTCCTACGAGCTGCGCACGCCGCTGACGACGATCATCGGCTATTCCGAACTGCTCGAGCGGGCCGAGGGCCTGCACGAGCGCGGCAAGGGCCACGTGGCCGCCGTGCGCGCCGCCGCCACCCAGCTGGCCCGCTCGATCGACGACGTGCTGGACATGGCCCAGATCGACGCTGGAGAGATGGCGCTGGAGATCGAGGACATCCGCGTCGTCGACCTGCTGCAGGGCGCCTATGATCGCGGCGGCAAGGACGCCGAGATCGGCGGGGTGACGCTGGAGGTGATCTGTGACGACGACGTCGGGCTGATCCGCGGCGACGCCAAGCGCCTGAACCAGACCGTCGACCATCTTGTTGAGAACGCCCTGCGCCAGACCCCGCCGGGCGGCAAGGTGACGATCTCGGCCCAGCGCGCCCTCGGCGAGGTCAAGCTGCACGTCCGCGACACCGGCCGTGGCGTTCCCTTCCACGTCCAGGCCCATATCTTCGACCGCTTCGTTGGCCGCGACCGCGGCGGCCCGGGCCTGGGCCTGGCGCTGGTCAAGGCGCTGGTCGAGCTGCACGGCGGCTGGGTGGCCCTGGAGAGCGAGCCGGGCGCCGGCTCGACCTTCACCTGCCACCTGCCCGAGACCCAGCACCCCGGCGCGGCCCAGCCGGAGTTCGGGTTCTAGGAGCGCTGCCGCCGTACGTGATCTTCGCCCTTCGACAGGCTCAGGGTGAGATCATTCAGGCGGCGGCATTCGTCCCTCATCCTGAGCTTGTCGAAGGGCGGGGACGCGCAGCAACAAAAAGGGCCTCCCGAGATCCTCGGGAGGCCCTTTCCATGTCCGGCGAGGCTCCCGGTCGCCCGGCAGCCTCGCAAGTCTCAGTACTTGTAGGTGAAGCCCATGAAGAACCGGCGGCCGAAGTAGCCCAGCTCGGTCAGGCGGATATCGCCGGCCGTGGAGCGTTCCTCCTCCTTGGTCAGGTTCTTGCCTTCCACGAAGAGCGACAGGCCCTTGGGGCCCGGCTTCCAGGTGATCTTGCCGTCCAGGTAGCCGGTCGGATCGCGGAACACCGGCTGGCCCGAGGTGTCGGCGGCCGAGACCAGGTACTTGGAGCGGTAGTTGTAGGCCAGGCGCGCGTTGATCGGGCCCTTGTCATACCAGACCGTGAAGTTGGCGCTGCTCTTGGACAGGCCCGGGAAGGGCAGGGGCGAGCCGTCCAGCGTCGAATAGAGCTCGACGTCCTTGGCTTCCTGGTAGGTGTAGTTGGCGTCGACGCCCAGGCCCGACAGCGCCCCGGGCAGCCAGGTGAAGGCCGTCTTGCCGGTCAGTTCCAGGCCCGAGATCTTGGCCCCGTCGCCGTTGATGTAGGTGCTGTAGTTATAGAGGACCCCGTCACCGTAGTAGTCGACCTTGCCGATCAGGGTGCGCGACGAGACGTAGAACGACTTGATGTCCTTGTAGAACAAGCCCAGCGAGATCTGGGTGTCGCTGTTGGGATAGTATTCGAACGACAGGTCGTACTGGTTGGCGCGGTAGGGCTTCAGCTCCGGATTGCCGGCCGTGCAGCCGGGTTCGTCGAACTCGCCGTTGGCGTCGGGCGAATTGTCGGTGGTGCAACTGACCGTCGGCATCAGGTAGTCCATGCGCGGCCGGGCCATCAGCTGGGCGAAGCCGGCGCGGGCCGCCAGCTTGTTGGGGGCCAGCCACAGGCCCACGTTGAAGCTGGGCAGCCACACCGTGTAGTCCTTGGTCATGGTGGCGATGCTGTTGCTCAGCACATAGGTGGTCGAGGTTCCGCCGTTGGTCGCCGCATAGGTCTCGCTGCGGGTCTGGGCCCCCGTGCCCTGGGTCTTTGTGTGGACCCGACGCCAGCCGAAGTTGCCGTTCACGTCGTAGCCCAGCAGCGGGAAGGCGTAGTTGAACTTGATGTACTGGGCGTCGGTCTGTTCCTGGATCCGGTAGGGGATCTGCTCGTAGGTATTGCCGTCGTTGCCCGTCGTGGTCGTCAGGTTGTTCAGGTTGAAGTGCGACGTGTCGAGGTACTGGGCGACCTTGTTGAAGTCGGGGTACAGCCAGGTCGAGGGCAGGTTGCCGCCGCCGAAGTAGAAGGCGCTGGGCAGCTGGGTCATGGCCTGGGCGAAGACGGCGTTGGAGAAGGCCCGCGACCAGGTCTCACTCGTCGACCAGTAGCCGGTGGTGTAGGCGGCCGAGGCGTTGGTGGCGCTGGTCTGGTCGGCCGTCTGGCTGGCCAGGATCGTCGCCGTCGAGTTCACCGCATTGCTGTAGATGACGGTGTCGTCAGTGGTCGAATAGGCGTTGGCGCCGCCGTCGATGATGTAGCCGCCATAGCCGTAGCCCGAGGTCGAGAAGTCGGTGGCGCGGCCGCCGAACTCGATCTTCTTCAGGAACGGCAGGTCGATCTCGTAGTCGAAGTCGATCTTGTACTGCTTCTCTTCCGACTGCGAGTTCGAGGGCCGGTACTGGATCTGCCACTGGCGGATCGCCGAGGCGTCCGAGGGGCTGTAACCGGATGCAAAGGTGAAGGATGGATTGCCGGTCGACGGGTCCAGCGTCACCGTCATGCCGGGGGTGTCGAAGCTGACGCTGACATTGTTGGTCTGCGAGACGGTCGAGGTCTCGGCGCTGGAGGCCTGGAACTCGATCTGCAGGCGGTCGCCGCGGTAGTTGGCGCCGATATTGTAGTAGTCGCTGGTCGACTCGTAGGCGAAGTCGCGGGCGCTGATGCCAAAGCCGTTGTAGCCGCCGGCGCCCGAGGTCGTGAGGCAGTTGCCCAGGGTGTACTGGATGACGTTGTGGTTGGCGTCGGTGACCACCGAGCCGGCCGTGGTGTCGGTGCTGGAGCACGACGTGCCGTTGGCGGCGGTGTTGCGCAGCCTGGTGGCCGAGGTGAAGTCGGTGCCATAGTTGATGTCGTTCAGCCGCTGGCTGCGCTCATTGCGGTTGTAGCTGACCCAGGCGTCGATCTTGTCGGTGAACCTGTACTGGGCCGTGAACTCGGCCGAGATCCGCTCGTCGGTGCGGGTCCACACGCCATAGCGGGCCACGCGCGGGGCGTAGTCGTACCATTGGCTCTGGCAGGCGGTGCGCAGGTTGCTGGTCGAAATCTGGGTGGCGTCGGGCGTCACCAGCGAGGCGCAGCCGGCATAGGTGTCGACGCCCGACGCCATGTCGACGATGTCCTGGCTGTAGGCGGTCGAATAGTAGTCGACCGTCTTGTCGGCCGAGTTGTCGAAGTCGGCGAAGCGGCCCCAGGACGAGTTGCGGACGTAGTCGCCGCGGGTGTCGACCTTGTCGTAGGTGACGTTGGCCATCAGGCCCAGGCGTCCGTCCAGCAACTGGGTGGCGGCGAAGATGTTGCCGCGCGGCTTCCAGTTCTTGACCGTGTCGAGGTTCTGCATCGAGCCGGTGAACGACAGGGTCGGCTTCTTGAAGTCCAGCGGCTTGCGGGTTGTGACGCTGACCGTCCCGCCGACGCCGCCTTCGGTCATGTCGGCGGTGAAGCCCTTGAAGACGTCGATCGACTTGACCAGCTCCGAGGCCAGTTCGCGGAAGTCGTTGGAGCGGCCGCCGCCGCCATAGACCTGCAGGTTGCCGGCTGTCGACAGGGTGCTCATGCCGTTGATCTCGACCCGGTTCAGGTCGGGCTCGACGCCACGGATCGACACCGCGTTGCCTTCGCCGAAGTCGCGGGCCAGCTGCACGCCGGTCACCCGGCCAAGCGCCTCGCCGACGTTCTTGTCGGGGAACTGGCTGATGTCCTCGGCGACGATGGAATCCGAAATCGTGCCCGCGCGCTTCTTGCGGCCCATGGCCGACTGCAGGCTGGCGCGGGTGCCGACGACCACGATCTCGTCGACCTTGTTCTCGACCGTGGCGGTGGGGGCGGTGGGGGCGGCGGTCAGCGGGGCGGTCTGGGCCAGGGCGGCGCTCGCGCCGATCCCGGCGATGGCGAGGGCCATGCCCGTGGTCGCCAGCAGTTGGTGTTTCATGGGTTTCCTCCGATGAGAGACTGGCGGTGACCCGCCTTCTTTCGCCGTCAGGCCGTGCGGCCCTGCGGCGTGTTGGTGGATGGCTGGAGGCAAGGCGCGGCGAGCCCGGCGGCGCGACCGGCAGGGCGCGACGAAGCGGATGTCGATGCGGGCTTGCGTGGACGCCGGGGCTCGGGCGACGCGGCGGGCGTCGGAGCGCTGGCCGTTCGCCGGATGTGCGGCGGCGGGCTTCGGCGTGTCGCGACCGGGCGGGGGTTTCGCGCCGTCGCGGATGTAGAGCGGTCTTCACGGTCGCCGCGGATCTCTTGATCTCTGCGGCGGCGTCAAAAATCTTATCGGAAAGGCGCTGTTGTCAATCTCTGTTGTCCGAGTTTTGACAACATAACCATGTATTCGACGATCTTTTCAGTAATGAAGGCTGACAAGTTGTTTTGATTTCGAATTGTTTCTATTTTGAAAATATTGATACAAGCTATTCTCAACTTGTGGAACTACATTGCAGGAAGCGGGATTTGGCTTGCCAGAACGGTGTTGCGCGCCTAGTGGCCTGAGCCAGGCGGCAGGTTCCGATCGCGAGGCGGGCCTGTCTGGGAAGGGGAAGCGGGAGGACCAGGATCATCGGCCTCGCACGGCGCGCCAGGGCGCGCGCGGCGGCGCCGGCGGACTTCACGGAAGCAGGATTGAACTGCAGGTGGCGGTTTGTGTTTGTGCGCCACGGAAGACTGCGTTGGGGCGGGCCTGGTCGGCTCAGCCCGGGCGCCAGCGCATGGCCACGGCGATCTCGGTCTCGGAGGCCTCTTCGACGAAGCCGGCCTTGCGATAGAGCGCCTGGGCCGGGGCGTTGTCGAACCCGACGTCCAGGGTGATCGATGCGGCGCCGGCCCTGGCGGCCGCGTCCTGAATCCATGCCATCAGGCCAGAGCCGAGGCCCAGGCCTTGAGCCTCCGGCGCCAGCAGAAGGTCGATCAGCCGCCAGTCGGCGCGCGCGCGGTCCAGCAGCAGCTGGCCGGCCGGGACCTCGCCCGCCAGCACCAGCCAGCGATCCGCCCTGGGATAGGCGCCGGCGACATGGACCTGCTGCAGGCGCAACTGGTCGGCCATCATCGCGGCGACCTGCTCGCGGGGCCAGCCCATGGCCAGGAAGGACGCGCCGCGGAACTCGGCGTGCCATCGCGCCACCAGCGGCGCATCGCCGTCCTCGATCGGGCGGACCGCGACGTCGCGGGCCTGAAGGCCCGCGGGCAGGGGCGGCATGTCGGACGGTGATTTCATCGCGACGACTCGCGGGTGAATGGGCTAGATCGACGCATAGGTTGCGCTCCGCGCGTGACCCGCCAAGATGAGTTCAAGAGCGACGAGGGGGGCGCCATGCTGCTGCTGAAGCCGGAAGATTTCGAAGCCTGGGTGGGCAAGCAGGTGCGGGTGGCGACCATTCCGCATCCGGTGGAGATCACTCTGGCGGCCATCTTCCGTCCGGGGTTCGCGCACGACATCCGCGAGCCCTTCTCGCTGATGTTCGAGGCGCCGATGAACATCAACCTGATCGACGGGGCCTACGAGTTCGACTGCGGCAAGGGCGGCCCGCATACGATCGTGATCACCCAGCTGAAGCCGCTGCCGGGCGCGCGGGTCTACCAGGCCGTCTTCAACTGAGGCCGCCGGCCTGGCCGGAAAAGCATGATCCGAAATAGAGAACGCCGGCCCGTGGACAGCCACGGGCCGGCGTCTTTCATTTCCGTCGATCAGTTGCGCGAGGGGAAGATGCCCGAGACGCAGATGATCGACTGCAGGCCCAGGTACGGCTGCATGTTGGCGAACGGTTGGCTGCCGCCGGTGATGCCGACGGCGACGGAGCCGCCGACGCCCGTGACCGGGGCGCTGGCCAGGTTGACCGGGGTGCCCGCGGTGCCGGTCGGCGCATAGATGCCCGGCGAGGTGAAGCTGCTGCCCTCGTAGGTGTTCGCCAGCTGCGCGCCGGCGGTCGGAACGCCGGCCTGCTGGCCGTCGGCCACGCCGCTTAGGGCCGAGATGGCGGCCGAGGGCGAGCCGGCCGGAGTGAACGTGGCCGGGTGGTTGTGCATCGGCATGTTGAGGATGTTCAGGGTGGTGGTCGGCGAACCGGCCACCTCGCCCTGGACGTAGCTGGGCAGGCCGGGGCCCTGGCCCGGGCCGACCATGGTGCGGCCGCGCAGGTCGGGCAGGCCGAAGGTGGTCTGGCCGTTGCCGCCGAAGGTCGTTCCCAGAAGCGAGAACAGCGCGGTGTTCTGCGCGATGCTGATCAGTTGTCCGTTGGTGTACATGAAGTTGCGCGGGGCGAAGTTGCCCGCGAACTGCACAATCATAGCCATATAGAAGTCCATGGCGTCAGGCCCTCCCACAATGTTGAGTTGCCAAGCTACACATCGACGCCCGTAGCGCGCAAGACGCTCATTTCTGCGTGCATGTGCTGGCGCCGACGAGGCGTCGTCCCAAGCGCCGGAATCCCCTGAAACCGGCTCTTCACGTCGGTATCCCCAACTTGGGACACACGTGGCGCGCGCGATGTGACAAAACACACGGCCACGGCCTGGGGGCTGTGCATAAAGTACGGATACGTGTATCTGTGAGGTAATGCGCGCGGACGATGAGCCCCGGGGGCGGCGCCGTCGCGCGTATATTGGGGTTTGGGGAAACTGATGTTCCAGGGCTGGGTTGACCGCGTTCTGCGGGGTACGGCGGCTGTCGCTCGTGGCGAAGCCGTGTCTGTTCGGCGTGAAGCGATGGCCACGCGGCTGCGAAGCCTGCTGATGGCGCTGTTCGCGATCCTGATGGTTGGAGCGCCGACCCTGGCCCTGGCCTCGCCGGGCTGCGACGCGGTCAACGCGGGCGCCTTCGACCAGTCCACGACCTACAACGCCGGCGCCGTCCAGTCGACGAACGCCCGCGAGACGATCGGGTCGACAACCTACAACGGCATCATCACCAACAACTGGACGGGGGCGACCACGGCCAGTCGATGGTATAACGGCGGGCAGCTCTACAGCTTCACGGCCGGCGAGACGATTACCGTCAACGCCACGGTCAACACCACATCGGGAACCTTGCGCGCGGCGCTGTTCCGAGGTGGCTCCTCCACGACCGTGGGCATCCAGATCAACAATCTGACCACCTCCGGCACGTTCACCTACACGGTCGTCAGCCCGGAGTACGCCTTCGACGCGCGCCTGCTGCAGGCCTCGTCGGGCACCGGCACGGTCTCGATGACCGCCAGCTGCGTCGTGGCCCCGCCGTCGATCAGCAACCTCTCGCCTGTCAACGGGCCGACCTCCGGCGGCACGGCCGTGTCCCTGACCGGCCAGAACTTCACGGGCGCGACCGTGACGATCGACGGCGCCACCGTGACCCCGACCGTCCATACCGACACCGGCATCACCTTCACCACGCCGGCCCACGCGGCCGGCCTCGTCGCGGTGGTCGTAACCACGGCCGGCGGCACGGCGTCGTCGAACTTCACCTATGTGGCGCCTCCCACGGTGACCTCCGTATCGCCGACGGCCGGCCCGACGATCGGCGGCACGAGCGTCGTCATCACCGGTACGGGCTTCACTAACGCGTCCGGCCCGGGCGGCGTGAAGTTCGGCGCGACCAACGCGACCACCTACACGGTCAACAGCGACACCCAGATCACCGCGACCTCGCCCGCCAACGCGGCCGGCACCTACGATATCACCGTCACCACCGTGGGCGGCACTAGCGCCGCCAGCGCCGCCGACCAATACACCTATATCGCCGCGCCGACGGTGACCTCGGTCTCGCCGACCGCCGGTCCGACGAGCGGCGGCACCAGCGTCATCATCACCGGTACGGGCTTCACCACCACCTCCGGCGCGAGCGGCGTGCGGTTCGGCGCGACCAACGCGACCGGCTACACGGTCGACAGCGACACCCAGATCACCGCGACCTCGCCCGCCAACTCGGCCGGCACCTACGACATCACGGTGACGACGATTGGGGGAACCAGCGCCACCAGCGCCTCTGACCAGTTCACCTATGTCAACGCTCCGACCGTGACCTCGATCTCGCCGACGGCGGGCCCGACAGGGGGCGGCACGACCGTGGTCATCACCGGCACGAACTTCACGGGCGTTTCGGCCGTGACGTTCGGCGGCACGGCCGCGACGGGCTTCGTCTTCGACAGCGCGACCCAGATCACGGCGACTTCGCCGGCCGGTACGGGCACCGTGGACGTCCGGGTCACCACGCCCGGCGGGACCAGCGCCACCAGCGCGGCCGACCAGTTCACCTTCGTCGCGCCGCCGGTCTCCAGCTCGCCGACCTATGGGTCGATCATCGACTATAACGACGGCGGGAACCTGACGACCAACATCGACCTGTCGCTCTATATTACCGGGGGCGGTACGCCGACCAGCTACGCTGTCGGCTCGGCCACCACGGCCCAGGGCGGCTCGGTGAGCGTCAACAGCAGCGGCATCGCGACCTACACGCCGCCCGTCGGCTATCGCAACGCCAACGACAGCTTCACCTACACGGCGACCAACCTCGGCGGCACTTCGGCGCCGGGCGTGGTCACCGTCACGATCGGCAATCCGACGATCATGGTGACCCTGCCGTCTCCCACGGCCACGGTCGAACGGGTCTACAACGCCGGCAACACCCCCGTGACCCTCTCGGGCGGCCGCGCGCCCTACACCGTCAACAGCATCAGCGGCCTGCCCTCGGGCCTGACCGACGCCGGCGGCGGCGTCATCAGCGGCACGCCGGCGGCCAGCGGGACCTTCACCGTTACCGTCAACGTCACCGACAGCTCGCTGGGCGCTGGTTCCTACAACGTCAACACCACGGCGACCCTGACAGTCGGCCTGCCGCCGGCCCCGGTGGCCTCGTCCTTCACCGCCTCGGCCGTGGCCTACAACAGTGGTTCGGCGACGGGGACGCCCATCAGCGTCGCCGGCCACGCCACCGAAAGCCCGACCAGCTACGCCGTCGGCTCGGCCACCACGGCCGGAAACGGCAGCGTCAGCATCGACGCCGCCGGCCTCGTCACCTACACGCCGGCGGTCGGTTACCGCGGCAACGACAGCTTCACCTTCACTGCTTCCAACGCCGGCGGCCCATCGGCCTCGGCCACGGTCACCGTGCCGGTGAACAACCCGGTGTTCTCGGCCACGCTGTCGGCCCCCACCGGCACGGTGGGCGTGCCCTACAGCGGCTCGATCACCATGAGCGGCGGCAATGCTCCGTACTCCAACTTCTCGGCCACGGGCCTGCCCGCCGGCCTGACGATGAACAGCTCGGGCGTCATCAGCGGCGTCCCGACCACGGCGACCACCGCCACGGTCGTGGTCACCGTCACCGACAGTTCGAGCGGCAGCGGCAGCTACACCAGCACGGCCTCGGCCACGCTGACCATCGCCGCGCCGACCATCACCCTGTCGCCGGCCTCGGGCGCCCTGCCGGGCGGCCAGGCGGGCGTCGCCTACAGCCAGACTTTCACCAGCACGGGCGGCGTCGCGCCGATCACCTTCGCCGTGACGGCCGGCGCCACGCCTCCGGGCCTCACCCTGAGCGGCGGCGGCCTTTCCGGCACGCCGACGGCGACGGGCACGTTCAACTTCACCGTCACTGGCACGGACAGCAGCGGCAACGCCTATAGCGGCTCGGCCGCCTACAGCATCACCGTCGCCGCGCCGACGATCATTCCGACGACGACGCCGCTGCCTCCGGGCGAGGTCGGGGTCGCCTACGACAACGACGTGACCGCCACCGGCGGCAACACGCCCTATACCTTCGCTCTCGACACCGGCGTCCTGCCGGGCGGCGTGAACTTGAACACCGCCAACGGCAAGATTTCCGGCACGCCGACGCAGGCGGGTTCGTTCCCGATCACGATCCGGGTCACGGACTCGACCGCTGGCGGCGTCTATTCCGCCACTCAGCCCTACACCCTGGTCGTCAACGCACCGACGATCAGCCTGTCGTCGACCTCGCTGCCGAACGCGACGATCGCTCAAGCCTATAGCGCGAGCGGCGCGCCGATCACCGCCACTGGCGGCACGGCCCCCTATAGCTACACGGCCACCGGCCTCCCGGCCGGCCTGACGATCAACGCCGCCAGCGGCGTCGTCTCGGGCACGCCGACGGCGAGCGGCAGCTTCAACTTCGACGTCACCGCCACCGACAGCTCCGCGGGCGCGGGCGCGCCGTTCACCGGTACGCGCAGCTACACCCTGGTCGTCAATGCGCCGACGATCGTCGTCTCGCCGACCAACCCGGTCCTGACGCCGGTCGCGGCGGGCGTGCCGGTGAACACCCAGTTCACCGCGGCCGACGGCGTGGGTCCCTACACCTACTCGGTCGGCGCGGGCCTGCCTCCGGGCGTCACCCTGTCGGGCGACAGCCTGACGGGCACGGCCACCGCCGTGGGCGCCTACACCTTCACCATCACCGCGCAGGACTCCAGCACGGGCGCGGGTCCCTATACGGGCCAGCGCACCTACACCCTGAACATCGGCGCGCCGGTGATCACGGTTTCGGGCTCCCTGCCCAATGGCCAGTCCGGCGTCGCTTATGGCAGCCACACGCTGACCGCCAGCGGCGGCACCGCGCCCTACACCTTCGCCGACTCGGGCAACCTGCCCGCCGGCCTGGCCCTTTCGCCGACCGGCACGCTCTCGGGCACGCCGACGGAAGCGGGGACCTTCAACGTCACGATCTCGGCCACGGACTCGACGGCGGGCGGCTCGTTCCTGGGCAGCGCGGCCTTCACGATCACGATCGCCGCGCCGAGCCTGTCGGTGACCACGACCAGCCTGCCTCCCATGACGGCCGGTGCGCCCTACACGGCCACCCTCGCCGCCAGCGGCGGTACGGCTCCGTACCAGTACGAACTGACGACCGCCCCGGCCTCGCTGCCGGCGGGCCTGACCCTGGCTGCCAACGGCCAGATCAGCGGCACGCCGACGGCCTCGGGAACCTTCAACTTCTCGATCCGGGCCCAGGACTCCACCACGGGGACCGGCGCGCCGTTCTTCAGCCCGGCGCAGCCTTTCAGCGTCACGGTTGCTGGTCCGGTTCTGGTGGTCAGCCCGTCGGCCCTGCCGGCGGCGACGCAACAGGCCGCCTACAGCCAGACCATCACCGCCACCGGCGGCACGGCGCCCTACGGCTTCACGACGATCGGATCGCTTCCGGCCGGCTTGACGCTCAACCCGACCACCGGCGAGCTCTCGGGCACGCCGACCGTCAACGGCACGTTCAACTTCAGTGTCCGTGTCCAGGACGCCACGGCCGGCGCCACGCACTTCGTCGACCAGCCCTACAGCCTGGTGGTGAACGTGCCGGCTCCGCCGACGCCGGGCGCGGTCTCCGTGACCGTGGCCGCCAACAGCACCGGCAATGTGATCAACCCGTCGCTCAGCGGCGTGCCGGCCACGGCGGTCAATATCGTTGACCAGCCGACCCACGGCACGGCGACCGTCAACGGCATGGCCTTCGACTACGCGCCGACGGCCGGCTTCTCGGGCACGGACACCTTCACCTACACCGCCTCCAACGCCGGCGGGACCTCGGCTCCGGCCACGGTCACGATCACCGTCACGGCGCCGACCCTCGTGGTCACCGGCGCGCCCGGCGGCGGCACTGTGGGCGTGCTCTATACGAACGCGACCTTCAGCGCCTCGACCGGCACGGTTCCCTACACCTTCAGCGGGACCGCCCTGCCGCCTGGCCTGGTGCTCAACACGGCCGGCGTCCTCTCGGGGATCCCGACCGCGGGCGGCACGTTCAACGCGGTGATCACGGCGACCGACGCCTACGGCGCCCAGGGTTCGGCCACGTTCCCGATCACCATCGCCAGCCCGACCATGTCCCTGACGCCGACCAGCCTGCCGGTCGGCGACTACGGGGTCGCCTATAGCCAGACCTTCCAGGCTTCGGGCGGGGCGCTGCCCTACACCTATACGGTGGCCGGCGCGCTTCCGACCGGCGTGACGCTGAATGCTTCGACCGGCGAGCTCTCGGGCACGCCGACCGAGGCCGGCAGCTTCCCGCTGACGGTCACGGCCACCGACTCGGCTACTGGCACCGGCCCGTACTCGACCAGCGTCAACGTCACCCTGACGATCAACCAGGCCGCGCCTCCGGTGGCCGATCCGACCAGCACCACGACGCCGGCCGGCTCGCCGACGACGATCGACGTCTCGAACCTGATCGACGGGTTCTACGACTCGGTGGTCATCGTCGATCCGCCGCAGAACGGGACGGCCGTCGTCAACAGTTCGGCCTCGCGAATGCGCTCGCAGAGCGGTTCGGGCACGGTGACCATCACCTACACCCCGAACCCGGGCTACTACGGTACGGACAGCTTCACCTACGCGGCCTCGGGTCCGGGAGGCACGTCGTCGCCGGCCGCGATCAGCGTGGCCGTCGCCGCCCCGGCTCCGGTCGTCGTCAACGACGCCGCGACCGTCAACGCCAATGCGTTGGTGGTCATCCCGGTGACCGCCAACGACACCGGCCCGATCTCGACCATCGCGGTCGCCTCGGCTCCGGCCAACGGCACGGCGACGGTTTCGGGCCTCGACGTCACCTATGTCCCGACCGAGAACTTCTTCGGTACGGACACCTTCACCTACACGGCGACCGGCGACGGCGGCGTCAGCGGTCCGGCGACGGTCACCGTCACCGTCAACCCGCTGGCGGTCCCGACCCAGTCGGCCCAGACGCTCACCGTCCTGGCCGGCCAGTCGGTCACCCTGGCGGCGACGCAAGGCGCGACCGGCAGCCCGTTCACGGGCGTGGCGGTGGGCACGGCCCCGACCAAGGGCACGGCCGTCGTCAACGGCGAGACCATCGTCTACACCCCGGCCACCGGCTTCTCCGGTTCGGACAGCTTCACCTACCGGATCAACAATCCGTTCGGTTCGTCCGCCCCGGTTCCGGTGACCGTCACCGTCAACCCCGCGCCGCTGACGGCGCCGCCGATCACCGTCGAGATCCTCGCCGGCCAGAAGGCGGTCGTTAATCTGGTGACCGGGGCCAGCGGCGGGCCGTTCACCGGCGCGGCGGTGGTGTCGATCACGCCCGCCAATTCCGGCGCGGCCGTGGTGACCAACCCCGCGTCGGGCGCCTACACCCTGACCTACACCCCCGACAACGCCTTCGCGGGCACGGCGGTGGTGACCTACACCCTGAGCAACGCCTTCGCGACTTCGGCCCCCGGCCGGATCAACGTGATCGTCAAGGCTCGCCCGGACCCGTCGCAGGATCCGGAGGTGAAGGGTCTGATCGCGGCCCAGGACGCGGCGGCCATCCGCTTCGCCGAGGCCCAGATCAGCAACTTCAACCGTCGCCTCGAGCAGCTGCACAACGGCGGCGGCGCGGGTCGCGGGTTCGGGGTCAGCGTCAGCGGCGGCGTCACCGAGCGTGAGGACGGCCTGGAAGCGCGCGAGCGGTTCCGCAAGTACGCCAGCCTCGGCATGAACGACGCGGCCGATCCGTCCAGCCCGCTGCTGCCCGAGACCGAGGCCGGTTACACGGCCAAGGACGACGGCGAAGACGGCCAGGCCGGTCCCAAGCGCTGGGGCGTCTGGGCGGCCGGTTCGGCGGACTTCGGCATGCGTGACGCGGTCGGGTCGCAAAGCGGCTTCCGCTTCACCACCGACGGCCTCACCGGCGGCGTCGACTACCGGGTCAACCCCGACTTCGCCTTCGGCCTGGGTGTCGGCTACGGCCGAGACTCCAGCCGGGTCGGCAAGTCGGGCACCAAGAGCAAGGCCGAAAGCTACAGCGCCGGCCTCTACGCCAGCCTGAAGACGGGCGAGAAGACCTTCATCGACGGGGTCCTCGGCTACGGCACGCTCGACTTCGACACCCGCCGCTACGTCACCTCGACGGGCGAGCTGGTGAACGGCCAGCGTGACGGCGATCAGGTGTTCGGCGCTCTGACCTTCGGGATGGAGCACCGCACCCCGACCAGCCTGCTCTCGCCTTACGGCCGGGTCGCCTACAGCCGCTCGCAGCTGGATGCGTTCTCGGAAACGGGCGGCGGGCCCTACGGCCTGACCTACCACGCCCAGACCGTGCAAAGCCTCACCGGCACGCTCGGCCTGCGCGGCGAGTTCATCCGCAAGACGGCGGCCGGCCTGCTGGCTCCGCGCTTCCGGGTCGAGTACTCGCACGACTTCGAGAAGGCCAACGACGCCCTGCTCAGCTACACCGACTGGGTGGGCGGGCCGACCTACCGCCTGACGGTGGATCCGATCGACCGCGACCAGCTGCGGCTGGAGCTCGGGGCCGACCTGACCATCAGGAACGGCATCCGGTTCGGCCTGGACTTCGACAACATGGTCACGAAGGACAGCGACAGTCAGGGCGTCAGGCTCTCGATCCAGTCGCCCTTCTGACCGAAGGCGAAGAAGCGAACTAAGGAGGGCGGCGCCGGCCACGGCGCCGCCCTTTTCCTTTTCAGATAGCTCCTCCTCGGAGGGGAGCGAGGGACAGAGCGCCTTGCGGCGGTCGCCCCTCCACCGCACACGGGGGGAGGAGAGGCCAGCCCCAAAAAGGAAAACGCCCGTCGGGTTGGTCCCGCCGGGCGTTTGCCGTTTCTAGCTCAAGGGGCGCGGCGTGCGCGCCGGGACCTCAGCGGTCGAAGTTGCGGGCCAGCAGGAAGCCGAACACCGCGCCGGCCACGAAGGTGCCCAGGGCCAGGGCCAGCGGATGCTCCTCGGCGGCCTTGTGGGCGGCCTCGGCCTTGGGCTTGGACCAGGCGACGGCGGCGTCGGTCTTGTCGTGCACGTATTCGCGGGCGACCTGGGTCTTCTCGACGGCCGTCTCGGCGACGGTGGCGGCGGCCTTCTTGACCGCGGTGGCGGCCTTGGCGGCGGTCTTCCTGGCGCTGGCTTTCGCCGAGCCGGCGCCGCCGGCGAGGTCGGTCTTGATGGTGGCGTCGGTCATCGGCGTCTCCCGGTATGGAAAGGGGCGTGCTCCCGGGGCGCAACGCAACGCGCCGCCAGGCGTCTGGAGACTAACACCTGGCGAGCCGGTTTGGTTCGGGCAAGAGGCGTTCGCACGCGTTTTGCGCGTATCGATCCTTCTGCTCGGGCCGGATTCCCGTCGGGGCGCCCGGGGCGCTGCTCTGGCCTAGTTGTCGCGCACGACCTTCAGCACCGCCTCGCCATAGCGATCGAGCTTGCCTTGGCCCACGCCCCCGGACTTGCCCAGGGCCGCCAGGGTCAGCGGACGGGCCGCGGCGATCTCGGCCAGGGTGGCGTCGTGGAAGATCACGTAGGGCGGCACATGCTGGGCCTGGGCCTGGTCCTTGCGCCAGGCGCGCAGGGCCTCGAACAGCACCTGGTCGCCCGGCGGCACGGTCAGGGCCTGGCGCCGTCGCAGGCTCTTGCCGCCTGACCCCGAACCGCCCTTGCCGCCGGCGTCGCCGCCCGGGGCCTGGCGCAGCGACACCTGCCGCTCGCCGCGATAGACCGCCCGCACGCCCTCGCCGTCGCCCAGGCCGATCAGCGGCCGGCCCTCGTTGGGGTCCTCGCGCAGCAGGCCCTCGAAGACCAGGGTGTCGAGCAGGTCGCGCCAGCCTTGCGGGCTGAATTCCCTGCCGATGCCGAAGGTCGACATCTGGGCTTCCTGCTGGCTGACATCCTTGGTCTTGCCCAGCAGGTGGTCGATCAGGCGGCCGCGCCCGAAGCGGCCGCCCAGGCGATGGGCGGCCGACAGGGCCTTCTGGGCGGCTTGCGTGGCGTCGACGCCGGTCGGCGGCGAGATGCAGATGTCGCAGGTTCCGCAGCGCTCGACCCCCTCCTCGCCGAAATAGCGGCGGACGGCGGCGGCGCGGCAGGTCATGCCTTCCAGCATGGCGTAGAATTGCCGCAGCTTGCGGCTCTGCACCTGCTTGACCTCGTCGGGAGCCTCGCGGGCGTCGATGCGGCGGCCGGCCCAGGCCAGGTCGGCGCTGCTGTAGAGGGTGATGCCCTCGGCCGGCTGGCCGTCGCGCCCGGCGCGGCCGATCTCCTGCCAGTAGGCCTCGATGGCGGCCGGCGGATCGGCATGGATCACGAAGCGGACGTCGGGCTTGTCGACCCCCATGCCGAAGGCGATGGTGGCCACCATCACCGCCTCGTCGGCCTCGAGGAACTGCTCCAGCCGGCGGGCGCGCACGGTCTTGTCGAGGCCGGCGTGATAGGCCAGGGCGGGCACGCCGTTGTCTATCAGCATCTGGGCCAGCTTCTCGGTCGAATCCCGGCTGCCGGCATAGACGACGCCGGCGCGGCCGGGGCGCTCGGTGACCAGCTCGATGACCCGGTCGTGGCCCTTGCCGCGCTTGCGCTCGGCGTTGAGCGCCAGTTCCGGGCGGGCGAAGCTGTCGACGAACTCGGCCGCGCCCTGCAGGCGCAGTTCGGCGCGGATGTCGTCACGGGTGCGGGCGTCGGCGGTGGCGGTGACCGCCAGGCGCGGGACGTTCGGGAACACCTCGGCGATGCGGCCCAGCATCCGGTACTCGGGCCGGAAGTCGTGGCCCCACTGGCTGACGCAGTGGGCCTCGTCGACGGCGACCAGCGACAGGTCAAGGCGCGACAGCCGCTCCAGCATCCAGCCCTGCATCAGGCCTTCGGGCGACAGGTAGAGCAAATCGAGCCGCCCTGCCTCGATGCGCCGCCAGATTTCGGCGCGCTCCTCGGGCAGGGTGTTTGAGTCCAGGCGCTCGGCGGCGACCCCGGCCTGCTGCAGGCCGGCCACCTGGTCGGCCATCAGCGCGATCAGCGGCGAGACCACCAGGCCAAGGCCCGGCCGGACCAGGGCCGGGATCTGGTAGCACAGGCTCTTGCCGCCGCCGGTGGGCAGCACGGCCAGGGCGCTGCGCCCCTCCAGCAGCTCGCCGACCACCTGGGCCTGCAGGCCGCGGAAATCCTGGTGGCCGAAGGTGCGGCGCAGGACATCGCGCGCGGCGTCTAGCGAGGGCGGGGAGGCGAGGGCGGTGGACACGGCGCTCTTTTGGCAGGGGCGCGACTCCGCGCCAAGGCCGGAAACGGCGGATTTTTCAGATCCTTCCCCAGGAGGGGCAGGCGGCCGAAGGCCGGTGGGGGAAGTTGTCAGCTTTCGAGGCATTGGCCGGTTTCCCACCGCCCCCACCGATCGCTCCGCGATCGCCTCCCCCACAGGGGGAGGTTCCTGGTTATGGGGATAGAGCAGCGTGGATCCCCGGCGCTCGGCGAAAAGTCCTGAACGCGATCAACCGCTTGCAACTTTCTCATGCGCCTGGATCAGACGCGCTGAAAACCCGCCGCATAATCATTGGGTCCCGTCGCAGGGAGAGGGCGCAAGGATCCGGCCCGAAGCGGCGACGTGGATGCGATCGAGCGGGGCCGCCGGAGCTGCGTGAGCAGGACCGGGCCAGGCTTAAATGAGGATGGGGGACGTAAACCCATCCATCGGGAGCTTGCCTGACTAGGCTCCCGCCCGTCCAAGGGTTCGCGCCGCCATGCACGCCTGGCCGCCAAGAAACGGGGCGCACTGCATGGGGAAGGGGCACAGGGCGGAAGAGGCCCGCGCGCCCCGGCCTGAGGGACAAACGATCGCGCGGGGCGTTCTGCTTCGTCGAAACGGTACTTAGAACTCACACATCCGGGCGAGGCCCGGACGCCCCGCGCCCTCTCCACAAGCTCTGCGCAATCGCGCGAGAGGCTGAGAAGCCGTGCGTCCTTCCTGAGGCGCCCGCGCAGCGGGCCTCGAAGGACGCAAAGGCTCCAGCCAAGACCCTCTCCCTGAAGGAAGAGGCAGCCCGGAGGGCTGGAGGGGAAAGCATCTGATGAGGCGGCCCTCCCTTCCCTCAGCCGGTGGAGTTTATCCTCAAGCCCGCCTCGACGCGGGTTCTCCCCCGCTTGGTTAAACCGCGTTCACCTGTCGTCAATCTTGTCGCGTGTTTGGTCGCTGTGAGCTATGACACCGCCACGCGGGCGGGGCTAACGAGACCTAGGGTTACAGATGGCTAACGGCGCCTTCGGCGGAAACAAGCCGGCGAAGACTCAACGCACGCCCCTTCAGGCGTTGCTGTACTGGGTGACGGTTCTGGGCGTGTGGGGGCTGATCTTCGTGGTCACCTTCTTCGCGGTGTTCGCGCGCGACCTGCCCGACACCTCCAAGCTGTACGACGTCACCCGCCAGCCCTCGATCAACTACCTGGATCGCTCGGGCGCGCTGCTGGCCGTGCGCGGCAGCCAGTATGCGCCGCCGGTCGACATCGACGCCCTTCCCGAATACGTGCCGGCCGCCTTCGTCGCCATCGAGGACCGCCAGTTCTACCACCACTTCGGGTTCAATCCCTGGGGCATCGCCCGCTCGCTGATCTGGAACATCACCCACGATGGCGGCCCCCAGCGCGGCGGCTCGACCATCACCCAGCAGCTGGCCCGCAACCTGTTCCTCAGCCCGGCCCAGAACTACAAGCGCAAGGCCCAGGAGCTGATCCTGGCCGTCTGGCTGGAGCTGAAGTTCAGCAAGAAGCAGATCCTGGCCCTCTACATGAACCGGGTCTATTTCGGCGCCGGCGCCTACGGCATCGAGGCCGCCTCGCAGCGCTACTTCAACAAGCCGGCGAAAGACCTGACCATCGGCGAGGCCGCGCTGCTGGCCGGCATGATGAAGGGTCCGGCCCGCTATTCGCCGGTCAGCGCCAGCGAGCGCGCCGCCCGCCGCGCCACCGTCGTGCTCGACGAGATGGTGCGCCTCAAGGCCATCACGCCCGAGCAGCGCGACGAGGCCTTCAAGACGCCGGTGCAGGTGTCGGCCACCCTGGCCAACCAGCGCGCCCAGTACTTCACCGACTATGTCGACGCCCAGGTCCGCTCGCTGGTCGGCGAACCCACCGAAGACCTGGTCGTCGAGACCACGCTCGACCTGCCGATCCAGGTCGCGGCCGAGCGCGCCGTGCAGTTGGGCGTCGAGGGCCACATCAAGCAGGGCGTCCAGCAGGCCGCCCTGGTGGCCATCGACGGCGAGGGCCGCATCCGCGCCTATGTCGGCGGCGAGGACTACGGCCAGAGCCAGTTCGACCGCGCCACCAGCGCCCGTCGCCAGGCCGGCTCGGCCTTCAAGCCGTTCGTCTATCTCACCGCCATGGACCAGGGCCGCAATCCCAGCGTCATGGTGGTCGACGAGCCGGTGAAGATCGGCAACTGGGAGCCGCGCAACTACACCAACACCTTCCTGGGCCCCATGACCCTGCAGACGGCTCTCGCCCAGTCGATCAACACGGTCGCCGCGCGCCTGGCCAACGAGGTCGGCACCAGCAACGTGGCGGCCACCGCCCGTCGCCTGGGCATCACCAGCAAGATCCAGCTCGACCCGTCGATGGCGCTGGGGGCCGTCGAGGTCAGCCCGCTGGAGATGGCCCAGGCCTACGCCCCGTTCGCCAATGGCGGCTTCCTGGCCAAGGGCTACGGCATCGAGCGCATCCGCACCGCCTCGGGCAAGGTCCTCTACGACCACAGCGTCGACAGGCAGCCGCGCCCGTCGGTGATCGGCTCGCCGTCGCTGCAGTACATGAACCAGATGATGCGCCAGGTGGTGAACGGCGGCACGGGCGGCCGCGCCAAGGTCGCCGGCTACGACATCGCCGGCAAGACCGGCACCACCAGCGACTACAAGGACGCCTGGTTCGTCGGCTACACCGGCGGCTTCGTCGCCGCGGTGTGGACCGGCAAGGACGACAACACCGCCATGAAGCGCGTCAGCGGCGGCGGCCCGCCGGCCGAGATCTGGAAGGTGTTCATGAGCTCGGCCCTGCCGCGCCTGAAGGCCACCCCGATCCCCGGCGGCGTCGCCGAGGTGCCCGCGCCCGTCGAGGACCCGATTGGCGACATCCTGGGCGGCGGCGAGACCCCGACCGCCGACCCCGGCGCCGCCCCGCCCCCGGCCGGAACCCCGCCGGCCCAGACGTCGCCGGAACTGCCTTACTAGAAAAGCCCATCGCCCCGGACGTCCCGACGTCCGGGGCGTCTGGTTTCCGGAGAGCGCCCTTTCTCCTCCCCCGTGCAACGGGGGAGGTGGAGCGGCGCCATCGGCGACGTGACGGAGGGGGCGACCGCCGGCACGGAGCCCAGTCTCGCCCCCTCCACCACTTCGTGGTCCCCCTCCCCCGCAAGCGGGGGAGGAGAGGTGCTCAAGGCCTCGTCCGCCCTCAATCCGGCCAACAGCGTAAACCGTTGTTAAGGCTCACTGTTAAGGTCTGCGACACCTCTCCGAAAGCCGGTGTTTACCCCCTGCCTGTATCACTCTGAACCAACAAGAGTCGCTCTCCACGTGGGCGCGGCCGGTTCTGGTGGATGGCCTTCAATGACCAAGACGGTGCTCGTCGTCGACGACGATCCGACCCAACGTCGACTGATCCAGGCGGTGCTGGAGCGCGAAGGCTTCGCGGTCTGCCACGCCGAGAACGGCGATGCGGCCATGGCGCACCTGGCCGCCGGCGCGCCGGCCGACGTGATCCTGCTGGACCTCGTCATGCCGGGCCTGCCGGGCCAGGAGGCGCTGAAGGAGATGCGCGCGCGCGGCTACGCCCAGCCGGTGATCGTGCTGACCGCCAGCGGCGGCGTCGACACCGTGGTCAAGGCCATGCAGGCCGGCGCCACCGACTTCTTCATCAAGCCCGCCAGCCCCGAGCGGATCACCGTGTCGATCCGCAACGCCCTCTCCATGGGCGACCTCAAGGGCGAGGTCGACCGCCTGAACAAGCGCGTCGCCGGCCGCACCACCTTCTCCGACCTGATCGGAACCTCTCCGGCCATGACCATGGTCAAGCGCATCGGCGAGCGCGCCGCCAAGAGCGCCATCCCCGTGCTGATCACCGGCGAGAGCGGCGTCGGCAAGGAGCTGATCGCCCGCGCCGTGCACGGCTCTTCGGATCGCGCCGGCAAGCCGTTCGTGGCCGTCAACTGCGGCGCCATCCCGGAAAACCTCGTCGAGTCGATCCTGTTCGGCCACGAGAAGGGATCCTTCACCGGCGCCTCCGACAAGCATTCGGGCAAGTTCAAGGAAGCCGACGGCGGCACCCTGTTCCTCGACGAGGTCGGCGAGCTGCCCCTCGACGTCCAGGTCAAGCTGCTGCGCGCCCTGCAGGAGGGCGAGATCGACCCGATCGGCTCCAAGCGCTCGGTCAAGGTCGACGTCCGCATCGTCTCGGCCACCAACCGCGACCTGTCGGCCGCGGTGGCGCAGGGTCTGTTCCGCGAGGACCTCTATTACCGCCTGAACGTCTTCCCGGTGGAGGCGCCGTCCCTGCGCGAGCGCCGCGAGGACATTCCGGCCCTGGTCGAGGCCTTCGTGCGCCGCTTCAACGTCGAGGAAGGCAAGCGCGTGGTCGGGGCGTCGCCGCAGACCCTGCAGATCCTCTGCGCCTTCGACTGGCCCGGCAACGTGCGCCAGCTGGAGAACGCGGTCTATCGCGCCATCGTGCTGGCCGACGCGCCCTATCTGCAGCCCTACGACTTCCCGGCCATCTCGGGCGTCGTGGCCCCGCCGCTGGAGCCGTCGCCGATGGAGCCGCTGCCGGTGATGATCCAGGCCGCCGCCGCCCACGCCGAGACCGGCGCGGCGGGCGAGGCCCCGGTGCGCATCCTCGATGGCCACGGCCACCTGCGGACCCTGGAGGAGATCGAGCGCGACCTCATCCAGCACGCCATCGAGGTCTATGCCGGCCACATGAGCGAGGTCGCCCGCCGCCTGGGCATCGGCCGCTCGACCCTCTATCGCAAGGTCCGCGAGCAGGGCATCGACGTCGACGTCAAGGAAGCCTCCTAGGCGGCGAGGGGCCGGCCCGGCCGGCCTCGAGGGCTTGCAACGCGACGATGTTCCGGCCCTACATGGCGGCGATCGCCAAGGGAGGACCGCCATGTCCAGCGACGCCCAATCCAATAAAATCCCGCTGGCCTTCGAGGTGCAGCTGAAGATCCGCAAACCGGTAGCTCAGGTGTTCGACGCCGTCGTCGATCCGAGAAAGCTCAGCGGCTACTTCCTGCGCGAAGGCAGCGGACCGCTGGTCGCTGGCGCCACCGTGCTGTGGCAGTTCCCCGAATTCGAGGAGCGCTATCCGGTGGTGGTGCGCGAGGTGGTCGCGCCCGAGCGCATCGTGATGGAGTGGGGCTCGGCCATCGCCGGCGATCCCGACACCCGGGTGGTGATGACCTTCGTGGCGCTCGATCCGCAAAACACCATGGTCAGGATCAGCGAGTCCGGCTGGCCCAACAGCCCCGAGGGCCTGAAGGCCTCGCACGGCAACGCCGGCGGCTGGATGCACATGATGGCCGCGATGAAGGCCTATCTGGAATACGGCATCAACCTGCGCGAAGGCGGGGCGTTCTAGAAAACCCTCTCTGTGAAAGAGGGGGAGGCCAAAGAGGCGGCTACCCTTCGTCCTCGATCTCTTCCGCCGCCGTCTCCGGTCGCCCCTTCCGCGTGAAGCCCTTGCCGCGCTTCATCGGCTTGCGCTCGCCCTTGGCCTTGGCGGTGATTTCCTTGAGCTTGATGGTCTGGTTGACCGACAGGGCCTGGCCGGCGCCGCCCTTTTCCGGGTCGCCGAAAGCCCTTCCATAGGTCTCGATGCGCTGGGCCACGGAGCCCAGGAATTCGCCCTCCCAGTCGGAGAGCTCGACCCCGCCCTTGTCGGCCATCCGCCTGGCCTTCTTGAGGGCGCTCAGCGCGGCCTTCCTGGCCTGGGCCCGCGGATCTGGGGCTTTGCGATCGGGCGGCTTGGCGCGCATGACGACCAGCCTAGCAAAAAGGCCCTCTCCGGGGAGAGGGCCTTTTCAAAATCAGATCTCGCCGATGGCCGAGAGGTAGAGATCGAGGATGGCGTCCTCTTCCTGGCGCTTGGCGCGGTCGGTCTTGCGCAGGCGGACCACCTTCTTGAGCACCTTGACGTCGAAGCCGTTGCCCTTGGCTTCGAGGTAGACTTCCTTGATCTGCTCCATGATCTCGGCCTTCTCGACCTCGAGGCGCTCGACGCGCTCGATGATCGACTTCAGCTGGCCCTGGGCGGTGGAGTTCAGAACGTCGGCGTGCGGGATGGCGTCGTCGGCCATGGAGATCTCTCGCGAAAAAGGGCTGAAAACCGGAGGCGCGGAAACTAGTTCGGACGCGCCCGGAGGGAAAGCCGATTCCGAGCGCCAAGCCGCGGAGGCCTTCGAAACCTGTGGTCCAGACATGCGAAAAGAACCGGCCGAGATCGACCGGTTCTTTCGAAGACCTTCGCGTGGAGCGCGGCCGGCGGGGCCGCGGCTTCAACGTCGCGGACGTCCCGGAGCAGAGCCCCGGGCGCGCGTCATCAGCCTTGCTTGGCCTTGAAGCGCGGGTCGGTCTTGTTGATGATGTAGATGACGCCCTTGCGACGCACCATCTTGCAGTCGCGGTGGCGACCCTTCAGCGACTTCAGCGAGCTGCGAACCTTCATGACCGTCTCTGTTGTCAGCGGAGAGGTTCGGGCGCGCCTTAGAGCTCGCCGGAACATCCGGATGTTTCGGAGGGCGTGCGTATAGGCAAGACGGGGCCATGAGTCAATCGGCCAAGGCCGCGTTGCGCGCAGCCGCCGCGCCCTGTGGCGCCTATGCCTCCGTCTGGGGAGCGGGCGGGGGCGGGGGCTTGAACGACAGGCCCTTGGGCGGCGGCGAGCCAAAGGCGTTTTCGGCCTTCTGGCCGGGCAGGGCGCCCAGGCAGACCAGCAGGCCCGGCAGCACCAGCACCGCCACGCCCAGGGCGTTCTGGAGGGCTTGGCGGGGCAGGACATACTGGCCGCCGAAGAACAGCGCCATCAGCGCCAGGAACACCCCGCCGGCCCACCAACCGGTGCGGCCAAGGTCGTGCAGGCGCGGGATGGCGGCGATCAGCATCACCACCAGGGCCGCCGGCAGGGGGCGCATGAACACCAGGGCCGAGACCAGGGTGGCCAGGATCGCCACCCCGACGATCACCCAGTAGCTGGCGCGGTTTAGGCGGGCTTTCAGAAGATGCACGTCGAACCTCGCGTCCCGACTTCGATTTGGTCCCAGCTTCTTAGAGCAAAGCTTGTGGAGAGGCGATGCGAACCGGGAACTCACTTTGTCCTGGCGTCCTTGTGATTGAAGCTTTCGCACGAACCCCGGTAGCCTGCCCGCATGGACAAACGCGTATTCCTCGTTCTGCTGCTGGCCGGTTGCGCCGACACGACCGTCAACGCGCCGCTGGCGCCGTCGACCCCGGTCGCGCCGCCGCCCGCCGTCTCGACGCCCGCCGCCCCGACCCCGCCGTCGGCGGTCACCGCG
Source organism: Caulobacter endophyticus (assembly GCF_003116815.1). Lineage (GTDB taxonomy): Bacteria > Pseudomonadota > Alphaproteobacteria > Caulobacterales > Caulobacteraceae > Caulobacter > Caulobacter endophyticus. The sequence goes on from NZ_QDKQ01000018.1 coordinate 36,180, forward strand.
CCCGAGACCGGCGGCCAGGTCGCCGCCTTCAACGCCTGGCTGGAGCAGTTCAAGCCCAAGGCCGTGGCCGCCGGCGTGCCACAGGCGGTGGTCGACCGCGAGCTGAACGGCCTGACGCCCAATCCGCGCGTCATCTCGCTGGACGGCCGCCAGCCGGAATTCTCCAAGCCGGTGGGCGACTACATCAAGGGCGTGATCAGCGACGACCGCGTGGCCGTGGGCCGCGGCAAGCGCGACCAGCTGGCCTTCCTGCCGTCGGTCGAGCAGCGCTACGGCGTGCCGCGCGACATCCTGCTGGCCGTCTGGGCGATGGAATCGGCCTTCGGCAAGATCCAGGGCGACTTCGACGTCGTCCGCTCCATGGCCAGCCTGGCCGCGGACGGCCGCCGTCGCGCCTGGGCCGAGGGCGAGCTGATCGCGGCCCTGAAGATCATCGCCTCGGGCGAGGACACGCGCGATCAACTGAAGGGCTCGTGGGCCGGCGCCATGGGCCAGACCCAGTTCCTGCCCTCCAACTATCTGTCGACCGCCGTGGATTTCGACGGCGACGGCCGCCGCGACATCTGGCGCAGCGACGCCGACAGCCTGGCCTCGGCCGCAAACCTGCTGGCCAAGGGCGGCTGGAAGCCCGGCGTGGGCTGGGCCAGGGAAGTGATCCTGCCGGCGGGCTTCGACTACAGCCTGGCCGAGGGGCCGCGCGAAGTTCCCTCGTGGTGGGAAGCCAAGGGCGTGAAGCGGGCCGACGGCCTGCCCTGGACGGCCGCGGATGCGGCGTCTCCGGCCGGGCTGATCCTGCCCGCCGGCGCGGCCGGTCCGGCCTTCCTGGCCCTGCCCAACCACTTCGCGATCCGCAAGTACAACAACTCCACCTCCTACGCCCTGGGCATCGGCCTGCTGGCCGACCGCTTCGGCGGCGGCGGGCCGCTGGTGGCGTCCTGGCCGGTGGAGCAGCCGCTGTCGCTGGCCGACCGCATGGCCGCCCAGATCGCGCTCTCGCGCCTGGGCTTCGATCCCGGCCCGGCCGACGGCGTCATCGGCGCGGGCACCCGCAAGGCCCTGCGCGCCTGGCAGCAGAGCCGCCAGCTGCCTGCCGACGGCTACCTGTCCTCGGACATGGTCGTGAAGCTGAAGGCTCAGGCGGCGATTTCGTAGGAAAAGAACCTCCCCCTGTGGGGGAGGCGGCCGAAGGCCGGTGGGGGGGCGGTTTCAGCTGCCGACGCGTTGGCCGGTTCAGCAACCGCTTCCCCCCACCGATCGCTTCGCGATCACCTCCCCACAGGGGGACGTTCCTTGATGCGCGGTTACGCCGCCTGGCTGACCTGCGGCGGGAACACGTCGTCCATGCGCAGGTAGGTGATCAGGCGGGTGTCGACCGACAGGATGGCCTGCACGAAGCGCAGTTCGTCGGCGCCCATGTCCGGGGCCGGCTGCAGGTGGTCGCGGGTGATGGTGAAGGTCTCGGAGACGGCGTCCACCAGGATGCCGGCCAGGCGGTCGTGGCACTCGACGACGACGATGACGTGGCGGGTCTCGGGGATGGTGACGCCCAGGCCCAGGCGGTTGCGCAGGTCGATGACCGGCATGATCGCGCCGCGCAGGTTGATGACGCCCTTGAGGAAGCCGGGCGCATGCGGGATCGGGGTCGCCGGGGTCCAGCCGCGGATCTCGCGGACGGTCTTCACGTCGATGCAGAACTCCTGCTCGCCGATGCAGAACGAGATCAGCTCGAGGGCCGGTTCGGCGTGTTCGGTCATCAGGAAATCCCCGGGGTCTGGAAGGCTGGCGCGGACGTCTCCGCTCGCCTGCCACAAGAGCCCGGGCGCCGTTTAACAACGGTTAATGCTGAAGTTTCCCGGCGCTTCCGAGGGCGAGACCGATTGTCGCGGGGCAGTCGGCGCCTAGCCCGCGGCCAGCCGCGTGCGCTTCCTGAGGAACATCGCCGCATCCGCCTCGGCCAGCGAGGTCTCCGGCTCGGCGCCGGCCTCGATCTCGCGCACGCCGAACGACACGTGCAGCGGCGCGCTCCATTCGCCGAACTGCACCGGAACGCCGCGGATCGCCGAGGCCAGGCTCTCGCCCTTCATCTCGGCGGTGGCCTTGTCGGCCTGGACCAGCAGCACGGCGAACTCGTCGCCGCCCATGCGGCCGACGATGTCGCTTTCGCGCACATTGGCCTGCAGGCGTTCGGCCACGGCCTTCAGCGCCGAGTCTCCGGCCGCATGGCCGAAGCGGTCATTGACGGCCTTGAAGTTGTCGAGGTCGAAGAACACCAGGCTGGCGGGCGAGCCGTAGCGCTGGGCGAAGGCCGAGACGCGGCGGACCTCGCGCAGGAAGGCGCGGCGGTTCAGCACCGGGGCCAGCACGTCCATGTCGGCCAAGGTCTCGGCCTCGTTGAGGCGATATTTCAGGCGCGAGACCTCGGTGCGGAGGTCCTCGACCTCCGACATCAGGGTCTGCAGGGCGGCCTGCACCTTGGGCGTCAGGTCGGCGGGCTCCAGGCCCAGGAACCCGGCCTTGTCGACGGGCACGGTTCCGCGCGGGACGGCCGACACGCCAGCGGCGTCGGCGAGGGCCCGGCGGCGGATCGCGGAGAAGGTTTCGGTGCGGGCGCCTGAGATCTTCATCGGAGGGGCGGCGAATCACTTCTGGTCAAGCTGGAAGGAAATCTGCGTTTTCTCGTTAACCATGACAATGGCGGCGGTAAGCCGGCGCCAATAAGCCGCAGGTGGAGAGGCAAGGGGGCGCAGGCGGAACAGCGGTCGAAAACGTCCGAGAACGGGCTTTGGCCCAGGCAGGCGACCCGCTATAAGGCGCGCGATTCAAGGGGCCGCCCCAGGCTTCCTGGTATAAGCTTTATCGTTCGAGGAAGACGCCGATGACCACGTCCGCGCCGCCTGTCGCCATCGTCATGGGCAGCCGCTCAGACTGGCCGACGATGAAGAAGGCGGCCGACGCCCTCGACGAGCTGGGCGTCGCCTACGAGGCCAAGGTCGTCTCGGCCCACCGCACGCCCCAGCGCCTCGTCGAGTTCGCCACTTCGGCCAAGGCGGCCGGCTACCAGGTGATCATCGCCGGGGCCGGCGGCGCGGCGCACCTGCCGGGCATGGTCGCGTCGATGACGCCGCTGCCGGTGCTGGGCGTGCCGGTGCAGTCCAAGGCCCTCAGCGGCCTGGATTCCCTGCTGTCGATCGTGCAGATGCCGGGCGGCGTCCCCGTGGCCACCCTCGCCATCGGCGAGGCCGGGGCCAGGAACGCCGGCCTGCTGGCCGCCCAGATCCTGTCCCTGGCCGACCCGGCCCTGGCCCAGCGGCTGGACGCCCAGCGCGCGGCCCAGACCGATAGTGTCGCCGAAAGCGTCGAGGACTAAGACCATGACCGCCTCTCCGGCTCTTCCTCTGCCCCCCGGCTCCACCCTCGGGATCCTCGGCGGCGGGCAACTGGGCCGGATGCTGGCCCAGGCCGCCTCGCGCCTGGGCTTCGACGTGGTGATCCTCGATCCCGAGGAAAACAGCCCGGCCGGCCGCGTCGCCGCCCGCCAGATCGTCGGCGCCTATGACGACCGCTGGGCGCTCAAGCGCCTGGCCGAGGCCTGCCACGTCGTCACCTACGAGTTCGAGAACGTCCCGGCCGAGACCGTGGCCGAGCTGACGGCCCTGGGCTGCGAGGTCGCCCCCGGCGCCCGCGCCCTGGCCGCCGCCCAGGATCGCGTGGCCGAAAAGACATTCCTGGCCGAGATCGGCGTGCCCACCGTGGCCTTCGCCCCGGTCGACGACGAGGAAAGCCTGCTGGCCGCCGTGGCCAGGATCGGCGCGCCCAGCCTGCTGAAGACCCGCCGCGAGGGCTATGACGGCAAGGGCCAGGCCTGGATCCAGCGTCCGGGCGACGCGATCGCCGCCTTCGAGAAGATCGGCCGCCAGCCGGCCATCCTAGAGGCCCCGGCCGACTTCGGCCGCGAGCTGTCGGTGATCGCCGCGCGCGGCCGCAACGGCGAGATCGTCTGCTATCCGCTGTCGGACAACCACCACGAGGGCGGCGTCCTGCGCCGCACGATCGCGCCGGCCAAGGCCACGCCCGGCGAACGCGACCAGGCCGAGGCCATCGCCGCCAAGATCCTCACCGCCCTGGACTATGTGGGCGTGATCGGGGTGGAGCTGTTCGAGCTGGCCGGCGGCAAGCTGCTGGTCAACGAATTCGCCCCGCGCGTCCACAACACCGGCCACTGGACCCAGGACGGCTGCGAGGTCGACCAGTTCGAGCAGCACATCCGCGCCGTCGCCGGCTGGCCGCTGGGCCCCACCGCGCCGCTGGCCCGGGTCGAGATGACCAACCTGCTCGGTCCAGAGGCCGACGCCTGGAAGAAGCTGGCCGCCGAGCCGGAGACCCGCATCCACCTCTACGGCAAGGGCGAGGCCCGCGCGGGACGCAAGATGGGTCACGTCAACCGCCTGCGGCCGCTGGAAGGCTGAGGATGGACGGTCAGGCGACCATCGGCCTGATCGGCGGCATGAGCTGGGAAAGCTCGGCGCATTACTATCGGCTGATCAACGAGACGGTGCGCGCGCGGCGCGGACCGACCGCGTCCGCGCGATGCCTGATGTGGTCGTTCGATTTTTCCGAGATCGAGGCCCTGCAGCACGCCGGCCGCTGGGGCGATCTGGCCGACCGCCTGGCCGACGCCGGCAAGGCTCTGGAGCGGGGCGGGGCCGATTTCCTGGTGCTGTGCACCAACACCATGCACCGTCTGGCCGGCGAGCTGCAGGCGGCCGTCGACTTGCCGCTGCTGCATATCGCCGACCCTACGGGCCAGGCGATCGTGGGGGCCGGCCTGCGCAAGGTGGGCCTCTTGGGCACCGCGTTCACCATGGAGCACGCCTTCTATAGAGGCCGGCTGGAAGAGCGGTTCGGGCTGGAAGTGGCCGTCCCCGGTGAGGCCGACCGCGCCCTGGTGCATCGTGTCATCTACGAGGAGCTGGTGGCAGGCATGGTGCGGGACGAGTCCCGCCAGGCCTATCGCGAGGTCATCGCCCGACTGGTCGAGGACGGCGCCGAGGGGATCATACTGGGCTGCACCGAGATCATGCTGCTCGTCGGCCAGGCCGACAGCCCCGTGCCGGTGTTCGACACCACGACCCTGCACGCGCTGGCGGCGGTGGACCGGGCTTTGGCCTGAAGATCCTCCCCCTCTGGGGGAGGTGGCCCGGAGGGCCGGAGGGGGGCGTTTTCAGCTTCCGGGGTGATGACCGGCTTCCGCGCCACTCCCCTCTCCGTCGCCTTTGGCGACACCTCTCCCACAGGGAGAGGGTCTTTAGCCCCGCGCGTACCGCATCTTCGCCAGGGCGGTCAGGAACTCCGCCGCCAGGTTGGGGGCCTTCACGCCGGCCTTCCACTTTTCGAAGGCCATCACGCCCTCGATGCGCGCGTCCAGGTGCTTGAGGGCCGACTCGCGGCCCGAGGCCAGGTCGACCGCCAGGGTCGAGACCAGGATTCCCGACAGGATGGCGCGCTTGGAATAGTGGTTCTCGTCGGTGGCCACGTCGCCGGCCCAGCGCCACAGCTGGTCGGCGCTTTCCCACAAGAGAGACAGCGCCAGCGGCAAGTTGGTCGGAAAGGCCAGGAAGGCGGCCCAGCGCCGCACGGCCTCGCTGTCGTGGGCGGCTGCGTCGATGCGGGCGACGACGCCCTCGCGGATCTTCTGGCGGATCTTCAGGGCCGCCGGATCGAGCTTGGCCAGCGATTCCATCGCCTTGGCGTCGTGGCGGCGGGCCAGGATGGCGGCCAGATCACGCGGGCCCTGGGGCAGCAGCAGGTCGGTCTCGCCGGGCGAAAGCTGGGCCGCGGCGGCGGCCGCGCGGACCAGGCCGGCGTTCCAGCCCAGGCGCGGCGACAGGCGCAGGGCCTCGTCCAAAACCCGTTGTTCGGCCTTGTCGGCCCAATCCTGCGTTGCTTCGGCGGCGGTCTGGCTCATGAATCCGAGTCTACACCGGTGTTTAGCGCTCGTCGCGCATGGACACGCGCCCTTCGCTCTGCTATCTGCCGCCCCTCGTCGCCCGGAAGCACCCCTTCCAGGGCGTAAGGTTTTTATTCGCCCGCCCGGCCCCTCAAGAGGGACTTGGGAAATTGGTCGGGCCGTCGAATGGAGAGTCACCCCTGGTCCAGATTTTCGTCCGCGACAACAACGTCGATCAAGCCCTGAAGGCCCTCAAGAAGAAGATGCAGCGCGAAGGCTCGTTCCGCGAGATGAAGCGCCACGTCCACTACGAAAAGCCCTCGGAAAAGCGCGCCCGTCAAAAGGCCGAAGCCGTCCGTCGCGCCCGCAAGCTGGCCCGCAAGCGCGCTCAGCGCGAAGGCCTGCTGCCGATGCCGAAGAAGGCTTCGCGTTAAGAACGCCGTCGAGGCGCGGTCTCTCGCGCCTCCGCGTTTCACGCACCCGAAAACAGACGAAACCCGCGCCGGGCGACCGGCGCGGGTTTTGTTTTGGCCGCAAGGCCGCAAACTGCCCCTCGACGGATCGCCGGACCTCGCCTAGGTTCGCGCGGAACAAGAAGGGAACGCGCATGGGCGGCGACATTCGCATCGGCATCGGCGGCTGGACCTTCGAGCCCTGGCGGGGCCACTTCTATCCGTCCGACCTGAAGCAGAAGGAAGAGCTGGCCTATGCCAGCCGCCAGCTGACGGCGATCGAGATCAACGGCACCTACTATTCCAGCTTCAAGCCCGACAGCTGGAGGAAGTGGCGCGACGAGACGCCCGACGACTTCGTGTTCGCGGTGAAGGCCTCGCGCTTCACCACCAACCGCAAGGTGCTGGCCGAGGGCGGTGAGTCGGTGGGCAAGTTCCTCGACCAGGGGCTGACGGAACTGGGCGACAAGCTGGGCCCCATCCTCTGGCAGTTCATGCCGACCAAGAAGTTCGACGAGGCCGATTTCGGAGCCTTCCTAGGCTTGCTGCCCAAGGAGAAGGACGGGGTGCGCCTGCGCCACGCGGTCGAGGTGCGCAACGACACCTTCATGACCCCGGCCTTCCCGGCGCTGCTGCGCGAGCACGGCGTGGCCGGCGTCTACGCCAAGCACTTCGACTATCCGGAGTTCGCCGACGAGGCCGCCGACTTCGTCTATGCGCGCCTGCAGACAGGCTCGGACGCGGTGGCCACAGCCTATCCCGAGCCCGAGCTCGACCAGTGGGCCGACCGTCTGAAGACCTGGTCGCGCGGCGAGCGCCCCGGCGACCTGCCGCGCATCGACAAGGCCTCGGCCCCCGTGGCCGACAAGCGCGACGTCTTCGCCTTCATCATCCACGAGGGCAAGGTCAACGCGCCCCATGGGGCGATGGCGCTGATCGGGAAGGTGAAATGAGACCCTCTCCCTGAAGGGAGAGGTGTCAGCGAAGCTGACGGAGAGGGAAGGGGCTGCGAAGCCGGCGGCCCCAGCGGAAGCTGAGAACGGCCCCCCTCCGGCCCTCCGGGCCACCTCCCCCAGGAGGGGGAGGGTCTTTAACCCGCAGCCGCGGCCGCCATGTCCCGCCACGGACGGGCTTCCTTGCGGAAGCGCGGATGCGTCTTGGAGAGCCGCTTGTCGAGTTCGGCCAGGGCCTCGCGGGCCTCGGTCTTGCGGCCGGTCTGCCCCAGGAACACCGCATAGCGGGCCATGCCCTCGAAGCCGGGCAGGTGGGCGGCGGCCCAGCGCAGGGAGACGTCGGCCTCGTCGTTGCGGCCCAGCGCCGCCTGGGCGCGGCCGAGCGCCAGGGCGGTCTGCGGCGTGCGGCTCTTCTCGCCCTGCTCGCCCAGGGCTTCCAGCAGCGGCAGGGCCTCGGCGGCGCGGCCAAGCTCGATCAGGCTGTTGGCGCGGGCCAGCATCAAGGCCGGGTCGTGGGCATAGTGGCCCTGCAGCGCCTGGGCGTAGATCCGCTCGGCCTCCTCGTGCCTGCCAAGGCCGCTGGCGGCCGCGGCCAGGCGCGAGAGGTTGGTGACGGTCGGGGCGTCCTCGGCGTCGCGGCCGGCCTCGCGGTATTCGCGCTGCGGATCCAGAGCCTGGCGAGCGGCGGCCTTCATCTGCTGGGCCTTGGACCCGCCCATGAACTCCGGCGCGACGATGGCCAGCAGGTAGACGATCCCGCCCAGCGGCTGAAACATCAGGATGATGAGCAGCCAGTACATCGCCTGCCCCGTGCGCACCACGTGGACGCAGAGGGCGATCGAGAAGATCAGCGACAGGCCAATGACGGGGATCATCGAAAAGGGTCTCCAGCGGCGTCCCGGCTATGTGTGGCGCAGGAGCGACGCCGTCAATCGCTCGGCCCCCCTGCGGCAAGCTGTCACGGCGGTTTCCCGCGAACCCGCGTTACGCCGGGCCTTGCGTGTCTCTCATGTGTCTGACTATTGTCGTTATATTGCGAGACCGCATTCCAATATGTGGGAATATTTCGCAATTGACATAAGCAGACCGGGAAAACCGGCGCTTGGGTTGGAAACATAAGGGCGGGTCCAGCGAGACGCCGCCGTCAGGAGGGACCTATGTCGTCGTCGTCCTTGTATGGTTCGCGTGGTCGCAGCCTGCGGGCGGGCTGTTCGCTTGCGGTCCTGATGTCTGCCGCACTGGCGGCCGGGGCGGCGAACGCCCAGGCAACGCCTCCGCAGCCCTCCGGCGAGACCACCGAGAACGCCGTGGAAGAGGTGATCGTCACCGGCTTCCGCGAAAGCCTGAAGAGCGCCCTGAACGTCAAGCGCCAGTCCTCGGGCGTGGTCGACGCCATCAAGGCCGAGGACATCGCCGACTTCCCCGACGCCAACCTCGCCGAGTCGATCCAGCGGGTGCCGGGCGTGTCGATCACCCGCGTGGCCGGCGAGGGGCGCACCATCACCGTGCGCGGCCTGCCGCCGAACTTCACCCGCGTGCGCATCAACGGCATGGAGGCGCAGGCCACCAGCGGCGCCACCACCAGCGACCGCGGCGCGAACCTTGGCCGGGGCTTCGACTTCAACACCTTCGCCTCGGAGCTGTTCAGCGGCATCGCCGTGCGCAAGACCGCCCAGGCCGAGGTGATCGAGGGCTCGCTGGGCGCCACGGTCGACCTCGACATCGCCAAGCCCCTCGACCAGAAGGGCCGCACCGTCGTGGTCGGCGGCTCGCTGGGCTACAACGACCTGTCCGAGAAGATGGACAAGAAGTTCAGCGCCGTGGTCGGCGACCGCTGGGACACCGCCTGGGGCCAGTTCGGGGCCCAGGCTTCGGTGGCCTGGAGCAAGCGCAAGTTCCTCGAGGACCAGTGGGGCTCGGGCGGCTGGAACCCGGCCACGGTCGACGGCGGTTTCTGCACGCCCGTTGGCCGCCCGGTGCCGAACCCCGCCTTCAACGCCGCCAACGGCACCGATGCGGCCAACTGCGCCACCGGCGTGCCGCGCCCGGCCGCCAACGATACGCTGTTCGACCTGGGCAACCGCTCGACCGTGTTCTTCCCGCGCCTGCCGCGCTACGGCCGCTTCCACCACGACCAGGAACGCACGGGCGCGACCCTGGCCCTGCAATGGAAGCCCAGCGACCGCACCTCGTTCGGCTTCGACGCGCTCTATTCGAACTATGACGTGGTGCGCGAGGAGAACTGGCTGGAAGGCTTCTCCTTCGCCCGCGCCATCAGCCAGAACGGCAAGCCGCAGACGGCTATCCGCGAGCTGATCCTGCGCGAGGCCGGAACCAGCCACACCGCCGGGGTCAACAACGGCCTGCCGGTCTACGACGTGGCCTATGCCCGCTTCGACGGCGTCGACGTGCGGTCCGACACCCAGCACGACGAGTTCCAGAACGTCTTCCAGCAGTACACCTTCAACGGCAAGCACGAGCTGACCGACAGCATCACCCTCTCGGGCCTCGTCGGCTATTCGAAGTCGGACTACGACCAGCCGATCACCACGACGATCATGTTCCAGCGTCCCAATACGAGCATGACCATCGACTTCCGCGACGACCGCGACCAGCCGAAGATCACCCACGGTTTCAATGTCGCCGACGCCAGCCAGTACAGCTTCGCCTCGCCCAACGCCGAGGTGCGGCTGTCGCAGATCTTCACCACCAACATCTACAAGACCGCCGAGCTGAACCTGGCCTGGCGCGTCGATGACGACCTGACCATCAAGGTCGGCGCCCACCACCACGAGTTCACCTTCGACACCTCGGCCCGCCAGCGCAGCAACAACTTCCTGGTCCCGACCCTGACCACGGCCCAACTGCAGGCGGTGACCAAGGTCGTCGACGGTTTTGGCGGCAACGGCATCAAGAAGGACGTCTTCCCGTCCAGCTGGGCGACGATCGACTACGACAAGTTCGTCGACAGCCAGAACCTCTACAGCGACAGCGGCATGTACGCCCTGATCCCCAATTACGGCGGCATCCGCCGGGTGGAGGAGAAGGTGACCTCGGCCTATCTGCAGGCCGACCTGCGGACGGTGATCGGCGGCGTGCCGGTGCGCGGCGACGTGGGCTTCCGCATCGCCCAGACCGACCTTGCGTCGCGCGGCTACCAGATCGGCGCCACGCCCCAGCAGGTGACCGCCGAGAACAGCTATCACGACGTGCTGCCGTCGCTGAACTTCGCCGTCGACCTGCGCGACGACCTGGTGGTGCGCTTCTCGGCCGCCAAGGTGGTGTCGCGTCCGGACCTGGGCTTCCTGACCCCCGGCGGCAGCCTGAACCTGACCGGCACCCCGTCGATCGCTTCGGGCAACCCCGACCTCGACCCGATCCGCGCCACGACGGTGGACCTCGGCGCCGAGTGGTACTTCGCCCCGGGCTCGGTGCTGGGCGTGGGCGTGTTCTACAAGGACATCGCCACCTACGTGCAGAACCAGTCCCAGCAGATGACCTTCCGCGAGACCGGCCTGCCGCTGTCGCTGATCGGAACCTCGGGCGTCGATCCCGACAACACCCCGATCACGGTCACCCGCCCGGTCAACACCCCTGGCGGCCCGCTGAAGGGCTTCGAGATCAACTACCAGCAGACGTTCACCTTCCTGCCGGGCTTCCTGCGCCATACCGGCGCGCTGGTGAACTACACCTATGTCGACTCCCAGATCGACTACTTCCTGGCCGCCGGCGGGGTGACCACCAACGACCTCGTGGGTCTGTCGAAGAACGCCTACAACGCCACGCTCTACTACGAGGACAGCAAGCTCAGCGCCCGCGTCTCGGCCTCGTACCGCGACAAGTCGATCGTCGCCCTGCCGGCCAACAACCCGCTGCAGGACGTCGAGGGCTACGACGCCAACCTGACCTTCGACATGGCCGCCTCGTACCAGATCAACGACCGCCTGAAGCTGTCGCTGGAGGGGCTGAACATCTTCGATCGCTTCAACCGGCAGTTCATCGACTCCGATCGCGACAGCACCTTCGTCTACACCCACACGGGGCGTCAGTTTAACCTGGGGCTTCAGTATCGGTTCTAGGGTCCGATCCCTCCCTCTGTGGGAAAGGGAGGGCCGCGCCGCGGTGGGAGGGTGAGAGGTTACAGCCTCTCACCGCTTCCATCGTTATTCCGGAAAGCGTCTGGTGCGTATCGGGGACCCAGGGCCGTCGCACTGCGTCGGCCCCAGGCGTGGTGCTGGATACCTCGAAGCAGTCGCCGGAAACTGCCGAGAAGGGTGGTTAGGAGACTCTGGCTCTGCGCTTGATCAGGGGGCCAGTCGCCAGAATGACCGTAGCTAGCCCGAGCAGGGGCGCTCCGACGAAAAAGGCGTTGAGCACAAGCTCTGCGAACGCAAACGAGACGAGACCGGGCGGCGCAAATGTAAGTCCGAGCAGCCCACCGCACCCAAGAAGCGAGAGTAGCGACATTAGCCTGAGGCCAGAAACGTTGCTGGCTGTCCGCGACGCAGAATTCCAAGCCAGCAGTGCCCCGGCCGTTAGCGAGATCACGCCCAGCGGCAAACCTATCCCTAGAAAGACAAGCTCGGGATACGACTCAGAGGGCCGCCCCTGAAACTGCCAAACAAGAGGCGTCAGGCCTAGCACCGCCATTAACGCGAACGCCGCCAAGCCGACCCAGAATGCCATAGTCCGAGCGTTCACCTTTGAGCCCTCACGAAGCGCAATCGTGGGCGAGGTTTCCAATGTCCGCAACGGGTCGATCTCGCCCGTTGGCCGGGTGGGCGAAATGTCCGCTTCCTGGAGGTCCGCCAGCGGCAGCAATCGGCGCGAACCGGCCAGCGATGCAGACCTCCGGCTCGGCAGAGAAGGGTGGTGAACCGACCTTCCCAATGCCACACTGCATCGGTGTGGTGGAGGGCAGAGGAAGCCTGAAAGGGCGCCAGAGGGTAATGCTGACCGCGCCCAGGGACTTGGGCACCGCCCGCGTTAAGCCTATGCGCGGGCCTTAGCTCCACCGCACACCAATTGCCGCCATGGGTCGAGTGCGCAAATAGGCGCCCGCGCCGAAGCCGGAAGCAGCGGCTGCTCCGGGCCCGACAGCTTGGCGCGGACTGACCAACTCGCGTGGCGCCAGCTTAGGCCCGCGGTGCGCCTCGCACCCTCCCGCGCCTGCGATGGGCCCCTCTCTCCTACTCCCGGGGCTTCTTCGGGTCGGCCTTGGGGGAGGGGGCCAGGCGCAGCACTTCGGCCTGGTAGCGCTCGTCGTCGCCGGCGGCGGCGAAGGGCAGGGCGTCGGTCACCGCGTCCAGCAGCGGGTCCAGCCACTGGTGCTCGACCTTGTGGAAGTCGCCCAGCACGTAGTGCATGACCATGGCCTTGTCGCCGGGATGGCCCACGCCGATGCGGCCGCGGCGGAAGGCGTCGCCGATCTGGCTGGTCACCGAGCGGATGCCGTTGTTGCCCGCCGCCCCGCCGCCGGCCTTCATCCGGAAACGGCCTGGCGCGATGTCGATCTCGTCGTGGAAGACGATGACGTCGGCCGGCGTGAGCTTGAAGAACTTCATCGCCTCGCCCACGGCGCGGCCGGCCTCGTTGTAATAGGTCTTGGGCTTGAGCAGCAGCAGCTTGACCGGGCCGTTCGGGGTGTCGACCTGGCCCTCGCAGGCCAGCCCCTGGAAGCGCGCGCGCCAGGGCGTCGTGCCCCACTTCCGCGCGATGGCGTCGACGGCCATGAAGCCGACGTTGTGGCGGTTCTTCTCGTACTTGGGCTCGGGGTTACCGAGGCCGGCGAGGATCAGCATCGCTCGGTGCTCACGTACTCAAAACGAAAACGGGCGGACCCGAAGGCCCGCCCGCTTCCTAGATCAGTTCGGTCGGAAGACCGAGCCCGGATCAGCCTTCGACGGTGGTGTCGCCGGCGTCCGACTGGGCCGAGGCCGAGGCCTTCAGGGTCGCGATCACGAAGTCGCGCTCGACGGCCGGCTTCACGCCTTCCGGCAGCTTCACTTCCGAGATGCGGATGGTGTCGCCGATGTCGTGCGAGGCCAGGTCGATGACCAGCTCTTCGGGGATCTGGTCGGCCGGGCAGGCCAGCTCGACGGTGTGACGGATCACTTCCAGCGAACCGCCCTTCTTCAGGCCGACCGAGGTTTCGTGGTTCTTGAAGTGCACCGGCACTTCGATCTTGATCAGCTGGTGCTCGCTGACGCGGTACAGGTCGAAGTGGATCGGCTCGTCGGTGACCGGGTGGAACTGGATCGACTTGGCGATGACCGATTGCTTCTCTTCGCCGTGCTGCAGCGTGACCAGGTGGCCGAGCAGCTTGCCGGTGTAGAGAGCCTTGCGGAATTCGTTCGACTTCACCGCGACGTTCACGGGATCCTTGTCGCCGCCGTACAGGACGCCCGGGACCAGGCCGGCGCGGCGGGTTTCGCGAGCGCCGCCGGTGCCGGCGCGTTCACGGATTTCGACTTTCAGGGTGATCTCGGCCATGTGTGTTCTCTCTTGAGGGCCCATGCCCTCGGAATGCGAAATCGCCGCACAGGACCGGATTGCCCCGCTCGGTCGACGTTTTCAGGAGGGCGCCCAATACACGAAGAGGGCCGCCGGTGCAATCCGGCGGCCCTTTCGCTGTCAGCCGGGGATGGCTGGATCAGGCTTTCTTCTTCTTCACGGCCGCGGGCTTGGCGGTCGTCTTCTTCTTGGCGGTCGGCTTTTCCGGCGGCGGCGGGGGCGGCGGCTCGTAGGGCATCGGCGCGCCCGAGGCCTTGATGACGCAGGCGCCGGTGTCGATCATGATGTGCTGGCCCAGGCAGAAGATGTCCTCGTAGTGCGGCTTGGACACGGCCAGGCACTGGTAGAGGTTCAGCTTGGCCATGTTCAGGCACGAGGCGCTGTTGGGCTCGGCCATGATGGCGTCGATGGTGGCCAGGTTCTCGTCGCCGGCGGCGCCCAGGGCGGCCAGGGCGGCCACGGCCAGGCTGCGGATCACCATCGGGCGGTAGGGCGGCGGAGCCGAGCGCGGACCGGCCGGGGCGGCCGTCGCGTCGAGGGCGGCGTCGATGTTGGCGGCGGGCGCGGGGGCGGCGGCCGGGGCGGCGACCGTCGTCAGAGCGGCCTGCTGCAGCTGGACCACGTCGGCGGTGTCGGCCAGGGCCGGGATCGCCGAGGCGGTCTTGGCATAGGCCAGGCGGCCGTCGCGATCGGTGACGAAGCCCTTCGACCACGCCACGCGCTGCACGTCGTAGGCCGACTGCTTCACCTTCTTGCCGGCCTGGTAGACCTTGAGGCCGTCGGCGCCGAGCGTGTCGATGATGCGGGCGGCGGCGGTGTCGCTGCCCTTGAAGCCGACGGCGTAGGCCGGGTCGGCGATCAGCTGGTGGATCACCTGCTGGCGTTGGGCCGGATCGGCGGCGAAGGCGCGCACCGAAGCCACGAACGTGGGATCCTGAAGGGCCAGCACCGCGCCGTACGACATGGCGCCGCTGAGGAAGTGCTTCTGCTCGTAGCCGACGCCGACCTTCAGCGAGGCCTGGATCTGCTCACCGTTCTGGAAGTTGGCGTCGATGGCCCCGGCGCGGTGCATGTAGCCGCGGAAGGCGCTGGCGCGCTCGACGATCTTGCTCGACAGGGTGATGGGCGGCGGGGCCGGCGGGGCCTGGACGACAGGCGGGGCGGGCGGCGCGGGAGGCGTGGAGCAGCTGGCCAGGACCGAGGCCGCGGCGAGCGCGACGGCCGTTATCGCGGCGCGCGGACGCAGGTTGAAAAGCATGCTGACGACATCCCCGTATGACTGGAACCGGCTTAACATCGCCGACGGGCGACATTGTGACAGTCAGTCCGTTAACCAGACTTTGACAAGCGGGGCTATGAGACGATTTCCGCGAGAGCGCGGATTCCGTTGGATATTTCGCCGACGGAAAATGTGGCGCCGATGTGGCGGCGCGGCGGTTGGGGTTAACGCGGGGGCGTTTTGGGCGCTCGGTCCCCATAACCGTAAAACCCCCGCGAAAGCGGGGGCCTAGGCTTTTTCTGAAACACGCGGCGCTCGACGATAAAACGCCTGGGTCCCCGCTTTCGCGGGGATTTTACGGATAGAGGAAGTAGATCAGTCGAACAGCTTCGACACCGACTCTTCGTTGGCGATGCGGCGGATGGCCTCGCCGATCAGCGGGGCGCACGAGACGTAGCGGATTTTCGGGCAGACCTTGGCCGGGTCAGAAGCCTCGATGGAGTCGGTGACCACCAGTTCGGTCAGGACCGAGTTGGCGACGCGGTCGACCGCCGCGCCCGACAGCACGCCATGGGTGACGTAGGCGCTGACCGAGACGGCGCCATGATTGATCAGGGCCTGGGCGGCGTTGCACAGGGTGCCGGCCGAGTCGGCGATGTCGTCGAACAGGATGCAGCGCCGGCCGGTGACGTCGCCGATGATGTTCATCACTTCCGACTGGCCCGGGCCCGAGCGGCGCTTGTCGACGATGGCGAGATCGGCGTCGTCCAGGCGCTTGGCCAGGGCGCGGGCGCGAACCACGCCGCCGACGTCGGGCGAGACGACCATCAGGTCGTCGCCCAGCGGGTAGTTCTTGATGATGTCGTCGGCCAGCAGGCGCGAGGGCAGCAGGTTGTCGGTCGGGATGTCGAAGAAGCCCTGGATCTGGCCGGCGTGCAGGTCCATCGTCAGCACGCGGTCGGCGCCCGAGCGGGTGATCAGGTTGGCCACCAGCTTGGCCGAGATCGGGGTGCGGCCGCCGGTCTTGCGGTCCTGGCGGGCGTAGCCGAAGTAGGGCAGCACCGCGGTGATCCGCTTGCCCGACGCGCGCTTCAGCGCATCGATGCAGATCAGCAGTTCCATCAGGTTGTCGTTGGCGGGGTAGCTCGTCGACTGGATCACGAACACGTCCTCGCCGCGCACGTTCTCGTCGATGGTGACGAACACCTCGAGGTCGGCGAACCGGCGCACCTGGGCGCGGGTCAGCGGCATGTCGAGGTACTCCGCGATGGCCTGGGCCAGCGGACGGTTGGAGTTGCCGGACAGCAGCTTCATGTTGGATTCTCGGTGGGGGGACGCCGTTGCCGGGCCTTCTAGCAGCGATCCGCCCGGGGGCAATCCTCTTAAGGCCCCAGGTTGCGCTTCGTGAACGTTTCGTGTCGTTCAGGCCGCAGCTTCAGGATCCTCCCCCTTCAGGGGGAGGATCTCTTTCACCCCTCCAGCATGATCGCCGATAGCAGCCGGCCGTAGTCCTTCTGGCCGTTCAGCACCGCGCGGCGGTTGGAGAAGAAGTGCTCGTCCTCGGCGCAGGTGTCTCGGCCGATCCATTCGCGCCGTTCGATGCCGGCCGTCTCGATGCGGTCGAGCACGAAGGCGGGCAGGTCGAAATAGCGCTTGTCGTCGCTCTTGCCCGGCTTGAAGAACCGCTTGGAGCCGGGGCAGTCGGCCTCGAACCTGGCGAAGAACTCGAGGCCCACTTCGTAGGAGTCCGGGCCGATGCAGGGGCCGACGGCGGCGACCATGCGTTCGGGGCGGGCGCCCAGCTCGACCATGGAATCGACGGCGGCCTGCACCACCCCGTCCAGAGCCCCGCGCCAGCCGGCGTGGGCGGCGGCCACCACGCGCGCCTCCGGATCGACGATCAGCACCGGGGCGCAGTCGGCGTGCAGCGCGCCGCAGACCACGCCCGGCGTCTTGCTGACCACGGCGTCGCCCTGTGGGCGGGCGTCGCCCCATGAGCCGTCGGCGACGATGGCGATGGTCGAGTGGATCTGGAAGCAGGTGTTGAGGTCTGCGCGGTCGACGCCGAACCAGCCGGCGGCGCGGGCGCGGTTCTCGATCACGTCGGCCGGTTCGTCCTGGCTGCCGCGCCCGACGTTGAGGCTGTCGTACAGACCCCGCGAGACGCCGCCGTTGCGGGTGAAGAAGGCGTGGCGCAGACCGGGCACGGACGCCAGCAGGGGCGACTGGACGGTGGGGAGCTTGGGCTTGGTCATGCCTCGTCCTCGAAGAGCGGGGGATTGAGCCCCGGCGCGCTCAGGCACGCGACCTTGAACAGATCGCCCATCTGCGCCGCTCCGGTCAGGCGATCAAGCTGTCTTGCGAGGGTGTCGGCGCGATCGGGGCGGGCGGCGGCCAGGGCCTGGGCCCGCGCCTCGATCCCGAGCGCCCGCAGGAAGTCGCCCTGGCCGATCACCGGCGGCGCGGCGGCGCCGGCCTGCCGGGCCGCGTCCAGCACCGAAGGGAAGTCGGCCCAGACGGTCAGGTCGGCCTGGCCGGGGTTATCGAGAGGCCCTTCCTTCTGGTGGGCGCGCAAGGCCTGCAGGGTGTCGCCGGCCTCGGGCGCTGCCCGGCCGTAGTCGATCAGCAGCGCCGCCCCGCCGTCACGGGCCAGCCGATGGCCGAGTTCCGAGCCCAGCGCCGCCTGGGCCGGCGAGGATTCGAGGATGGCGCCGGCGGGAAGGTCCTCCCCCCATGGGGGAGGTGTCGGCGAAGCCGACGGAGGGGGGAGTGACTTCAGAATGTCCGACGCGGCGGCTGAAACCGCCCCCCCTCCGGCCCTCCGGGCCGCCTCCCCCAGAGGGGGAGGAGAAAGCGAGCGCAGCCCGAACGCCAGTTCGCCGTCCTCGCCCAGGCCCACGACCCGTTCGGCCCAGCCGCCCTCGGTCTTCACAAACTGCCGGGCGGGCAGGCAGTCGAGCAGTTCGTTGGCGACCAGCAGCAGGGGGGCGTCGGCCGGCACCTCTTCTAGCCGTCCGGCCCAGCTCACCGAAACGCCCGCCAGCTTGTCCTTCTGCGCCGCGCGCAGCACCGGCGAGACCTCGACCAGCCACAGGTCGGCGGCCTCCAGGAAGGCGGGCAGCAGGCGGGCGGCGCGCAGGACGTCGCTCATCAGGGTCCCGTCGCCGGGGCCCATCTCGACCAGGCGGAACGGCGCGGGGCGGCCCATGCGGTCCCAGGTCTCCATCAGCCACAGGCCGATGAGCTCGCCGAACATCTGGCTGACGCCCGGCGCGGTGATGAAATCGCCTTCCGAGCCCAGGGCCGGGCGGTTGGCGTAGTAACCGTCGCGCGGATCATGCAGGCAGCGGGTGAAGTATTCAGGGACGCTGATCGGGCCGTCCTGGGCGATCTGAGCCTTGAGGCGGCCCAGCAGCGCGGGTTCTCGCAGGCTCAAGGCTGGACCGGCTCCGGCGGCGCCGCGACCGGCGTCTTCAGAGCCTTCCACAGCAGCCAGACGCCGATCAGCAGCATCGGCAGCGACAGCATCATGCCCATGGTCAGGCCCAGCGGGAACTCGGGCATGCCCTGGTCGGGGTTGCGCACGCCTTCCAGCGAGAAGCGGAACAGGCCGTAGCAGATCAGGAAGGTCGCCACGAGCGCGCCGCGGCGCTGCAGCCATTTGAAGCGCCAGACCAGCACCTGCAGGATCGCGAACAGCAGCACGCCTTCCAGCGCGGCTTCATAGAGCTGGCTGGGATGGCGCGGCAGTTCGCCGGCCGGGCAGCCATAGGGATAGTGGGCCTGGCGGATGGTGTCGTTGCAGAAGATCACGCCGAGCGGCGAGTCGGTGACCCGGCCCCAGAGCTCGCCGTTGATGAAGTTGGCGCAGCGACCGAAGAACAGGCCGATCGGGGCCACCGGCGCGACCAGGTCGCCCAGCTTCAGCAGGTCGATGCGGTTGCGCCTGGCGAAATAGACCACGGCCGCGCAGACGCCCAGGAAGCCGCCGTGGAACGACATGCCGCCTTCCCAGATCTTCAGCACGTTCAGCGGATTGGCCGCCAGGTCGGCGCGCTGGCCGTCGTTGACCAGCATGTAGAACAGGATGTAGCCGATCCGTCCGCCCAGGATGATGCCGAGCGTGATCCACAGCACCAGGTCGTCGACCTGCTCGGTGGTGGCCGTGGGCCGGTGTCCGCCCCATGGGGCGGCCGACTTCACCAGGCGGACGGCGTACTGCCAGCCCAGCACGATGCCGGCGACGTAGGCCAGAGCGTACCAGCGCAGGGCCAGAGGGCCCCATTCCAGGGCCCAGGGGCCGATGTGAACGACGGGGTCGATGTCGGGAAAGATCACGCCGCGCGGCTCCGTTCGGGACAGATGGTCGCAGGGATACCTGCTTCGTGGTTCGCTTTCATCCCCGCTCACCATATAAAGACCTGTGGGCGATTTGCGCCCGGCCGGAACGACGATGCACAGCCAGAATCCTTTCCTCGACGAATTCGCCAAGTTCACCCAGGCCGCCATGGGCATCGCCCAGACCGCGGGCGACGAAGCCAAGACGGCGTTCCGCGCCCAGGCCGACCGCTGGGCCGCCGAGCTGGACCTGGTGCGTCGCGACGACCTGGAGGTCCTGAAGGCCCAGGTGGCCGCGCTGCAGGCCGAGGTCGCCGCCCTGAAGGCCGAAAAGGCCGCGGCTCCGAAGCCCGCCGCCAGGAAGGCGACTCCGAAGGCCGATCAACCTGCCGAAAAGGGCGAATAAAAGGTTTACTGCTCGCTCCGAGCGTGAACGCTGTTGTGGCCAAACGCGCGAAGCAGCTTAGACTCTCCTTTCGTGGGCGA
This sequence comes from Caulobacter endophyticus, assembly GCF_003116815.1. Classification (GTDB taxonomy): domain Bacteria; phylum Pseudomonadota; class Alphaproteobacteria; order Caulobacterales; family Caulobacteraceae; genus Caulobacter; species Caulobacter endophyticus. Next base: position 56,088 of record NZ_QDKQ01000018.1, read on the forward strand.
CACCCGGCGGGTCCCACGCCCGTCATCGCCCCTGGGGGCCAAAGGTTCTGATGGACACCCAACCCGACGACGACGTCCTGCTGGCGCTGGATCCCCTCGAGGTAGTCGAGCACGTGCTGGCCGCCGAAAACCTGACCTTCGACCGGACGGAAGACGGCGATCTGGCCTTCGCCCTGACCGGCGACTGGAAGGATTACGAGCTCTGGTTCGCCTGGCGTCCGGAGGCCGACTGCCTGCAGCTGTGCCTCTCGCTCGACCTGCGGGCGTCGAAGACCAAGCGTTCGGGCGCCTACGAGCTGCTGTCGATGATCAACCAGCGCGTCTGGCTGGGCCATTTCGAGGTCTGGACCGACGACGGCGAGGTGGTGTTCCGCCACGCCCTGGCCCTGCCCTCGGGCGAGCGTCCGACCATGGCCCAGGCGGCCTCGATGATCGATGCGGCGGTGGAAGCCGCCGACCGCTTCTACCCGGCCTTCGACTTCCTGCTGCACGGCGCCAAGACCCCGGACGAGGCCATGGCCGCCTGCATGTTCGAGACGGTGGGCCAGGCGTAGGGTTCCAGGCGCAGGATCTGTCGCCCCTGCGATCTTCGAAAGCCGTCCTCTCCGGTTCCGGGGCGGGCGGCTTTTCCATTTTTGGCATACACCAATAAGGTGACGCCGCTTCCCCGTCGCGCTAAGCGCCCTGCGACAGCAGACACGCGGGAGCCGCATCCATGACCCCCATCCTCCTTCTCGGCGCGGGCCGCATGGGCGGGGCCCTGATCGAGGGCTGGCGCAGGACGGAAGCCTTCGCCCTTTCCGACCTGATCGTCCGCGACCCGGCCGCCACCGCGCAGGCCTTCCCCGGCGCGGTGGTCAATCCGCCGCTCGAAGCCCTGGGCGCGGCCAAGGTGGTGCTGCTGGCGGTCAAGCCGCAGATCTGGCGCGAGGCGGTCAAGGACGTGGTCCCGCATCTGGCCCCCGACGCCATCATCGTCTCGATCGCCGCCGGCGTGCGCGCGGCCGACATTTCCGAAGCCTTCGGCGGCCGGCGCGTGGCGCGGGTGATGCCGACGACCGCCGTGGCCATCGGCCAGGGCGCGGCCAGCCTCTATGCCGACACGCCCGAGGCGCTGGAGGCGGCCAAGGCCCTGCTGGCTCCGGTCGCCGCAACGGTCGAACTGGCGGACGAGCGCCTGATGCACGCGGCCACCGCCGTTTCCGGCTCGGCGCCCGCCTATCTCTACGCCTTCATCGAAGCGCTGGAGGCCGCCGGGGCCGATCAGGGTCTGACGCCCGAGGACAGCGCCCGCCTGGCCCGCGCCACCATCGCCGGCGCCTCGGCCCTCCTGGCCCAGGGCGGCGAGGAGCCTTCGGACCTGCGCAAGCAGGTCACCTCGCCAGGCGGCACCACGGCCGCGGCGCTGTCGGTGCTGATGGGCGAGGGCGGCTTCGGGGACCTGCTGCCCAAGGCGCTTGCGGCGGCGGTGAAGCGGTCGGAGGAATTGGGATCCTGATCCCTCTTCCCTTGCGGGAGAGGGTGGCCCCACGGAGTGGGGTCGGGTGAGGGGTCTCTCGGAAACAAAACGCCGCGACAGCCGATCGGCCGTCGCGGCGTTTTTCGTATGTGCGACCCCTCATCCGTCGGCTGCGCCGACACCTTCTCCCGCAAGGGGAGAAGGCGCTATTGGGTCACGTCCACCAGCGCCTGCGGAACCGTCCCCCGCGCCTTGGCCACGAACTCCACGGCTCGCACGATGTGGTCGGCGAACTCCCCGCCCAGCAGGCGGGTGTGGGTGGCGCCGGCGACATGGTCGACATAGCCGTGCTGCGAAGCGCGGGCAGGCGCGGCCTGCATGTCCTTCCACTGGGCGCGTTCGCCGACGCGGGCGCCTGCGGTGACCACGGCCACCGGCCATTCGGGCTTGAACGGCGGCTGGGCGGCGGCCTGGTCGGAGGCCTCGGCCCACAGCGTGACCTCCTGCGCCGAGGTGCGGTTGTGGCGGCCGTTGGCGAAGCCCCAGCGCTTCTCGGCCTTGGCGTCCGGCGGCAGGCCGATCTTGTCGCCCAGGCGGGTATAGACCAGCGGCTTGTAGAGCCCGGTCGAGGCGCCCAAGGCCGCGGCCCGCGAGATGAACACGAACGACTTGATGAAGCCCTTGGCGCGCCGGATCTTGGCGGCCTCGGGCGTGGCGGCGTCGACCAGCACCAGGCCCGCCACCTTGTCGGGGTTGCGGCCGGCGTATTCGCGCAGGCGCAGGCCGGCCATCGAGTGGCCGACCAGGATGTAGGGACCCGTCTCGCCCGAGGCGGCGACCAGCTTCTCGAAGTCGGAAACGATGGCCAGGCCGTCGCGGGGCTTGGGGCCCTTGGGCGAATAGCCCATGCCGGCGCGGTCGTAGGCGCAGGCGCGCCAGCCGGCGGCGGCCAGGGCGTCCTGGGTCGCGCCCCAGTCGGCGGCGAAGCCGAAGGCGCCGGCCTCCAGCCAGACGGTCGGGCGGTCGGGGCGGGTGGCCTCGCCTTCGCAGACGAGCCGCAGCTTACGCCCCTCGCCTATGTCGACGAAGGTCCCGCGCGGGGCCTTGTGTCCGACCGCGGCCATCACGCCGCCCGCCGCGACGAAGGAGACGAAGAGCAGGGTGAAGGCGGCAAGGGCGCGTCCGGCGTGCTTGAGCATGGATGCCAATGTAGGCGAGCGCGGGCGTTCGTCGAGGGCGCCCGCGACGTCCGGGCGCGGTTTATTTCCGGCGGATCAGTCCCTAGACTCGCGGGTCATGCGTCGCGCGCTTTCCGCCCTGTTGCTGGTCGCCGCCCTGGCCTCGTCGGCCGGGGCCCAGACCCATGCCCGCCGCGCCCTGTCGGTTCCCGCCCCGGAGGCGACGCCGGCCCCCAGCGCCCAGGCCGTGATCCCGCCGCCGATCCCGCTGCAGTCGCCAAGGCCCGGCGCCGATCCGGCCGCCTGCAAGGCCGTGTGCGCCAAGACCTACTACTTCTGCCGCGCCAACACCGACGACGACAGCTGTCCCGGCGAATGGGCCCGCTGCGACGCCCGCTGCAAGGCGACGTTCGCTCGGCCGAACGGCAACTAAATCCTCCCCTCTGGGGAGGTGGCCCGAAGGGCCGGAGGGGGGACGTTTTCAGCTTTCGAGGCGTTGGCCGTCTTCGCGTGACTTCCCCCTCCGTCGGCTTCGCCGACACCTCCCCCTTCAGGGGGAGGATCTTTCTATCTCCTCTTGCTCCGCGCCCGGAACGAGGCTCAAATCCTGACGGGGCGTCACTGACGCCGCCCAACAAAAGAGCCGCGCTTCGATGTCGAACATCGCCTATTTCCCCGCCATGCCGCCGCGCGAGGACAATCGCCCGGGCAAGCGCGAGCGCACCAAGACCGCCAACCGCCAGGCCATCCTCGACGCGGCCCGCCAGGTGTTCGGCGAGCTGGGCTATGACGGGGCCACGGTGCGCGACATCATCCGCCTGACCGGCCTGGCCTCAGGCACCTTCTACAACTACTACAAGTCCAAGGAGGAGGTGTTCGACGCCCTCGCCGACGACGGCGCGCGACGCTTTCGGCCGCTGCTGCGGGTGGAGTTCGAGAAGGCGACCGACTTCGCCTCGTTCCTGCGCGGGGCCATGCGGGCCTATTTCGAGTTCCTGGCCGCCGAGCACGAGACCTGGCGCGTCAACCGTCCGGCCGGCGAGACCCATCCGCAGGTGCGCGCCACGCCTGAGGTCACCGCCGTCTTCGGCGAGGTGCGCGAGGCCTTCGAGCGTGTGCTGGAGCGCGAGCACGCCCCGCCGGTCGACCTCGACTACCTGACCGCCGCCTGCATCGCCGTGGCCCGCGAGGTAGGCGACAAGATGCTGGAGCGCCGGCCGATGGACACGCAAGGGGCCACCGCCTTCGCCGTCGGCCTGATCCTCGGCGGCCTGCCGGCCCTGCCCAGGCCCTAGACCCTTCTCCAAGTCCACAAAGAAAGAAGCCCCCGAATGGCCGACGTCCAGAAGCTGGTCCTCAAGACGATCCTGTCGCTGCCGACCCCGATCCTGCGGGCGCTGAGCGGCGGGGGCGTCGTCTATCGCGGCGGCCGCACGCTGGACCCGCGCTTCCAGTTCTTCGCCCATGCGGCCAGGGGCCTGCCGTCGATGACCGCGCTGTCGCCGGAAGAGGCGCGGGCGGGCAGCGCCAAGGGCCTGCTGGCGGTCTCCGGTCCGCCGGAGGTGGGCGTGCGCAACGAGAGCCTTACGATCGACGGCCCCGGCGGCCAGATCCCGATCCGCGCCTATCGTCCGGCCGAGCAGGACAGTTCGGCGCCGCTGATCGTCTTCGCCCATTTCGGCGGCGGGGTGATCGGCGACCTGGAGACCTGCCACGCCTTCTGCGGGATCCTGGCGCGCATCGCCAGGACCGCGGTGCTGTCGGTCGACTACCGCCTGGCGCCGGACCATCGCTTCCCGGCCGGGCTCGACGACGTGCTGGCCGCCTATCGATGGGGGCGGGACAACGCCGCCCGCTTCGGTGCGGCGCCGGGACAGGCCGCGATCGGCGGCGACAGCATGGGCGGCAACTTCGCCGCCGTGCTGGCGCAGGAGATGCAGCGCGCGGGCGAGGCCCAGCCGGCCTTCCAGCTGTTGATCTATCCCGCCGTCGACGTGGCCAGCGAGAGCCCGTCGATGGCCACGTATGCAGATAGTTATCCGCTGAGCCGCCCGATCATGGAGTGGTTCATGGGCCACTATATGGGGCCCGAAGCCGATCCGGCCGATCCGCGCCTGTCGCCCGACAAGACGCAGGACCTTACGGGCCTGGCCCCGGCCATCGTCGTCACCGCCGGCTTCGACCCGCTGGTCGACCAGGGCGAGGCCTACGCCAAGCGGCTGATCGCGGCCGGGGTGCCCACCGTCTACCGCTGCTACGACAGCCTGGCCCATGGCTTTACGGCCTTCACTGGCGCGGTCCCGGCCGCCGATGCGGCCTGCCGCGAGATCGCCGCGCTGGTGCGGGCGGAGATCGAGAAGTGAAGCCCTTCCCCCGGGATGGGGGAGGGGGTGGAACAAGGGTGGCGCGGCCTGTCCAGTTTGCTGCCGGTCTAAGGCGGATTGCAGCTGAACCGCCTTGGTCGCGCCCATGCCCGGCCCTTCCCCCATCCAGGGGGAAGGGAGCATGAAGGCGCTGGTCGTCGAAAGTCTCGCGCCCGACTTCGCCGGCTGCGCGGTCCGCGAGGTCGCGACCCCGACGCCCGGGCCGGGGCAGGTGCTGGTTCGGATCAAGGCCGCCGGCGTCAACTTCCCCGACCTCTTGATGACCCGCGGCGAATACCAGCTGAAGCCGGACCTGCCCTTCACGCCCGGCCTCGACTTCGCCGGCGAAGTGGCGGCGCTGGGCGAGGGCGTGGAAGGTTTCGCGATCGGCGCGGCGGTGGTCGGCGGGGCGCGCACCGGGGCCTTCGCAGAATATATCGCGGTTCCGGCCAGCGCCCTGAAGCCCAAGCCCGCGCGGCTGTCGTTCGCGCAGGCGGCTTCCTATGGAGCGGCCTATCTTACCGCGCGGGTGGCGCTGACGCGGCGCGCCGACCTCCAGCCCGGCGAGTGGGTGCTGGTGCACGGCGCGGCCGGCGGCGTGGGGCTGGCGGCCGTCGATCTGGCCAAGGCCATGGGCGCCAGGGTGATCGCCGCCTCGGCCTCCGACGACAAGCTGGCGGAGGTTTCGCGGCTCTTCGCGCCCGACGCGACGGTCAACGTCACCGGCGGCTTCCGCGACCAGGTCAAGGACATCACCGGCCGGCGCGGGGCGGACGTGGTCTACGACCCCGTGGGCGGCGACGTCTTCGACGAGAGCCTGCGTTGCCTGGCCTTCGACGGCCGGCTGCTGGTGATCGGCTTCACCTCGGGACGGATCCCGACGGTCTCGGCCAATATTCCGCTGATCAAAGGCGTCTCGGTGATGGGCGTGCGGGCCGGCGAATACGGGCGGCAGTTCCCCGAGAAGGGCGCCGAGGACCAGGCCGCGGTGTGGGCCATGGCCGACGCCGGGACCATCCGGCCCCACGTCCATGCCGAGGTTCCGCTGGACCGCTGGCGCGAGGCGTTCGACCTGCTGGCGTCACGGCGGGTGGTCGGCAAGGCGGTGGTGGTCTTCTAGCAACCCTTAGGCCGGCCGTCGCGCCCTCAGCGCCTGGGCGATCGTCCCGTCGTCCAGCCAGTCCAGATCCCCGCCGACGGGGACGCCGCGGGCCAGCATGGTGACCGGCACATTGGTCTGGGCCAGGCGGTCGGCGAGGTAGTGGGCGGTGGTCTGGCCGTCGACGGTGGCGGGCAGGGCGAGGATCACCTCGGCGACCTCGCCGCTGGAGGCGCGCTCCAGCAGTTCGCCCACCCGCAGGGTCTCGGGGCCGACGCCGTCCAGCGCCGACAGCAGGCCGCCCAGCACGTGGTAGCGGCCCTTGAACGAGCCGCCGCGTTCCATGGCCCAGACGGAACCGACCTCCTCGACCACGCACAGCAGGCGCACGTCACGCGAGCCGTCGCTGCACACGGCGCAGGGGTCGGTGGTGTCGAGCGAGCCGCAGACCCGGCAGGTCTTCACCTTGGCCTGGGCGTCGGCCATGGCGGCGGCCAGCGGCGCCAGCAGGGTGTCGCGCTTCTTCAGCAGGGCCAGGGCCGCCCGCCGGCCCGAGCGCGGTCCCAGGCCCGGCAGCTTCGACAACAGGGCGATCAGGCGCTCGATCTCGGGTCCGGCGGAGGCGGCCAAGGGGCTAGAACTTCATCCCGGGCATGCCGCCCATCAGCCCGGCCATGGGGCCGGCGGCTTCCTGCATCATCTGGGCCTGCTTGGCTTCCAGCTTCTTCTTGGCGTCGGCGTGGGCGGCGACGATCAGGTCGGCGATGACCTCGCCTTCGCCCGGCTCGATCAGGCTCTCGTCCAGCACGACCTTCTTCAGATCGCCCGCGCCAGACAGGGTGACGGTGACCATGCCGCCGCCGGCGGTGCCTTCGATGATCGCCTCGCCGAGGCGGGCCTGGGCGTCGGCCAGCTTCTGCTGCATGGCCTGGGCCTGCTTCATCAGGCCGCTGAGGTCTTTCATGGTCTGCTCCTCGAAAGGTTCTTTCCCTGCCCCATCAAGGGGGAAGGGAGAAAATCAGTCCTCGGCCTCGTCCGGCTCGATCGGCGCGGGTTCGGGGGCCAGGACCTTGCGGATTTCGACGATCTCCGTGCCGGGGAAGGCCGACAGCACCGAGGCGACGAACGGATCGGCCTTGATGGCGGCCAGGGCTTCGCGCTCCTCGCGCTTCTGGCGCTCCATCAGGCTCTCGGCCCCGCCGCCGCCCTCGGCGGCGACCAGCCAGGGCTGGCCGGTATATTCCTTCAGCGCGCGAACCAGGCGGCCGGCCAGGTTCCCCGGGGCGCCGGGCGCGGCCTCGAAGGTGATCGCGCCGGGGCGGAAGCTGATCGGGCGGACATACTGCTCGACATCGAGCCGCAGCCCGATGTCGCGCTTCTCGGCGATCAGCTTCAGCACGTCGTCGAACGAGGCCAGCACGGGGGCGGCCGGGGCGACCCCGGCGGCGGCCATGGCGCGCGGCGCGGCCGAGACGGCGCCGCCCGGGGCGGCGCCTCCGCCC
>NZ_QDKQ01000019.1 GCF_003116815.1 Caulobacter endophyticus
TCTTCAGAACCACCCGCGTCGCCTCCATCGACCTGCGCGCACCCGACGCGCTATCCTGAAACCGTCACGGATGTCCCGGCACACCTGTTTCGGATGTCTCCGGTCTGAACACCCCTGAAGGGGAGGTGTCGGCGCAGCCGACGGAGGGGGACGTGACAGCCGCCTTCGCGACCGAACCGACCTCGGAAGGGACTTCCCCCTCCGGCCCTTCGGGCCACCTCCCCCTTCTGGGGGAGGATTTCGCGCGCCAACCTACTTCCCGTAGCGCATCCGCACCCGGATCGTGTTCTCGCCGGACTTCACATTGATCCGCGCGGAGTCGAACGACGGCACGCCGAAACGCGAGGGCGCATCGTTCGAAAAGCCGTAGCCCTCGGTCGGCACGCCCACGGCGTTGCGGTCGAAGTCGTGGTTGCCGTTGGCGTCGTGATAGACGGCCACCGCATAGATGTCGGCCTTCGGCAGGTTGAAGCAGGCCTCGGTGGTCGGCGCGCTGGCCGGCACCCGCAGGCGCAGCAGCTTGCCGCGCGGCGCCAGGAAGCGACTCGGGTCGGACGGATAGACCGTGACCGTCACCTCGCCCGACTCGGACTTCAGCCGGCCGACCTCGACGGTCAGCCTCACGCCGGTGTCCCGCCCCACGCAATCCTGCTTCGCCGCCGCCGGCGTCGCCATCCCCAGCAAGCCCAGCAGCGTCCCTAGCGCCGCAAGGCCTGGAAGAACGGTTCGTGCTTCCATGTAAAAGGCCGTGTCCCTATTGTCGCCCCGACGCGATCAGCGCCCGCAGACTCGCCTGAAGTATCGGTTGCCGCATGCCCAACCCCACAGCCCTCGCATTCGGCTACCCACGCTCGAAAGTGGCCGAAACCGACCACTGGTTGCTCCTTGTACGTCCCAAGCAGCCGACTTTCGGGTCTCTCGTCCTGGTATGCAAGGAACCCGTGCAGGCGTTCTCGGATCTTAGCCCCGAGGCCTTCGCCGACATGCGCCTGGCCGTGGCCGGGATCGAGCGCCTGCTGAAGGCCAAGGTCGCCTACGAGAAGATCAACTATCTGATGCTGATGATGATCGACCGCGACGTCCACTTCCACGTCCTGCCCCGCTACGAGGGCGCGCGCCAGCACGAGGGACAGAGCTTCCCTGACGCCGGCTGGCCCGCCGCCCCGGCGCTCGGCTCGGCCGTGGCGCTGGACGACGACGCCGTCGAGCGCCTCGCCAACGATTTCGCTGCCGCGTGGTCCGCCGCGTGAGCAAGCTGAAGAAGAAGTTCGACGCGCGGCGGCTGACGGTCATGGGCCTGATCGACCGCTACCTGCTGCGCCTGCTGGGCTGGCCGCTGGCCGGATGCCTGGGCCTGACCGTGGTCGCCCTGCTGCTCGAGCGCGTGCTGCGCCTGCTCGACCTCCTGTCGCAAAGCGCCGCCCGCTTCGACTACGTCACCCAGTTGGCCCTGAACCTGCTGCCGCATTATCTGGGCCTGGCCTTGCCGGTGGCGTTCTTCGTCGCCCTGTTCATCGTCATCAGCAAGCTGTCGGACGGCTCGGAGATCGACGCCCTGCTGGCCGGCGGCCAGTCGCTGGAGCGTATCGCCGCGCCTTTCGTCTGCATCGGCCTGGCGCTCAGCCTCTTCAGCGTCGCGGTGTTCGGCTACGTCCAGCCCTACAGCCGCTACGCCTATCGCGCCGTGATGCACGCGGCCGTCAACGCCGGCTGGAACGGCCGCCTTTCGGGCGGGGCCTTCATCGACGACGACGGCTCGCTGATGACCGCCGACAGCGCCGACCTCGCCGGCCAGCGCCTGACCCGCGTCTTCATCCGCCGTCCCGACGCGGCCGGCCACGAGGAACTGATCACCGCCGCCAGCGCCACGCTGCAAGTTTCGGCCGACGGCAAGACCGTGACCATGCGCCTGAAGTCAGGCCGCCGCATCGGCAGCGACGCGCGCGGAAACTACCGCAGCCTGGCCTTCGACGACCTGACCACCGAGGCCCCGCTGAAGGCCGCCGCCAGCCTGCTGCGGGCCCGCGGCGGCGACGAGCGCGAGCTGACCCTGGGCGAACTGCTGCATCAGGCCAGGTCGCCCAATCCGGTCGTGCCCAAGGCCACCCTGATGGCCGAGTTCTATGGACGTCTCGCCCGCGCCGCCTTCCTGCCGTTCCTGCCGCTGCTGGCCTTCCCGCTGGGCCTGGCCGCCAAGCGCGGCAATCGCGCGCCGGGCCTGCTGCTGGCCGGGGTGCTGCTGCTGGCCTTCCAGCACAGCCTGCTGCTGGGCCAAAGCCTCGCCGAGTCGGGCCGCATCGCCTCGTTGCCCGCCGTCGGCCTGCCGTTCCTGATCTTCACGGGCCTGGCCGTCTGGCTGTTCGTCGGCAGCCGCACGCGGCCCGGCGACACCCCGATCTCGCGCCTCGTCCTGGCCATGAGCGCCCAGTTCCGCCGCGTCCTCAAGCCGTTCCAGCGCAAGGAGCGCGCCGCATGAAGCTGCAGCTCTACGTTCTGCGCACCGTCGCCACGCGCGTTCTCGGCGCCGTCCTGATCCTGATGGCCATCCTGCAGATCCTCGACCTGCTGGAAGTCACCACCGACATCCTCGACCGGGGCCTTGGCGTCGGCGGGGTCGCCTACTACGCCGCCCTGCGCGCCCCGGCCCTGTTTCAGCAGGTCGCGCCGCTGGCGGTGCTGGCCGGCGGCCTGTTCGCCTTCTCGCAGCTGGCCCGCGAGAACGCCGTGGTCGCCATGCGCGCCGCCGGCATCTCTGGCTATCGCATCGTCGCCATGGCCGTGCCGGTCGCGATCGCCGTGCTGGCGCTCGACGCCCTGTGCGCCCAGGTGGTCTCTCCGCGCACCGACCCGACGCTCAGCGCCTGGTGGGCCGCCACCACGCCGGTCGCCGAGCGCAAGCCCGTCTCCGCCCGCACCTTCCGCGCCGGCGAGGACCTGGTGACCGCCAAGGAAGCGGCCGCCAACGGCGCGCGCCTGACCGAACTGACCATCTATCGCCGCGACAAGTCGGGCGCCCTGACCGAGCGCGTCGTCGCCCCGTCGGCCCAGTTCCAGAACGGCGCCTGGCGGCTCCAGAACCCCGTCACCACCCGCTATCTGGGCGATCGGGTCGAGCCGATGACCGCCGCCTCGGCCACCTGGCCCACGGCCCTGCGCCCTGCCGACGTGCAGGCGCTGTTCGCCGACGCTCCCGCCCCCTCGGCCGCCTCGGCCCGCCGGGCGCTGGAGAACGGCGGCTCGGACCGCCCGCAGAGCTTCTACGCCACCCGCCTGCAGACGGCCTTCTCGGGACCGCTGGCGGCGCTGGTGATGCTGTTGCTCAGCGCCCCGGTGGCCTGGGCCAACTTCCGCAGCGGCCAGGGCGCGGTCCTGCTGACCACGGGCCTGGCCGCGGGCCTGCTGTTTCTGGTCGCCGACGGCCTGCTGTCGGCCCTGGGCGAATCCGGCTCGCTGTCGCCGATCCTGGCCGCCTGGGCCGCCCCCATCGTCTTCGCCGCCCTCGCCGTGCGCGCCTTCGTATCCCTGGAGGGATGATGCCTTTCGATTCCGCGGCCGAGGCGATCTCGGTCCTGCCCGTGCGCACGCCCGACGAGCTGAAGCGCTTCATCGCCCTGCCCGCGCGCCTGAACGCCAAGGATCGGAGCTGGATCACGCCGCTGGCGCTGGAGCGCACAGAGGCCCTGTCGCCCAAGACCAACCCGTTCTTCCAGCACGCCGAGGTGCAACTGTTCCTGGCGGTGCGCGGCGGCCGCGACGTGGGCCGGATCAGCGCCCAGATCGACGAGCTGACCCCGCAGAAGATCCCCGGTCGCCTGGACGGCCATTTCGGCCTGATCGCCGCCGAGGACGACGCCGACGTCTTCGCCGCCCTGCTGCGCACGGCCGAGGCCTGGCTGCGCGAACGCGGCCGCACTCACGCGATGGGTCCGTTCAACCTGTCGATCAACGAGGAGGTCGGCCTGCTGGTCGACGGCTTCGACACCCCGCCGATGGTGATGATGGGCCATGATCCGGCCTATGCCGGCGGCCGCGTCGAGCAGCAGGGCTACGCCAAGGCCAAGGATGTCTACGCCTACTACGCCCCCATGCAGGCCGACCTGCCGCCCGCCGTGCGCCGCCGCGCCGAGCGTCCGCCGGCCGATGGCGTGGTGCTGCGCCAGCTCGACATGAGCCGCTACGACGAGGAAGTGGTCACCCTGACCGAGATCCTCAACGACGCCTGGAAGGACAACTGGGGCTTCACCCCCACCACCGAGGCCGAGACCGCCCAGCTGGCCAAGGCCCTGAAGGCCGTGATCGACAAGCGCCTGACCTGGTTCGCCGAGATCGACGGCGAGGCGGCCGGCTTCCTGGTGTTCCTGCCCAACGTCAACGAGGCCATCGCCGACCTCGACGGCAAGCTGCTGCCGTTCGGCTGGGCCAAGCTGCTCTGGCGACTGAAGGTCAAGCGCGTGAAGTCGGCCCGCATCCCGCTGATGGGGGTCAAGCGCAAGTTCTCCGACAGCATCCGCGGCCGCATGCTGCCATTCCAGATGATGCACGCCGGCCGCACCTCGGCCATCGCGCTCGGCTACGAGCGCTTCGAGATCTCGTGGGTGCTGGAAGAGAACATGCCCATGCGCCGCATCGCCGAGTCGCTGGGCGCTGAGATCTACAAGACCTACCGGATCTACGAGAAGGCGTTGTGACCCAGAGCTTCAAGGCCCTCGTCCTGGCCGGTTCGCGGCCCGGTGAGATCGACAGCGCCGCGGCCTATGCCGGGGTCTCGCACAAGGGCCTGATCACGCTGCAGGGTCGCACGCTGCTCGATCGCGTGCTCGGCGCCGTGCAGTCGGCGGGCGCGGAAGGGATCGGGGTGTCCACGTCGGACGCGGCCATCGTCGAGGCCTTGCCGGACGGCGTTCGCGCCATCGCCGCCTCGACCGAAGGCCCCAGCCAGAGCGTGCGCGAAGGCGCCGAGAGCCTGGGCTTCCCGCTGCTGATCACCACGGTCGACCACGCGCTGCTGAAGCCCGAGTGGATCACCCAGTTCCTGGCCGACGCCCCGGCCGACGCCGACGTGGCCCTGATGCTGGCCCCGGAGGAGCGCGTGCGCGCCGCCGCCCCCGACACCAAGCGCACCTACCTGAAGTTCCGCGACGGCCGCTTCTCGGGCTGCAACCTCTTCCTGTTCCGCTCGGAAGCCGCCCTGCCCGCCATCGCCCTTTGGCGTCGCGTCGAGCAGAACCGCAAGCAGCCGTGGAAGATCGCCGCCATGCTCGGCCCGGGCCTGCTGGTCCGATACCTGCTGGGCCTGCTCACCCTCGACGAGGCCATAGCGCGCCTTGGCCTGCTGGCCGGCGTCAGGGCCGCCGCCGTACGCGCCAGGGACGGCCTGGCCGCCGTCGACGTCGACAAGCCCGCCGACCTTGACCTGGTGCGCAAGATCGTCGGCGAGACGGTCTAGAGCCTAGCGCCAGTACCCGTTCGCCGCCGCCACGGTGGCGAAGTTCACGGCCACCACGTGCGAGACCGCCACCAGCGCCTGCGCGTCATCTTCGTAGATCGCCCGCAGCCGTGCACGGATCTCTTCGGAAGGCTGGGTTTTCTTGACCGCCATCCGCGAGAGCTTGACGGCGAGATCGTAGCCCTCCTCGGGCGTGGCGGTGATCAGGCTGGGCAGCCAGGTCGGCATCGGCGTCGCTCGCGTTGTTGCGCCTCGAGGCTAGACCGCCCGGCGGGCGCGAAGATTGGACGAAAGGCTCCGCCGTTCCATCCAATCGCGTCGGAGGATCAGGCGCTGAGCCGCACGATGATCCCAAGACCCGTCGCCGCGACGGCCAGGGCCACGGGGATGGTCAGGATCTGGGCCAGGGCCGAACCGGCGCTTACGCGCCCGGTCCAGGTGGAGAGCCCCTGGCGCAGGAAGTCGGCGAGGTCTGGCCGGGTTTCCGCCTTCGGCTCCATGCGTAGGATCACGGCCGGCACGCCCAGATAGACGGCGAGATAGGCCGCGCAGACGCCCAGCACCAGGCCCACTTCCGCGTCGCCCAGAAAGGCCAGGCCGAACGCCCCCAGGATCGCGCCATAGGCGCCGACGATCATCCAACCCACCGCCCTGGGCAGATCGGGCGTCGACGGCTCGGGCGCCTGAGGCGTGCGCAGCATGGGTTCGGTCGCCGCCGGGGCCGTCCGCTCGCGAGGCGCGGGCGGCTCCCAGGACGGGCCTTCGTAGAAGGCGTAGGTCAGCGGCGTCGTGGTGGAGACATAGTCCATGACAGAGGCTCCTTCGGCCGCTCAGCGGCCGGGTTCAGGGGATGGGGAACACGCGCACTCAGACGGCCAGGGCCTCGTCGGCCGGGCCGAAGAACTCGAAGTGGATCCGCTCGGACGCCACCCCGGCCCGCGACAGCCCGCCGACGAAGGCCCGCAGGAACGGCTTGGGTCCGCACAGGAAGAAGTCGGCGGTTTCGAACGGGGTGTTGGCTTTCAGCCAGTCGACGGTGATCAGGCCGTCGTGGTCGTGGGTGCGGCCGGCCTCGTCATTGGCGGCGGGCCGGGCGTAGAAGGTCGCCACCGAGGTCTTGCCGTGCGCCTTGGCCAGGGCCCGGACGTGGCTGTCCATGGCGTGGCTGGCGCCGTCCAGCGCGCCGTGCACGAAGGCGGTCTCCAACTGCGGATGCTTGTCGGCGATGGTCTCCAGCATGCTGACCATCGGCGTCAGCCCCACCCCGCCCGACAGCAGCACCACCGGCCGTTCGGGCGTGTCGGGAAGGAAGAAGTCGCCCGCCGGCGGGGTCAGCTCGACCCTCGTGCCGATCTGCGCCAGGTCGTGCAGGAAGCGTGAACCGCCCTGCCCGCCCTCCTCGCGCTTGACCGAGATGCGATAGGCCGTCGCGTTGGGCGCGTTCGAGATCGTGTAGTTGCGGCGGATCTCGCCCTGGTCGGGCGTCGCAAGGCGCAGGGTCAGGTATTGGCCGGGCTTGTGAGCCAGCACCCTGCCGCCATCACGCGGCCGTAGCACGAACGAGGTGATCACCGCGCTCTCGACCGTGCGCTCGGCGATCTCGAAGGTGCGCCAGCCGGTCCAGCCGCCGTCGGTCGCCTCGATCGCGTCGCGGATGGCGTGCTCGCGTTCCTGCAGCAGCCCGGCCAGGAACCAGTAGGCCTCGCCCCAGGCGGCCAGCACCGCCGCGTTGGCCGTCTCCTCGCCCAGCACCTCGACGATCGCGCCCAGGAGGGCGCGGGCCACGTAGGGATAGTGCTCGGGCAGCACGTGATAGCCGACGTGCTTCTGGGCCATGCGCTCGACCGCCGGACCCAGCACCTCAAGGTTCTCGATGTTCAGGGCGTAGCCGACGATCGCGCCGGCCAGGGCGTGATGCTGCTTACCCGTCGCCTGATTGGCATGGTTGAACAGAGCCTTGATGTGATCGTCCTGGAACAGCCTGGCGTACATCGCCTTGGTCACTTCGGTGGCGCGCGCGGCGACCACCGGGGCGGTGGCCTTGACGCACGCGATCGTCTCCGCGCTCAGCGGCTTGGGCATCGTCTTGCTCCTTGGAAAACAGGGTTTGGGGCGTCAGGCGGCCAGAGCCGGCTCGCGGTCGTAGAAGTCCACCTGCATGCGGATCGGCCCCAGCGGCTCGACCCGATGGATCTGTTGCGGCCGCACCAAGCCCGGCACGCCGGGGCTCAGCTCGACCGACGGGACGTCGGCGTCGTCGTAGTGCAGCACCAGCCGCCCCTCGATCAGGCGGATCACGCCCCAGACGCCGGCCCGGGTGCCATGATCGCGGCGCAGGCCCTCAGGCAGGGTCGTCTCGTCGAACACCGGGGTCGAGCGATAGGGCGCGTCGGGCGCCGGCCGGCGGCTTTCCAGCGCGCCGTTCAGGTTGCGGGCCATGCGCGCGGCCTTCTCCTGCAGCTCCGCCGCGTGCCGGGGCGGAACGAACGCATCCGTCGCCTCGCGCCATAGGGCCAGCCAGCGATCGAACATCTGGGGCTCGATGCGCTCGACATGCTTCATGTGCGTGGCCAGCGGATTGCCCTTGTAGCGAGCCGAGGCGCGCATCACCGACGACCAGAAGTCGGCCAGGCGGTCGAGGTGTTCGTCCCAATCCTCGATCGCGTCCGCGAAGACGGGACCCAGCTGCGGATCCTCTCGCACAGCTGCGTAGAAGCTGGTCAGCAGCGCCGGCAGGACGGTGTCGTCGAAATCGAAGACAGGGTTGGCGGACATGACGCCCTCAATTCATTCATCTGGAATGCATCTATTCTCGCGGCTAAAAACATGCAATCTTAATGCATGATTTATCCGCCGCGCCGAACCCTTAAGGGGAGCCGATGAAGCTCACCCGATACACCGACTACGCGGTGCGCACGGTCGTCTACCTGGCCAATCAGGAAGGCCGCCTGGCCTCGATCGCCGAGATCGCCCGCGCCTACGACATCTCGCAGAACCATCTGATGAAGGTGGTGCAGCAGCTGGCGGCCGCCGGCTTCGTCGAGACGCTGCGTGGACGCGGCGGCGGCCTGCGGTTGGCCCGCCCCGCCGACCAGATCAATGTCGGCGCCCTGGTGCGCGAGACCGAGGGCGGCTTCGACCTCGTCGACTGCTCGGCTTGCGTGGCCGCGCCGGGCTGCGGCCTGCCCCGGATGCTGGCCGAGGCGACCCGGGCTTTCCTGGCCGTGCTGGACAGCTACAGCGTCGCCGACATCTCGCGCCAGCCAGAGGTGATGCGCCAGCTCTTCGCCCAGCGGGCCTGAGGCTCCCCGGCCACACAACGACAAAACACGGCGTTCGGCTTTGCATGCGGCCCGCGCCAGACCTATGTGCCGGCCATCGCCGCCGTCCTTGCGACCGACGGCGGCTTTGTTTTCGCCTGTTCGAAGTCTGTCTCGTGCCGTCATTCCTTCGCGCCGCCGCCCTGGGCGCCCTGCTGCTGCTGTCGGCCTGCGCCAGCGTCGACATCCCCGCCTCGCCCAAGGCCGCCTTCAGCCGCAGCGCCTCCAGCGTCCTGTCGACGGGCGTGACCTACTGGAGCGAGACCCGCGAGAACCCGCTGCGGCAGGTCTATCACGTGGTCCAGCTGGACCTGGCCGACCCCAAGGTCGAGTTGTTCGTTTCGCCGCCCAATGACGGCGCGGGCCAGTACCACGCCCGCACGACCTCAGAGTTCGTGACCGCCTCTGGCGCGCTGCTGGCCGTCAACGCCAGCTATTTCGTGCCCTTCAAGGCCGGCTCGCCCGGCGGCGACGACTTCGCGCCCCATGCCGGCGAGCACGTCGATCCGGTCGGCAAGGTGATCGTCGGCGGCCGCGAGGTAGCCCCGCCCGACGACCCCGAGGTGGATCCGCGGGTCAACGCCATCCTCTGCATCCACCCCTCGTTCGTGGAAATCCGCTCCGGCGCGACCTGCCGCTGGGACGTGGTCGACGCGGTGGCGGCCGGCCCCGTTCTGCTGGTCGACGGCGCCGAGCAGTCGTTCCAGAATGCCGGCCCCAAGTATGCCCGCGACCGCCATCCGCGCACCGCCTTCGGCGTTTCGGCCGATGGCCGCACCGGCTGGCTCGTGGTGGTCGACGGCCGCCAGACCGTCATCAGCGAGGGCGCGACCCTGGTCGAGCTGACCGCCTTCTTCCGCGACCTGGGCGCGGCCGACGCCATCAATCTGGACGGCGGCGGCTCGACCACCCTGGCCGTGGACGACGGCTTTGGCCGTCCGCGCGTGCTGAACTCGCCGATCCACACCGGCGTGCCGGGCCGCGAGCGGCCGGTCGCCAACCAGATCGGCGTCCGCATCGTCCCGGCCCAGCCCTGATCGCCGGCCGCGGGCGCTTGAACCCCGCCGCAAGCTGGACGAGCATGAGGCCATGCTTGCCCGAATCCCGCTTTTCCTGGCCGGCGCGGCCCTGCTGACGCTCGCCGCCTGCGCCCAGCCGCCCGCGCCGAAACCGCTGGCCGCCGCGCCGGCGACGCCGATGGCTTCATCGCCTTCACCGATCCGGCGACCTGCCGGGAAGCCCCCGACTATCGCCGGTTTCTCGACAGCCTGCATCGCATGGACGCCACCGGGAAAAAGCTCGTGCTCGGCCAGCCGGTGATCCCGCCGGCCTATGCCGCGCGCTTCGGGACGCCCACCATCCGCCGCGGAAACCAGGGCGAGCAGATCGTCCAGGTCCCGGTAAACGGCACATGGCGCGGCCTGCCGGTCACACAGATCGTCCGCGTAGCTAAGGCCGACACCGACTGGATCAATGAAGGCATGATCTTCGCCGCGCCCAAGGCAACCGTGCTGAAGGCCGCCAACGACGCCGGCTTCGCCCTGCCGCCGTCGGGCGAACGCACCCTGTCCGACGGTCTGGAGATGCAGATCTCGGTCGCCGGCCTGCACGACGACCCAACCCATTCGATGCTGTCCTGTGGGACGTGAGCCGAAACGGCCGGGCGCCTGTTCCTAGGTCTTCGAGCTCTCGGCGTCGCCGGACTGGGGTCCGCCCTTCAGGCGGTCCTCGTGCGCGTGGTGCATGTCGCGCTCGCCGCCCCCGCCCGAAACCTTGCTGTGGCGGCTGTAGCGGTCGGGATCGTCGCGGTCTTTCACCGTCGGGTCGGGACGCGGCTTCGTGCGGTCCTCGTGGCTGGCGCCGGGACCGCCATGGCGCTCGGTGTTCGGATGCTGTTCGGGCATGGTTTCCTCCGTCGATGCAGAGTCAAACCCGGCCCGGCGCGGGGACGTTCCTAGCGCCCCGCTTGGCCGCGAGACCCGGCCTCAGGCCGGGGTCGCCTCGGCGACGGCCCAACGGGCGGCCAGCTCGCGGTTCTTCGGCAAGTCTTCGGGGAAGTCCATCTCGGCCCAGTCCAGGCCCTGGATCGAGCGCACGGCCACGGCGTCGTGGGCGCGGGCGATCTGGTCGATGGCCGACAGGTACCAACGGCGCAGGCCCTCGGGCGTGCGCAGAGAGCGCTCGACGATGTCGGTGAACAGCGCAGCGCCTTCCGGCTCGAAGCGCAGGAAGCCGATCGACTCGGCGTCGTACTCGGTGATCGTCTTGCCGATCTCGCGCAGTGCATCGCCCTCGGTACGCACCTTCATGTCGTCGGAGTCGTAGCCGTCCTTGCGGTCGATGGTCACCGTGATGGGGGCCGACGGGGCCGACAGCAGGCGCTCGGCGATGGCCGGCTCGAACAGGGTGTCGCCGTTCAGCAACAGGAACGAGCCTTGCATCTCGCCGCGCGCCATCCACACCGAGGCCAGGTTGTCGCTGACGCTGTAGAACGGGTTGAAGATCGTGCGCAGGGTCAGGCCCGGCAGGCGCAGCTTGGCCAGCTCGGCCTCGACCACGTCGGCGGCGAAGCCGATGACGACCACCACCTCGGTGACGCCGGCGCGGTGCAGGTGGCGGATCTGCCATTCCAGGACCGAGCGGCCCGACAGGTCCACCAGGCACTTGGGACGAGTGTCCGTCAGCGGCGACAGGCGCTTGCCCTGTCCGGCGCTGAGGATGATGGCTTTGACCGGCGACTGCATGGCGAAAACTCGGACGCGCCGCGAAGACGGCGGCGAAGACGGGGGTGAAAAAGGGCGAGAGTACGACTCGAAACGAGCCATATCAGCGCAAATTGTGCGCGACCATAGCCGTGGCAAGGTCCGGCGTCCCGCAAAACGCCGCTTGCGACAATCCGCCCGCCCTGGAAGCTTGCGCCCCCTCCCCCTTCTCAGGCCTCGACCGTCGCCTTGTAGGCCTTGGCCACCGGATGCAGACGCGCCTCGATCGCCTCGTTCAGGGCCGCCCGGAAGCCGGTCATCCCGGCGTTCACCGGCTCGAACACGTCATAGCTGACCGAGCATGGATCGCCGCCGGGGAACGGCGGATCGGGATTGTACTGGATCGACAGCTGCGCCTGCTGCGAAGCCAGCTGCGCCTTCTCTTCGGCATCCGGACCGCCGGCCAGGTCGGCGACGATCGTCTGGACCATGAAAAGCGACTCGTCGATCGAGGACGATATGCCCGCCCCGGTGATGCGATTGCCGTCCCTGACCCAGCGCGGGCAGCCGTTGACCACCGTCACCTTCGGAAACAGCTTCAGGCACTCGATGAAGCCCCAGTGGGTGGTGGCCTTGTAGCCGTCCAGCAGGCCGGCCGAGGCCAGCAGCAGGCCGCCCGTGCAGACCGAAACCACGTAGCGCGCCTTGCCCGCCCGATCGCTCAGGAAGTCGAGCAGCGCCGTGTCGCCGATGGCGTCCTGCAGGCCATTCCCGCCGCCGGGCACGAACAGCATGTCGATGTGAGGGGCGGCGTCGTACGCGTACTGCGCCACCACCTTCAGCACGCCCGAGGTCTGGATCGGGTCGGTGCTCGCCGCCACGGTGGCCACCTGGATGGTCCGCCCGATCACCTCGCCGTCGAAGAAGGCGAACACCTCGTGCGGCCCGGCGACGTCGAGGATGTCGACGCCGGGATAGAGGACGATGCCCACCGTGAAGGGCGGAAGCGGCGGGGCGGTCCCTGGGGCGGTCCCAGGGCCTGTCATTGCCACACCGCGATGAAGGAGGCCGTCACCCCGGCCGGTTCGCCGTTGTGCGGCTTGGCCCGCACGATGGTTCCGACGATCGACGGGACCTGATCCACGCCGTCGGGCCACATGTAGCCCGGCCAGCCATGGTAGTCGTATTCCCACCCCGCCGTGGGCGTACCGTCACGGCCGAAGCCCTTGATCGCGATCGTGGCCGGCCCATCGCAATCGGGATCAACCGCGCCCTTCAGGTCCAGCACGTAGCCGCCGCCCATGTCGAGCGTGCCCAGTATGACCCGCGGGTTGGGGGTCTCAAAGGTGAACACCCCCTCGCCGAAGATCAGGCTGAGCGCGGTCTGGGCGTCGTCGCCGACCAGCTCGGGATTGTTGAGATAGCTGCGATAGGTCCACTTGCCGGCCAGGGTCATGGCCTTCCTCCCTCGACGCGCCAGGTTCTAGTAGGCGTGAACTTCCACGCCCAGCAGTTCGGGCTCGGCCCGCGTCGCGCCGGACGGGGCGCCGTGGTCGTGCGGCGTGTTGGCGTTCGACAGCAGCCGCGGCTTGAGGCGCACCAGCCGGATGTTCAGGCCCGTGCTCGGCGCGGCGGCGGTCAACCCCTTGGCCGTCGCCAGCTTGGCCAGCGGCGGCGAGATCGGCACGGTGAAGGTCACCGGCCGGGTCACCAGGTGCTGGCCGAACATCGACAGGGTGGTGACGAAGCCCGGCGAGTTTACGCCCACCGCCTCGCTCTCGGGGGTGTTGACCACCACCGCCAGATCGTGGCCGTGCTCGAACGGCGGCAGCTCCACCGTCAGGGTGGCCAAGAGCTTGGGCCCGCCCGTCTTGGCCGCTTGGCTGAGCAGCGCCTGCGGCACGGCGACGTCGCCCGAGGCCAGGCTGGCGGGGGTGGGCGCCTTCAGCTTGCCGGCGAACAGCTGCGGCTTGGCCGCGACGGCCGCCTTCAGCCGCCCCGGACGCGGCGGCGGCACGACGTTCTCGCCCGAGCCCGGCTGATAGTCGTAGTCGAAGGCGCCGATGGTCTCGTAGGCCCCGGCCACCTGCTGGGCGGCCGGCAGCGGCTTGCCGTCGGAGTCGCGGAAGAACAGGAACGGCTCGGCCCGCCATTGGCCCAGATCCCCGCGCGGGTTCAGGTAGTTGGGATTGTCGTCCGGCAGGGTCGGATAGCCGTAGCCCTGCTGCTTGCGCGTCCAGACGTCCCAGATGCGGTCGATATTGGCGTGGTGCAGGAAGAACAGCGGGTCCACCGGCGACAGGTTGGACTGCATGAAGCCGTCGCCGAAGGTCGTGTTGCCGTTGGGGTCGGTCCAGATGCCGCCGACGCAGTTGTGCACCTTGTTATGCGGCTGGCCTTCCATCACGCCAAAGCCAGTGATGCTGCTGTGGAACTGCGACTTGGGGCTGGCGAAGCCGATGAAGTCGCGCGGCGCCAGGGCGTTGTCGAGCATCCAGGACGAGACGGCGCGGTTGGTCACGTCGTCGAAGCCCGGTCGCTGCGGGGTCGAGCCGCGCGAGTTCGGCGGCGCGAAGAACATCGGCCCGCCCTTGGGTCCAATGTCGAACAGCAGATCGGCCGGGAAGCGCAGGCCGCGGATCAGCAGTTGCTGGTTCTGGTCGTTGCTGAGACCGGCCCAGAACTTCTCCAGCACCGGGCCGAAGGTGCGGTTGAAGGCGTCCAGGCTCTGGATGTAGCCGGGATAGGTGCTGGGGTTGAGCACGCCCTGGAACATCTCGGCCGGCACCTGCGGACTGGCCGTCCAGTCCCAGTAGGGGAAGGCGAAGCTGTTGTCGCCGCTGAGCTTACGCACGACCTGTTCGAACCAGCCGACATAGCCTCGGTGCCAGACCACGAACCACCAGTTGCCGTGCGGGCAGTCGACCGTGTGGGTCAGGGCGTGGTTGTACCAGTTGTAGGGATGCTCGGGCGGCAGCTTGAGCATGATGTCGATGGCCCGGGCGTAGCTGGCCAGGGCGCGCTTGCCTTCCGGGCTGGCGACGTTCCAGCGCCGCCAGCGGGCCTTGGTCGGTGCGGCCGGCTGGGCCAGGGCCTGGCCGGCGGCCATGGCGCCCACGACGGCGGCGCCGCCCGCCATCAGGTCGCGGCGCGACGGGGCGGAGAACGGGCCGGGGCCGGCGGAATCCTGGGTCATGGCGCGGACTCTCTGTTTTTTCGGATTGAATTTCGGGATCAGGAAGGCTCGCCGGCGCGGCCCCGAAAGGCCGCGCCGGGCGGTCGTCAGTGGTGGCCGTGGGACACGCCGCCCGCGCCGTCGGGCAGCACGATCTGGACGTTCTGCATCATGCCCTGGTCCTCGTGGTCGAGGATGTGGCAGTGCAGGACGTACTCGCCGATGTAGCGCTGGTAGCGGGTGCGGACGATCAGGGTGTAGGGCAGGTACGGACCGCTGTCGGCCTTCTGCACGCTCTTGACCCACAGGGTGTCCTTCCACGCGCCCTTCAGGCCCGGATACTGCGGGTCGGGCGGGCCGGGGCCGAAGTCGTCGACCGCGCCGGGCGCGCTGACGTCCTTGCCGGTCGGATCCAGGATCTTGACGATCTGGAACGGGTTCACGTGGATGTGGAACGGGTGGCTGACGAACTCAGAGCGCAGCTCCCACTCCTGGGCCGTGCCCAGCACCAGGGTGCGGTCGACGCGATCGGGCGCATAGGGACGCGGGGCGTAGTCCTGAGACCCCACCTCGAACTGCACCGGCATGTTGGTGTTCTGGCCCGGGATGGCGATGTTGAAAAGCACCTTCTCGGTCTCCGAGCCCTTGATTTCGGCTTCGGTGATCGTCGGGTGCGGCACGAAGCGGGTCAGCTTCAGGCCGTTCTTCAGGTCGGCGACGACGCTGGCCTTCACATCGGCCGGCATCTGGGCGTTGGCCGCGGCCACCAGCTCGCCGGTGACGAAGGCCGGGATATCCTTGACCTCCTGGCCGGGCGAGACGCTGACCTTGCCCAGCAGGCGCGTGCCGACGGCGATGCTGTTGACCGTCGCGCTGGGCGCGGTGTCGGCGTCGAGCATGCAGTAGTTCCCCGCCTTGGGGAAAACCACCAGCACGTCGTTGCGATAGCCAGGCTGCAGGGTGGCGACCGTGGTCTTGCGCGCCTGGGCGTCGGTCAGGCCGTCGTCGGCGACGATGTAGAACGGCACAGGATCGCCGATGCAGTAGGTCTTCTGGAAGGCCGGGCCGTCGGCCGCCGCCAGGCGCTCCATGGCCGCCGGACCGCCGTCGGCCATCTTCACGAACTGCAGCGAGATGGTGTCGCGCACGCCAGCGTGGATCATCCGCCAGCGGGCCAGCTCGCCCTGCCTGGCCGGCAGGGTGGCCAGCACCTGGCCGTTGATGCTGGTGTAGCGGCCCGACTGGCCCCAGCTGCCGGGGCCAAAGCCGTTGCCGTTGGCGTCGCTGTAGAACTCGATCACGCCGGTGTCGCCAGGATCGCAGACCCACTCGACCACATTGCCCTTGGCGTCGGTCCTGACCTTGATGTTCCCGCTCTTGTCGAGGCACGCGTACTGGATCTGCTGGAACACCAGCAGCTTTTCCGGGATCGGCGCACCGTTCTTGTAGAGCAGGGTGTCGAGGTCGCCGTTGGCGCCCGGCGTCGGCTTGCGGTCGCCCTTGATCACCAGCGCTCCGGCCATGCCGCTGGAGACCTGCAGCGCCGTCGAGCCGTGACGATGGGTGTGATACCAGAAGGTGCCGGCCGGATGGTCGCGCGGGATGTTGTATTCGTACTCGAACTTCACCCCAGGATTGATCGACAGCAGCACGTTGTCGCTGTTGCCGGTCGGGCTGACCCACAGGCCGTGGCTGTGCAGGTTGGTGCCATTGTAGCAGTGCGGCACATTGATCAGCCAGTTGGGGTCGGTGCAGCTGGGATCGGCCGGCAGCCGGTTGTCCAGCGCCACCCGCACCGTCTCGCCCGGCCGCGTCAGGATCGTCGGCGCCACATAGGGCGTGGTCGGCGAGACGTCGGTGCCGTTGTAGCTGCGCAGGTGGACCTTGTCGTAGCGACCGTTGGCGGGGTTGTAGAGCTGGCCGTCGGTGTAGACGATGTTCAGGGCCAGGCGCCGGTCGCCCGTGATTGGCGTGGTCGCCGGCGGGATGACGTAGCTCCGGTCGCCCGAGGCCGTGCCGGTGATGGCCAGCAGCTGGGTCGTCGCCTTCAGGGACGGATTCTGCACCGCCTGCTCGATCGGCGCGCCCAGCAGACGCGGATTGTCGACCAGCCGGTCCTGAGCCGAGGCGCTCGCCGCCTGCAAGGCCAGGGCGACCCCCAGCGCTCCGGCCGTAGACATCCCCGCCGAACGCCTAAAGCGCCGGTCGCGCACGCGCCCACACGCACCGCTCATCGCAGCCTCCCCGAACAATGTTCCCCGAGGCTGAATACTACCTAAGCGATAACCCTGCGAAAGCTAAATTTTTGTGCGATTTCGCACACGCCGCCCCTATCGACGCCCCATCAGCGCCAGGCGTAGTTGAAGCTGACGCTGATCCGCTGCTCCTCGGCCTGGTTGGGCGTCACCTCGTGGCGCAGCCAGCTCTCCCACATCAGGATCGTGCCCGGCTCGGGCTGCACATAGACGAACGGCTGCAGGGTCTCGGGCGCATCGTCCAGGCGGGTGGGTGCGGCCATCATCATCGGCAGGCGCGGATCCTCGAATTTCAGGGCCGAGGCGCCGGGCGGAATGGTCACGTAGACCGTGCCGGAAATCACGCTGTGAGGATGGATATGGCCGGTGTGCTGGCCGCCCGGATCCAGGATGTTGATCCAGAAGCTGTCCATCACCAGCTTGCCGCCGGCCAAGTCGAAGCGCAGGTCCTTGGCGAAAGCGGCGGCGTGCTTGTCGAGCTTCTTCTTCAGCTCGGCGAACAGGCTGTCGCGCTGGGGCAGGTCGTCCAGCGACGCGTAGGAAGTATAGCCCAGATAGCCCTTGCGCTCGGCCCAGGCCTGGCCGGCCTCGTCGTCCTCGGCCACGGCGATGCAGGCGTCGTGCAGGTCGTCGATGAAGGCGTCGAACCCCTTCTCGCCGGACAGGGAGGCTTCATAGAGCGGGGTGACGAAGAGCGAACGGCTGGTCATGGCGCGCCTCATAGCGCCCGAGCGCGTTGACGACAAACCACGAATGGAACATCATGGGAACATGGCTGACGGCGATCACACCCTGAAGATCAATGCGGCGCTCGCCGAGCGGCTGAGGGCGGTGTCGGACGGCCTCGGCAAGAGCGTGGACGAGTATGCTACTCAGCTTCTCGACGCCTTCACCGGCCTCGATCCCCGCAAGCACGACGAAGCCTATTGGGGCGAAGTGCAACGTATCTGCGATGAGACCGAACGTGACGGCGGCATTCCTTGGGAGCAGGCGCAAACCAGACTGCGAAATTTCGGCCAGCAGCGCTGAGCCGTGCGCAGCATCGCGCTTTCCAGGCTCGCGGGGATCGATCTTGATCGCCTGGAGGCTTGGCTTATCAAGAACAGCGCCTCTTATGCTGCGGATCTCGGCGTCACGTTGGATCAAGCGATCTCCAGCTTGCAGGAATTTCCAGAACGGGGTCGGCATTCTGGTTTTGGCGAACTGCGTGAATTGATCGTGCCATTCCGCACCTGGAGCTACGTGATCACCTATTCCGTGACTGTCAGCAGCGTGATCATCGCGCGCATTCATCACGGCCTGGAAGATCGCTGAACCCGCCGGACTCGCCTATATCTGCCTCCGTGACCGACACCACCGCCGACATCCCCTCCCCCGCCGAACCGCCGAAGCTTTCCGGCGCCGCCCTGATCAAGGACGAGGTCACGCGCCTGCCCGATGGGCCGGGCGTCTACCGGATGATCGGCGACGCCGGCGAGGTGCTGTACGTCGGCAAGGCGAAAAGCCTCAAGAAGCGCGTGGTGCAGTACGCGCAAGGCCGCTTCCACACCAACCGCATCGCCCACATGGTCGACGCCACCCGGGCCATGGAGTTCGTCACCACCCGCACCGAAGCCGACGCCCTGCTGCTCGAGATCAACCTGATCAAGCAGCTAAAGCCGCGCTTCAACGTGCTGCTGCGCGACGACAAGAGCTTTCCCGAAATCCTGATCCGCCGCGACCACGACGCGGCCCAGCTGCGCAAGCATCGCGGCGCCCACGCGATCAAGGGCGACTATTTCGGGCCGTTCGCCAGCGCCTGGGCGGTGAACCGCACGCTCAACACCCTGCAGAAGGCGTTTCTGCTGCGCTCTTGCAGCGACAGCGTCTACGAGACGCGCGACCGGCCTTGCATGCTGCACCAGATCAAGCGCTGCGCAGCGCCCTGCACCGGCCTGATCAGCCTGGAGGACTACGGCGCCCTGGTCGACCAGGCCGAGGCTTTCCTGAGGGGGAAGTCGCGCGCGGTCATGGGACAGATGGCCAAGGAGATGGAGGCTGCGGCCGAAGACCTTGAGTTCGAGCGCGCCGCCCGTCTGCGCGACCGCATCCGCGCCCTCGCCGCCGTCGCCCAGGAAAGCCAGATCAATCCCGAGACCGTGGAAGAGGCCGACGTCGTCGCCCTGCACGTCGAGGGCGGACAGGCCTGCGTGCAGGTCTTCTTCTTCCGGGCGGGCCAGAACTGGGGCAACCACGCCTACTTCCCCCGCATCACCGGGGCGGCCGAGGACGAAGAGGAAGGCGTCACCGAGGAGCAGCGGATCATCACCGCGTTCCTGGGCCAGTTCTACGACGACAAGCCGATCCCGCGCCTGATCCTGGCCAACGTCCAGCCGGCCGACTCCCAGCTCCTGACCGAGGCCTTCGCGCTGAAGAGCGGCCGCAAGGTCGAGATCGCCGTGCCCAAGCGCGGCGAGAAGGCCGATCTCGTGGGCCACGCCCTGACCAACGCCAAGGAGGCTCTGGGCCGCCGCATGGCCGAGGGCAGCGCCCAGACCAAGCTGCTGATCGGCGTCGGCGAAGCCTTCAAGCTGGACGGCCCGCCCGAGCGGATCGAGGTCTACGACAATAGCCACATCCAGGGCACCAACGCCGTGGGCGGCATGATCGTGGCCGGGCCGGAAGGCTTCATGAAGGGCCAGTACCGCAAGTTCAACATCAAGAGCACCGAGCTCACGCCCGGCGACGACTACGGCATGATGAAGGAGGTGCTGCGCCGCCGCTTCGCCCGCCTGGTCAAGGAGGAGGAGGAAGGCGACGACGCCAACCGTCCCGACCTCGTCCTCGTCGACGGCGGCAAGGGCCAGTTGGACGCGGCGCTGGAGATCATGGCCGACCTCGGGGTCGACGACATCGCCGTCGTCGGCGTCGCCAAGGGTCCCGACCGCGACGCCGGGCTGGAGCGGTTCTTCATCCCCGGCCAGACCCCGTTCATGCTCGAGCCCAAGTCGCCGGTTCTCTACTACCTGCAGCGCCTGCGCGACGAGGCCCACCGCTTCGCCATCGGCGCCCACCGCACCCGCCGCAGCATGGATCTGAAGAAGAACCCGCTCGACGAGATCGAGGGCGTCGGTCCCGGCCGCAAGAAGGCCCTGCTGCACGCCTTCGGCTCGGCCAAGGGCGTCGGGCGGGCCGGCGTCGAGGACCTCGTGAAGGTCGACGGCGTCAGCCAGGCCCTGGCCGAGCGCATCCACGCCTTCTTCCGCAAGGGCTGACCCGCCTACCCAAAACGCGCCCGCCGCGATTGACAACACCGTTCTGCGAACGCAACCTTAAGGGCGCTCTGGAAAAGCATTCAACCTGCCACGTGGCGCGACCAACGCGCCGCGCCGGAGCCGTTCGGGGGAAACATCGCCATGACCATTCTGCCGTTCCTGCGGGGCCGCGGCTTCGCGCGCCCGCTCGCCTCGGCCTGCGCCGACACCGAAGCGCCCAAGCCGATACCGTCCGAGCTGTCGGTGATCCGCCTGCCGGCCGATCACTACCTGCATCGCGACGCCCCCACCGAGTGGTGGTGGCACATCGGCACGCTGAAGGCCGGCGACCGGGTGTTCGGCTTCGAGATCAACGCCGCCTCGTTCCAGGGACGGGGCTTTGGCTTCTCGCAGATCATGCTGACCGACGTGGCGGCCCAGAAGCACTACCAGCGCACCACCACCTTCACCCCGCCGGCCGGCTACGATCCGGCGACCTGGGCCGAGCACGACGTCAACCGCGACTGGCGCGTGCGCCTGGGCGATCCCAACAGCCGCCTGACCGCGATCAAGGTCACCAGCCCCGGCTCGGGCTACGATCCGGTGGCCACCACCGTAACCGTGACCGGCGGCGGCGGCTCGCAGGCCATCGCCTGGCCGCTGGTCGACCCGACCACCGGCGCGATCCTCTCTATCCAGCTGACCAATCCGGGCCGCGGCTACACCTCGCCGCCGCACATCGTCATCAACGGCAAGGGCTCGGGCGCCATGGCCGAGGCGGTCCACACCTACATCACCATGGACGCCGCCTGGGGCGACCCGACACAGAACATGGCCGTGGTCACCAAGCTGACCGACGACGCCACCGACACCGAGATCGTCTTCGACCTGACCATGTCGCAGAATGGTGCGCCCTTCGTGGTCTGGGGCACCGGCGTCACCCAGATCCTGCCGCCGGCCAGCGGCTCGCACCTGCAGACCGGCAACTACTACTACTCGCTGACCAACATCGCCGCCTCCGGCACAATCAGCATCGACGGCGAGATCTTCGAGGTCACGGGCAAGACCTGGATGGACCACGAATACGGCTTCTTCGGCACAGCCCAGAACCCGGTGAAGTGGATCCTCCAGAACGCCCAGCTCGACAACGGCTGGTCGCTGTCGAACCACTATGTGCTGTCGGCCGGCAACCCGCCGCCCAAGCCCGGCGAGCCGGTGCCCTGCGAGGTCACCCTTCAGGATCCCGAAGGCCGGATGTACGTCGCGCCCGGCGTCATGACCGCCGAACGCCCGTGGACCAGCCCGGCCTCGAAGGTGACCTACTATCTCGACTACCAGCTCGACATCGCCGGCTTCGACGCGGTGCTGAACTTCAAGGCCCTGGTGGCCAACCAGGAGTTTCCGCTGCCCACCGGCTCGATCTACGAGGGGATCGCCTCGGCCGAAGGCAGCTTCCAGGGCAGGCCCGCCACGGGCACGGGCTGGATCGAACAGGCGCTCTGAGGCGACCCTGGCCGCGGAGGGCGAAGGTCCTTCGCGGCCCTTCTGTCTAGAAGTCGTTGCTCCAGCGCTGCACCGAGGCCAGCGGCAGCCACGCCTCGAAAACCAGGCCGTCGGCGCGGAAGTCGAAGCGCGAGCGGCCCTTCAGCTCGCGCTGGGTCAGGTTCTCGATCAGCCGCGCCCCGAAGCCCAGACGCTCGGGCTGACTGACCGCCGGGCCGCCGCTCTCGCTCCAGGTCAGGCGCAGCTGGCGGGCGTCCTGGTCGACGCTCCAGCGCAGGTTCACCCGTCCCTCGGCCGCCGACAGGGCGCCGTACTTGGCGCTGTTGGTCGCCAGTTCGTGCAGGACCATCGACAGCGACACCGCCACGTGCGGACTGAGCGCCACGCCGGGCCCCGAGGCGTCGATGCCCTCGCCGTGCGCCTTGACGCAGATCGCCGCGACGTCGGTCAGGTCGGCCTCGTTCCAGCCGGTGCGGGTCAGGAGATCGTGCGCGGCCGAGAACGCCACCAGACGCTCGGTGAATATCCGCACCTGCTCGGCGTCGAGCTTGGCGAAGGTCTGGCGGGCCAGCGACTGCACCGTGGCCAGGTTGTTCTTCACCCGGTGGTTCAGCTCGTTGATCATCACCGCCTGGCGCGCCTCGCGGGCCTCCAGCTCGTGCGAGGCGGCGACCAGGGCCTCGCGCACCGCGGCGATCTCGGCCAGGCCGCCGCGCTTGCCGCCGTCCAGCGGCCGTCCCTCGCCGATCGCGCCGGCGTCCTCCACCAGGCCCACGACCTCGCGGTTGATGCGGTTGGCCAGGAACAACGCCATGCTCACCCCCAGCAGCAGCAGCAGCGGAAAGATCGCCGCCGTGCCCCAGGCCGCCGCCACGCCGACCTTCGCGACGTCGGCGCGGGGGATGGCCACCACCAGCGTCCAGCCGGTGCGCGGCGAGCGGGTGTAGGCCACGCGGGTCTTTACGTTGTCGAGCGACACGCTCTTGCTGACCCCCTCGTTCGAGCGG
The DNA here is from genome assembly GCF_003116815.1 of Caulobacter endophyticus. Lineage (GTDB taxonomy): Bacteria > Pseudomonadota > Alphaproteobacteria > Caulobacterales > Caulobacteraceae > Caulobacter > Caulobacter endophyticus. The sequence goes on from NZ_QDKQ01000019.1 coordinate 22,642, forward strand.
GCGAGGTTGCGGGTCATGTCGGGCGAGGCGCTGGCCCCGGTGAAGCGCTCGTTGCGCACCGAGCGGGCGATCACCTTGCGCTGGTTGTCCAGGATCGTGGCCACCCAGCGGTCAGGCGCGCGCTGCTGGCGGAACACCGAGGTGAAGCTGGCCGCCTCGACCACGTAGGACACCACATAGGGCTCGCCCTTGATGTCGACCGGCGCGCCCACGGTCACCACGTGACGCTGAGCCATGGCTCCCATGCGCAGGTCCGAAACCTGGGTGCGGCCCGCCGCGCGGGCGGCGACCATGTAGGCCGGCGGCGGGGTCTTGGGCAGGGCCGAGCCCCAGGGCGCCAGGGTATTGACCCGCTGCTGGCCGTCGGCGGCCGTCACCACCACCCAGCCGGGACGGTTCAGCGTGGCGCGCCGGGCCCGCAGGTCGAAGGCCTTCCAGTCGCCGTTCAGCAGAGCCTGGTCGGTGGCCAGGGTCTCGGCCACGGCCACGCCCTCGGCCACCTGCCGGTCGACCGCGCCCGACAGCGCCCGGGCGGTGGCCAGCAGCTGTTCTTCCAGCTGGTCGCGGTTCTGGCGGTTGGAGCGTTCGAGCAGCAGGCCGGTCGCCGCTAGGGCGGGCGCCAGCAGGCTGACGGTCAGCAGCACCAGCAGGCCGCGGACCGAGCCGCGCAGGCCCCGGTGCGAGGTCGCCGGGGGCTCGGAAGAGTTGGACGCCATGGGCGGATTTACGCGGCGGCCGCCAGGAGGTTGCAGCCAGCCCCAAGGATCGCGCCGTTCGTCAGCCCCGCCATGCCCCTGCTCCCCTGCCCGGATGACGCGACCTTACGCGATGCGTCGGCGCTGTCACCCGGTAAGAAACCCACGTTACGCGTCAACCTCAGGCGTCGGTGCGGGTCTTCAGCAGCGCCAGGGCGACAAAGCTGATCCCCGCGGCGACCGCCAGGTAGATCCCCACCGGCGCCAGGCCGCCCTGGGCGGCCAGGGCGGTGGCCGCCATGGGCGTCAGCCCGCCGCCGATGATGCCGCCGATGTTGAAGGCCATCGAGGCGCCGGTGTAGCGCACGCGGGTCGGGAACAGTTCGGGCAGCCACGAGCCCAGCGGGCCATAGACGAAGCCCATGGCGAACAGGGCCAGAGACAGGAAGGCGCAGATCAGGCCCAGCGAGCCGGCGCCCATCATCACCGGCAGCAGCGCGCCGGCGGCCACGGTCATGGCGCAGCCGGCCATCAGCACCCGGCGCGGCGTCGTGGCGTCCGACCAGTAGCCCGAGACGACGATGCCGCCGGCCATGAACAGGATGGCGAACAGCTGCACGCCTAGGAACAGCTGGCGATCATAGCCCAGGGTCTTGGCGCCGTATCCAAGGGCGAAGGCCGTGGTCAGGTAGAAGAGCGCGAAGCAGCAGACCACAGCGAAGGTGCCGCCCAGGGTTTCCTTCCAGTGGCGCTTCAGCAGTTCGGCGATCGGCGCCGCGGCCGGCGGCTCGTGGGCCAGGGCGGCGGCGAAGGCCGGGGTCTCGGTCAGCTTCAGCCGCACCCACAGGCCAAGCCCCACCAGCACGGCGCTGGCCAGGAACGGCAGGCGCCAGCCCCAGGCCATGAATTGTTCGGCGCTCAGCAGCAGGCCCAGGATCAGGAAGAGGCCGTTGGCGGCAATAAAGCCCACCGGCGCGCCCAACTGTGGGAACATGCCGAAACGGGCCTTCCAGCCGGGAGGCGCGTTCTCGACCGCCAGCAGCGCCGCCCCGCCCCACTCGCCGCCCAGACCAAAGCCCTGGCCGAACCGCAGCACGCACAGCAGCGCCGGCGCCAGCCAGCCGGCCATCTGGTAGGTGGGCAGGAAGGCGATCAGCAGGGTCGAGCCGCCCATCAGCATCAGCGACGCCACCAGGGTCGACTTGCGGCCGATGCGGTCGCCGAAGTGGCCGAAGGCGATCGCGCCGACCGGCCGGGCGAAGAACGCCACCGCCAGGCTGGCGTAGGAGGCCAGAAGCTGCATCGAGGCCGAGTGCGACGGGAAGAACAGCGGCCCGAACACCAGCGAGGCGGCCGTGGCGTAGATGTAGAAGTCGTAGAACTCCACCGCCGTGCCCACCAGGCTGGCCAGCAGCACGCGGCGGGTGGAATTGGCGGTCGGGTCGGCGCTGGCGGTCATGGCGTCCTCGGAAACTTGACCACGGCTTGGCTCCACCCGTCCGCCACGTCAACCATCCGAGAGAAGAAAATCACCCGATCCAAACAGGAAATTCGCACGAACCAGTGAGATTTCTTCGCGCGAACCTCGTTTCAAGGAAGAGGATTGCCCCGCCGCATCAACGGCGGGGCGGCGTCCTCAGCGGGCCGAGAAGCCCCCGTCCACCAAGTGATAGCTGCCGGTGATGAACGAGGCGCGGTCCGACAGCAGGAAGCAGGTCAGGGCAGAAACCTCCTCCGGGCGGCCAAGGCGGCCTGCCGGGTGCAGGCCGATCAGGCCGGCGCGGGCCTCGTCGGTCATCTCCGAGTGGATCAGCGGGGTCTCGATGAAGCCCGGGCCCACCGCATTGATGCGCACGCCCTGCGGGGCGTACTCGATGGCGGCGGTCTTGGTCATGCCGACCACCGCATGCTTGGACGAGACATAGGCGCTGGAGCCGGCCCAGCCGTGCGTGCCCAGGATCGAGGCCATGTTGACGATCGAGCCGCCGCCGGCCGCCAGCAGGGCCGGGATCTCGTACTTCATCGAGTAGAGCACGCTGTTGAGGTCGACATCGACCACGCGCTTCCACTGGTCGAGCGGATAGTCGGCCGTCGGCACGTTGGGGCCGCCGATGCCGGCATTGTTCACCGCCAGGTGCAGCGCGCCATAGGTGTCGACCGCGAACTTGACCATGGCCTCGACCTGCACCGGATCAGCGACGTCCACCTTGAAGGCGCTGGCCGAACCGACCTCCTTCGCCAGGGCCTGGGCCGCGTCGAGGTTGAAGTCGGCGATCACCACCTTGGCGCCGCCGGCCGCCAGTTCACGCACCACCGCCTCGCCGATGCCCGAGGCGCCGCCGGTGACCAGGGCGACCTTGTTCGCGAATTCCGTGCTCATGAGGCTCTACTCCACTCACTGTTACAATGTACGCCCCGTGTCCTATTTGGGACCGGACGGTCCCAAGCGCCACCACCCTCACCGCCCATTTTTCCCGTGACGCCTTACGTGCGCATCGTCCTTGCGAGCCTCGCGGTTGACCCCTACGCAATCTCGATGAGTACCGCTTTGACGCCGACCAGGGTCGGCTCGCTGGCCGCGGATCAGGCCGTCCTTCTGGAACGCGATGGCTATCTGCTGCTGCGCGGCGCCGTGCCCGCGCCCTGGCGCGATCTGCTGCGCGCGGCCTTCGACACGGGCGTCGGGACCGGCGAGCAATGGGTCGCCCCCAAGGCGTCCGGCTGGCGCCACGCCCTGGTCGACCTGGATCCGACAGTGCGCGAGACCTGCCGACTGCCGGTCCTGCTGGCGACGGCGGCGCAAATTCTGGGCGGCGCCTTCTTCCTGGCCCAGATCGAGGGCCGCGAGCCCCTGCCGGGCGGCGGCCACCAACCCCTGCACCGCGACGGCGCGGGCCTGCGCGCCGCCTCGGCAATGGTCTTTCTCGACGACTATGGCCCGGCCAACGGCGCCACCCGGGTCGTCCCCCGCCCCCTCGATCTGGGCAAGCCAGACGAGGCCTTGTCCCTGACCCTGGCGGGCGGCGCCGGCGACATCTTGGTGTTCGACGCCGACCTGCTGCACGGCGCCACCCGCAACGTCTCGGGCGCACGACGGCGCTCGCTGCTGCTGAACTTCCTGCCCGAAAGCGCCCGGGCCGGCGAGGACGCCTATCGCGCCGTCCGCAACGTGCGCATGGACAACGGCGAGGTCTTCACCCCCTAAGCCAACAGGCTTGGCCGTTCTAGCGCATGCGCCATAGCCCTCTGGCGCGCTCATGCGTTAGAACGTCGCCATGAAAGCCCTGCCTAACATCCTGACCTCCGCCCGCCTGGTCATCGCTCTCTTCATGTTCGTGGCCTTGGCGGCCGCCGCCGGCGGCGTGCCGTGGTTCAGCGAACAGCTGACGGCCGACCAGCAGTTCTCGCTGCAGCGCTGGGCGTTCTGGGCCTTCGCGATCGCCGCGATCACCGACTTCTTCGACGGCTGGCTGGCCCGCAAGCTCGACGCGGTCAGTATCTGGGGCGCGATCCTCGATCCCATCGGTGACAAGATCCTGGTCTGCGGCGCCCTCCTGGGCCTGATGGCCCTGGGTCCCAACCCGCTGGTCATCCTGCCCGCCGGCCTGATCCTGTTCCGGGAATTCGCCGTCAGCGCCCTGCGCGAGGTCGGCGCCGGCAAGGGGATCAAGCTGCCCGTCACCCTTCTGGCCAAGTGGAAGACCACCCTGCAACTGGTGGCCATCGGCGGCGAACTGGTCGTGGTCTCCTGGGGCGCCTTCGACCTGCCGCAGGACCCCGCCTTCATCGAGCCGGTCTCCTTTGCCGTCCACGGCCTGCTCTGGATCGCCGCTATCGTCACCCTGATCACCGGCGCCCAATACTGGGAAGCCGCCCGCAAGGCCCTGGCCTGAACCAACCCAACCTGAGCGTCGCCGTAAATCCGACACACGCATAGAGCGACATCGTTCTCCCAAGGTCAGGCGGGGAGCGGCGCCAATGCGTGGCGTGCTGTGGTCGTGTCTCGTCCTTTTCCTCGCCCTCGCGCCGCTGGCCGCGCGGGCAGAGGGCCGGCTGGTCGATTTCGAGGTCGCCTCGAAACGCTTCGACGGCGCCAAGGTCGGGGTCTCGCCGGTCCGCAAGGTCACGGCCTATCTGCCCGACGGCTACGGGGCCGGGACCCGGCGCTATCCGGTCGTCTACTTCCTGCCCAACCTGTTCGACGGCCACCGCGCTATCTTCGAGCGCGATGGCGCCAAGGCGGCGCTCGACCGGGCGATCGCCGCTGGGACGGTCCCGCCGCTGATCCTAGTCTCGGCCGACTTCTCCACGCCCGCCGGCAGCTCGTTCTACGCCACCTCGCCGGTGACCGGCGACTGGACGGGCTTTCTGGCCAAGGATCTGGTGGACGCCGTCGACGGCCGCTTCCGCACCCTGCCCCGCGCCGAGGCGCGCGGCCTGCTCGGCGACCGCATGGGCGGCTATGGCGCGATCCGCACGGCCATGGTGGCGCCCGGCGTGTTCGGCTCGGTCTACGCCCTGCACCCCGTGGGCACGGGCGTTGGCCTGCAGACCATGAACTCGCGTCCCAATTTCGAGCGGCTGGCTCGTGCAAGGTCGCTGGACGACCTGGGCGACGACGGCTTCTCGCGGGTGTTCCTGGGGATGTACCAGGCCTTCCTGCCCAATCCGGACAAGCCCCCGTTCTATGTCGACCTGCCCGCCAGCGGTCATGGCGAGACCCTCGCAACCGATCCGGTGCTGACGGCGAAACTGCAGAACGCCTTCCTGCTCGACCGCCTGCTGCTGGTCCACGCCGCCGAGCTCAAGCGCCTGCGCGGGCTGATGTTCGACTGGGGCCGCTTCGACGGCAACGCCGACCACGTGGTCTCCAACCGCGCCTTCGCAGGCCTGCTGGAGGAGCTGGGCGTGCCCAACGAGGCCGAGGAGTACCGCGGCTGGTGGGGCGAGCGGCACTGGACCCAGGGCGGCCGCGTCGAAACCCGCGCCCTGCCCTTCTTCGCCAGGACGCTGGCGTTCGATTAGGGTGAGCCTTCAAGAACCTCCTCCTATGGGGGAGGCGGCCGAAGGCCGGTGGGGGGACGTTTTCAGTTGGTAGGGAGCGGAGAGGTTCGCAAAGACTTCCCCCACCGATCGCTACGCGATCGCCTCCCCCACAGGGGGAGGTTCCTGAAGAGACGTCCTACTCCCCCGCGATGATCTCTTCGCCGTCATCCTCTTCCGAAGGGCCGTACATCAGCCATTCGCTGTCGGGCCGGTCTTCACCGCCGGCTCGCTCGGCCTGCATCATCAGGGCCAGCCAGCGCGTCCCCGTCATCCGCAACACCATGATCGCCTCCAGGACTCAAGGTCGCTATTGAGATTGACTCGCAATAACGACCTGATCAAGACGATTTCGATGCGTAAGGTTCCTCAGAAACGCGCGGTCGCCGCCGACCTCCTACAAGCGCGCGCTCGCCGCCGACCTTTTAGAAGCGCGCGGTCGCCGCGCGACGCGCCATCAGCACGCGCTCGCGCCGGCGCGAGGCCTCGCGCTCCAGGTGCGGCGCAACCTCGGCGGCGCGGCGACGTTCTTCCGGCGTCCCGCTGACATCCAGGCGGCGCACGTTGTTCAGCAGTTGCGCCAGTTCGGCGTCCTTCAGATTGGGGATACGGTCGATCAACGTCATGGCCACGTTCCACTCAATTCAGCGATGTCGATAACCACAACGCCCGAAGAGCTTCAAAGGTCATGCTTGGCGGTCAAAAAATAAAATGCCGATATATCGCTTGCATGTAATTTGGCGACGGACTAAAAGCTCCCCATCGAATTCGCTGCCGCTCGATCTGCTATTCCATGCTTCTTTGATGAAGAAGCGCCGGGCCAGCCTCCGACCTCCAACGAAATTGATCGCTTCTCGGCCTACGTCGCGAGGCGCCCTGCACTACGATCTAAAGGACTACCCCAATGGCTATCGGCACCGTGAAATGGTTCAACGGCACCAAGGGCTTCGGCTTCATCCAGCCTGACGACGGCGGCAACGACGTCTTCGTTCACATCTCGGCCGTCGAGCGCGCCGGCATGACCTCGCTGAACGAAGGCCAGAAGGTCAGCTACGAGCTGGAACAGGACCGCCGCAGCGGCAAGGTCTCGGCCGGCCAGCTGCAGTCGGCCTAAAAGCCGCGCTGTTCAAGCGACCCGCGAACGGGCCGGCCTCGCGCCGGCCCGTTTTGCATTTTCGGGCCCTGTTTTGTTCGGGCGCGCCATTGGGTGGACGCCGCCGGCCGCCAAGCCTAGGTTCGCGCCGTTCGATCACCTGCGGCCCCACATGCGTCCGATCCGCCTCGCCCTCGCCGCCCTCGCCCTGCTGGCCCTGACCGCTTGCGGCTCGGTCTCGCGCGACGCCTTCAAGGCCAGCGACCTCGCCGGGCCGCCGCCATCGGGCCTGTCGGACATTCGTTTCAACGCCAGCGACGGCGCCGCCGGCATCCGCTTCGCAGACGCCGCCCGCACCCGCGCCCGCAACCAGCAGACATTCGACGTCCTGGCCCTGTCGGGCGGCGGCTCCAACGGCGCCTATGGCGCGGGCGTCATCACCGGCTGGAGCAAGACCGGCGAACGGCCCGAGTTCGACATCGTCACCGGCGTCTCCACGGGCGCGCTCACCGCCCCCTTCGCATTCCTGGGCTCCACCTGGGATGAGCGCCTGGCCGAGGTCTATACCGGCGAGGCCGCCGACCGGATCCTGCAGCCGCGCGGCCTGGGCGTGCTGTTCCATCCCAGCTTCTATGACAGCCGGGCGCTGAGCGGCCTCGTCGACAAGTACGCCGACGCCAACATGATGCAGGCCATCGCCGCCGAGCACCGCCGTGGACGCCGCCTGCTGATCGCCACCACCAACCTGGACACCGAGGAGACGGTGATCTGGGACATGGGCGCCATCGCCTCCAAGGGCGACGAGGCCTCGCGCGAGCTGTTCCGCGACGTGCTGGTGGCCTCGGCCAGCATTCCCGGCGTCTTCCCGCCTTCCCTGATCCAGGTCGAGGGCCACGGCCGGCGGCTGTCGGAGATGCATGTCGACGGCAGCGTCACCATCCCGTTCTTCGTCGCGCCGGAGTCGCTGCTGCTATGGACCGCCGATCGCGGCACGGCCAAGCCCGGCCGGATCTTCGTGGTCGTCAATGGCCAGATCGGCGGCGTGTTCGGCTTCACCAAGGGCGGCGCCCTGTCGATCGTCGGCCGCTCGTGGCAGACCATGAGCAAGGCCCTGATCCGCACCCACCTGGCCGCCAGCGCCAGCTTCGCCCAGCGCAACGGCGGCCAGCTGTTCTACAGCGCCATTCCCGACGCCGCCGAGGCCGACACCTCGGGTCTCGACTTCGCCGCCGACAACCGCAAGGCCCTGTTCCGCATGGGCTACGACCGCGCCGTCGCCGGCTGGGCCTGGAGCGTCGCGGCCGCCCCCGCCGAGCCTCCGCACGTCCCCGCGCCGCCCGCCAAGAGCGGACGCTGAAGCCGCAGCCCGCAATGACCCCCTCCACCCCCTACCCTGATGGCCACGACGCCCTGATCGACAGCCTTGAAGTCGATTTCGCCGCCAGGACCGTGCGCCTGCGCGTCCAAGTCTATCCCGAGCCTATTCACGCCGCCGAACGTATGACCATGACCCTGGACTTCAGCGGGGTGGCCAGCTTCGTGAGCACAGCCGACCTGCGTGAACTCGCCGAAAACGCCAGCGCCGGCCACGTCAATCACTGGCATCTCGCCGAGGGGCCGGGAGCGTCGCACATCTACCTCGTAGAGGGCTACATCACCGTGACCGCAGAGGCCGCGCCAGCCCTCGCGCCCGCCATCTAAGCCACACCGCTAACAGCGCTTTTCCAGTCTCCCCGACTCTGGGGTTGCGCCCGCCTGACTCCGTCTCTAAAGGGGCGGCTTAACCTGCAAGATGGTCGACAGCGGGCGCGCGGATGTGCGCGACCGTGTCTTTGCGCGAGTTAGCCATGCCCAAACGTACCGACCTCTCCTCGATCCTGATCATCGGCGCTGGCCCGATCGTCATCGGTCAAGCCTGCGAGTTCGACTATTCGGGCGTCCAGGCCTGCAAGGCGCTGCGCGCCGAAGGCTACCGGATCATCCTGGTCAACTCGAACCCGGCCACGATCATGACCGATCCGGACGTGGCCGACGCGACCTACATCGAGCCGATCACTCCCGACATGGTCGCCAAGATCATCGAGAAGGAGCGTCCCGACGCCCTCCTCCCGACCATGGGCGGCCAGACCGCGCTGAACACCGCCCTCGCCCTCGAGGAAGCCGGCGTCCTCAAGAAGTTCGGCGTCGAGATGATCGGCGCCAAGGCCGAGGTCATCGACAAGGCCGAGGACCGCCAGAAGTTCCGCGACGCCATGGACAAGCTGGGCCTCGAAAGCCCTCGCTCCAAGGCCGCCCACACCATGGACGAGGCCATGGAAGGCCTCGACTTCGTCGGCCTGCCGGCGATCATCCGTCCGTCCTTCACCCTGGCCGGCACCGGCGGCGGCATCGCCTACAACCTCGAAGAGTTCAAGGAGATCGTCGAGCGCGGCCTGGACCTGTCGCCGACCACCGAGGTGCTCATCGAAGAGAGCGTGCTGGGCTGGAAGGAATACGAGATGGAAGTGGTCCGCGACACCGCGGACAACTGCATCATCGTCTGCTCGATCGAGAACATCGACCCGATGGGCGTCCACACCGGCGACTCGATCACCGTCGCCCCGGCCCTGACCCTGACGGACAAGGAATACCAGTGGATGCGCGCGGCCTCGATCGCCGTGCTGCGCGAGATCGGCGTCGAGACCGGCGGTTCGAACGTCCAGTTCGCCCTGAACCCGGCCGACGGCCGCATGGTCGTCATCGAGATGAACCCGCGCGTGTCGCGCTCTTCGGCCCTGGCGTCGAAGGCCACCGGCTTCCCGATCGCCAAGGTCGCCGCGCGCCTGGCCGTCGGCTACACGCTCGACGAACTGCAGAACGACATCACCGGCGGCGCGACCCCGGCCTCGTTCGAGCCGTCGATCGACTACGTCGTCACCAAGATCCCGCGCTTCGCCTTCGAGAAGTACCCGGGCAGCGAGCCCCTGCTGACCACGGCCATGAAGTCGGTCGGCGAGGTGATGGCCATCGGCCGCACCTTCAAGGAAAGCGTCCAGAAGGCCCTGCGCGGCCTGGAAACCGGCCTGGCCGGCTTCGATGAAGTCGAGATCCACGGCGCCGACGACCCCGACACCGGCAAGGCCGCCGTCGTCCGCGCCCTGGGCGTGCCGACCCCCGACCGCCTGCGCGTCATCGCCCAGGCCTTCCGCCACGGCCTGACCGTGGAAGAGGTCAACGCCGCGTGCTCGTACGAGCCGTGGTTCCTGCGCCAGATCGCCGAGATCGTCCGCCAGGAGGGCCTGGTGCGCGCAGGCGGCCTGCCCAAGACCGCCCAAGGCTTCCGCGAACTGAAGGCCCAGGGCTTCTCCGATGCGCGTCTCGCCAAGCTGACCGCCTCGACCGAGAAGGCCGTCCGCGCCGCTCGCCAGGCCCTGAACGTGCGCCCGGTGTTCAAGCGCATCGACAGCTGCGCCGGCGAGTTCCTGGCCTCGACGCCCTACATGTACTCGACCTACGAGTTCGGCGCCCTGGGCCAGATCCCCGAGTGCGAAAGCGAGCCGTCGGGCGCCAGGAAGGCCGTCATCCTGGGCGGGGGTCCCAACCGCATCGGCCAGGGCATCGAGTTCGACTACTGCTGCTGCCACGCCGCCTTCGCGCTCGACCAGATCGGCGTGGAGTCGATCATGGTCAACTGCAATCCCGAGACCGTCTCGACCGACTACGACACCTCCGACCGCCTGTATTTCGAGCCGCTGACGGCTGAGGACGTGCTGGAGCTGCTGCATGTCGAGATGAGCAACGGCGAGCTGGCCGGCGTCATCGTCCAGTTCGGCGGCCAGACCCCGCTGAAGCTTGCCCACGCCCTGGAAGAGGCCGGCGTGCCGATCCTGGGCACCAGCCCCGACGCTATCGACCTGGCCGAGGACCGCGAGCGCTTCCAGCAACTGCTGAACGGACTCGATATCGCCCAGCCGGAAAACGCCATCGCCCGCAGCTGGGACGAGGCCCGCGCCGAAGGCGACAAGATCGGCTTCCCGTTCGTGATGCGTCCGTCCTACGTTCTGGGCGGGCGGGGGATGGAGATCATCCGCGATCACGAGGCCATGGAGCGCTACATCGCCGGCGCCGGCGAGATCTCGCTCGAGCACCCGATCCTGCTCGATCACTATCTGAGCCGCGCCACCGAGGTCGACGTCGACGCCCTGTGCGACGGCGAAAGCGTGTTCGTGGCCGGCGTGCTGGAGCACATCGAGGAAGCCGGCGTCCACTCGGGCGACTCGGCGTGCTCGATGCCGCCCTTCTCGCTGAAGGCCGAGACCATCGAGGAACTGAAGCGCCAGACCGTGCAGATGGCGCTGGCCCTCAACGTGCGCGGCCTGATGAACGTGCAGTTCGCCATCGAGGAGCCGCACAGCGACGCCCCACGCATCTACGTGCTGGAAGTCAATCCGCGCGCCTCGCGCACCGTGCCGTTCGTGGCCAAGACCATCGGGCAGCCGGTGGCCGCCATCGCCGCCAAGCTGATGGCCGGCGCCAAGCTTTCCGAATTCGGCCTGAAGGACGAGCCCTACGACCACATCGCGGTCAAGGAAGCCGTCTTCCCGTTCGCCCGCTTCGCTGGCGTCGACACGGTGCTCGGCCCGGAAATGCGTTCGACCGGCGAGGTCATGGGCCTGGACTGGATCCGTGAGGGCGAAACGGGCCTCGGCCCGGCCTTCGCCCGCGCCTTCGCCAAGAGCCAGCTGGGCGGCGGCGTGAAGCTGCCGACCGCCGGCACGGCGTTCGTGTCGGTCAAGGAAAGCGACCGTCCGTGGATCGTCGAGCCGGTTCGCTTGCTTCAGCAGGCCGGCTTCAAGGTGATCTCCACCGTCGGCACCCGCGCCTACCTCGCCGAGCAAGGCGTCGAGGTCGAGCTGGTCAAGAAGGTGCTGGAAGGCCGCCCCAACATCGTCGACGTGATGAAGAACGGCGGCGTGCAGCTGGTGTTCAACACCACCGAAGGCAAGCAGGCCCTGGAAGACAGCTTCGATATCCGCCGCACGGCGCTGATGATGAAGGTGCCCTACTACACCACCAGCGCCGGCGCCCTCGCCGCCGCCCAGGCCATCTCCTCGGCCCCGGCCGAAGCCCTGGAAGTGCGCCCGCTGCAAAGCTACGCGTAAGTCCTGGCTCGCCTTTCGAGACAGTCAAAGCCGCCCGGAGCGATCCGGGCGGCTTTTTCGTTGGCCGCCCTTGAAAATCCTCCCCCTGAAGGGAGAGGCAGCCCGGAGGGCCGGAGGGGGAAGTTCCTGATGAGGTCAGTTCCTCCCCAAAGGCAGCAAGCACTTCCCCCTCAGTCGCTCCGCGACAGCTCCCCCTTCAGGGGGAGCATCTTGAGAGCCCCCAAACCCAAAGAAACGCCCCTTCTCGCCCTCTCCATCTTGACACAGGCGTCACCCACGGCCATTTGCCGACTCAAGGATTTGCCACGCAGCTGATTTGACATCGATCGGGCCGCCAACGCACAGCGCGCGCCCTGCTTGAAACAGGATGTCATCCTCGCAGCGACAGGTCCCAGCGGTCGTCGGTCCGAAAGATCGACGTTCATGAACGCCGCGCTCGAAGCCGCCGCCCTCCGCTCCTCTTTGCGCGGAGCGTTACCCCGTGGCTTTTCGTGCGTTAGTTCACAGAACGTCGAAAATTTTTTCGCCGATCCTGCTGGTAACCTGGAACACCTGCGCAGCGGGGTCCTAACCCTTGAGGAAGCAGTCGAAGGCCCGAACTCGCGAGGATCGCGGAAGGCCAAGACATGTTGAGGCATTCTCGGCCCGTCCCCCGCCGCAAAGGGGCCGGCGCCGATTTCGGAGAGCTTGATGAGCAACAATTCCACGGCCGAGACCGAAGCGCCCGAAGCCACCGGTGGTGATGGCCCGCTGCTCGACCTGACCGATGCCGGCGTCAAGAAGTTCATCAAGCAGGCGAAAGCCCGCGGCTACGTCACGATGGACGAGCTGAATAAGGTGCTGCCCTCGGAAGAAGTCAGCCCCGACGCCATCGAAGACACGCTGGCCATGCTCAGCGAGATGGGCGTCAACGTCGTCGAGGCCGAGGAAGACGCCGAGAACGCCGAGGGCGGCGAAGTCGCCACCCGCGACGAGAACACCACGGTCATCACCAGCGACAAGCCGGCCGCCTACGACCGCACCGATGACCCCGTGCGCATGTACCTGCGCGAGATGGGCTCGGTCGAGCTGCTGTCGCGCGAAGGCGAAATCGCCATCGCCAAGCGCATCGAGGCCGGCCGCGACACGATGATCCGCGGCCTGTGCGAAAGCGCCCTGACCTTCGAAGCCATCATGGTGTGGCGCGAGGAACTCTCCACCGGCCGCATCCTGCTGCGTGAGGTCATCGACCTGGAAGGCACCTACGCCGCCATCAACGGCGGCGCGGCCCAGCCCGCGGCCGACGACGACGAAGGTCCGGCCGAGCCCGTCGACGACGAAGCCGGCGAAGCCAAGCCCGAGGGCGAAGGCGAGGATGACGACGACTTCGACGACGGCGCCGGCCCGACCGTCAGCGCCATGGAAGGCGAACTGCGCGAAGGCGTCATGGCCATCCTCGACGCCATCGCCAGCGAGTTCGAGACCTTCCGCAAGCTGCAGGACAAGCTGGTCGGCAGCCGCCTGAAGGGCGAGGACCTGAGCGACGCCGATCGCAAGGCTTATGAGGGCCTGTCGGCGACGATCATCCAGCACCTCAAGACGCTGAAGCTGAACAACAACCGCATCGAGGCTCTGGTCGAGCAGCTCTATGCGATCAACAAGCGCCTGATCGGCCTGGAAGGCCGCCTGCTGCGCCTGGCCGACAGCTACGGCATCAGCCGCGCCGAGTTCTTGAAGGCCTATTTCGGCTCCGAACTGAACCCCACCTGGGTCGACCAGGTGAAGGGCATGGGCGTACGCTGGACCAAGTTCGTCGAGAACGACACCAGCTCGGTTTCCGATATCCGTCAGGAGATCGCGGCCCTGGCCACCGAGACCGGCGTGCCGATCGACGACTATCGCCGCATCGTCCAGACCGTGCAGAAGGGCGAGCGCGAAGCCCGTCAGGCCAAGAAGGAAATGGTCGAGGCCAACCTTCGCCTCGTGATCTCGATCGCCAAGAAGTACACCAACCGCGGCCTGCAGTTCCTGGACCTGATCCAGGAAGGCAACATCGGCCTGATGAAGGCCGTCGACAAGTTCGAGTACCGCCGCGGCTACAAGTTCTCGACCTACGCCACCTGGTGGATCCGTCAGGCCATCACCCGCTCGATCGCCGACCAGGCGCGGACCATCCGCATCCCGGTCCACATGATCGAGACGATCAACAAGATCGTCCGCACCAGCCGCCAGATGCTGCACGAGATCGGCCGCGAGCCGACCCCGGAAGAGCTGGCCGAAAAGCTGGCCATGCCGCTGGAAAAGGTGCGCAAGGTCCTGAAGATCGCCAAGGAGCCGATCTCGCTCGAAACGCCGATCGGCGACGAGGAAGACAGCCACCTGGGCGACTTCATCGAGGACAAGAACGCGGTCCTGCCGATCGACGCGGCCATCCAGTCGAACCTGCGGGAAACCACCACCCGCGTGCTCGCTTCCCTGACCCCGCGTGAAGAGCGCGTGCTGCGCATGCGCTTCGGCATCGGCATGAACACCGACCACACGCTGGAAGAAGTCGGCCAGCAGTTCTCGGTGACCCGCGAACGCATCCGTCAGATCGAGGCCAAGGCGCTGCGCAAGCTCAAGCACCCGAGCCGCTCGCGCAAGCTCCGCAGCTTCCTCGACAGCTGATCCAACGACAAACGCCCCGATCCAGGATCGGGGCGTTTTTCTTGTCAGCTGTTCTTCGTGTCGCGGCCGTCCGGCTCTCTGGCCACGCCCTTGAACGCCCCCTCGCTGGACTTTCGCTCCATGAACCGGCCGGAGCGCTCGTCGCGCTTCTGCCAGTCGCCGTTCGAATGTTGAAACTGGGTGCGAGCCGTCACCGCGCCCCGCCGAAATCCGTTACCCGAATTCGTGGCCATGGGCCCCTCCAATGCAGGAACATATTGGCAACATTCTCGAAGAATCGCAGGTTCGTCAAGGGCCTCGCTCGGCGGCTGTTCTTGAGCGAGGAAAAAGGGGCGACCGAAGCCGCCCCTCCCAGTTCGACGGAGCGAGCCGGCCTAGTTGTTGCCGGTCTTGACGTCGGCCGAGCCGGCGCCGTTCGCCGAACCCGAGACGCCGCTGCGCGAGGCCGAGCCCGACAGGCCCAGCGAGCCGGATTGGCCGGCCCCGCCCTTGCTGGTCGAGGCGCTGGACGAGCCCGAACCGTTGGCCGAGCCCGAGGTGCCGTCGCGGCTGATCGAGCCGGCTCCGGTCAGGGCGCCGTCGCCGGTCGCGTCTGTCGAGGCGGCCGCATCGCGGGCGGAACCTGCGGCGTTGCGGGCGATGCTGGTCGCTCGGCCAGCCGCGCCCGCAGCCCGGTCACGCGCCGAACCGGCGGCGCCCTGGGCGCGGGTGGCAGCGTTCGAGGCGGCACCCGAGGCCGTCGAGGTCAGGCCGCTCGCATCGGGCATGCCGACCGAACCCGCGCCGGAGCCCGAACCGGCCAGTGCGCCGGTCAGCTGGCCGGCTGTCGCCGAAGCCGAGCCGGAACCTTCGGCCGAGCCGTCAGCCTTGGTGCTCGAAGCGGTGTTACGAGCCGTCGAGGCCGCGCCTTCGGCGGCGCCGCGGATGCGGCCGGCGGCGTCGCGGGCCTTGCCGCGCACGGTCGAGGTCGTCTCGCCGGCCCGGTCGCGGATCCGGCTGGCGCCGCCGCGGACGCTCGAGCCCAGGCCGCTGGTGTCGGGTGCGGTCAGGCCGCCGCCCAGGCCGCCGGCGCCGCCCAGCTGCCCACCCAGCCCACCCATGCCGCCCGTGAGGCCGCCGGTCAGTCCGCCGCCGCCCGAGCCGCCCAGGATCTGGGCCTGGGCCAGCGGCGCGGTCAGCAGGACAGCGGCCGAAGCGGCGGTGACGAGAAACGAGATCTTACGCATGGGACGTCTCCTGGAGGTCATTTCGCGGGGCGTCTTTTTCGCCTCCTGACCCGTCCAACGACGCCGCCTCCGGCTTTCTTCCATCGCCGCCGAATTTTTTCAGCGACCCGCGTCGACCTCCCCCGCGCCGAACGTCCTGTCCGGCCCCGGCGCGCCCAGATCCCTGGCCTGACGTCCCAGAGCCGCCACCGCCGCCCGGGCCTTGGCCGGATCCGGCGTCGTGGTCAGCCGCGCCAGCCGTCCGGCCACCACGGGCGCGGCGAACGAGGTGCCGCGCAGGCTGGCCTTGCGTCCGCCTGGGGCGGCGGCCCGCACGCCGGCGGCCAGGGCCGCGAACGCCACCTGGCCGTTGGCGCTGGCCTCGGGCAGCGCCCTGCCCTTGCCGTCGATCCCAGTCACCGCCACCACGCCCGGATAGGAGGCCGGATAGAGCGGCGGCGCAGCCGGTCCGTCGTTGCCCACCGCCGCCACCACCAGCACGCCCTGGCCGACCAGCGCCTTCACCGCCGCCCGCAGCGCGGCGTTGTCGGGTCCCACCAGGCTGACATTGACCACCGGGACCTTGGCCGCGCTCATCCAGCCCAGGGCCCCGACGATCGCCGAGGCCGAGCCCCCGGTCGGTCCCGTGCCATAGACGTCGGCCGCCAACAGCCGCGCGCCGGGTCCGGCCGCGCCGTAGTCCCTAGCCGTGATCAGCGAGGCCGCCGCCGTGCCGTGCGCCCCGGCCCTGGGCGCGCCCCTGGCGAAGCCGCGCTGGTCGATGGAAACGCCGCGAAGGTCCGGATGCCCCGTATCGACGCCGCCATCGACCAGCCCAACCCGCGCGCCTTCTGCGGCGCCCACGGCTGGAGCCGTCGCGACCTGTCCCGCCATCTCCACCACGCCGGCGCCGGCGTAGATGTGATTGAAATCGTAGTCGCCGGACGGATCCAGCGCCCGCAGCCGGCGCACCGCCTCGCGAGCGTCCATGCCGCGCGGCGGCGTCAGGGTCACGAGCTCGATCCCCAGGTCGCCGGCCCGTTCGCGTCGCGCCTCGACGAAGCCGGCGGCAAGAACGCGCTGCAAGGACTCGGCGCTGGGCGACACGGCCAGCACCTCGCCGCGCACGACCGGCCGTCCCTGGTCGTCGGGCTCGAGCACGCGCGGATTGGCGCGCAGAAGCGCCGCGAGCCGGTCGAGCCTCGCCAGGTCGCGCACGCCCTGCGTCGCCCGCGCCGTCAGGTCCTCGGCCCCGTCGACCACGTCGGAGACCACCGGCAGCCGGCTGGGCAGCGACGGCAGGCCGCCTGGCAGCAACTGGGCGTCCGCCGCCGGCGCGAGAGCCAGGACGCAGGCCGCGACGACCAGGGCGGGGACTTTCTTCCGCAATGCGATCTCCGAAACTTGCCGCGCGAGAACGATGGCCGGAACCCGCGCAGAGTGGAATAATTATCCGGTTCATGGATTAAACGCCGGAAGCGGCGCGTTTCTTCCCTTAGGCGACGTAGGCGGACCTTGGATTCGTTTCAGAAGGACATGCTGGACCTGCTGCCGCGGCTTCGCCGCATGGCGCGGGTGCTGACCCGGGATCCCGCCGACGCCGACGACCTGACGCAGCTGACCGTGGAACGCGCCCTGGCGCGCCGCGACCAGTGGCGGGAGGGCACGCGACAAGACAGCTGGATGTTTCGGATCATGCGTAACGCCTGGATCGATGAAAGCAGAAGCCGCGCCCGGCATGGCCGCGTCCTGGCGCCGCCCGAGGCCGGCGCGCACGCCGCCGACCCGGCCGCGCCGTCTCTGGACGGTCGCCTGGCCCTGACCGCCGTCGAGGCGGCGCTGGAGGCCCTGCCCGAGGACCAGCGGATCGCCGTGGCCCTGGTGCTGATCGAGGGCCTGTCCTACCAGGAAGCCGCCGACAGTCTCGACATTCCGATGGGAACTCTCACCAGCCGCCTCGCACGCGGCCGCACGGCCCTCCAGGCCGCGCTGATCGACCAAGGAGCCAGGCCATGACCGTGAGCGACGAAGAGGTCTTCGCCTATGTGGACGGCGAACTGCCGCCCGAGGCCATGGCCAGGATCACCGCGGCGATGACCAAGGACCCGGCCCTGGCCGCCAGGATCCAGGCCCAGCGCGACCTGCGCCGACTTCTGTCGGGCGCCCACGCGGGCGTGCTGCGCGAGCCGGTTCCACCCGGCCTGAAAGCCTCGGTCAGCGCCGGAAGCAAGCCGGCCGAGGTGATCGCCTTCCCCCAGCCCAAGCCGAAGGAAAAGTTGAAGGACAAGGCCAAGGTCCACAGGCCCGCAACGCCGATCGCGGGGCGGCCGGCCTTCCGCAAGCCGCCGGCCTGGGCGGCCATGGCCGCGTGCCTGGTGGCGGGCCTGGCGATCGGCCGCCTGGCCCTGCCCTCGCCGCCGACCGCCGATGGCCGCGCCGCCGAGCCGCCCATGGCCGTCGGCCCGCTGGCCCGGGCGCTGGAGGACGGCGCGTCCGCGCAGCAGGCCCAGGGCCCGGTGCGGATCGGCTTGACCTTCAAGAGCCAGGCCGGCCGCTGGTGCCGCACCTTTCAGGGCCAGGACCAGGCGGGCGTCGCCTGCCGAGCCGACGGCGCCTGGCGGGTGCTGGCCTCCTCGCCCGCGACGACGCCCCCCGCCGGCGGCGAGTATCGCCAGGCCGCCTCGGAGACGCCGGCCGCGGTGATGAGCGTGGTCGACGGCATGATCGCCGGCGTCCCGCTGGACGCCGCAGGCGAGGCCCAGGCCCTGAAGAGCAACTGGCGCTGAGTGGATCGGGAGGCGGATAGGGTCGCCGCCTCCTGGAAAGACTAGGGGAAAATCCAGGAGGCGGCGTATCCGCGCCCTTCGCAGGGGGGGACGCGAGGCGGGCGCGGACAATGACCGGAGGACTGCTAGGCCAGAAGGTCCAGCAGGACGCCGGTCATGGCGTCGGCGGTGCGAAGCACCGCGGCGTTGGCGGAGAAGTCGGTTTTCGCCGAGATCTGCTCGACGCGCTCGGCGGCGAGATCCGTCTTGGCCTTGAGGCCTGCATCGCTCCCCACGCGCAGGGCGCTGGCGGCCAAGCGGCCGGCGGCGGCGCCCATGCCCGCGGCGGAGATCGAGAAGGCCTGCATGAACCGTTTCCCCTGTCGTATCGCGAAGCTGACGGGGTTCGGTTAAGCGGATATTCATAAATAGGGTGAATTTCCATCGACCTTACCCAATTATGTAGAGAATTTTTCTCGTTAAGGTTACCAGCGCGACCACTCTGATCGCGGACAAAACGTCACCCCCCAGCAGAGCTTGCTCGACAAGCCCTCCAGCCCTCTGCAAGGTCGCCGGCTCCGCGGATCCGCCGCGCCTGGAATCTGTAAGAATGCCCCTGTCGCGTCGCGCCGCCTGCCTCAGCGCCGCCCTTCTGCTGGTCGCCCAGCCCGCCCTCGCCGCTCCGAAGGACGCCTTCGTCCCCTCGCCCGAAGCGATCCGCGCGCACATGGCCTTCCTGGCCGACGACCTGATGGAGGGCCGCGAGGCCGGCACGCGCGGCTACGACCTGGCCGCCAACTATGTCGCCGCGCAGTTCGCCCTGCTGGGCCTGAAGCCCGCCGGCGACGCTGGATCCTATCTGCAGACCGTGCCGCTGGTGGCGTACCGCCCGGCGAGCGACGGCGTGATCAAGGTTGTCGAGGGCCGTGGCAGGACGGTCCGGCTGGTCTATGGCGAGGACTTCCTGCCCAGCCCTCAGGCCGACAAGGCCGAACTGGCCCTGAACGCGCCGCTGGTGTTCGTCGGCTACGGGATCAGCGCCCCCGAGCGCGGCCGAGACGACTTCGCGGGCCTGGACGTGGCCGGCAAGATCGTCGTGGTGCTGTCGGGCGCGCCAAAGGGCTTCCAGACCGAGGAACGCGCCCACTACGGATCGGCCGGCGTCAAGCGCGCCGAGGCGGCCCGGCGCGGCGCGATCGGCGTGCTGACCCTGGGCACGCCCGCCAGCGAAAAGCGCCGTCCCTTCGCGCGTGGCGTCGCCAGCAACCGTGAATGGCGCATGACCTGGAGCACCCCGGAGGGCGCGCCGTTCGTGCGCGGCGGCGCAGCCCCGGGCCTGGCCTCGATCAGCGTCAAGGGCGGCCAGAAGTTGTTCGGCTCGGCCGCTACGCGGCTGGAGGCCGCCTATGAGGCCGCCGAAACTCCGGACGGCAAGGTCGTGGGCTTCGCCCTGCCGACGTCCGCCAGCCTGGCCCTGAAGAGCCAGATCGAGCAGCGTCGCAGCAGCAACGTCGCCGGCCTGATCGAGGGCTCGGATCCGACGCTGAAGGCGCAGACCATCGTTCTCAGCGCCCACCTCGACCACGAAGGGATCAGGGAGAACCCCAAGCCCGGCGAGGACGCGGTCTATAACGGCGCCCTGGACAATGCGAGCGGCGTCGCCACCCTGCTGGAGGTCGGCCGCGGCTTCATCCAGGCCAAGGACCGGCCCAAGCGCTCTATCCTGCTGCTGGCCGTCACCGCCGAGGAAAAAGGCCTGATCGGCTCGGAATATTTCGCGCACAATCCGACCGTCCCCAGGGCGGACCTGGCCGCCGACGTCAATCTGGACATGCCGGTGCTGCTGTATCCGTTCACCGACGTGGTGGCGTTCGGGGCCGACCGTTCGTCCATCGGTCCGATCGTGGCCAGGGCCGCGGGTCGCGTCGACATCGCCCTGTCGCCCGATCCGATGCCGGAAGAAGGCCTCTTCACCCGCAGCGACCACTATCGCTTCGTCGAGCAAGGCGTGCCCTCGGTGTTCCTGATGACCGGTTTCAAGAACGGCGGCGAGAAGGCCTTCAAGGACTTCCTGACCACGCATTACCACAAGCCCAATGACGACCTGAAGCAGCCGATCGACTACCAGGCCGCCGCCAGGTTCGCCCGGGTCAACTACGAGATCGCCCACGACCTGGCCGACGCCGCCGAGCGCCCGACCTGGAACGCGGGCGACTTCTTCGGCTCGACCTTCGCGCCCAAGGGGCATCCGTCCTCGGCCGCGCGCTGAGCGACCCATTGACCGAAGGGACGGAGGAGCCGATTTTACCCCTTCGTCCTTATCGAGAGGGAATCTGGTGGCCAGCGTGGGCGCGCTCCTGAAGCTCGGCGTGATCACGCCTGTGGCGATGGTCGCCGACGTGTGGCTGGCCCAGAAGCTGTTCCCCGGCTTCGACCCCGGCGCCCAGTTCATCAGCGAGCTGGGCGGACCGGCGGCCCCCACCCCCGAAATCTTCAACCTCGGCATGATGCTGGCCGGCGCGGCGGGCCTGTTCGCCGGGGCCGGCTTCGCCCATGCGCTGGAGAAGGCGGGCGGCCGCCGGCAGGTCTCGGCTTTCGCGGGGCTGTGGGTGGCCATGACGGGCCTGGGGGCCTTGTTCGCCGGCGTCTTCCACTGGCCCGACCCGATGCACAGGGCCTGCGGCGTCGGCCTGGCCATCCAGTTCGCTCCCCTGTTCACCGCCTGGGCCCTGTGGGGCAAGCCTGGCTACCGGCGGCTGGCGCACTTTTCGCTGGGCTGGTTCTTCGGCCTGCTGCTGGTGCTGGCCCTGCTGACGGGCGTGTGGAACGTGCGCACGGGCAATGACGTCGGCTTCTGGCAGCGAGGGCACGCGTTCCTGGGCCTCCTGTGGCTGGGCATCGCCGCCTGGAGCCTGGAACGCGGCTGGCGGGCCAAGCCGGCGGAACTGGAGCCGGCGACGGCTTAGGCGGCTTGCGGCCAACTTCCCTCCCCTTCAAGGAGGATCTGGCGCTACGAACCTCCCCCAGAAGGCGAGCCTCGAAGGACGCACGGCTTCGCAGCCTCGCGCTTTCGCTGCGATGGTGATCGGAGAGGGCGCGGGGCGTCCGGGCCTCGCCCGGATGTGTTTGTTCTAAGTACCGTTTCGACGAAGCAGAACGCCCCGCGCGATCGTTTGTCCTCAGGCCGGGGCGCGCGGGCCTCTTCCGCCCTGTGCCCCTTCCCCATGCAATGCGCCCCGTTTCTTGACAGCCAGGCGTGCATGGCGGCGCGAACCCTTGGACGGGCGGGAGCCTAGTCAGGCAAGCTCCCGATGGACGGGTTTACGTCCCCCATCCTCATTTAAGCCTTCAGGCCCGGCTCACGCCGCTCCTTCAGCCCCGCTCGATCGCATCCACGTCGCCGCGTCGGGCCGGATCCTTGCGCCCTCTCCCTGCGACGGGACCCAATGATTATGCGGCGGGTTTGAGCGCGTCTGATCCAGGCGCATGAGAAAGTTGCAAGGTGTTGATCACGTTCAGGACTTTTCGCCGAACGCCGGGGATCCACGCTGCTCTATCCCCATAACCAGGGAACCTTCCCCCTTAGGCCAGGGTCACGAACAGCTCGTTCTCGATCACCCACTGGCCGGCGACCTTGCGCCAGGTGGCCAGGTAGGCGCCGCTCTGGGTCGCCCCCTCGCCTTTCCAGGTTCCGATCCAGCGGCCGCGTTCCGCGGCGCGGACGCCGTCGGCGTCGAGTTCGATCAGGTCGCTGGTGCGGGCGTAGGAGACGAAGTCGCGGTCGGCGAACTGGGCGGCGAAGGCCTCGATAATCTGGTCGCGGCCCAGCAGCAGCGAGCCGTCGCCGGCGATCACCTTGGCGTCGGCGCTAAAGAACGGGACGAGGCGGCCAGCGTCCTTGCCGGCGATCAGCCGGTTGGTGAGCTTGCGACGGGCGGCGACGGCGTCCTGCGGCGCGATCATGAACTGGCGGGTCCCTTCTTTGCAAAGGTGGATATAGGCTGGCCAGACCCGCCTCAGCAAACCCGGACTCCGATGCCGCCGCTCGACGACCTCGCCGCCCGCGCCTCTTCCCTGCCCGTCCTGGCGACGCCTCGCCTGACCCTGCGCCCGCCGCAAGCCTCGGACTTCGAGGACAGCGTGGCCATGTGGTGCGAGCCGGAGGTCTATCGCTATGTCGGCGGCCGCGCCTCGACTCGCGAGGAAAGCTGGGCGCGGCTGCTGCGGGCGCGGGGCCTGTGGGCCCTGCTCGGCTACGGCTATTGGGCGGTGCGGGAGACCGCGACGGGGCGATATGTGGGCGAGGTCGGCTTCGCCGATTTCCACCGCGACATCGCGCCCTCGTTCGAAGGCGTGCCAGAGATGGGCTGGGTGCTGGCTAGCTGGTCGCACGGCCAGGGCTTCGGAACCGAGGCGGTCAGCGCGGGTCTGGCCTGGGGCGAGCGCCAGTGGGGTAAGGACCCGGTAGTCTGCATCATCCACCCCGACAACGCCCCCTCCCTGGCCCTGGCGGCCAGGACCGGCTTCGTCGAGGAAACCCGGACGACCTACAAGGAAAGCCCGACGGTGCTGCTGCGGCGGGGGTGAGCGGGGTTAGCGGTTCTCAGCGCCGTCAACCGTCGTCATCCCGGCCGAAGCGCAGCGAAGAGCCGGGACCCAGGGGTCGCCGCAATGCATTGGCTACCGCCCGGGTGCTCAATCAATCCGCCGAGCCCAGTCCCCTGGGTCCCGGATAAGCGCTTCGCGCTTTCCGGGATGACGAGCCTGGAGGACTCCGAAAAGCCTGGGTCCCCGCTTTCGCGGGGATTTTACGGAAGAGAGGGCGAGGCGGGCAGCATTCGCTCCCCCGCCCTCTTAAGCCGCCTGCAACTGCTGCTTGACGCGTTCGGCCAGGGTCTTGATGTCGATCGGCTTGGGCAGGAAGGTCACGCCCGTCTCGCCTTCCAGCAGGTCGCTGAACTCGGCCTCGGCATAGCCGGAAATGAACATCACCGGGGCGTTGCCCAGATAGCCGCGAGCCTTCTTCAGCAGGGTCGGGCCGTCGATGCCGGGCATGATGACGTCACTGATCAAGAGGTCGATCTGGCCGGCGTTCTCCTCGGCGATGATCAGCGCCTCCTCGCCGTCGCTGGCCTCGAGCACCTCGTAGCCGCGGGCGCGCAGCAGGCGGGCGGCGACGCCGCGCACGGCGTCCTCGTCCTCGACGAACAGGATGCGGCCGGCGCCCGACAGGTCGCGGGCGGCGCGGGGCTTGGGCGGTTCGGCGACCGCGACGGCCGCGGCGGCGGCCTGGGCCGGGGTCGGCTCGTGGACGGGCAGGAAGATGCGGAAGGCCGCGCCCTCGCCCGGACGGCTATGGACGTGGATCCAGCCGTCGCTCTGCTTGACGATGCCGTAGACGGTGGCCAGGCCCAGGCCCGTGCCCTCGCCCACCGGCTTGGTGGTGAAGAACGGGTCGAAGATCTTGCCCATGACCTCGGGCGGGATGCCGGGGCCGTCGTCGCTGACCTCGATGAACGCCTGGTCGCCCTCGGCGCCGGGGAAGCCCAGGCTGCGCGCCTCGTCCTCGTTGAGACGGGCGGTGCGGATGCGCACGACGCCGCCCCCCTTGGCCGCACGCACGGCGTCGCGGGCATTGACGGCAAGGTTCATGACCGCCGTCTCGAGCTGGCTCTTGTCGGCGCGCACCTGCGGCAGGTCGCGGCCGTAGTCGGTGATCAGCTTGACGTCTTCGCGCAGCAGGCGGCGCAGCAGGACCTCGAACTCGGAGATCAGCTCGCCCAGCTCCAGCACCTCGCGCTGGACGGTCTGCTTGCGCGAGAAGGCCAGCAGCTTGCGGACGAGGTCGGCGGCGCGCACGCCGGTCTGGCGGATCTCGTTGAGGCCTTCGTAGGAAGGATCGCCGACCGGGTGGCGGTGCAGCAGTTCGTCCAGGCGCAGCTGGATGGCGGTCAGCAGGTTGTTGAAGTCGTGGGCGACGCCGCCGGCAAGCTGGCCGATGGCCTGCATCTTCTGGGCCTGGGCCAGCTGCAGCTCGATCTGCTTCTGCTCGGAGACGTCGATCAGATAGGCCACGAGGCGGCCGTCGGCGCGATAGAGGTAGAGATGGGCGATGCGCGAGGGATCGCGGGCCAGGCGCACCTCGAACGGCCCGGCCTTGCCTTCGGCCAGCCGGGTCTCGGCCTCGGCGCGCGAGGGCGGGTCGATCAGCTCGCCAAGGGCCATGCCGGGACGCACCGCGCCGGCCATGGCCGACAGGGCCGGATTGGCTTCCAGCACCTTCGAGTTGAAGGGGTCCAGCCCCTCCAGCAGGGCCGCGCCGAACGGCGAGGCGCCGGAGAAGGCGTCGAGCGCGCGCGGCGGCGGGGCGGCCTGGGCGACGACGGGAGCAACCGGCGGCAGGGGCGCGGCGACGGGCTCGACCACGGCCGGCAGGCGGACCAACAGGCGACCGCCGGCCACGCGGGCGGCCAGGGCGACGCGATCCTGGCCGGCGACCACGACCACGCCCTCGGCGGCCTCGCCCTTGCGGGCGCGGACCAGGGCCGAGAACAGCGAGGCGTCCTTGGGCAGGCGCCGGGCCTCGCCCAGGGTGTCGCGCCAGGCCTGGTTGGAGACCAGGATGCGGCCGTCGGCGGCGGTAAGGGCCGCAGGCTCGCCCAGGGCGTCGATGAAGCTGTCGACCACGTCGACGCCGTTGTCGTGCGCGGCAGAGGCGCGGATGGCCACCAGGCCCAGGATCGCTACGCCCGCAACACCGGCCAGCAGCAGCAGGCCCGCCAGGGTGGCGGGGCCGGCGCGCAAGGCCGGCGCCGTGGCGAAGCCTGCGGCTAGAACGAAGAAAATGGCCGCGCCCCAGATCAGGGGGTCGGCGCGGCGGCGGGTGGCCGTCATGTCTTTCGCGGGCGTCTCGGCCATGCCGACCGAAATCCTTCTACAACCTGGTCGGGAGAGAGGCCCGACGATTCGTCCGGTAAGGATACTCCTTACGCGGCGCTAGAGCGCGTTTATCAAGCAGGTCGCTGATTCTACGGCGGAAATGTGATTTCCCGGCTGATCCCTACAAGGATCAATCGGCCCACGCGCGGCGCTTGGACTGCTTGTTGCCGAGCACGAAGCCGATGACCTTGGCGACGGCCTCGAAGTGTTCGGCGGGGATCTGCTGGTCGATCTCGACGGCGGCGTAGAGGGCGCGGGCCAGCGGCGGATCCTCCAGCACGTGGACGCCCGCCTCCTCGGCCACGGCGCGGATCTTCAGGGCGAGGTCGTCGAGGCCCTTGGCCACGCAGATCGGGGCCGGGGTCTCGCCCTGCTCGTACTTCAGCGCCACGGCGTAGTGGGTCGGGTTCATGACGACGACGGTCGCCTGGGGCACGGCCTGCATCATCCGCTGGCGCGAGCGCTGCATCTGGATCTGGCGGCGCTTGGCCTTGATGTGCGGGTCGCCGTCGCTGTCCTTGTGCTCGTCCTTGATCTCCTTGAGGCTCATCCGCATGCGCTTGTTGAAGCGCAGGCGCTGCCAGAACCAGTCGAAGCCGGCGGTGACGACCAGGAAGATCAGCACGGCCCAGAACAGCTTCTTGCAGAGGTCCACGGCCAGCGGGAGCATGGCGGCCGGGTCCATGCCGACCAGGCCGATCACCATGTTGGCGTCGGGCTTGAGCAAGAACCAGGCGATGACGCCGGTGACCAGGAACTTCAGGGCCGACTTGGCGAACTGCATCATGCCGTCCGGCCCGAAGATCCGGCCCAGGCCCTTGATCGGGTCGAGCTTCTTGAAGTCGGGCTTCATCTTCTCGGCCGAGAACAGGAAGCCCGACTGGGCGACATTGGCGGCTGCGCCCATCAGGCCCGAGACGACCATCACCAGCACCAGCGGCGGCAGGGCGGCCAGCAGCACCTTGCGGGCGATCATGTTGGCGCCGCCCTCGACGTCCATCTGGCCGGCGTGGGCGATGAAAGGCACCAGGGCCTGGACCATGTCGCGGGCCAGCCAGCCGCCGGCGATGGCGATGACGCCGAACGCCCCGGCCAGCGAGGCCAGCTGCGAGAAGTCCTGACTTTTGGGAACGTCGCCTTTCTTCCGGGCGTCCGAAAGTTTCTTGGCTGTTGGTTCTTCTGTCTTCGAGTCGTCGTCGCTTTCGCCGGCCATGGTGCGCTCCTAGTTGAAGACGCCGAGCAGATCGCGATAGCGATCGCTCCACACCATGGCGATGCCGCCCAGGGACAGGGCCAGCAGCGAAAGGCCCAGGATCACGCTGAGCGGCGAGGTGACGAAGAAGATCTGGAACGAGGGCATGACCCGGCCCACCAGGCCGGTCGCCAGGTTGAAGACGATCGAGAACACGATGACCGGCGCGGCCAGCTGGACGCCGAGCATGAAGCTCTGCGCCACCGTGCGCACGGCCAGGGCGGCGGCGTCGTTGACCGGCACGGTCTTGGTGAACGGGAAGAGTTCGTAGGACCTGGCCATGGCGCCGATGAACAGGTGATGCAGGTCGGTGGCCATGACCAGGGTCAGGCCCAGCATCGACAGGAAGGTGGCGATGGCGGTGCTGGACGGCGCGCCGGCCGGGTTGGTGGTCTGGGCGAACGACAGGGTGGTCTGCAGCGAGATGATCTCGCCGGCCGTGGTCAGGGCGCTCATGAACAGCTTCAGCACCGCGCCGATCATCAGGCCGATCAGGATCTCGTGGATCACCTGGCCGGCGAGGCCGCCGAGCGTGGTGGGCAGCGGGCCGACGGTCTTGGCGACCACGGGGGTCAGGACGACGGCGATCAGCAGGGCGAAGGCCAGGCGGATGCGCGGCGGCACGGCCTGCTCGCCGATGCCGGGCATCAGCATGACCATGGCCCCGATCCGGGCGAAGACCAGACCGGCGACGTAGACCTGAGCGGTCGTCGCGAAGCTGTCCACGCCCCGCCCTTCCCTACATCGCCGCGATGCGGGCGGCGATCTGGCGCATGAAGCCAGACATCAGCGCGCCCATCAGCGGCAGGAACAGCAGCAGCGAGATGAAGATGGCCACGATCTTGGGCGCATAGACCAGGGTGGCTTCCTGGATCTGGGTCAGGGCCTGGAACAGGCCGATGGCGACGCCGACCACCAGGCCGACGATCAGCACGGGCGCGCAAAGCTGCAGGGTCAGCCAGATCGCGTCGCGACCCACGTCGAGGACTTCGGCTCCGGTCATGAACGGGCTTTCTGCGTACGCTCTGGTCGGTTTGGTGTGAGGCGCACCCTGCGCCCGACATGGTTAACAGGGAGTTAGGGACTGTTAACATGCCCCCGGTGCGTCACCGCGCCGCAGAGGTGACGTAACGGCGCCTCGCATTAGAGCCTGCTTGGTTTAAATTGACGCATACCCAGCATGGCGGATGTAGTTTGCACATTCGGCTGCGGTGAAGAGGTCGAGAAGGGAGCCGATGCGGCGCCAGACAGTCTCGATAGAGCGCTCATCGGCCTTGCGCAGCTGGGTCTTGAGCTTTGCGAAGACCTGCTCGATCGGATTGAGGTCGGGACTGTAGGGCGGCAGGAACAGCAGGTGGGCGTGGGCCTGGCGGATGGCT
>NZ_QDKQ01000020.1 GCF_003116815.1 Caulobacter endophyticus
GGCCAAGAACGAGATCCTGCAGATCGTGGTGTTCTCGCTGTTCGTCGGCACCGCCGTGGCGGCGCTGGACGACAAGGCCCCGCAGGTGCTGCACCTGGTGGAACAGTGCGCCCAGATCATGCTGAAGGTCACCGGCTTCGTCATGAAGCTGGCCCCGCTGGCGATCTTCGCGGCCCTGGCCTCGACCATCGCCACCCAGGGCCTGGCCATGCTGGGCACCTACGCCAAGTTCGTGCTGGGCTTCTACGGCGCCATGGCCACCCTGTGGGCCCTGTTGTTCCTCGCCGCCTTCGTGGTGCTGGGCAAGCGCGCCATCCCGCTGTTCGGGGTCATCCGCGAGCCGGCCCTGCTGGCCTTCTCGACCGCATCGTCCGAAGCCGCCTACCCGCGCATCCTCGACAGCCTGCCCAAGGTGGGCGTGCGCCGCCGCATCGTCTCGTTCGTCCTGCCGCTGGGCTATTCGTTCAATCTCGACGGCTCGATGCTCTACTGCACCTTCGCCACCATGTTCATCATGCAGGCGCACGGCGTGCACCTGACCATCCAGCAGCAGATCTTCATGCTGCTGCTGCTGATGGTCACCTCCAAGGGCATCGCCGGCGTGCCGCGCGCCTCGCTCGTCGTGATCATGGCCACCCTGACCTATTTCGGCCTGCCCGAAGCCTGGATCGCCCTGGTCCTGGGCGTCGACCACCTGCTCGACATGGGCCGCTCGGCCACCAACGTCGTCGGCAACTCCGTCGCCGCCGCCGTCGTCGCCAAGTGGGAAGGCGAGCTGGAGGACATGCCGGAGGAAACGGCGAAAGCCTGACGCTCACCTTCCGCAAAATCCCCGCGAAAGCGGGGACCCAGGCGTTTTATCGTCGAGCGCCCCGCGCTTCAGAAAAAGCCTAGGCCCCCGCTTTCGCGGGGGTTTTACGGTTTTTGGGGGCCGAAAACAGAAAGGGCGGGGCCTCGCGGTCCCGCCTTTTCTTTTGCCCCAACACTCCTCGCCACCCTCGCCACAAGGCCAGGAAGGCGGGGAAGAAGAGCAAGAGGCGGAGGCGAAGCGCGAAAATCCTCCGAACGCGCCACAGATCCAAGCCAAACGACCTAAACGCCCCCTCAACCCCTGGAAAAAGGGGCGGCTTGACCATTGACGGCCGGACTTCCAGGCCCAATCTTTCGCGAGAGGGACTGTGAGGACGAACGCTATGGTCAAGTTGAAAACCATCGCCCTGGCCGGTCTGGCCGGCGCGCTTCTCGCGGGCCCGGCCCTGGCGACCGAAGGTGCGGCGGCCGCCGAAAAGGCCCCGCGCCAATGCTTCCAGCTGTCGGACTGGCAAGGCTGGAGCGCTCCCGACAAGAACACGCTCTACATGAAGGTCCGCAACCGCGACGTCTATCGCGTCGACCTGTCGTGGGGCACCAACTCGCTGACGGCTCCGGGCAGCTACCTGGTTTCGAACGTGCGCGGCATCGACACCGTCTGCCGCCCGCTGGACCTGGACCTTCGCGTCGCCGACGGCACGGGCTTCGCCATGCCGATCCGCGCCAAGGCCATCACCAAGCTGACGCCGGAAGAAGTGGCGGCCATCCCCCGCAAGGACCGTCCGTAAGACGCATCCGGCGCAAGGCCGAACACGCCAAGGGCGCGGATCGAAAGGTCCGCGCCTTTTCCTTATGGCCGCTCGCCAAGCGCGCTGGATCGGGTCTTGGCCCCTCACTCAGGGCCGACGATCGAGCGGAGCGAGACATGAGCCTGCTGGACAACCTGATGGGCGCGCAAGGGGGGGCTTCCTGAAGCGCTAGCGCCCCGCCGCTTCCAGCAGCGCCACGACCAGGGCGTTGACCGGTGTGGCGATCCCGTGGGCTGCGCCCTTGCGGATGATGACGCCGTTGCGGGCGTCGATCTCCATGGGGCGGCCGGCCAGGCGGTCGGCGTGCAGCGAGTTGATCCCGTCGGCGGGCCCGGCGCGATAGCCGGCCACCACCTGCTGGGGCAGGTCATCCGAAAGGCTGGCGCCCTCCGCCCGGCCGACGGCGACGCATTCGGCCACCAGGTCCTTCATGATCGCGGCTATGTCGTCGCGGTGGGCGACGCCGGCCGGCTTCAGAGTCAGGGCGTTGACCGCCCCGGCGCAGTTGAGGGCCAACTTGCTCCAGGCCACGGTCGTGAAATCGTCGGTGGTCGCCACCTCGATCGGCGTGTGGGCGAAGAGAGCGACGAACGCGTCTCCCGCCTGCCCGGCCGGAACCTTGATCCAGCCCATCCGCCGCTGGCGGATGACGCCCGGCGCCGTGCGCTCGGCCGGAATGTCGACCACCGCGGGGGTGATGCGATCGGCCGGCAGGTAGGGCGAAAAGCGCTCGACATGCTCGACGCCGTTCTGCAGCACGGCCACGCGGGTGTCCGGCCCGACCAGCCCCGCCAGCCAGGCGGCCGCGCCGGCGGCGTCATAGGTCTTGGTGGTCACCAGCACCCAGTCGACGGGCGCGGCGGCGGCCGGATCGGTCAGCACGGCCGGGCTCGCGACGAGGGCTTGCTCCGGGGTCTCGACCTCCAGGCGGTCGAATGCCGTGCGGGCGCACAGGGTCACGTCATGGGCCAGGGCCAGCCACGCCGCCAGGGTTCCGCCGACCGCGCCAGGACCGATCACCGCGATGCGCATGCATGCTCTCCAGAACGAAAAACGCCGCCCGAACTAGCGGGCGGCGTTCCTGTCGTCACGACGATTTCGGCTCGGCTCAGTGCTCGGCCGGAACGTCGGCGCGCTTTTGCAGCATGGCCTCGAAGCTCGACCACACGCCTTCGGCGCCGTGCCACTGGCCCTTGGTCGCGGCCTTCGAATATTCGGTGGCGCGCGCCTCGAAGAAGTTGGCGTGCTCGACGCCCGACAGCAGGGCCTGCAGCCACGGCAGCGGGTTGTCCTTCACGCCGTAGACTTCCGGCAGGTCCAGCTGGCGCAGGCGCCAGTCGGCGACGAAGCGGATGTATTGCTTGATGTCGTCGGGGACCATGCCCTGTACGTCGCCGGCCTCGAAGGCCAGGTCGATGAACTTGTCTTCCAGGCCCACCACGTGCTTGCAGCAGTCGACGATGTCGTCGGCCACCGACTTGGTCACCGCGCCGGTTTCCTTGTTGAAGGCGTGGTACAGCTTGATGATGCCGTCGCAGTGCAGGCTCTCGTCGCGGATCGACCACGAGACGATCTGGCCCATGCCCTTCATCTTGTTGAAGCGCGGGAAGTTCATCAGCATCGCGAACGAGGCGAACAGCTGAAGGCCTTCGGTGAAGCCGCCGAACATGGCCAGGGTGCGGCAGATGTCGGCGTTGGTCTCGACCCCGAAGGTCTGCATGTAGTCATGCTTGTCCTTCATGGCCTCGTATTCCATGAACGCCGAGAACTCGGTCTCGGGCATGCCGATCGTCTCGAGCAGCAGGGCGTAGGCCGCGATATGGATCGTCTCCATGTTCGCGAACGAGGCCAGCATCATCTTCACTTCGGTCGGTTTAAACACCCGACCGTAGCGTTCCATGTAGTTGTCCTGCACCTCGACGTCGGACTGGGTGAAGAAGCGGAAGATCTGCGTCAGCAGATTGCGCTCCTTGTCGTTCAGCTTGACGGCCCAGTCCTTGAGGTCCTCGCCGAGCGGCACCTCTTCGGGCATCCAGTGGACCTGCTGCTGCTTCTTCCAGAACTCGTAGGCCCACGGGTAGCGGAAGGGCTTGTAGCCGCCGGAGGGGATCATGAGGCCGGGCTTGGTGATCAACGAGGCGGACATGGGCGGTCTCCAGAGCGGTCGGACACGAATCGGTCGGGCGGGTAGTCTCTTCGTAGCCTAGGGCGACACGCCCCATCTAGTGGTCAAATTGACCCATGGCACAACATGTTGTGGGCAGAATGGGTAACCAAAGATGAAAACAGCTTACACCATCTATGGCGCGCTTGGCTCGGGCTCGGTCCCCGTCGAAGCGACTTTGACCCTTCTGGGGCAGCCCTACACGGTTATCGAGGCCCCCACCTGGGAGGGCGCGGCGCAGCAGGACAAGGTCGCCCCGGTCAATCCGATGAAGCAGATCCCGGCGCTTGTCACCCCTCAAGGCGAGACGATCACCGAGAGCGCGGCGATCCTGATCTGGCTGGCCGACAATCACCCAGAGGCCGGCCTCGCCCCGGCGATCGGCGACCCGGGTCGGGGCCAGTTCCTGCGCTGGATGACCTTCATTCCCGCCTCGATCTATTCGCTGTTCTGGGTGCGCGACAAGCCCTCGCGCCTGGCCGGTCCCGATCCGGAGGCGCAGGCCCGCGTCAAGGCGGCCACCGCCGACCGCATCGCCGACTGCTGGGCGATGATGGACGCCCAGGTCGAGCCCGGCGACTATATCCTGGGCGACGAGCTTTCCGTGCTCGACCTCTATGTGGCCGTCGTCAGCCGCTGGGGCTCGCGCCGCGTGCGCTTCTACGAGCGGGCGCCGAAGATGGCCGAGGTGGTGCGGCGGGTGGACGCCGATCCGCGCCTGACGGGCTTCTGGGAAAAGCGCTTCCCGTTCGTGGAGGGGTGGGAGAGCAAGGGGGCCAGCGGGTGAGCCTGGTCGACATCGCCGTCATCGGGATATTCGTCGGCTGGCTGGCCTGCGCCATCGGCCTGCGGCTGTACGCGCTCTCGCAGTTCAGGCCGGGCTGGCGTCCGACGCTGTTCTCGCCGCTCACGCCGGGCGAGGCCTTCACCCCGCAAGGGCGCCGGGCCAGGCGCGCGGATCTCTGCATCAGCCTGGCGGCCGCGGCGCTCATCGGCCTGCTGGTCTTCTTCGGCCCCGGATCCTGAGCCGGCTTTACGCGGCCCCGCGCGCCCGCTATTAGCCCCGCTCGATGCAATTGGCCGCGACCAAAATTATTACCCGCAAAACGACCCGCTACGGCGGGGCGGCGGGTATGCGCGCGATCTAAGCGAGCATCCTCAGACCAGCCCCGCACTGCGCGGGGCGGCTCTCTTGACCACGAGACCTCAAGGCTCCCCGCGCTCCACATCACCAGGAGACGCAAACCCATGAGCCGCAAGTTTTCCCGTTCCAACCCGCCCGCCGTCGGCGTCGTCGGCGCCACCGGCCTGGTCGGGGGCATGATGCTGAAGCTGCTGGCCGAGCGGGACTTCCCGCTGAGCGCCCTGCGGGTCTTCGCCTCGGCCCGCTCGGCCGGCCAGGCCTTGGCCTGGAAGGACGGCCCGGTCACGGTTGAAGACGCCGCCACCGCCGACTTCGCAGGCCTCGACATCGTGTTCTTCTCGGCCGGCGGCGACACCTCGCGCGAGCTGGCCCCCAGGGCCGCGGCGGCCGGGGCGATCGTCATCGACAACTCTTCGGCCTGGCGCAGCGATCCGCAGGTTCCGCTGGTGGTGGCCGAGGTCAATCCCGAGGCCCTGGACGAGCTGCCCAAGGGCATCATCGCCAACCCCAACTGCACCACCATGGCCGCCATGCCGGTGCTCAAGCCCCTGCACGACCACGCCGGCCTCAAGCGCCTGACCGTCAGCACCTACCAGGCCGCCTCGGGCGGCGGGGTCGAGGGCATCCAGGTGCTGTCGCAGCAGCTGCGCGCCGGCGCGGCGGGCGACCTGGACGGCCTGGCCATGAGCCCCGACGCCGCCCCACTGCCGGAGCCCAGGAAGTGGGCCGTGCCGCTGGCCTACAACGTCGTGCCGCTGAACTACGTGCTGGGCGAGGACGGCTACACCGAGGAAGAGCTGAAGCTGCGCGACGAAAGCCGCAAGATCCTGGGCCTGCCGGACCTGCCGGTCAGCGGCACCTGCGTGCGGGTGCCGGTGTTCTCGGGCCACGCGCTTTCGATCAACGCCGAGTTCGACCGCCCGGTCTCGGTGGAAGAGGCCCTGGCCCTGCTGGCCGCCGCGCCGGGCGTAGTGCTTGACGACGTGCCCAACCCCCTGGCCGCCACCGGCCAGGACCCGGTGTTCGTCGGCCGCGTGCGTCCCGACCCGACGGTAAAGCACGGCCTGGCCCTCTTCGTCGTGGGCGACAACCTGCGCAAGGGCGCGGCGCTCAACGCCGTGCAGGTGGCCGAGGTGCTGGTCGGGGCGTAAGGTCTGAAGGCGGCCGGGGCCCTGCGCCCCGGCTGCGACAGCATGCCACGCAGCCCAGGCGGCAGCGTTCACCCCCTCTTCACCGCGCGAGCGCGAAGGCTGGCGACGAGATGAAGATAACCCAGCCCTACTCGACCGAAGCCGGCGCCGGCGGATCGGCCGTCGCCTATTCCGGCGGCGCGGCCGGCGCGGCGGCGGCGCTGAACGACACCGTCGGCGCGGTGGGGCTCGACCAGAAGCTTTCCGCCTACCACGCCCTGTCGAGCCGCTGGGCCGGGGCTGGCCACGCCGAACGCGCCGCGCTCGCGCCCGCCCTCAACGACTCCCCGTTCGCCAAGACGGTCCAGTCGGCGCTGAACACCTTCACCAAGGCCGCCTGGGCCGGGGCGGACGCCGCGCCGCCGGCGCCGCAGGCCCAGGCGCTGAAGGCCTTCGACGGCCTGTCCGAGACCGACCAGACCATCGTCGCCTCGCTGCAGGTCGGCGTGCCCGGCGCGCGGGGACCAGCCACCGTCGGCGACTATCGCGCCCGCCTGCAATCGGATCTCGACGCCGCCCAGCCCGCCGCGTCCGCCCCGCGCGACACCGTCACCCTCTCTCCCGAAGCCCAGGCCCGCCTGGCCGGCGCCGCCACGCCGCAGGCGCCCGCCGCCCCGGTGGTCGAACCTGCGCCCCAGATGGCGGCCGCCCTCAACGCCTACGGCAAGGCGGCGGGTTAGGGCTGAAAGTCCCTCTCTAAGAGGGAGGAGACTTAAACTGCGCCAGCGTCGCCGGCTCGGTCCGGCCGACCCTCATCTCGGCCGCCAGCCAGTCGATGAACACCCGCACCCGCGCCGGCAGCTGGCCGCCATGGCCGACATAGACGGCGTGGATCTGCTCGATATCGCCAGGATTGAAGGCCTCCAGCACCGGAACCAGCCGGCCGGCGGCGACGTCCGGGCCCACATGGATCACCGACAGACGGGCGATCCCCTGCCCGGCCAGGGCCAGGGTGCGGGCGCTTTCGCCGTCGCCGACCTCGGCACGGCCGTGCACCGGGCGATAGACGCCCTCGCCCTCGATCAGGAACGGCCAGGAGTCGCAGTGGCGGGCGAAGTTGAAGGTGACCAGTTCGTGGCGGGGCAGGTCGTCGGGATGGACGGGCGCGCCGGTCCTGGCCAGGTACTCGGGCGAGGCGACCAGCACCATCCGGGTCTGGGCGATCTTGCGGGCCACCAGCTGCGAGGCCCGCATCGGCCCCACCCGGATGGCCACGTCCGCCCGTTCGTCCATCAGGTCGATCACCTGGTCGGTCACGGTGATGTCGAGCTGCACCTCCGGATGCTCGGCCAGGAACCTCGGAACGAGGGGCAGCATGTAGAGATGGCCGAAGGCCACGCTGGCGTTGACCCGCACCCGGCCTCGCGGGGCGGCGCTGGCGGCCACGGCGCGCTCGGCCTCGTCGAGGTCGGCCAGCACGCGCAGGGCGCGCTCGTGAAAGGTCTGGCCCTCGGCGGTCAGGATCAGCTTGCGGGTCGAGCGGTTGACCAGGCGCGCGCCCAGCCGCGCCTCCAGCCGGGCCACCAGCTTGCTGACCGCCGACGGCGTCATCCGCAGGCTGCGCGCGGCGGCCGAGAAGCCGCCCTGCTCGACGACGCGGACAAATACCTCCATCTCGGCGGTGCGGTTGATCTCTTGCCTGGCCATCGTGCCTTCACGTCACAAGTGATAGTCTTACCGGCAATCTAATTCATCGAAGCGCGCGGCGCTATCTGACGGCTCGAACTCATCACGGAGTCGGCTGTCATGCCCCTCGCTCTCTACGCCCTGACCGTCGGCGCCTTCGGGATCGGCGTCACGGAATTCGTCATCATGGGCCTGCTGATGCAGGTCTCCGCCGATCTCGGCGTCTCGATCCCCACGGCCGGCTGGCTGATGACCGGCTATGCGCTGGGCGTCTTCGTCGGCGCCCCGATCATGACGCTCGCCACCCGCCGCCTGCCGCCCAAGGCCACATTGCTGATCCTGATGGCCATTTTCACGATCGGGAACCTCGGCGCCGCCCTAGCCCCGACATTCGGCCTGGTCCTGAGCGCGCGGATCCTCACCGCCCTGGCCCATGGCGCCTTCTTCGGCGTCGGCTCGCTGGTCGCCGTTTCCCTCGTTCCGCCAGAGCGCAAGGCCTCGGCCATCGCCATCATGTTCACGGGCCTGACCCTGGCCACCCTGCTGGGCGTGCCGTTCGGCGCGTGGCTGGGCCTGGCCTTCGGCTGGCGCTCGACCTTCTGGGCGGTGACCGCTATCGGCGCCGTCGCCCTGGTCGTGCTGGCCCTGCTGGTCCCCAAGGGCGAGAAGGCCGCGCAGCCCGCCGCCCTGAAGGAGGAGTTTTCGGTCCTCGCCCGTCCGCAGGTGCAGCTGGGCCTGGCCATGACCGTGCTCGGCTTCGGCGGGGTGTTCGCCGTCTTCACCTACATCCAGCCGATCCTGACCGAGCTGGCCGGCTTCTCGAAGGCCGCCGTCTCGCCGATCCTGCTGGTGTTCGGCGCGGGCCTGGTGGCCGGCAACCTCCTGGGCGGACGCTGGGCCGACAAGACGCTGAACGCCGCCCTGGCCGGCAGCATCGCCATCCTGACCGTGGTCATGCTGGCGGCCGGCTGGGCCTTCCACGACAAGGTGGGCGCCGTCCTGGCCGCCTTCCTGCTGGGGGCCGCCGCCTTCGCCACCGTCGCCCCGCTGCAGATGCGGGTGCTGAGCCAAGCCGGCGGCGCGGGCCAGGGCCTGGCCTCCAGCCTCAACATCGCCGCCTTCAACCTCGGCAACGCCATCGGCGCGGCCCTGGGCGGCGCGGTGATCGCCCACGGCCTGGGCCTCTCCGCCATCGCCCCGATCGCGGCCCTGGTGCCGCTGGGCGCTCTGGTCCTGGCGGGGGTGAGCCTGGGCCTGGAGCGCAGGACCCGCCTGGCGACGGCCTGAAGACGATATCTCCTCCCCCGTGAAACGGGGGAGGGGGACCGCGAAGCGGTGGAGGGGGCGGCGGCGCGCACGGCGCTCCGTCACTCGCCCCCTCCGTCACGCTGCGTATCCGCAGCGCGCCACCTCCCCCGTTTCTCGGGGGAGGAGAAAAGTGGGCGGCAGCTGAAAACGTCCCCCCTCCGGCCCACCTCCCCCAGAGGGGGAGGATCTATGCTAAAGCCCCCGCCATGATCGCCGACCCCTTCTTCTACGCCGTCGCCATTCCCGCCGTGATCCTGGTGGGCCTGGCCAAGGGCGGGTTCTCCGGGATCGGGGTGGTGGCCACGCCGCTGATGGCGCTTGCGGTCGGACCGGTGAAGGCCGCGGCGATCCTGCTGCCGCTGCTGATCGTGCAGGACGTCGTCGGGGTCTGGGCCTATCGCAAGACCTGGGACAAGGGCCTCTTGATCCTGATGACCCCGCCGGCGGCGTTCGGGATCTTCCTGGGCTGGGCCCTGGCGGCGCTGGTGTCGTCGGCGGCGGTGGAGCTGGCCGTGGGCCTGGTGTCGATCCTGTTCGCCGCCCAGCGCCTGTGGGCCGAGCGGGCGGTCAAGGCCGCCGCCGCCATCGAGGCCGGCCCGGCCCGCCCTTGGCTGGGCGCGCTGTGCGGCATGGCCTCGGGCTTCACCAGCCAGATCGCCCACGCCGGTGGGCCGCCCTTCCAGATCTACGTGCTGCCCCGCCGCCTGCCGCGCGACGTCTTCGTCGGCACCAGCGCCATCTTCTTCGCCGTGGTCAACTGGATGAAACTGCCGGCCTATATCGCGCTGGGCCAGTTCACGCCCCAGGTGCTGGCCACGGTGGCGGTGCTGCTGCCGGTCGCCATCGCCTCGACCTGGGCCGGCGTGCTGCTGGTGCGCAAGGTGCCGGCCGAAGGCTTCTACAAGGTGATCTACGTCCTTCTGATCCTGGTTGGAACCAAGCTGGCCTGGGACGGCTTTTTCGGACTGACATGACGATTGGTCACGCTTGCGCGCCGCCCTTTCTGCGCCATGATGATCGCCGTTTATACGTCACCGAATTCGATTAGGCTGGGCGGGCCATGACGATCTCCGACTTCACCAAGCACTATCCGACGACGGGCGCCAAGCTGGCCGACCTGATCGTTCACCTGGCCGGCCTGGCCTGCGCCCTGCTGGGCGGCGGCATCCTGCTGGGCCTGGCCTTCGGCCTGGGCTCGCTGGGCCAGATGGCCGCCATCGGCGTCTACACCATCGGCCTGGTGACCATGCTGTCGCTGTC
Source organism: Caulobacter endophyticus (assembly GCF_003116815.1). Lineage (GTDB taxonomy): Bacteria > Pseudomonadota > Alphaproteobacteria > Caulobacterales > Caulobacteraceae > Caulobacter > Caulobacter endophyticus. The sequence continues at coordinate 10,312 of NZ_QDKQ01000020.1, forward strand.
GACCGCCTACAACTTCTCCAAGGCGCGCTGGCAGCCGCTGCTGCGCCGCTTCGACCATGCCGGCATCTTCATCATGATCGCCGCCTCCTACACCCCCTTCACCACCCAGAACCTCGAAGGCTGGTGGGCGATCGGCATGACCACGGCGGTGTGGAGCGTCGCCGCGCTCGGCGTCGCGGCCAAGCTGTTCCTGCCCGGCCTCGACAAGCGCTTCTGGGTCGGCCTCTACATGGCCATGGGCTGGCTGGTGCTGGTCGCCATCAAGCCGATGATCGAGGGCCTGTCGTGGGTGGCGCTGCTGCTTCTGGCCATCGGGGGGCTGGTCTATTCCACCGGCACCGTCTTCTACCTGATGCGCCGCCTGAAGTTCCGCCGCGCCATCTGGCACGGCCACGTGATCGGCGGCGCGGGCCTGCACTATGCGGCCGTGCTGGTCGGGGTGGTCCTGTCCGGCGCCCGGGCCTAGGCCATGGAGCGCGGAGGGGACCGCGGGGGCGACAACAAGATCACCATCCAGGGGTTTTTCCGCGACTGGAAGGGCCCCGACCCGCTGCGCGGCAAGCGCCTGCCCGCCCCGCCGGCCGACGCCCACCACGTGGAGGCGGTCGACTTTCCCGGCGTACGGCTGTCTATCGAGCAGGCGGAGGACGCCCTGAAGTCCGCCGCCGACCGCCTGGCGCCGGTGCGCTCGCTGATCGGCATCGACGAGTTCAACATCCTGGCCCTGTCGGGCGGCGCGGCCGGCGGCGCCTATGGCGCGGGCGTGCTGACGGGCCTGACCAAGGCCGGCCGGCGGCCCGACTTCGCCATCGTCACCGGCGTCTCGACCGGCGCCCTGATCGCCCCCCTGGCCTTCCTCGGCCCGGCCTGGGACGACCGCCTGACCGAGGCCTATCTGGGCGGCCACGCCTCCGAGCTGCTCAGCCTGCGCCGTCTGGCCCCCGCGCTGGGCCCCAGCATCTTCAAGGGCGAGAGCCTGGACGCTCTGGTCGAGCCCTTCGTCGACGAGGCGATGATCGAGGCCGTCGCCGCCGAACACGCCAAGGGCCGGCGCCTGCTGATCGCCACCACCAATCTGGACAACCAGCGGGCCTCGATCTGGGACATGGGCGCGATCGCCCGCCGCGGCGGCCCCGAGGCGGTGAAACTGTTTCGCGAGGTGCTGGTGGCCTCGGCCACGGTGCCGGGCCTCTTCCCGCCCAAGATGATCGAGGTCGAGGCCGACGGCCGGCGGCATCAGGAGATGCACGTCGACGGCGGCGTAGCCGCGCCGCTGTTCCTGATGCCCGACGCCCTGCTGCACTGGCGCAACCTCGGCCAGCGCCTGCGTCGGGGCCGCGTCTACGTCATCGTCAACACGGTGCTGGACCCCTCGCCGCGCTCGACCCCGCCGGGGGTCGCCTCGATCATGGGCCGCAGCTTCGAGACCATGCTGCGCTTTTCCTATCGCCAGGCGCTGAGCCTGGCCGAGGGCTTCTGCACGCGCCACAACCTGCCGCTCAGCGTGGCCTCGATCCCGGGCGACTTCGACGGCATCAACATGCTGCGGTTCGAGACCCAGACGATGCGGAAGATCTATGACGCGGCCGAGGCCCTGGCCATGGACGACAAGGTCTGGGCCAGCCCCGCCCTGGAGCCGACCGGCTGGCGCGGCCTGTTCAAGCGGGCGAACAACCGGCCCAAGGCCGAGCCGGGCGCCAGCAGCCTGGATCCCGCGGCGGACGCCTGAACCGCCTGTCGTTTCAGGCCGGAAACCGAACGCAGTCATCTCGCAGCACTGAGGCGCTAGCCAGGGCGGGTCCCAACCACGCTCGATCCGGCCATGCGCAAGCTCATCCTTCCCGCCCTCGCCTTCGCTCTCCTGGCCACGACGGCCCATGCCCAGCCGCCCGGCGGCGGTCGAGATCCTGGCGGCGGTCCCCCTCCCGACGGCGCGGGCGGTCCAGGCGGCGGCAAGCAGGCCGATCTTGAAAAGGTGGTGATCGTCGGCGTCGTCCAGGCCATCGATCCCGACGCCGAGCGCGTGACCATCGCCTACCAGGCCAACGAGGCTCTGAACTGGCCCGCGGGCGCCATGCCCTTCGCCACCGTCAGGCCCGGCATGCTGGGCGGCGTCGCGGTCGGCCAGGCGGTACGCTTCACGCTCAGCAATCACCGCATCGCCGCGTTCCTGCCCCAAGGCGCTCCGGGCGGTGAGGATACGCCTCCGGGGCCGGGCGAAGGTCCCCGCGGCGGTGGAGATGACCGCCCCCCGCCGAGACCACGCTGAGCGGGCGCTTTACGCCTGACGGCCTGGACAGCCGGTCAGGCGCGGAGCCGGGGCCGGATCAGCCGGCCTTCTTCAGGTAGCGCGCGCGCAGCTTCTCGACGCGCGGCGGGTCGGCGCGGAAGTCGGAGGCCAGGCCCAGTCGGGCGTTGCACGAGGGGCAGCGCACGTGATCCTCGTCGGCAAGTTCGGCCGGCGGATCGAAGCGGGTGCCGCAGGGCTTGCACTTCCAGTCGCCGACGGCCGGAGGCGGCGGCGGGGCCGGCTCGGGGGTGACGACCTTGACGGTCTTCTGCAGCCGCTCCAGCGGCGGCGGGCCGCCAGGCGCGGCGACGCCGCTCTTCAGGCTCAGGATCTTGCGGCGCGGGGGCTCGCTCTCGCTCATGACGCTCGACGATTTTGCGGACGGATCGTGGCTAGCTGCATGATCGCGGCCGGAAACTCAAGCGCCGCGAGGTCGCGGGGCCAAATCAAACACCGGTCACCAATGTGGTTTCAGGCTGAACGACAGGGCCACGACCGAGTCTTCCTGGGTCGCCATGCCCATGATCTGGTCCTTGGACTTGATCTCGCGGCGGATGTAGCCGACCGAGGCCTGCATCGGTCCGCGACGCCAGCCCACGCCCGCCTGGGCGTCGCCGACCAGACGGCTGCCGGTGTCGGAGGTGACGCCGGCGCGGGTCCAGTCGCCGTTCTGGCCGCGCAGCAGGTTCATGCCGACCAGCTGGCCGCTGGCGCCGGCGAACAGGTACCAGCGCCCGCGGTCGCCGAAGGTCTCGCGGCCGTCGCGCACGCCCAGGCCGCTGATCACGCGGTCCTCGACGCTCTTGCCGATGCGGACCATGCCGCCGGCCTCGGCCGAGCCGCCGGCGCCGCCGAAGCCCAGGCCCGCATGCGGCGTGAAGTCGACGGCCAGCCGGCCTGCTCCGAACTTGACCGCCGCCGGCCAGCCGCGCGAGACGCTGACGTCGACGCTGTCGGTATCGAAATTGGAAGCCCCCGGACGCACCAGGCTGAGCGGCGCGCTCTGGGCAAGGCGCGAGGAGCTGGCGACCGATACGCGCACGGCGTCCACGCGGCGGCCGTTGTCGCCGACGACATAGCTGCCCGAGCGCCAGCTGACCGGCCCGCGCTCGTCGTAATAGCGGTCGGCGTCCAGCAGGTTGGCGTCGCCGTAGAGGCCCGCCGGCGACACCGCAAACGGCTCGCCCTCGGCCTCTGTCGCCCGGGCGTCGACCGGACGGGCGGCGAAGGCCACGGCCGACGGCGCGGCGGCCGTCGCAGCCCCCTCGCGGCGGGTCAGATCGAGTTTCTGCAAGGTCGGTGTGAGAGTCGGCGCAGCGGCGGCCGGCCGGGCCGTCGCCTTGCGCTTGCCCTTCCGGACAGCAGCGTCCGACGATGCCGCGGAGAGCGCCAAACTGGCGCCGCAGCACGTCGCGATCGTCACGCAAACGATACGCATTGCGGATTCCCCAATCCCAATCCTGCCCACCGTATCCGGCTGACCGGCTACGTCCACCGGTAAAACGCCGGTGTTCGGTGAACAGTCAGTGACTGTATTGGTTCCGCGCAGAAAAACAGCGGCGCGATGTGTCGCGCCGCTGTGGTCGATCGTCGCTGCTAAGCCTGCATTACTGGCAGGCGAGGCACTCTTCGTAGTCGGTCTTACCCGGGGCGTCGAAGCCCCCGGCGACCACCTCTTCCTTGCCGTCGGCGCCGGCGTAGGCCGCGCGCTGAACCGACTTGGAGCGCAGGTAGTAGAGGCTCTTCACGCCACGTTCCCAGGCCATCCAGTGCAGCATGTGGAGGTCCCACTTGTCGACGTCGCCCGGCAGGAAGACGTTGACCGACTGGCTCTGGCAGATTTCCGGGGTACGGTCGGCGGCCAGTTCGACCACCCAGCGCTGGTCCAGTTCGAAGGCGGTCTTGTAGACGTCCTTCTCGTCCTGGCTCAGGAACTCCAGGTGCTGGACCGAGCCTTCGTTCTCCAGGATCGAGCCCCAGACCACGTCGGTGTTCTGGCCCTTCTCCTCGAGCAGCTTCTCCAGGTAGGGGTTCTTCACCGCGAACGAGCCCGACAGGGTCTTGTGGGTGTAGATGTTGGCCGGGATCGGCTCGATGCCCGCCGAGGTGCCGCCGCAGATGATCGAGATCGAAGCGGTCGGGGCGATGGCCAGCTTGTGCGAGAAGCGCTCCTTGGAGCCACGGTCGGCGGCGTCCGGGCACGGGCCCTTTTCCTCGCCCAGCGCCAGGCTGGCCTTGTCGGCCTCGCGGCGCAGGTGCTTGAACATCCGCATGTTCCAGCTCTTGGCCAGGGCGCTCTCGAACGGAACGTTCTGGCTTTGCAGGAAGCTGTGGAAGCCCATCAGGCCCAGGCCGACCGAGCGCTCGCGCATGGCGGCGTAGGCGGCGGTCGAGGCCGCGTCCGGAGCGCGATCGATGAAGTCCTGCAGGACGTTGTCGAGGAAGCGCATGACGTCCTCGATGAAGGTCGGGTGGTCGCGCCATTCCAGGAAGGTCTCGGCGTTGACCGACGAGAGGCAGCACACCGCGGTGCGCTCCTGGCCCAGGTGGTCGGTGCCGGTGTGCAGCATGATCTCGCTGCACAGGTTCGACTGGCGCACCTTCAGGCCCAGCTCGCGCTGGAACGCGGGCATGGCGCGGTTCACGCTGTCGGAGAAGATCAGGTAGGGCTCGCCGGTCTGCAGGCGAAGCTCGAGGATCTTCTGCCACAGGGCGCGGGCGTCGACTTCGCGCAGAACCTCGTTGGTCTTGGGCGACCGCAGGCCGAACTTCTGTCCGTCACGCACGGCGTGCATGAACTCGTCGGTGATCGAGATGCCGTGGTGCAGGTTCAAGGACTTGCGGTTGAAGTCGCCCGAGGCCTTGCGGATCTCCAGGAACTCTTCGATTTCCGGATGGTGGATATCGAGATAGACGGCGGCCGAACCGCGACGCAGGCTGCCCTGGCTGATCGCCAGCGTCAGGCTGTCCATCACGCGGATGAAGGGGATGATGCCCGAGGTCTGGCCCTGGCCCTTCACCTTCTCGCCGATCGAGCGCACGCCGCCCCAGTAGGTGCCGATGCCGCCGCCGTTGGCCGCCAGCCAGACGTTCTCGTTCCAGACGCCCAGGATGCCGTCCAGGCTGTCGTTGACGGCGTTGAGGAAGCAGCTGATCGGCAGGCCGCGATCGGCGCCGCCATTGCTGAGCACCGGGGTGGCCGGCATGAACCACAGGCGGCTCATATAGTCGTAGACGCGCTGGGCGTGGTCGGCGTCGTCGGCGAAGGCCGTCGACACGCGCGCGAACATGTCCTGATAGGACTCGCCCGGCAGCAGATAGCGATCTTCCAGCGTGGTCTTGCCGAAATCGGTCAGGAGCGCGTCGCGCGAACGGTCCACCTGGACCTTGCGCACCAGCGCCAGCGCCGGACGCTCCTTGAAGGCCGACGCAGGGCGCGCGGCAGGTTGAATCTTGGTCGCTTCACCAGCGGTCATGAGCAGAACCCGTCCATTTACCATGCGCTTGCGAGAAGCCGTCCGCCTCTCCGTAAGCCGCTACATATAGTGGGCTTCGTGCCCCCTGAACCCATATATGGGGCCACAGGCGCCGCCTCTTCGTCAACGGGTAGGAGCGCCTCCGGCGCGAGTTTTTCGTTAATAAGCTGTGAACGCGCCAAGGTTCCCCGTGTGGATCAAGGGGTTGCCCACACGATAATTTTTCGCCGCGTCATCGCGCCGCACCAGCGTTAACGAAGCTCCGCGACCGGAGCGCCCGCGCACCCGACGATTCCGGATTCTTCGGAAGGGTTCGGAGCAAAAAAGAGCGGGGATATTTGAAGGATCCTCCCCCCCCTCTGGAGAGCGCCGGAGGGGGCCGCCTTCAGCCTTCGCGGTAATGGCCGGCGGGGCGACCCCTTCCCCCCGCAGTCGGCTTCGCGGACACCCCTCCCGCGGGGAGGGGATCCAGAAAGCAAAAGGCCCCGGAGTTTCCTCCGGGGCCTTCGCACTCGTCGGGAAGCGTGAAGCCTCCGTTCGACCTCGATCTTAGAAGTTGATCGAGATGGTCGAACGACGGTTCAGCGGTTCCTTCACGCCGTCGCCGGTGGCGACGGCCGGGGCGGTTTCACCCTTCCAGTCGACGGCCAGGGTCTGCTGGGCGACGCCCAGACCGACCAGAGCGTCGGCCACGGCCTTCGCACGACGTTCCGACAGGCGGACGTTGTACTTCGGCGAGCCCGAGGTGTCGGTGTGACCGACGACCACGATGCGGGTGGCCTTGCCGTCGTTGGCGTACTTGGCCGCTTCCGAAACCACCGACTGGGCTTCCGGCGTCAGCACGTACTGATCGAACGGGAAGTAGACGATGAATTCACGCGCTTCGAACACCGGAGCCGGCGGAGGCGGCGGCGGGGGAGGAGGCGGCGGGGGCGGCGGGGGCGGAGGAGGCGGCGGCGGCGGCGGGGGCGGCGGCGGGGGCGGCGGAGCCGCGAACGAGTACCGCAGGCCGACCGTCAGCGACTGGTCCTTGTACTGGCCTTCGAAGGTGCCCGGCTGCAGAGCGGCCGAACCCGTCGACTTCCAGCTGTGGTCGTCGGTGGCGAAGTAACGGTAGGTGACGTCGAGCTTCAGCTTGTCGGTCGCCTTCCAGGCCAGACCGGCGATGCCTTGCCAGGCGATCGCGATGTCGTCGTCGTCGACGGTCAGGTTCTGGATGGCCGGGTTGGCCGTGGTGATGGCGCCCGGAACGCCGCTGAACTGACCCAGGGTCTTGACGTCCAGGCGGTTGACGCCGAGGCCGGCGCCGACGAACGGGTTGATCTTGGCGTCCGGCGCGAAGTCGTACAGGACGTTGAACATCAGCGACCAGGACTCGACCGAACCGTCCGGCGAACCGCACTTCGGCGCGGCGGCGGTGCGGGTGATGCCCGGGGTGCAGAGGCCGATCGGCTGCTGACGGACGGGGTTGCCGCGGACGCCTTCCAGGTCGCCCGGACGGTAGCCGCCTTCGAGTTCAGCGCGCCAGTTCGGGGTGAACTGGTAGCCCAGACGCACGAAGCCGGTCCAATCGGACTCCGACTTCCAGGTCCAGTGATAGTGAGCGCCGTCCGGAGCGTTGGCGTCCGACTCGCTGTTGATGCCCGTCGGCCAGTGGTAGCCGAGGTCGACCGCGCCGTACCAGCCGGTCTCTTGGGCCGAAGCGCCCGACGCGGCGAAGACCGCGGCCAGGGCGGCTCCCGCCAGGAGTTTGAGTTTCATATCAAGAGCCCTCTATTGCCCTGCACGGCCCAACGGCCGAGCATCGTTATACCAAGGCGCGCGTCCCGCGAAAGTGTCGGCTCGGCAACACCGTCCAAAGTTTCACCGAGGCGGAAGTCCCCCGCGACACCTCGCGGTCACGCCTTGCGAATTCCCCGGCGCCGAATTCGGCGGCAGGGTCTCCTCGAAAGGCGACCGCGCCCCTCGGTTCGCACGCAAAGCGTTTCCGCGCAAGGCCTTCCGTAGCGTCCAGCAGCGTCGAGACGCTGAAAAACAACGCAAACGGTCAAGTTGGGGTCGCGGTGTCGGGATACCTGACCGTTCCGGGCGCGCCGGCCGACGCGGCTTCGTCAGCCCGCGTCGCGCAGCCGTCGGCGGCGACCGCCCAGGGCGTCGGGCCGATTGAGGACCTTGCGATACTCGTCGCGACGCTCGTGGATCGAGGCGATCACCAGGCCCATCGGCACGCCGATGTCGACCAGCACCGCCTCCGACAGCTGCAGCGAGGCCTCGATGGTCTCGGGCACCGCGTCGGTGGCGCCCAGTTCGTAGAGGCGGGCGGCGTGGCGGGCGTCGCGGGCCCGGGCGACGATGGTCAGGTCCGGGCGATGCCCCCGCGCGGCGGCGACCACCGCCTCGGCCGCCTCGGGGCCGTCCATGGTGACGACCACCGCCCGGGCGTGATCCAGGCCGCAGCGCTCCAGCAGCTCCACCCGCGAGGCGTCGCCGAAATAGACCCGGTGGCCGGCGCGGCGGCCCTGCTCGACCAGGCGAGGGTCGCGGTCGATGGCGATCCAGGGCAGGTCGTGGCGGTCGAGCATCTCGCCGACCAGCCGGCCCACGCGCCCGAAACCGACCACCAGCACCTGGCCCTTCATCTCCTCGACCGACAGGTCGACGCCGTCCGGCGCCTCGGTGGTCTCGGCCGGCGCCTTGCGGCCCAGCCGCGCGCCGAAGGCCGTCAGGGCCGGGATCAGGAACATGGTCAGGGTGGCGGCCACCAGCACAGCCTGGCCGACGGCCGGCTCGACGACCTCGGCGTCCATGGCGTTGGCCAGCAGCACGAAGGCGAACTCGCCGCCGGCCGCGAGGGCCAGGGCCGCCTCGCCCGAGGCGCGGTTGGACAGGCCGAACAGCCGGCCCAGGCCAAACACCATCGCCGCCTTGATCACCACCAGCCCGACCGCCGTGCCCAGCACCAGGACCGGCGAGGCCGCCAGCAGCGACAGGTCCAGGCGAATGCCCAACGACACGAAGAACAGCGACAGCAGCAGGCCCTTGAACGGCTCGATCTTGACCTCGACCTCGTGGCGGTACTCGGTCTCGGCCAGCAGCACGCCGGCCACGAACGCCCCCAGCGCCATCGACAGGCCCGACAGCGAGCTGACCAGCCCCGCGCTGATGATCACCAGCAGGCAGGCGGCCATGAACATCTCTTCGCTCTTGGCCTTGGCCACCGAGCGCATCATCGGCCGCAACGCCAGGCGCCCGACCAGCACGATCACCCCGAGGCCCACGGCCGCCGGCAGCAGGGCCAGGAGGCCGCGAGCGTCGAACTCGCCATGACCGCGCCCCAGTATGGCCAGGGTGATCAGGATCGGGGCCACCGCTAGGTCCTGGAACAGCAGCACCGAGAAGGTCGCCCTGCCCCCCTCCGCATGCAGCCGCTTGCGCTCGGCCAGCACCGGCACGGCGATGGCGGTGGAGGACAGGGTAAGCGCCGAGCCGATGGCCAGGGCCGCCACCGGCGTCTGGCCCAGCATCATCGCCACCGCCCCCAGGGCCAGCGAGCAGCCGATCACCTGGGCCGCGCCCAGGCCGAACACGTACTTGCGCAGGAGCCGCAGGCGCTCCCACGACAGCTCCAGCCCGATCATGAACAGCAGGAAGACGACGCCGAACTCGGCCAGCTGGCCGATCTCGTCCGGATTGTCGACGGTCACATAGTCCAGCCACGGCGCCACGCCGATCAGCCGTCCCAGGCCGAACGGCCCCAGGATCACCCCGGCCAGCAGGAAGCCGAGGATGGGATTGATGCGAAGGCGCTTGAACAGCGGCGCGACGATCCCGGCCGTAGCCAGGAACAGGACCAGATCCTTGTAGTCCGCCGGTGAAACCTCGTGGTTCAACGCCCCCGCCCCTTCCCCATCTCGTAAACGCCGCCGCCGTCGGCGCGGCGCTGGTCAGTCCGCAGGCTCTGGATCGCCTGGACCCTGGCCGACACCAGCGGGTCGGCGGCCCGCGCGCCCACCGGGAAAAAGAAGGAGGAAAGCCCTCCGAGAGCCTGCCCGCCGACGCCCCACCCCACGCACGCGGCCGCCCCGGGCCTTCGCCGGGTTCGAGCCGCGTCTGCGCGCAGGATGGCCATGCCGATCAGTCTCCCGTCTTCAGCCGCACGCCCGGACCGGGCTCGCCGGTCTCCGCCGCCGGGATCAGCACCGCGCCGCCCGCCTCCAGCGCCTCGATGAGGAGCCGTTCGGTGCTATGGTGCAAGGCGTGGCGTTCGGTCTCGAAATCCTTGACCGTACTGCGCGACACGCCCGCCTTGTCCGCGAGCTCGCCTTGCGACCAGTTGAGCAGCCCGCGGGCGCCCCGGCACTGGGCAGGAAGGAGAATTTTTGCGTGCGGCATCTGGCGTCCCACGGGTTCGTCACCCATAATGGTTGAGTACGCCCGAAAAAGATGACCGTCAAGGAGGCCCTTTGCACCACACCTCGCTGATCGCCACCATCGTCGCGGGCCTGGGCCTGGCCTTCGTCTTCGGCGCGCTCGCCAATCGGCTGAAGCTGCCGGTGCTGGTCGGCTACCTGCTGGCGGGCGTCATCGTCGGGCCGTTCACGCCGGGCTATGTCGCCGATCAGCAGCTGGCTCCGCAGCTGGCGGAGATCGGCGTCATCCTGCTGATGTTCGGCGTGGGCCTGCACTTCTCGGTCAAGGACCTGATGGCGGTGCGCAAGATCGCCATTCCCGGCGCCGTGGCCCAGATCACCGCCGCCACCCTGATGGGCGTGGGCCTGGCCGTGGCGCTGGGCTGGGGCTGGGGCGCGGGCGTGGTGTTCGGCCTGGCCCTGTCGGTCGCCTCGACCGTGGTGCTGCTGCGGGCCCTGCAGGAGCGGCGGCTGATCGAGACCGACCGCGGCCGCATCGCCGTCGGCTGGCTGATCGTCGAGGACCTGGCCATGGTGCTGGCGCTGGTGCTGCTGCCGGCGCTGTCGGGCGCGCTGGGCGGGATCACCACCGCCCATGGCGCGGGCGGCATCGGCGGCGCCTTCGCCCTGACCATCGGCAAGGTCGCCGCCTTCGTCGCCTTCATGCTGATCGTCGGCCGCCGGGTCATTCCCTGGATCCTGCACCGCATCGCCCACACCGGCTCGCGCGAGCTGTTCCGCCTGGCGGTGCTGGCCATCGCCCTGGGCGTGGCGTTCGGCTCGGCCGCGCTGTTCGGCGTTTCCTTTGCTCTCGGAGCGTTCTTCGCCGGCATGATCATGGCCGAGAGCGAGCTGTCGCATCAGGCCGCCAACGAGACCCTGCCGCTGCGCGACGCCTTCGCGGTGCTGTTCTTCGTCTCGATCGGCATGCTGTTCGACCCGATGGTGCTGCTGCGCGAGCCGCTGGCCGTGCTGGCCACGGTGGCGATCATCGTGCTGGGCAAGTCAGTGGCCGCCTATTTCATCGTCGTGGCCTTCAAGCGCCCCAAGAGCGTGGCCCTGACCATCTCGGTCAGCCTGGCCCAGATCGGCGAGTTCTCGTTCATCCTGGCGGGCCTGGGCGTGTCGCTGAAGCTGCTGCCGCCGGAAGGCCGCGACCTGATCCTGGCCGGCGCCATCCTGTCGATCCTGCTCAACCCGCTGCTGTTCGCCTGGCTGGACAAGGCCATGGTCAAGGTCTCGGCCCGCGAGGCGCCGCCGCCGGTCGCCGCCGCGGCCCAGCCGCACGCGGTGCTGGTCGGCTACGGCCGGGTGGGCAAGACAGTGGCCGAGGGCCTTAAGAACCGCACGCCGCTGGTCGTCATCGAGGACGAGGTCGAGCGCGCCGCCGAGCTGCGCGCGGCCGGCTACGAGGTGGTGCAGGGCAACGCGGTGCGCCCCGAGGTGCTGATGAAGGCGGGCCTGGACAAGGCCACCCACGTCTTCGTGGCGGTGCCCAGTCCGTTCGAGGCGGCGCGGATCATCGAGCAGGCCCGCGCGGCCAATCCCGACGCCCGCATCATCGCCCGCGCCTATACCGACGCCGACGTCGAACTGCTGGGCCAGATGGGCGCCACCGAGGCCCTGATCGGCGAACAGGAGATCGCCAAGGGGATGCTGCAACGGGCGCCGCGACGGCAGCCGCCGCCGGCTCCGGCGCACTAGGATCCTCCCCCTCTGGGGGAGGTGGCCCGGAGGGCCGGAGGGGGGACGTTTTCAGCTGCCGGAGAGGTGTGGCTGGGTTCGCAGCCCCTTCCCTCTCCGTCGGCTACGCCGACACCTCTCCCTTCAGGGAGAGGGTTTATGAAACGAAAAACGCCGCGACAGCCGAAGGGCGGTCGCGGCGTTTTCTTTAATTCGCCCCGCCTGTGGGGGAGGAGTAAGCGCCCCTACTCCTTCTTCTGCTTTCGCTCCGACGCCCGGCGCGAAAGCATGTTCAGGCCCTCGACGCCGGCCGAGAAGGCCATGGCGGTGTAGATGTAGCCCTTGGGCACGTGCACCCCGAAGCCCTCGGCGATCAGCACGGTGCCGATCATCAGCAGGAAGCCCAGGGCCAGCATGACCACGGTCGGGTTGGCGTTGATGAAGTTGCCCAGCGGATCGGCGGCCAGCAGCATCACGGTCACGGCGGCGACCACGGCGATGACCATGATCGGCAGGTGGTCGGTCATGCCGACGGCGGTCAGGATCGAGTCGATCGAGAACACCAGGTCCAGCAGGATGATCTGGAAGATCGCCGCGCCGACGTTGGAGATCACCACGCCGGTCTTGTCGAGCACGTCGCCGCTCTCGTGCTTGGGATCGACCGTGTGGTGGATCTCCTTGGTGGCCTTCCAGATCAGGAACAGGCCGCCGGCGATCAGGATCAGGTCGCGCCAAGAGAAGGCGGTCTCGAAGGCCGGCTCGCCGTGGCTGCCCAGCGGGCCGACGATGCCCAGGTTGAACACCGGGGCGGTCAGGCCGACGATGAAGGCGATGGTCGACAGCAGGGCCAGGCGCATGATCAGCGCCAGCGAGATGCCGATGCGGCGCACGCGCTGGCGATGCTCGGGCGGCAGCCGGTTCGACAGGATCGAGATGAAGACCAGATTGTCGATCCCGAGCACGATTTCCATCGTCACCAGTGTGACGAGGGCGGCCCAGGCGCCCGGGTCGGTGGCGAGTTGAAGGAGTTCGTTCATGGGTCCCGGCTAGGCTGGAGGAGAATTGAGCAGGTCCCAGCCCGCCGCTGAGCCCGCCGCGGCCGCCAAACGGCGGTCGGCGAATTGCGGCGAAACTCGGACACGGAAGAAGCAGATATGCCTGACGCCGCCCATATCAAGCCCCTAACCGCCTTGCGGTTTTTCGCCGCCTTCTGGGTGGTGATGTACCACTACTGGCCAAACCTCGCCGCAGCCGGCGCGGTTCCCGGCATCGTGGCCAAGGGCTATCTGGGCGTCGAGGCCTTCTTCATCCTGTCGGGCTTCATCCTCTGCCACGTCTATCTGACGGCTTTCGGCGAGGGCCGGTTCGGCTATGGCGGCTTCCTGTGGAACCGGCTGGCGCGGGTCTATCCGCTGCACCTGTTCACCCTGGCGGGCGTTGGCCTGATGGCGATCGCCGCCGGGATCGCCTGCATCGCCGTCGACAGGAACATGCTGGCCTGGGACGCCCTGCCGGCCAACCTGCTGATGGTCCAGGCCTGGGGTTTCGCCCCGGTCTCGGGCTGGAACCACCCCTCGTGGTCGATCTCGGCCGAGTGGTTCGCCTATCTTTCCTTCCCGGCCTTCGCCTTCGTCGCCTGGCGGCTGCGCGAGCGGCCGCTGGTGCTGACGGGCGCAGCCCTGGTGGTGATCGGCGTGCTCTATCCGGCCTTCGAAAAGCTGGCCGGCTTTCCCCTGACCGAGGCGACGATCCGCTGGGGCGCCCTGCGCATCGTGCCGTGCTTCTTCTATGGCTGCGCGCTCTACACCCTGTGGAAGAGCCAGGAGGTCAGCCTGCGCGGCGCGGGAATCGGCGCCGCTTTCGCGGGCGTGCTTCTGCTCCTTACGGTGCAGCTTGAGGCGCCCGATGCGTTGATCGTGACCATTTTGGGCGGATTTATTCTATCCCTGGCGCGCCTGGCCAAGGCCGGTTCGACCTTCGCTACTCAAAGCGTTTTCGTGTATTTGGGCGAGATCAGCTACTCGACCTACATGATCTGCATCCCGTGGAAGATCCTGGCGATCAACGGTGCGGCAAAGCTGTTGAATATCGAGGGCGACAAACTGCCGCTGGCCGTCTGGGCGTTAATCGTCGCAGCCTTGATTCCACTGTCGGCGGCCTCATACCACCTGGTGGAAAAGCCGGCCCGTGACTTGATGAAGTCTGTAGCCAAGCGTCGCCGTAGCGCGGCCGCAACCGCTGCTGTGGCCTAATAAACACTCTTTTCATATTTTTCCGTCAGGGTTATCCCCCTACCCAGTGACGCGGGGGAGTACCCAAGCATGACGAAACGGAAGAGAGCCCTTTGGGGTTCCCTGGCCGCTGCGGCCATGATCAGCCTCGCGCCGATCTCGAGCGCCGTGGCCGACGGATACTGGCAGTGCGTGCCTTTCGCCCGCCTGATGTCGGGCATCCAGATCTTCGGCGACGCCCGCACCTGGTGGGGCCAGGCCACCGGCAAGTACGACACCGGCTTCGTGCCGAAGGCCGGCGCCGTCCTCTGCTTCAAGCCCACCGGCCGCATGAACCTCGGCCACGTGGCCTTCGTTTCGCAGGTCCTGACCGACCGGGTGATCCAGGTCACCCACGCCAACTGGTCCGTCATGAACGGCTCCCGCGGCCAGATCGAAAAGGACGTCACCGTCGTCGACGTCTCGCCGGAAGGCGACTGGAGCGAAGTGAAGGTCTGGTACGACCCGATCCGCGATCTGGGCACCACGGTCTATCCGACCCACGGCTTCATCTACCAGAACCAGCAGGCGGTCACGATCGCCGCGGCCACCAGCAAGCTGGCGCTCGCCCAGAACGCCGCTGTGTCGCTGGCCAAGCAGGCCGCCAACCAGGTCGCCTCGTCGGTCCGCGCCAACCCGCTGGACATGATCAACCAGGCCGCCGACTCCACCGACCGCATCGCCGCCCTGATCGCCGCCGCCCAGGGCGACGAAAAGCCGGCCCAGCAGCCGCGCTGATCGCCAAGGTCGCGCGTTGACGCGACCGAAGGCCCCTGCCACACCCGTGAGGTGAAGGTCCGGGTCGATCCATGCTGAGAGTTCTCCGACAAGGCGCCCCGGGCTTCGAGCCGGGCGGCCATACGCCCGACTGGCGCCTGCCGGCCGACGCCGTCTGGATCGAGCTCGTCGACCCCACCCGCGCCGAGGAAGTGGCCGTCGAGCAGTCGATCGGCCTTCTGCTGCCCACTCGCGAGGAAATGGCCGAGATCGAGGCCTCCTCGCGTCTCTACCAGGAGGACGGCGGCACGTTCATGACCGCCACGATCCTGGTCAACGCCGAGGGCGAACTGCCCACGGCCGCCCCGGTGACCTTCGTGCTGGCCGGCGACAAGCTGGTGACCATCCGCTACGTCGAGCCGCGCGCCTTCTCGGTGTTCGCCGCCCAGGCCGAGCGCCAGCCCAGCCTGTGCCCGCACGGCCCGCAGACCTTCCTTGGCCTGCTGGACGCCGTGGTCGACCGCACCGCCGACATCCTCGAGCGCACCGCAAGCGAGGTCGAGACCCAGTCGCGCACCATCTTCAGCCGTCCGCGCGGCGCGGCCTTCGAAAAGATCCTCAGCCGCCTGGGCCGGGCCCAGAACGTCAACGCCAAGGCCCGCGACAGCCTGGTGAGCCTGGCCCGCCTGCTGTCGTTCGCCAGCCTGGCCGAGCAGTTCGAGGGCGACAGGGAACTGCGCGATCACCTCAAATCGCTGCAGCGCGACGTGCAGTCGATCACCGACCATTCCAGCTACCTGTCGGGCAACATCACCTTCCTGCTCGACGCGGCGCTCGGCTTCATCAACATCGAGCAGAACCAGATCTTCAAGATCTTCTCGGTGTTCTCGGTGGTGTTCCTGCCGCCGACCCTGATCGCCGGGATCTACGGCATGAACTTCCTGCACATGCCCGAGCTCGCCTGGATGGAGGGCTATCCGATGGCGCTGGGCCTGATGCTCCTCGCCGCGCTCGTGCCGCTGATATGGTTCAGGCGAAAAGGCTGGCTGTGACTTGTTTCACAGCCGAGAAACAAACCGTTCCTTAAGCGGAGTTTCGGCATAAACGGCCGGAACACTTGATAAAAAAGCCAATGTCGCCCCTTCCCGCCCAATCGCCGCAGAGCCTGATCCGCAAGGCTCCCGCCGCCGCCGTCAAGGCCGCGGTGGAGGCGCACGTGCGGTATATGAAGGGCCTGCCCGGCGGGCGTCGCGCGACCCTGGCCTATCTGGACCTGTCTCACTTCGAACTCGACGGCGCGGATCTTTCCGAAGCCGACCTGACCGGCGCGCTGCTGGCCGGGGCATCGCTGCGCGGTGCGATCCTGGACAGGGCGGTGCTGTACGGCGCGGACCTGCGCGACGCCGACCTGCGCGGCGCGCGCCTGACCCGGGTCGACATGCGCGGGGCCTATCTGCGCGGCGCCAACCTGTCGGGCGCCGACCTTTCCGGCTGCGACCTGCGCGAGGGACTGACCGCCGTTCAGGACGGGGCCGAGGACTTCCGCCTGCTGCGCCACGCCGAGGACGGCGCCGGCCTCGACTACGCCCTGCTGAAGGGCGCCAAGATGAGCGGGGCCCAGATGTCGGGCGCCTTCGCCCGCGCCGCCGACCTGACCGACGCCGACCTGTCGGGCGCCACGCTGTCGGGCGCGCGGCTGAACAACGCCACCATGAACCGGGTCGACATGACCGGGGCGGAGATCTTCGGGGCCGACCTGTCGGGCGCGCTGCTGCGCCGCGCGGTGCTGACCGGGGTCGACACCTCCGGCGCCAACCTCGAGGACGCCGACCTCGCCGAGGTGCTGCGCGCCCCGCCGCCTCTGATCTATGTCGACGACCAGCCGCTGCACGACCTGCTGGACGAGCACGAGGCGTTCTGCGCCAGCGGCGGCGCCAGGGGCCGGGCGATCAGCATCCCGCAGGTCGACTTCCGTCCGCTGCGCCGCCTGAAGGGCCGCAAGCTCAGCGGCTTGGCCGCCCCCGGCTCGATCTTGTTCGGCATGGACCTGGAGGGCGCGGAGCTTCAGGGCGCCAACCTCGTCGGCGCCGACCTGCGCGGGGCCAACCTTCGCAAGGCCGACCTGCGCGGCGCGCGCCTGGCCGACGCCGACCTGGCCCGCGCCGACCTCTCGGGCGCCAAGCTGGGACCGCTGGTCATCGGCGAGGGCCGCGCCCTGCGCGCCGACCTGACCCGCGCCACCCTGCGCGGCGCCAACCTTTCGGGCGCCAGCGCCGCCCGCGCCCGCCTGATCGGCGCGGACCTGTCTCGCGCCAACCTCGCCGGCTGCGACCTGCGCGGCGCGGAACTGCCCGAGGGCTTCGGCGCCAAGTGATCCTTCTCCCGCAAGGGAAGAGGGAAGCCCAGAATACCTTTTCCGTCTTTCCTTATCGCCCCTACCCGCTACACGAGGCCTTCGCACACGACGAGAGGGCGCGATGGGACTTCGAGGGCTTCTGACAGCCGCGGCGCTGGCCGCCCTGACCCCCGTCCTCGCGCTGGCCCAGCCGCGCGTGACCCCCGTCGCCGACGCTCCCGCGCTGACGGCCCTGCCCGCTCTCGCCGGCGGCCGCGTGGTCGCCGGACCTGAAGGCTGGACCTACCAGTGGCCCAGCGCCCGCTTCGAGGCCGCCTTCGCCGGCGAGGCGGTGCTGTTCAAGATCGGCGCCGGCGACCAGATCCTGCACCTGTCGGTCGACGGCGCGCCGGTCGGCCGCCTGGTGAAACCCGCGCCGGGCCTCTACCGCATCGAGGGCCTGGCCAACGGCCGTCACCTGGTGCGCGCCAGCGTCGTCAACGAGATGCAGGCCGCACCGGCCCGCTTCGGCGGCTTCTTCCTGGCCGACGGCCAACCCCTGGCCCTGGCCGCGCCCCGCCGCCAGATCGAGTTCATCGGCGACTCCCACAGCGTCGGCTACGGCGATGCGTCCGACGTCCGCGCCTGCCCCGGCGACGGGGTATGGATGACCACCGACAACTCCATCGCCTTCGGCCCGCTGACCGCCCAGCGCTTCGGCGCCGACCGCCAGGTCAACGCCATCTCCGGCCGGGGGATCGTTCGCAACTTCGACGGCATGGCCGGCGACACCCTGCCCATGGCCTGGCCCAAGGCCCTGCTGGGGACGGCCCCGGCCTACCGGAACGACGACTGGCGCCCGCAGGTGGTGGTGATCAACCTGGGCACCAACGACTTCTCCACACCGCTGAAGCCCGGCGAGCGGTGGACCGACCGCCAGGCGCTGCGCGACGACTACGTGGCGACCTATGTCCGCTTCGTGGGCGAGATCCGCGCCCGCCAGCCCCAGGCCTTCGTGATCCTGCTGGCCCCGCCCAGCGCCGAGAACGAGATCGCCGCCCAGGTCGACCGCGTCGCCGAGACCCTGAAGGCCGGCGGCGAGACCCGCCTGGCCGTCATCCCGGTGGGCGAGATGGAGCTGACCGCCTGCGACTGGCACCCCTCGGCCCGCGACCAGCAGGGGATATCCATCCGGCTGGCGGCCTTCCTCGACCAGCATCCGGAGATCTGGCAAGGGCGGTAAAGCATCCGGCTTGACGGTGGCGCTGCGCCGCCGCACAACCTCAGGTCATGAAGCGCGTTCTCCTCGTCACCCTCTGCACCGCCGCCGTCCTCGCCGTCGGGGGCGCGGCCCTCGCCGTCGCCGACCAACCCGTCACCGCGCCGGACGTCAGCAGCGAGATGGCCGCCTTCCGCGACATCTGCATCACCCCCGCCTCGCACGGCGAGATCCGGCGCAAGGCCCGCGCCACGGGCTGGACGGTGTTGGGACGCGACGCCCTGCCCGCCCAGCTCGCCGAGGACGGCGTTCTGAGGCTGCAGGAGGCGCGTCAGGGTACGATCGCCGGGCGCCCCGTGCTGCTGACGGTGGGCAACCTCAGCGGCACGTCCGAGTGCAAGCTCTACATCCAGCCGGCCGACACGGCGCTCACGGTCGCCCGGCTGAAGGCCGAGCCGGTGCTGGGCCAGCCGTTGGGCGCGCCCGACTTCGACGCCGCCCTGACCCGGCCGGACGGCTGGAAGGCCATCGGCTGGCATCGCAGCACGAAGGCCGGCTGGCGCGCGGTCCACTACAGCTTCGACATCGACGGCCAAGGCCCCGGCTCCGACTGGCAGTCGATCGAGATCACCCGGAAGATCTAGGTTCTCAAATCCCGGCCTTGATCGGCGCCAGGTCTGGATAGACCGGCTCGCGCTTGCCGGCCTTGGCGGCGAAGGCCTCGGCCATGTGCGGACCGGCCAGCATGCCCGACTGCCAGACGGCCAGGTAATCTAGCGTGTCGGCGATCGAGTGGTCACGGGCGTAGTTGATGATCACCTTGCTGCCGGTGACCGCCAGCGGGGTCTTCGAGGCGATCTCGCGCGCGGTCTCAAGGGCGTGGGCGACCACCGCCTCGTGGCTGTCGAACACGGCGTTGACCAGGCCCAGCTCCAGCGCCTTGGCCGCCGGCAGCTTGCGGCCGGTATAGGCCAGCTCCTTGACCCAGCCCTCCGGGATCAGCTTGCACAGCCGCGGGAAGGTGCCGACGTCGGCGGTCATGCCGATATTGATCTCCTGGATCACGAAATAGGCGTCCGAGGCGGCGTAGCGGATGTCGCAGGCGGTGGCGAAGTCGACCGCGCCGCCGATGCAGCCGCCCTGGATGGCCATGATCACCGGCATCCGCGCCCGCTCCAGGCACGAAAAGGTCTCCTGCAGGCCCTTGACCTTGTGGCGGAAGGCCTCGGCGGCCACGTGGCGATCGGCCGGCTCGCCCCCGGTGATTCCCTCGTCGGCGAACACCGAAAGATCCATGCCGGCGCTGAAGTGCTTGCCGGTCGAGGAGATGACGATGGCCCGCACCCCGCCCCGTTGATCGAGGTCGTTCACGATCGCCGGCAGCTCCCGCCAGAACGAACGCGTCATGGAGTTGAAGCTTTCGGCCCTTATCAGCTTGAGGTGAGCTACGCCCGCTTCGACCTCTACCGTGAAACAGCTATAGTCGGACGGTGCAGTATTACCCATCGTCGCCTCCCTTATCATTGTTCACCTGAACGATAGCACGGGCGGCGGCGGCGACGTCAAACCCCTAGAGGATCGCGTCATGAGCAAGTCCATCACCACCGCTCTCTCCATCGTCGCCATCATGGCGAGCGGCCTGGCCGCGCCCCTTCCGGCCCTGGCCCAGGGCAAGCCGCTGGGCGGCCTGTTCTCGTGCGACGCCAGCGGCGGCAAGCAGGAAGGCGGGGCCCTGATCGGGGCCGGCGTCGGCGCCCTGCTCGGCACCCAGGTGGCCAAGAACGAGAAGGGCCTGGGCGCCCTGGTCGGCGCGGCCGCCGGCGCGGCGGCGGGCTCCTATATCGGCTGCCGCATGCAGTCGACCGACACCTCTCGCGCCCAGGCCGCCACCAAGAAGGCCCTGGAAACCGGCCAGTCGCAGGCCTGGAGCAACCCGCGCACCGGCGCCTCGGGCCGCGTCGACGTGGTCGCCTCGACCTACGGCCCGCCGATCGCCGGCGACCAGCTGCGCTTCGAGCGCAACGTCCGTCAGCTGGCCAGCTACGACGCCGTCGGCGCCGACTACACCGTCCGCTCGACCGCCAACCTGCGCGCCGGTCCGTCGACCAGCGAGAGCGTGGTCGGCAAGCTGTCGGCCGGCGAGCGCGTCGAGGTGCTGGGCGGCGTCCCGGGTTCGAACTGGCTGCTGATCGGCCGCGGCGGCTACGGGACGGGCTATGTCTCGAGCAGCCTGCTGACCGCCAGCGGCTACGGCCCCGAGCCGTCGTGCCGCACCATCGCCGCCCAGGTCTCGACCCGCGGCCAGCGCCCGACCACCGAACGCTACAACGCCTGCAAGGACGGCCGCGGCGAGTGGCGGCTGATGCAGGTCTAGGTGTCGTTTCCAAGAAGGTTGTTCACCCGCTGCCAGGGCGTGAGGCCTTTTATGCCTGAGTGTGGGCGGTCGAGGTTGTAGCTGTCGGTCCAAGGCTTGATGGCCTTGGCGC
>NZ_QDKQ01000021.1 GCF_003116815.1 Caulobacter endophyticus
CGCCGGCCCAGCCGCCGGCCGCCGCGCCGCCGGCCGCGACCTCGGCGCCGGCGACCCCGGCCGCCAAGGTGACCCCGAACGGCGACCTGATCGCCACGGCCCAGGCTTCCGGCCAGTTCACGACCTTCCTCAAGGCCCTGGACGCCACCAACCTGACCAGCGTGCTGAAGAGCAATCCGAACCTGACGGTGTTCGCCCCCACCGACGCGGCCTTCGCGGCCCTGCCGGCCGGTGAACTCGACCGCCTGATGCAGCCGGCCAACGCCGCCCAGCTGCAGAAGGTGCTGACCTACCACGTGATCAACACCAAGGTGGACAGCAGCAAGATCACCGGCGCCAAGGGCGAGGTGAAGACGGTCGAGGGCTCGTCGGTGACGCTGGACGGCAGCGGCGCCTCGCCGATGGTCGACGGCGCCAACATCGTTCAGGCCGACGTCATGGCCACCAACGGCGTGCTGCACGTGGTCGACAAGGTGCTGATCCCCAAGGACGCGCCCCTCCAGGCCGCCGCGGCCGCGACCGACGACGCCGCGACCAGCATGGCCTCGGCCACGGCCAACGGCGACGCCATGTCGGCCACCGACGCCGGCGCTGACGTCGCGGCCCAGGCCGCGCCCGCCGCGGCTCCTGCGCCCGACCAGGCCACGACCCCGTCGGCCACTGACGCCCCGGCCGACCAGGCCATGAACCCGACGACCTCGCCGGCTCCCACCGATCCGACCGCCGCCACGACCGCTCCGGCGGCGGACACCGGCACGGCCGCTCCGACCTCGGCCGCCCTGCCGGCCTCGTCGATGAGCCCCGACCAGCAGGCGACCCTGAAGGCCGGCGACGCCAACGTCGTCTCCAACCCGCCGGTCGCCGACACGCCGGAGAACCGCAAGGCCTACGGCGCGCCGATGTCGAACGCCGGCAAGCGTTCGGGCGCCAAGGGCAACTAACTGAGCATAGCGCTCGATAAACGACGTCCACTTCGCTTGAAGCGACAGTCGGCGGGCCCTATGGTCCGCCGACTTTTTCAGGCCCCTGTTCGGACGTCATGCCCGCCGCCCCCAAATCCTTTCAAAGCCTCATCCTGACGCTCCATAACTACTGGAGCGAAAAGGGCTGCGTGATCCTGCAGCCGCACGACGTCGAAGTGGGGGCGGGGACGCTGCACCCGGCCACGGTGCTGCGCGCGCTTGGTCCCAAGCCGTGGAACGCGGCCTATGTGCAGCCCTCGCGCCGTCCGGGCGACGGCCGCTATGGCGAGAACCCCAACCGCCTGCAGCATTATTATCAGTACCAGGTGATCCTGAAGCCGAACCCGGCCAACATGCAGGACCTGTACCTGGGCTCGCTGGAGGCTATCGGCCTGGACCTGCGAACCCACGACATCCGCTTCGTCGAAGACGACTGGGAAAACCCCACCGTCGGGGCCTGGGGCCTGGGCTGGGAAGTCTGGTGCGACGGCATGGAAGTCAGCCAATACACCTACTTCCAGCAGGTCGGCGGCCTGGACGTGAACCCGGTTGCGGGTGAGCTGACCTACGGCCTGGAACGCCTGGCCATGTACGTGTTCGGCGTCGACAACGTCTACGACCTGCCGTTCAACGATCCCGACTCGCCGCTGGGCGCGCTGACCTATGGCGACGTCTTCCTGGCCAACGAGCGCCAGCAGTCGGAAGCCAACTTCCACGGCTATGACGTGTCCGTGCTCAAGCAGCAGTTCGAGCAGATGGAAGAGCAGGTGCCGCTGATGCTGGCCCGCTCCTACAAGAACGAGACGCTCGTCCTGCCCGCCTACGACATGGTCCTCAAGGCCAGCCACCTCTTCAACCTGATGAACGCCCGCGGCGCGATCGCCGTCGCCGAGCGCGCCAGCTACATCGGCCGCATCCGCGACCTTTGTAAGATGTGCGCCCAGAAATGGGTCGAGCTGCAGGAAGCCGCGTAACTCCGATGCCTCAACTGCTTCTCGAACTGTTCTCCGAAGAGATTCCCGCCCGCATGCAGGGCCAGGCCGCCAAGGACCTGGAGCGCATGGCGCGCGACCATCTGGCCGCCGCCGGCTTCCTGCCCGAGGCCCTGAAGACCTTCGCCGGCCCTCGCCGCCTGACCCTGGTGGCCGAAGGCCTGCCGCTGGCCCAGGCCGACCGCAAGGAAGAGCTGAAAGGGCCCCGCGTCGGCGCCCCGCAGCAGGCCATGGACGGCTTCCTGCGCAAGGCGGGCCTGACGCAGGACCAGCTGGTCGAGCAGAACGGCGTCTGGATGGCCTTCGTCGAGAAGAAGGGCCGCCCGACCGCCGAGATCGTCGCCGAGATGGTGGAAGCCATCGTCCGCGGCTTTGCCTGGCCCAAGTCGATGACCTGGGGCACGGGCAAGCTGCGCTGGGTGCGTCCGCTCAAGCGCATCCTCTGCGTACTCGATCGTGAAGTCGTGCCGTTCAGCATCGACGGCATCGAAAGCGGCGACGTCACCGAGGGCCACCGCTTCATGGGCGACGCGAAACCCTTCGTCGCCAAGGACTTCGACGAGTATTCCGCCGGCCTGGAGGCGCACTACGTCGTGCTCGACGTCGAGGAGCGCAAGGAACGCATCCTGGAAGGCTGCAAGACCCTGTGCTTCGCCCGTCACCTGGAGCTGGTCGAGGACCAGGGACTTCTGGAAGAGGTCGCGGGCCTGGCCGAATGGCCCACGCCCGTGCTGGGCGACATGGACCCGTCGTTCCTGGATCTGCCGCCCGAGGTGATCCGCACCTCGATGCGCACCCACCAGAAGTATTTCGCCGTGCGCAAGCCGGGCGAGGCGGGCCTAGCCCCGCACTTCATCACCGTGGCCAACATCGAGGCCAAGGACGGCGGCAAGGTGATCGCCGCCGGCAACGCCAAGGTGCTGTCGTCGCGCCTGGCCGACGCCCGCTTCTTCTGGGACGAGGACGTCAAGACCGGCTTCGAGCCGTGGCTGGCGAAGCTGGACGGCGTGACCTTCCACGCCAAGCTCGGCACGATGAAGCAGCGCGTGGACCGCATTGTCGCCCTGGCCGGCGAGATCGCGCCCCTGGTCGGCGCCGATGTCGAGAAGGCCAGGGAAGCCGCGCGCCTGGCCAAGGCCGACCTGACCTCGCAGATGGTCGGCGAGTTCCCCGAGCTTCAGGGGATCATGGGCGGCTACTACGCCCGCCACTTCGGCCTCGACGGCGAGGTCGCCGCCGCCGTGCAGGACCACTACAAGCCGCAAGGCCCCTCGGACGCCGTGCCGACCGCGCCGGTGAGCGTGGCCGTGGCCCTGGCCGATAAGCTGGACACCTTGACGGCCTTCTTCGCGATTAATGAAAAGCCGACAGGATCAAAGGATCCGTATGCGCTTCGTCGTGCAGCGCTTGGTGTAATTCGATCGATCTTGTTGAGTGGTGCGCGGGTGCCTCTTGGTTTGGTGCTTGGAGTTGCGTGGGCGCAGGCGCGAATCGACGCTGCGAATATAGAGAAGAAAATCGCTCAATCTTTGATCGGTAAATCGATTTCGGCGGCTGAAAACGTCCGGCAATCTGTTGAGGCTGTGTCCTCCGCCTTTAATGATAGTGGGGTGGGTGAAGGGGGGGAGTATTTCCGAGATAAGCTGAATTCCGCTGTCGAAGAACTACTCTCTTTCTTCGCTGATCGCCTGAAGGTGACGCTGAAGGATCAGGGCAAGCGTCACGACCTGGTCGACGCCGTGTTCGCCCTGGGCGACGACGACCTCGTGCGCATCGTCGCGCGGGTGGAAGCCCTGGACGGCTTCCTGAAGACCGACGACGGCAAGAACCTGCTGGCCGGCTACAAGCGCGCCTCCAATATCCTCAAGGCCGAGGAGAAGAAGGGTCCGCTGCCTGAAGGCCAGGCCGAGGAGCCGGCCGCCGACAGCGCCGCCGAGGTCGGGCTCTACCAGGCCCTGCGCCTGCTGGACCGCCCGCTGAAGGACGCCCTGGCCAAGGAAGACTTCACCGGCGCCATGGCCCAGCTGGCCGAGCTGCGCGGCCCGGTGGACGCCTATCTCGACGGCGTCTTCGTCAACGACCCCGAGCACCGCGACAACCGCCTCAAGACCCTGGCCGCCGTCCGTACGGCGATGGGGCAGGTGGCGGACTTTGGGTTGGTGGCTGGCTGATATCGATCCTCCCCCTGAAGGGGGAGGTGGCCCAGAGGGCCGGAGGGGGAAGGGGCTGCCGAGGCGGTCATGACTTCCCCCTCAGTCGGCTTCGCCGACAGCTCCCCCTTCAGGGGGAGCATCTTGTCAGTCCCGCAGCAGCGGCAGCGAAAGCCCGCCGGCCTGGCGGGCGCCCAGGATCTCGCGGCGGAAGCGGAACAGCTCGGCGGGCCTGCCGCCGGTCTCGCTGTCCAGGCGCCCCAGGCCCTCGACCAGGTCCTCGCGCTCGACCACGCGGCGGAAGTTCTGCTTGTGCAGCGGCACGCCGGCGATGGCCTCGACCGTCCGCTGCAGGGCCGACAGCGTGAACTCGGCGGGCATCAGCTCGAAGGCGACGGGGCGGTACTTGATCTTGCCCCGCAGGCGGGAAAGCCCCGTGGCCAGGATCCGCCGGTGGTCGGAGATCATCGGCTCGCCCAGGGCGGCAGACAGGGCGACAGGCTCGGCCGGATCGTGGCCGTCGGCGCGGTCGCGGTCGCGGGCGGCTTCGGGCGCCAGGCCGGCCTCATAGAGCAGCTCGTAGCGCTCCAGCACCCGTTCCTCGTTCCAAGGCGCGCCATCGAGGGCGAAGGCCAGGCGGGCGCGCGAGAGGCGGTCGGCGTCGTCGCCGGCCCAGCGGCGCAGGGCCGGGGCGATGGCCTCGTCCAGCAGGGCGGGACGGCCGGCGCGCCAGTCTTCCCACGGGAAGAACCTGCTCCACGGCGCCCAGGCGGTGTCGGGCGCCTGGGTGTCGGTGGCCTTGGGCGTCAGGCCCAGATAGCCGATCGAGACCACGCGCGCCGCGCCCGCGCCGACCTCGGCCCGGGGGGCGTCGCGGCCCTTGTCGCCGAAGGTGTAGAGCTGTTCGACATAGCCCAGCTGGAACCGGGTCTGCTCGGTCACGAAGGCGCGCAGGGCCAGTTCGAAGGTGCGGTGGCCCTCGGGGTCGAAGGGGCCGAACGGCAGGCCGGGCAGGGGCGAGGCGATGTCGGTGACGGCGTCGTGCGGGCGCACGGTCAGCACCACCACCTCGCCGTCGCGCACGGCCACGACGACGGCCGACAGGCCGATGACGATGCCGGAAGAGGAAGCCGACGGAGCCGTCATTCGGTCTCGAACGCTTCGCCCGGCGCAGACTCGTAGCCGGCCGCCTTGGACAGCACGTGGAAGCGCTGGACGTAGCGGGCCTGCGCCTCGAACGGGGGCAGGGGCGTGATCTTCAGGTCGTAGCCGGCCGGCGGCGCGCCGAAGATCGACAGCGATTCGGCGTGCTCGAAACCGGCCAGCTGGGTGGCCTCGAAGAAGGCGCAGGCGCGGTCGGCCTGCTTGATCAGCTTCTTGACCGGGGCCGGGGTCTTCACCGGCAGGCCGAAGCGGATGTGGATGGCGTCTTCCAGCCGCGCCTCGAAGTCCTTGTACGACATGCCCAGCGCCGCCTTGAACGGGCTGATCATGTCGCCGATCACATATTCGGAGGCGTCGTGCAGCAGGGCGGCCAGGCGCCAGCGCGGCTCCAGGTCGGGCTTGATGTGGGTCGCGATCTCCTCGACCACCAGGCTGTGCTGGGCCACCGAGAAGCCGTGTTCGCCGATCGTCTGACCGTTCCAGCGGGCCACCCGCGCCAGACCGTGGGCGATGTCCTCGATCTCGATATCCATGGGCGAGGGGTCCAGCAGGTCCAGCCTGCGGCCCGACAGCATCCGCTGCCACGCCCTCGGAGGGCTCTTATGCAGCCCTTTGGCCACGAGATCGTTCCTTATGGTGAAGGTGGTTTGAGTGCCGCATCGGTTGATGAAGATCAATGATGGCCCGGCCCGACGCCTGTGGAAATGCGTTTTGTCAGAAAGCGTGCCGTCACACGCCATGGACAAGGAGGACCGATCATGAGCTGGGCAAGGATCATGGCGCCGCTGGCCGGCGCCCGGCCCGACGAGGGCGTGCTGCGCGCGGCGGCCGAGCTGGCGCGGGCCTTCGACGCCGAACTGGCCGCCGTCCATGCTCCGGCCGACGTGGCCGACCTGATGCCGTGGATGGGCGAGGGCTTCATGGGCGGCGTGCAGGTCACGGCCCTGGAAAGCCTGAAGGAAGCCGCCGTCGAGGGCGCGCACGCCGTCGAGAACATGGTGGGCGCCGTCGGCTATGCGAAGTCGCGCGTGGTGACGTTGGAATCGCCGGTCTGGGCGGGGCTGGCTATGGAGTGCCGGCTGTCGGACGTTATCGTGTTCGACAATGCCGCCGCGCGGGGCAAGGGCCCCCTGGCCGAGGCCTTCCAGCAGATGATCGCCGACGAGCAGCGGCCCGTCGTGGTCGCACGCGAGGGCCTGAAGGTCGGCGGCGCGGCCCTAGTCGCCTGGGATGGCGGCAAGGAAGCCAGCCGGGCCCTGCGCACGGCCCTGCCGCTGCTGCAGAAGGCCTCGCGAGTGGTCGTCGCCGGCGCGCCGGCGGCGTCGTCGCGCAGCTTCGAACTGGCCCGGATGGTCGACTTCCTTGCCGCTCGCGGCGTCTCGGCTCAGGTGCGCGTGCTGGAGGGCTCGCACGACGCGGCCAAGTTGCTGCTGGAGGCGGCGAGGGCGGAAGGCGCCGACTTCCTGGTCGCCGGCGCCTTCGGTCACCCGCGCCTGCAGGAGTTCATCTTCGGCGGCACGACGCGCAGCCTGCTCAACGCCGACGGCCCGTCGCTATTTCTTTCGCACTGATATTAACGCCAACCATAAGAAGGAGGCAGTCCATGTCCCTATCGCGCATCGTCATGCGTCTGGCCCGCAATCCGGGCACCGAATTCGCCGGCGGCGACGATCACCGCGGCTACGCCCTGACCGCGCCCCTGACGGAAGACGGTCACCTGGACGAGGCCGAGTACGCCAAGGCCAAGAAGGAGTGCGCGGTGCGCCGTTTCGCCCCCGACGAGGATCCTGCCGACGGCCGCCTGGCCCGGCGCGGCGAGCGCTGGTTCTTCGACTATGACGAGGACGACCATATCGACGATGAGCCCGTCCACCGCCTGGGCCAGCACCGTTTCGCCCTGGGCGAATACGTCACCGTGACCGACGAGGACGGCCGGCCCCTGACCTACAAGGTGATGGAAGTCACGCCGATCTGAGACTCAAGATCCTCCCCCTGAAGGGGGAGGTGTCGGCGAAGCCGACGGTGGGGGATGTGGCTGTTGAATCAGCAACTCCCTCGACGTCCGCAGTTACTTCCCCCTCCGGCCCTCCGGGCCACCTCCCCCTTCAGGGGGAGGATCTGGGTAGCTTCACCCACCGACGTTGTGGCGCACCAGGGCCTTCATGTCCTTGAACAGGTCGCCGTCCTCGGAGTTACGGTCCTTGGCCTTGACGATGGCCACTGCCAGCGGGCCGCCCTTGGGGCCGCGGGCCTCGTAACCGGCCAGGTGATAGCCTGCCGGAGCCTTGTCGCTGGCCAGCACCAGCGTGGCGCGGACGCCGTCGTTTTCCTTCTGGCGGTGGCGCACGACCGCGCCGTGATCGTCGGCCCGGATGTCGACCTCGCCGTCCTTGTCGTCGGAGCTGCTGACGCGGACGGTGCGGCTTTCGCCGCCGCCGTCCTTGCCGGTGACGTTCTTGGTGATGCGGACCTGCGCTTCGCCGTCGTCGGCGTTGATGGTCATGCCGCCGATGCGGATGTTAGCGCCTTCGTCGCGGGCGTCGATGCTGACGCCGGGCAGCTTGATCTGCGCCGTCTCCTTACCCTTGGGCGCCTTGGGCGCGGTCGAGGACTTCAGGTGCGGCATCAGCGCCTTTAGGTCGGTCTCGATCGGGTTCAGCGCCGCCTCGGCGTCGTCGCCTTGCAGGGCCACCAGGCGCAGGGTCACCTCGGCGTTTTCGCCGGCGTAGCCGCAGGATCTACCGTCCGGGGCGATGCTGACGCGCGTCAGCCGGCCCTGGCGGTCGGGACAGTCCAGCCGCTCGATGGCGCGCAGCGGCTCGCGCTTGTGGATCACCCGCTCGTGCCGCTCGGTTTTCACCGAGGCGGGCGGCGAGCAGGCGGCGAGGGCGGCGGCGCCGGCGGCCAGGACGAGGATCAGGCGCATCGAGAAATATCCTTCACGTTCGGCGC
Organism: Caulobacter endophyticus; assembly: GCF_003116815.1. Lineage (GTDB taxonomy): Bacteria > Pseudomonadota > Alphaproteobacteria > Caulobacterales > Caulobacteraceae > Caulobacter > Caulobacter endophyticus. The sequence continues at coordinate 8,221 of NZ_QDKQ01000021.1, forward strand.
GAAGGTGTGCGGCTCGGCGACCGGCGTCCAATGAAATTGCGGTAACGGGACTATTGGCCCGGGCGGGCGCCGCCTTCGCGGCGGGCCAGGAAGGCCAGGCGCTCGAACAGGTGGACGTCCTGTTCGTTCTTCAACAGGGCGCCATGCAGCGGCGGGATCAGCTTGGTCGGATCCTTCTCGCGCAGCACGGTCTCGTCGATATCCTCGACCAGCAGCAGCTTCAGCCAGTCCAGCAGCTCCGAGGTCGACGGCTTCTTCTTCAGGCCCGGAACCTTGCGCATGTCGTAGAAGATGCGCAGGGCCTCGGCGACCAGCTTCTGCTTGATGCCGGGGAAGTGCACGTCGACGATGGCCTGCATCGTCTGCTCCTCGGGGAAGCGGATATAGTGGAAGAAACAGCGGCGCAGGAAGGCGTCCGGCAGTTCCTTCTCGTTGTTCGAGGTGATGATCATCACCGGCCGCACCTTGGCCTTGATGGTCTCGCCGGTCTCGTAGACGAAGAACTCCATGCGATCGAGCTCCTGCAGGAGGTCGTTCGGGAACTCGATGTCGGCCTTGTCGATCTCGTCGATCAGCAGCACCGGTCGGACGGGCGATTCGAACGCCTCCCAGAGCTTGCCCTTCTTGATGTAGTTCTTGACGTCCTTGACGCGCTCGTCGCCCAGCTGGCTGTCGCGCAGGCGGGTGACGGCATCGTACTCGTAGAGGCCTTGCTGGGCCTTGGTCGTCGACTTGATATGCCAGGTCAGCAGCGGCGCATTCATCGCCTTGGCCACCTCGTAGGCCAGGACCGTCTTGCCGGTGCCCGGCTCGCCCTTGATCAGCAGGGGGCGTTCCAGGGCCACGGCCGCGTTGACGGCGACCTTCAGGTCCTCGGTGGCGACGTAGTCGGCGGTGCCTTCGAAGCGCGAGTTCATGCGGTGTCCCTGAACGGCGGCCCCGAATGGAGCGCGCCTCGAACAAGTGTTCAAATCTTCAGGGCTAACCTACAGAGCCGCGCCGCGCGATCAAGACGGGTTGTGCGGGGGCTGACGATGGCGACGCGCGACCGAGGGCGGATCGCTGGCCGGGAAGCTGTCTTCCAGGCCTTCCTCCAGCTGGTCTTCCAAATATTCCGCCTGGTCGGTTTCGTCGTGCGGGGCTTCGGGCTTGGGATCGGACATGCGGGGATCTCCTGTCAGGCCTTGGCCAAGCCTGACGCGATGGGGCGAATAGCGCAACTAGGGGTCTGGGCGAGGGCGGGCTAGAACGGATCGCTCGCGGCTTTGGCCTAGCGGCGGCGTTCGTAGCCGAGGGCCTCGATGTCGTCGTCGGCCAGGCGGGTCGACTCGTAGTCCGACGGCTCCTCGTCGTCGGAAGAGATCACGTCCTCGTCCGACAGGCCGCCGCCGACGGGATCCAAGGGCTCGCGCTCGACGTCGAGGCCCTCGTCGTCACGGCCGCCTTCCAGCTCGTCCTCAATGTCGTCGAGCTCGGACTCGTCGAGAATGTCGTAATCCTCGTCTTCGTCCTCGGCGGCGTCGTCGTCGGCCTGGGTGACGTCGTAGACGTCTTCGATCTCGTCGAAATTGGCGATGTCCTGGCCGTCGTCGGTCAGGTTGGTCTCGTCCAGGACCTCGGCGACATCCTGCGGGTCGTAATCGGCTTCCGGCGGCATGGCGGGTCTCCCTGATGGGGCGACGATCGCCGCCCGTTCAGGAAATCAAACCCGCCCCCGCGCCCGATGTTCCTGGCCGATTATTTCGCGAAGTCGGCCAGGGCGCCGGCGACGTCGGTCATGATCGGCCGCCAGTCGTCGTAGTCCGGCGCGATGAAGCAGCGGCACTGCGGATACCAGGGCGAATGGTCCGAACCCAGGCGCGTCCACGAGGCCGCGCCGGTCAGCATCCAGATCGGCGCGCCGCAGGCGCCGGCCAGGTTGATGGTGGCGTTGGAGAAGCCGATGACCAGATCGAGCGCGCAGGAGAGGGCGGCCACGTCGTCGAGGTCCTGCTTCAGGTCGATGCCCGGCGGGGTCCAGATCTCGACGCCCAGCTGCTCGCGGGCGTAGGCGATCTCCTCGTTGCAGTCGCCGTACTGCAGGTTGATGAACGAGACGCCGGGCGTCCTCAGGACCGGCTCCCACAGCTCGAACGGCGAGAACAGGCGCGCGCGCTCGGCGTTCAGTTTCAGGCTTTTCCACAGAAGGCCGACCTTGGGTCCGGGCGGAGCGTCCTCCAGCACCTTCTTCCAGTGAGCGACGCGCTCGGGATCGGGGGTCAGGAAGCGCTCGCGCTTGGGGAAGGCCTCGACCGACGGGCGCAGCGTCTCCAGCAGCGAGCCCATGGGAACCCAGCAGTCGATCCCCGACCAGTCCTCGATGAAGGGGGCGTCGCGATAGATGTGTCCTTCGTAGGAGACCGTGCGGTGGACGGCGACATTGGCCTGCGGATAGCTGCGCTCGAACAGCGGCACGAGGCGGCGCTCCACCAGGATCGACAGCGCACCGTCCGGGCCCAGGGCTTCTGCGACATCGGGCAGGGTGTTGGCGAACATCACCTCGTCGCCCAGGCCCTGCTCGGCGACCACCAGCATGCGCTTGCCGGCGAAGCCGTCGTCGGGCGTCCAGCGCTTGACCGGGAACTGGTAGTTGGGAACGCCCCCCAGCTCGGTCGACAGACGCGCGCTGTAGGCCGCCCAGCCTTCGGTCACGCGGCCCAGCGCCAGCAGGATGGTCGAGCGCGCGAAGCTCATGGCCGCCAGGTCTTCCGCGGAATCGGCCACCAGGATGCCGGCGTCGCAGTCGGCGAGGGCGCCCTCGACGTCGCCCAGGTCCAGGCGGGCGAAGGCGCGGTTGTGCAGGCCCTTGCCGAACAGCGGCGCCAGGCGAAGCACCTCGTCGAAGAAGGTCACGGCCGTGCGGCCTTCGCCCAGGCTGCACATCACCGTGCCCAGGGTGTTCCACAGAACCGGCTGGGTGGGATTGGCCTGGATGGCGGGCTTGAGGATGTCGATCGCCGCCGACTCCTGGTTCAGGTCGCGCAGGGCGCAGGCCAGGTTGTTGGTCGCCTCGAGGCTGTTGGGATTGGCTTTCAGCGAATGCATGAACAGCTTGGCGGCGATTTCCGGCATTTCCATTCGGAACGCCAGGCGGCCAAGGTCGCCGGCCACGGCGGCCTCGTCGGGCAGCAGCTTCAGCGCCGCGTCGTAGCAGTGCATCGAGGAAGCGAAGTCGCCCAGCTTCTCGCGGGCCACGGCCAGGACGTGCCAGGCCGGTCCGGCGCGCTCGTTCTTCTTGAGGGCCTTGAGGGCGGTCTTCTCGGCCAGGGCGTACTCGCCGCGCTGCACGGCGATGATCGCCTTGTTCAGCAGCTTGATGGTGGACGGGTCCTGGATCGTATGGGCTTCGCGATTGAGGCGGGCGATCGAATCGGCCGAAGCGGAATCGCCCAGCTGGGACGCGCGCAGGCCCGGAAGGACCCCTTGACCGGCCGCCTCCTGGGCGGTTGCGAGGGCGGCGGCCGAGATTCCGGAGCCGAGATTGCGGGACATGCGTACACCTTGGCGATTGGGTGGCTTCATCCTCTGGGCGAGTATGCTTAATTGTGTCCTAAGCTGCGACTTACGGTCGCGTGGCCGGCAATAGGGCGTTAACCCGCTGCCCTCTAGGTTCCGGTCGAACGCCATACCGGCGAACCGCCATGACGGCGGACGGGCGCAGCGATGGAAAGGAACGGCTAGAAGTGCCTTTGAAGCTGTCGCTTAAGCCCGGCGAGAAATTCGTGCTCAACGGGGCGGTCGTCCAGAACGGCGATCGTCGCGGGGTGCTGGTCCTGCAGAACAAGGCTTCGGTGCTGCGTGAAAAGGACATCATGCAGCCTGACCAGGTGACCACGCCATCGCGTCACATCTACTTCCCGGTCATGATGATGTACCTGGAAGAGAGCGGCGCTGAGAAATACTACGACGAGTTCGCCATGCGCCTGACCGAGTTCATGGGCGTGGTGCGGAACCCAGAGGTGCTGGCCGATTGCATCGCGATCTCCAAGCACGTCATGGCCCGCGAGTACTACAAGGCGCTCATGCTGAGCCGTAAGTTGATCGATTACGAAGACAAGAGGTTGGGGAATGTCTCTTCGGGCCTACCAGCAGGCGGCGACCAGGACTGAGAATCCGCGTGAGGTCGAGTATCGCCTGTTCGGACAGGTGACGCGCGCCCTCATGGAGGCTTCCGAGGCCGACGTGAACGACATCCAGACGCGCATCCACGCGCTGGATTGGAACCGCCGCGTCTGGTCGGCGCTGGCGACCGACTGCGCCCTGCCTGAGAACACCATGACCAAGGAATTGCGGGCGAGCATCATCTCGCTGAGCATCTGGGTCGGTCGTCACTCGAGCCTGGTCATGCGCAAGGAAGAGGACTTCGAGCCTCTGATCGAGATCAACCGCATGATCATGCAGGGGCTGGCGGGCCGCGCCGAAGCGGCCTGATCCGCCCCTGAGTTCCAGGCCTTGAAGTCTGCCTTGCCGGCGCGATCCCCATTCTTCCGGTAGGCGCATTTCAGACCACGGCGCAGCTCGGCGCCGATTGCCGCCTCCCTTCGGAAAAACCTGCCGCCCGGCGAATGTTGCATTCGCCGGGCGGTTTCGTTTCTGGGGCGCCATTCAAAATTTCCGTTTTATTTCAATCGATTACGATCTGGCCTGAACTGGCCCGCCGTTTGCGATGGTTCCCGCGGGCAAAACGCCCGACCGGCAAAATGCCGGGGCTCTCCACCAAAACGGTAGGTTCCTATGATCGCCAACTCCATCAACACCAACGCCGGCGCGATGATCGCGCTGCAAAACCTGAACGCCACCAACTCGGAGCTGACCACCACCCAGCAACGCATCAACACCGGCAAGAAGATCTCGAACGCCAAGGATAACGGCGCGATCTGGTCGATGGCGGAGATGCAGAGCGCGACCTCGAGCTCGTTGAATGCCGTGAAGGACTCGCTCCAGCGCGGTCAGTCGACCATCGACGTTGCGTTGGCGGCCGGCGACACGGTCACCGACCTGCTCGGCAAGATGAAGGAAAAGGCCCTGGCCGCTTCCGACACCTCGCTCAACACCGCTTCCTTCAAGGCGCTGCAGGCCGACTTCACGTCGCTGCGCGACCAGATCACCAAGGCCGTGACCAACGCCAAGTTCAACGGCGCCAGCGTGGTGGACGGTTCGACCACCAAGCTCGCGTTCCTCGCGAACGAAACCGGCGCGGCGTTCACCGTCACCTCGCGGACCCTGTCCCTCACGGGCATCGGCCTGACGACAACGACGACCTTCACGACGGCCGCTTCTGCGAAGACGATGATCGCCACGATCGATACGGCTCTGCAGACCGCGACCAACAAGCTGGCCTCGCTCGGCACCAACTCGGTGGGCCTGGACATGCACTTGACCTTCATGGGCAAGCTGCAGGACAGCCTCGACGCCGGTGTCGGCAACCTGGTCGATGCGGACATGGCCAAGGAAAGCGCCAAGCTGCAGTCGCTGCAAACCAAGCAGCAACTGGGCGTGCAGGCACTGTCCATCGCCAACCAGGCGCCCCAATCGATCATGTCGCTCTTCCGCGGCTGATCGAAGAAGCGCCGAACCTGGCGATCAAGCGCCGGGCGATCGAAAGATCGCCCGGCGTTTTCTTTTGTTCCGCAGCCTGATTTTCGCCGATCGCTGGTCGGTTTGCAGGTGGGCAATTCGGTCGCATCTGCCGAAAGCTGCCCGGCAATATTTGCCGGACGGGTGTCCAGCTCGGCAGAAATTGCCGGTTCAATGTATCCTAAACGAACCTATAACGCCGTAATTTCAATGACTTAAATTTTTCGGGCGGGTGGGCAGGATTGGCCCGGTAGTTGCTTCCTAGTTCAGCGAGCAAAACGCTCCCGGCAGTCAAAATGACGTCGGACAACCTGAAATAGGAACATATTCGTTATGGCGCTGAACAGCATCAACACGAACTCGGGCGCGATGATCGCCCTGCAAAACCTGAACTCGACCAACAGCGAGCTGCAGGTTACGCAACAACGCATCAACACCGGCAAGAAGATCGGCTCGTCCAAGGACAACGGCGCGATCTGGGCCACCGCCAAGAACCAGTCGGCCACCGCTTCCTCGCTCAACGCCGTGAAGGACTCGCTGCAACGCGGTCAGTCCACCATCGACGTCGCGCTGGCGGCCGGCGACACGGTGACCGACCTGCTCGGCAAGATGAAGGAAAAGGCCCTGGCCGCTTCCGACACCTCGCTGAACACGGCTTCGTTCAAGGCGCTGCAGGCTGACTTCACGTCGCTGCGCGACCAGATCACCAAGGCTGTGACCAACGCCAAGTTCAACGGCGCCAGCATCATCGACGGCAAGACCACGAAGCTCAGCTTCCTGGCCAACTCTGACGGCACGGCCATCACCGTGAACGCCAAGACCCTGTCGCTGACCGGCATCGGCCTGAGCACCACCACCACCTTCACGACCGCCGCCGCGGCCAAGACGATGATCACCACCATCGACACGGCCCTGCAGACGGCGACCAACAAGCTGGCTTCGCTGGGCACCAGCTCGACCGGCCTGGACACCCACCTGAACTTCGTCGGCAAGCTGCAAGACAGCCTCGACGCGGGCGTGGGCAACCTGGTCGACGCCGACCTGGCCAAGGAAAGCGCCAAGCTGCAAGCCCTGCAAACCAAGCAGCAGCTGGGCATCCAGGCGCTCTCGATCGCCAACCAGTCGACCGGCACGGTCCTGAGCCTGTTCCGATAAGGGACGAGCAGGGGGCGATCCTTACGGGTCGCCCCCGCCTTTCTCGCGGCCCTGAGCCGGGGAAGGGAGCAAAGAAGGCGCCGCCGCGAAACGGCGGTGATTAGGAGAGATGGAAAACAAGGCCGCGCTGACGGCTCCGGTTCAAGAGCTGCCCGCGCAAAACCAGATCGTTCCCATGACCGTCCCAGGCAAGGCCTCGGACGGCGAAGTCGTTTCCGGCGCCCGTAAGGCTGAGGCGCGCAAGTTCGCAGACCAGAAGGTCGTCGACGACGGCCCCCAGCCTGGCGACCTGCGTCTCGTGATCGAGCAGGATGGCGACAGCGGCGTCTACGTCTACAAGACGGTGGATCGGCGGACGGGCGAGACCCTGAAGCAGTATCCCCGCGAAGACGTGCTGCGGTTCAAGGAAGCGGCCTCCTACGGGCCTGGCGCAATCTACGACGGCCTGACCTAACAGGCCTTCGCGCGTCATGGTTTGCATGCACGCTTGCGGCGCGACGTCGCAGGCGCAACATGGTTTATAAGCGTTAACCATATTCTTACTCCCCGGGCGGCAAGTTCACGGCCGATCCGCTCGGGCGTCGAATCGCGCACCGAGCTCCTTCAAGTCGGCGAGAACGCCGTTCGGAGATCGTGATGACGCTGAGCGTGAACACCAATCAGCCTGCGCTGATCGCCCTGCAGAACCTGAACAAGACCAATGACGAGATGCAGGGCGTCCAGACCCGCATCAACACCGGCCTTGCGATCTCCAGCGCCAAGGACAACGCCGCCGTCTGGTCGATCGCCCAGGACCAGCAGGCCGACCGCTCGGCCCTGGCCTCGGTCAAGATGAGCCTGGACCGCGCCACCTCGATCGCCGACGTGGCCCTGACGGCCGGCGAGTCGGTTTCGGACCTGCTCAACCTGATGCGCGAGAAGGTTGTCGCGGCCAAGGACAGCTCGCTGTCGACCCAGGCGCGCACCGCCCTCAATGCCGACTTCCAGGGCCTGCTCAGCAACCTCACCCAGGTGGTCGACAGCGCCACCTTCGACGGCGCCAACATCCTCGACGGCAGCCAGACCAACGCCATCACCTTCCTGGCCGACGCTGACGCCCAGACGGTCATCTCGCTGAACCTGCAGACCCTGTCGCTGGGCAGCCCGAAGAACAGCCTGCTGGCCGGCGACAGCATCGCCACCCTGACCCAGGCGACCGCGGTGCTGACGCGCCTCGACGCGACCATCGCCACGGTCAACCAGGCCGTCGGTTCGATCGGCTCGCAGGCCAAGCAGATCGACGCCCACAACACCTTCGTCTCCAAGCTGTCGGACGTGCTGGAAACCGGCGTGGGCAACCTTGTCGACGCCGACATGGCCAAGGAAAGCGCCCGCCTGCAGGCCCTGCAGGTGAAGCAGCAGCTGGGCGCCCAGGCCCTGTCGATCGCCAACGGCGCCCCGCAGATCATCCTCTCGCTGTTCGGCAACAGCTGACGCGGACGCTACCGCTACGTAATTGTCATACGAAACGCCGGTCTTTCGCTAGGCCGGCGTTTCTCACGTGGTTACTCTGCCTCCTGCGGCGCAAGAGGATTCGCACGGCATGATCGAACTGCGGGACTTGAGGGACGAGGACGAGGCGGTGCTGTTTCAGTGGCGCGCCGAACCCGAGGTCGACCGCTGGATGTCGGACGCGGCGTTTCCCAGCCACGAGGCGCACGCCGCCTGGTTCGAGGGGCTGCGCAAGGATCCTGACATGGCCGGCTGGATGATCGTGCGCGCCGGCGCGCCGGCCGGGCTGCTGACGTTGACGGGCCTGCAGTCGCACCATCGCCGCGCGGGCTGGAACTGGTTCGTCGGCGCCGCCGACGCCCGTCGTCGCGGGGTAGGGCGGGCGGCCCAGGTGCTGGGGCTCGACCGCGCCTTCAGCGAGCTTGGCCTGCACAAGGTGTTCGCCGAGGTGATGGCCGACAACGACGCGGCCTTGAAGGCCCAGTCGGCCTCGGGCTTCCGCCGCGAGGGCTATCTGCGCGGCCACGTGCTCAAGAACGGCGAGCCGCGCGACGTGGTGCTGCTGGGCATCCTGGCCGAGGAATGGGCCGAACTGCGCGACGAGGCCCGCCGGGCGTTGAGTGACGCCCACCTGATCGCGGCCTGATGGGAAACAATTCACACGTCTTAACGAAACGTCAGCGTTCGTAACCCAAGATTGCCACGCGTGGCGCATTGCGCCGTCTGTGGAAGCGGTCGTGATCACTTTCGACACCAGTTCGCTGCTCAGCTACTACCAGGCCAAGCTTGGTGTGGGCACGGCCGCGTCTGCGCTGTCGACCGGCACGACCTCCACCTCGACCGCCAAGCAGGGCATCCCGGCCGCGCCGTGGACCACGGTGACCACCGAGCCCAGCGACTTGGTCAAGGCCGCGCTGAACGGCCGCAAGTTCGTCGACGAAGGCGCGGCCGAGGCCGCAGCGCCGGGCGTAAAGGGCGACTACAAGAAGCTGTTCTCGGCCTATCAGGCGCTGAACACCCTGACGGCCATCGCCAATCGCGCCAGCGAGAAGAACGTCTCCGACAGCGAGATCAAGCGCCTGCAGACGGCGCTGACCAAGGGGCTGACGGAGCTCACCAACTATATCCAGAACGCCAACACCGACGGCATGCGCCTGACCACCGGCGCGGCCATGACCCAGGACAAGTCCAAGGTCGGCGTACCCAAGAACGTCTACGGCTACGTCACCAACACGCTCTACAGCGGCCAGTTCGACGACGAGGTCCCCGCCTTCAAGGGCGACCAGAAGTTCACGATGTCGGTCACCAAGTTCGGCGAGACCCAGAACCTGACGATGGACCTGGCCGAGATGGGGGCGACGCCGCGGACGATGTCCAACGTGGTCAGCTTCTTCAATGGCAAGCTTCAGGCGGCCGGCTACAACACCACCTTCGCCGTCGAGCGCACGCCGGGCGTGGAGCGCACGACCACGGTCAACGGCCAGACGGTGAAGCTGCCGGCCACCGGCGACGACTTCGCCCTGCGCATTCGCGGCGACTCCATCGAGAAGCTGAACTTCACGGCCCCGGCGGCCAAGCCGGCGGTCTACATCACCACCGAGGCCGGCAATCCCGACCCGGACAAGGACACAAAGACCGACGACGCTGTCATCGAGAACACTCTGACCAAGTACGGCACGGGCTCAGCCGCCGGGACGGCCGGCGCCAAGGTGTTCTCCGACACGCTGGAAGGCACTGTCGCCAAGGTCCACAAGACCGTCACCGGTTCCGACGGCTCGATCTATGTGCTGGCCGACGTCGAAAAGAGCGTCGAGAGCCAGACGATCAAGGGCGACCAGGACGTCGCGCTGCTGAAATACGACTCGGCCGGCAAGCTGCTCTATGCGCGCAGCCTGGGCGCGGCCGACACGGCCACCGGCTATTCGATCGCCGTTTCTGACGACGGCAAGGTCGCCATCGCCGGCTCCGTTGCGGGCACGCTGAACGGCGCCACCACCGGCCCGATCAACTCCGACAGCAACGGCACGGTCACCGACAGCTTCGTGTCGCTGTACGACGCCAACGGCGACGAGGCCTGGACCGTCCGCCGCGGCGGCCTGCTTGAAGACGAAGCCACCGCCGTGGCCTTCGGCGAGGACGGCGTGGTCTATGTAGCCGGCCGCACCAAGTCGGACCTGCCCGGCGCCACGGGATCGGCCTCGCAGGGCGGCTACGACAACTATCTGACGGGCTTCGCCACCGACATCGCCGGCACGCCCAAGGCGCTGTTCACCACCCACTTCGGCAGCGCCGAGAACGACACGGTGTCGGGCCTCGTCGTCGACGGCGGCAAGGTGATCGTGGCCAGCAAGGAAGGCAGCCAGGCCAAGCTGCGCAGCTTCGACGTCGCCACCACCGTGGTCACCGAGAACCGCACGTCGCTGAATTCGGCCGGGATCTATGAGACCAAGGCGGTGACCTACACCAAGGCCGCGACCATGAACGTGGGCGCGGTGCGGGACCTGGGCACGCTGAAGGGCGGCGACATCGCCGGCCTCACGATCGACAACGGCCAGCTCTATGTCGGCGGCTACACCACCAACGGCGAACTGTCGGTGGGCAACGTCACCAAGGCCGCCTCGGGCGGTTCAGATGGCTTCGTGGCCCGCATCTCGCTCGACCTGACCGACACGGCCGACGACACGATGGCCTATTATGGCGGCACGGGCGACGACACCGTCACCGGCATGGCCGTCTCGAACGGACAGGTGTGGCTGGTCGGCGCGGCCGGCAAGGATCTGGCGGGCCTGCCCACCGTCGGCCAGAAGGACGGCTACGTCGCCCAGATCGACATGGACAGCGGCGCGGCCACCTGGGAGCAGCGCCTGACCGGCAAGGACGGCTACGCCACCCCGACCTCGATCGCGGTCGACGCCTCGGGCTCCAGCGCCCTCGACGTCTTCGGACTGCCGCGCGGCGCGATGAACTACGTCCAGTCGGACAAGATCGTCTCGGCCACCTCGGCCCGTCCGGGCGACACCTTCCAGATCCGTACGCGCGAACGCGGGCCGCTGACGACCATCACCATCGGCGCCAACGACACGCTCGAAACCCTGGCCGACAAGATCCGCCGCGCCTCGGGCAGCGCCGCCAAGGTGTCGATCACCAGCGACGGCAACATGCGCAAGCTCTCCATCACGCCGGCGTTCAAGACCTCGACCGTCGAGATCCTGCCCGGCAAGGGCGACAGCAACGTGCTGGACGCCCTGGGCCTGGCGTCGGGCGTGGTGCGCAACACCAAGACCGAGGGCGGCCGCACCGTCTCGGCCGACGGCAAGGGCCCGGTCTACGGCCTCAAGCTTAATCTCGACATGAGCCTGGCCGACGCCGAGTCGCGCGCCACGACCGCCGACCTCCTGAAGTCGGCCACGGCGGCGATCCGCAACGCCTATCGCGAGATGGCCGACATCGCCAACGGGGTGAAGGTCGACAGCTCCTCGACCAAGAGCAACACCACCGGCACGGCGCCGGCCTACCTGACCAACCAGATCGCCAACTACCAGGCCGCGCTCGACCGTCTGACCGGCGGTTGACAATTGTAAGCGTCCCACGGTGCAGCGACGCTTGAAACCGTCACCAACGCGTCGTAGCCAGGGGGTATGGAACTTCTCAAAGACCGACGCGTGCTGCTGGGCGGCGGAGCGGCCCTGGCTGTGATCGCTGGCCTGGGCGTGGCCTTCGCGCTGACGGGCGGCAAGGACCGCAAGCCGGCCGAGGAGCCGCCGGCCTCGCGCGCCGGCCTGATCGTCGAGACCGGCCGTCCCGACGACACCAAGCTCAACGACCCGGCCCGCCCCTTGCGCTGCTTCGTCGGCGGCCAGTTCGTGGGCGAGACCACCCTTGCCGAATGCGCCAAGAAGAACGGCGTGGCCACCGGGGCCCTGGACGTCGGCGTCGACGAGACCGGTGCCCTGGCCGCGGCCGACCAGGCCGGGACCGTGCTGACCCCGCTGCCGCCGCCGACCGTCGCCGCGCCGGTCACGACCGCCCCGACGCCCGCGCCTGCCGGTCCGAGCGCGGCCAGCAGTGCGCCGCTGGCGGTGTGCCAGCGTTATTCCGGCGGCCAGTGGAACAAGCTGCCCGGCGAGATCACCCAGAACGCCTGCATCCAGCAACTCTTCGCCGGCAAGTGCGAGCGCCCGGGCGGGGCCACCTACGGCCGCTGGGGCGACGAGACCCTGCGCCTGCTGCCGGGCCGGGTCGAAGCTTCGTCCGACAACCGCTCGTTCCATCTGGTGGTCGAACAGGCCGCCAACTGCGCCATTCCCAGCGTCGGCTGAGAAGGAGATCCCTGATGCGCCTCTCGCAAGCCGCCGCCGTTCTCGTCCTTGGCCTGTCCGCCGTCGGCCTCTCGGCCTGCGTGAAGCAGACCAAGGCTCCGTTCGACCAGGGCATCTGCAACCACGTCATCCTGAAAGAAGACGGCACGCTGCGGTTCAATCCGGTCGAGCGCAACGTGCCGAACATGGAGACCTGCGCGGCCACGCTTGAAGGCATGCGCATCCGCTTCATGCGCATGGGCCTGCGCCGCGAGGAACTGACCGGCTCCTATCAGGGCAAGTTCATCTTCGTTCAGAAGGAAGGCATCTATCTGGGCGACAGCTACGAGGGCGCCCGGTTCATGTCGCTGGTGCGCACGGGCGATGGCCGCCTGGCCGTGCCGGGCGCAATGCCGCCGCGTTGATCGCTTGAATTGAGCAGGAGAGGGCGGTGGATAACCGCCCTCCGTTCACAGGAACGTTCGCAGAACAAATCTTGCTTTTGATCTTGCTGAGTCGTTAACGTCCTGGCTTCGAGATTCCGGCGCGTTGGGTCGCCGGGCGAGAACAGGGCATCGCCATGGCTGGCAGCGTCAACAAGGTCATCCTCGTCGGCAACCTCGGGGCCGACCCCGAAATCCGCACCCTCAACTCGGGCGACCGCGTCGCCAACCTTCGCATCGCCACGTCCGAGACCTGGCGCGACCGCTCCAGCGGCGAGCGCAAGGAAAAGACCGAGTGGCACCGGGTCGTGATCTTCAACGACAACCTGGTGAAGGTGGCCGAGAGCTACCTGCGCAAGGGCTCGACCGTCTACATCGAGGGCGCCATCCAGACCCGCAAGTGGACCGACCAGCAGGGCCAGGAAAAGTACTCGACCGAAATCGTCCTGCAGAAGTTCCGCGGCGAACTGACCATGCTGGGCGGTCGCGGCGACGGCGCCGGCGCCTCGTCGGGCGGCGGCGGCTATGACGACGGCTACGGCCAGGGCGGCGGTGGCGGCTACGGCGGCGGCCAGGGCGGCGGCAACTTCGGCGGCGGCGCTCCGCGCAGCCAGCCCAGCGGCCCGCGCGAGAGCTTCTCGGCCGACCTGGACGACGAAATCCCGTTCTAAGCGTCCGTCATCGGATGAAATGCGAAAGGCGGCGGCTCCTTGAGGGCCGCCGCCTTTTCTTTGCGCGTTCGGCGCCGGAGCGCGCGGCGCCGGGGCCGACCTGACTGGTTCAAGGCGGCCTTTGGTTTGACCTGAGCTCCGCCAGGCGGTGATGTGCGCAGGACGACGCTCCTTCAAGTCGGAGGCGTCTCGAATTCAGATCCAGGCTCGCCGCGATGATGAGTATGCGCGGCGGCGCGGGTGCGTATTTCATCGCCCTGTCGAGTAACGATGCTTTTGCATATTAAATGATCTCGTTTGTCGCTGGCGGAACCACGAAGAAAAGTGGGCTCCTGTAACGGCGATTTCTGTTTTTTGACCTGCGGTCGGGAGCCAGTCTCGTCGGGGGATCAGAAAGCAGGGGATAGCCGTGATCCGAGTCCAGTCGAACCGTCGTGTGTTCCGTCGTCTGAAGGCCGCCTTGCTTGCGGCGAGCGTCATGGGGGCGGGAGCGCCGGCCCTGGCTGAGGAAGACCCCAAGGGATCGGGCGATACGGTCGACGCGGTCGTCGTCACCGGCAAGCGGGTGTCGGAGGCCAGCGTCGCCATCGGCACGGATCAAGCCACCGCCACCGTCTCGATCACCCGCGAGGCCCTGTTGTCGGCCCCTGCGGGCGTGACGGGCCTGAAGATGCTGGAGAGCCTGCCGGGCTTCAATGTCCAGGCCAACGACGCGCTTGGCATGTACGAGTTCGGCAATTCCGTCTCGGTGCGGGCCTTCAACTTCCAGCAGATCGGCTTCCTGCTCGACGGCATACCTATGGGCCGCAGCGACCAGTTCGGCGGCAGCCCGATCTACCGCTATGTCGACAACGAGAACCTGGCGCGGGTCACGGCCTCGGCCGGGGCCGGCGACGTTTCGCTGCCCAGCTACGCCTCGCTGGGGCCGATCGTCGACTACTTCACCAAGGTCCCGGATGCGGAGGCCGGCGGCTCGATCAGCCAGACCCTGGGCGAGGACAACCTGCGCCGCAGCTTCCTTCGCCTGGAAAGCGGGAGGATCGGCCGGCTGTCGGGCTATGTGGCCGGCTCGTGGATCAAGGGCGACCTGTGGCGCGGCCCGGGCTTCATCAAGCGCGAACACTACGAGGGCAAGTTGGACTATGCTTTCGAGAGCGGCGGGAACCTGACCTTCCAGACCGTTCACAACGACTATTTCGACTACGACTCCCCGTCGATCACCAAGGCCCAGTACGACGGGACGGCGGGCGATCTCTTCGGGCGCAAGGGCAGGGACTTCGCCTATCTCGGCTACGTGCCGAGCCTGCCGGCGACGACGGCGGGCGTGCCTTACTCCAACACCGCCTACAACCAGTACTACAAGTTCGCGGTCAACGCCCGGCAGGACCACCTCTACGGCCTCTCTTTGAACAAGCCGATCGGCGAGGCCTTCGAGATCCGCTCGACGGCCTACTACGAGGACAAGGGCGGCTATGGCGT
Source organism: Caulobacter endophyticus (assembly GCF_003116815.1). Lineage (GTDB taxonomy): Bacteria > Pseudomonadota > Alphaproteobacteria > Caulobacterales > Caulobacteraceae > Caulobacter > Caulobacter endophyticus. The sequence continues at coordinate 23,374 of NZ_QDKQ01000021.1, forward strand.
CTCGCCGGAGGCCTATTCGACCTCGCTGGCCAGCTACAACGCCGAACGCCTGATCGTGGCCGGCCTGACCGCCCCCAAGGGCGTGCAATACGGTCTCTCGGGCGTCGACGGCGTGCGCAAGGGGATCACGGTCGGCGGAACCTGGCGCGCCGGCATCCACACCCTCCAGGCCGGGCTGTGGCTGGAGAAGGACGACTACCACCGCACCCAGGCCCGCTATAACACTGTGGCCGGCCACCCTGACGGCGCGGCGCTGCTGAACGAGCCGGTGCACCTGCAGCGCAACTACACCTCCACCCGCGAGACCACGCAGTTCTTCCTGAAGGACACGGTGCGGCTGCTGGACGACCGGCTGAAGGTGGAACTGGGCTTCAAGGCCACCGACATCGACTACGAGATCGCCGGCTATCGCAATCCGGCCGACTACATCGCCCAGCGCCGGCCCCGCATCACCGACAACTGGAAGGACAGCTTCCTGCCGCAGGTCGGCCTGGTCTATTCGATCAACAGCCGCGACCAGGTGTTCGCCTCATATTCGGAGAACCTGGCCCTGCCGCGCGGCGCCGACGACATCTACTCGGCCGCCAGTCCGAACGTGCCGGGCCCCGACGCCGAGACCTCGCAGAACCTGGAGATCGGCTATCGCGCCAACCGGCCGACCTTCAACGCCTCGTTCGTGGCCTACTACACCGCCTTCGAGAACCGCCTGCAGTCCTATGCCTCCGTCGTGCCGGGCAGCACGACGACCGAGACCTTCTTCCAGAACGTCGGCGGGGTGGAGGCCCACGGCGCCGAGTTCAGCGGCCAGTGGAAGCCCGAGCTGCTGGGCGGCAAGGTCTATTTCAACGCCAATCTTTCGTACAACCGCGCCGAGTTCGAGAACAACTTCGGGACCAGCTTCATCGCCGGCAACACGCTGCCCGACTTTCCGACCTGGCTGTTCCAGGGCGGGGTGACCTGGGAGCCGACCGACTGGGCGTTGGTCAATGTCTCGGCTCGCCACCTCAGCGACCGCTACACCAACTTCACCAACACCGAGAAGACCGACGGCTACACAGTCTGGAACGCCTATGTGGATCTGGGCGACGGCTTTGGCGTCGGGCCGCTGAAACAGGTGAAGGCCCGTATCAACGTCGACAATATCTTCGACGAGGACTACCTGGGCACGATCAGCACCACTGTGAACACCGCCGCCACCTTCCGTCCGGGCTCGCACCGGACCTTCCAGGTGACGCTGTCGGCCGACTTCTAGGCCGAGAGTTCGGCAACGACCCGCTCGCACAGGCGGTGGGTCTCCAGGGCGTCGAGGGCCGACAGGCGTCGGTCCTCGCGCACGGCGGCCAGGAAGGCCTCGATCATCGCCTCGAAGCCGCGCTGGCGAGCCACCGTGGCCCAGTCGCCGCGGCGCGTCACGTGCTCGCCGCCGGCGTAGTCGGTGACCTCGGCCAGGTTGACGATCCGCCGCTTGGCGCCGGCGCCCATCACCTCCAGCACCTCCTCGTTGGCGCCGCTGTCGCGGTTCATGATCCCGACGGCGTCGAGGCCGGGGCCGGCAAGGTGCAGCATCACGTGCTGGAGCAGGTCGCCTGCGACGCGGCCCGAGACCCGCGCATCTGTCGCGCCGGGCGCCAGGAAGCGCAAGGAATCGACCACGTGTATGAAATCGTCGAAGACCGTGCGCCGCACGGCGTCGGCGTGACCCGTCCGGTTCTTCTGCATCAGCACGAACGGCGCCTTCAGCGTGGCCGCCTCGGCCTGGGCGGGCGCGTAACGGCGGTTGAAGCCGACCATAAGCGACACGCCGTGCGTCTCGGCCAGATCGACCACGCTCTCGCAGGCCTCCAGCGTGTCGGCGATCGGCTTGTCGACCAGGGTCGGCACGCCGGCCTCGACCAGGCGCGTGACGATTGTGGGGTGGACCTCGGTGGCGGCGTGGACGAAGGCCGCGTCGACGCCCTGGGCCAGCGCCTCGTCCAGGTCGGCGTGCAGGCGGTCCACCCGCCAGGCCACGCCTAGTTCGTCGAGCGTGGCGGCGTTGCGGGTGACGAAGGCCAGCTGAACGTCCGGCCGGGTTCCCAGAACCGGCAGGTAGGCTTTGCGGGCGATGTCGCCCAGGCCGATCATCGCCACCCGCATATGCTTCAAAGCCCCTTGGCCAGATGTTCCGCCAGCGCCGATGCGTCCCAATGTTCGGCGCGGGGCGCAAGGAAGATCGGGGTCTCGCGCTCGAAGGCCCCCAGGGCGTCGGCGGTCTGGACGAGGTCGGGCGCGTCGAGGCTCTCGCTCATGACGATGGCGGCGATGGTCGCGCCCCGGGCGCGCAGGGCCACCAGGGCGGTCAGCACATGGCTGATCGTGCCGAGATAGGAGCCGGCGATCAGCAGCACAGGCAGGTCGAGCGTGGCGATCAGGTCGAGGTTGGTGGCGTCGTCGGTCAGCGGAGACATCACCCCGCCGGCGCCTTCGACCAGCATCAGGTCGTGGTCGCCGGCCAGGGCGGCGCGGCAGTCGGCGACGAGGTCCTCCAGGGCGAGCGTGTCGCCCTCCAGCCGCGCGGCCAGGTTCGGGGCCACCGGCGCCAGATAGCGGCGCGGCGAGATGCGGGGCAGGGCGGCCGGGTCGCCCAAGGCGTTCGCCAGACGGGCAGGATCGCTGCTCGACGGATCGGCCGGATCGAAGCCGCTGACCACCGGCTTGAAGGCGTCCACGGCCAGGCCCCTGGCCTTCAGGACCCGGATCAGGGTGCAGGCGACATGGGTCTTGCCTATGTCGGTGCCGGTTCCGGCGACGAACAGGGCGCTCATGCCTTGGCCCCCAAATAGGGGCGGACGAGGGCGGCCAGACGCAGGATCTCGTCGTCCGGGTGCTCGGCGCTGAAGGCCAGGCGAAGGCGGGCGGCGCCGGCCGGTACGGTCGGAGGGCGGATGGCCACGACGAGGAAACCTTCGGCCTCCAGGGCGGCAGAGGCGGCCAGGGCGGCGTCGGCTTCGCCGAGGATCACAGGCACGATCGGGCTTTCGGCGCGAGGCAGGCCTGCGGCCTGCGTGAACAGTCGCGCCTTGCGCAGGGGCTCGGCGGCGAAGGCGGGGTCGGCTTCGATCAGGTCCAGGGCGGCGAGGGCGGCGGCGGCGGAGGCCGGCGGCAGGCCGGTGGTGTAGACGATCGTGCGAGCCCGGGTCTTGAGGAAGTCGACCGCGCTTTGCGAGCCGCATAGATAGCCGCCGTACGAGCCCAGAGCCTTGGACAGCGTGCCCATCTGCAGCGGGATTTCGGCGTCGGGGAACAGGGCGGCCGCGCCCTTGCCGCCGCCCAGTACGCCCACGCCATGGGCGTCGTCGACCAGCAGCCAGGCGTCGTTGGCCTCGCAGACGGCCGACAGCCAGTCCAGCGGCGCCACGTCGCCGTCCATCGAGAACACCCCGTCGGTGGCCACGATGGCGTGGCGGAAGCTGGCGCGATGCTCGGCCAGCAGTTCGGCCAGGGCGTCGCTGTCGTTGTGCGGGAAGCTGACCACCTTGGCGCCGGAAAGCTGCGCCCCGGCCCAGATGCAGGCGTGGGCCAGCTCATCGACGAACACCACGTCCTGCTTGCCCGCAAAGGTCGGGATCACCCCGGTGTTGGCCAGGTAGCCCGAACCGAACACCACGCAGGCCTGGGTCCCTTTGAGGCGGGCCAGGCGCGCCTCCAGTTCCTCGATCAATGGATTGTCGCCGGTGACCAGGCGCGAGGCTCCCGAGCCCGCGCCATGCGCGGCCACGGCGGCCTGGGCGGCGGCGATCACGGCCGGGTGCTGCGACAGGCCCAGATAGTCGTTGCACGAAAAGGACAGCAGGCGCCTGCCGTCTCGCTCCACGAACGCGCCGGGCAGGCGGCGGGTGGGCTTGAGGCGGCGGCGCAGGCTCATGGCCTCCAGGGCCGCGAGCTTGCCGCTCGCGAAGGCGTCCAGACTGTGCATTCCGATTCCTGTGCCCAGATTCCGATTTGCTCCGGGGCCGGCACGCTCTAGGCAAGCGGCCCCTCCGGCGCAACGAAAGGATCGCCATGACCACCCCAGACTGGCTCGCTGAAGGCGCCAAGCATGTGTGGCGGCCCTACTGCCAGATGAAGACGGCCCCGGCGCCGCTTCCGGTGGTGCGCACCCACGGCTCGCGGATCGTGCTGGAGGACGGGCGTGAGCTGGTCGACGGCATCGCCAGCTGGTGGACGGCGGTGCACGGCTACAACCATCCCCGCATCGCCGCCGCCGTGCGCGCGCAGCTGGAGGCCATGCCGCACGTGATGTTCGGCGGCCTGGCGCACGAGCCGGCCTATCGGCTGGCCGCGCGTCTGGCGGAGATCCTGCCCGGCGAACTCGACCACGTGTTCTTCGCCGAGTCGGGGTCGGTCTCGGTCGAGATCGCCATGAAGATGGCGCTGCAGTTCCACATCAATCGCGGCGAGACCGGCCGCACGCGCTTCCTGTCGTTCCGCGGCGGCTATCACGGCGACACCCTGGCGACGATGACGGTCTGCGATCCGGAGGAGGGGATGCACAGCCTGTTCTCGGGCGTGATGCCGAGCCAGGTGATCGCCGACCTGCCGCTGGACGAGGCCTCGGAGGCCGCACTCGACGCCCTGCTCGCCGAGCGGGGCGGGGAAATCGCCGCCATGCTGACCGAGCCCCTGGTGCAGGGTGCCGGCGGCATGCTGTTCCACGATCCTGAAGTCCTGCGCCGCCTGCGCCGGCTGGCCGACAAGCACGGCGTGCTACTGATCTTCGACGAGATCTTCACCGGCTTTGGCCGCACGGGTGAGCTTTTCGCCATGCAGGCGGCGGGGATCGAGCCCGACATCGTCACCCTGTCCAAGGCCCTGACCGGCGGGACGCTGCCGCTCTCGGCCGCCGTGGCCTCGCGCAAGGTGTTCGAGGCCTTCTGGTCCGACGACGCCGGCGCGGCCCTGATGCACGGGCCGACCTACATGGGCAACGCCCTGGCTTGCGCCGCCGCCAACGCCTCGCTCGACCTGTTCGAGGCCGGCAGCTGGAAGACCGACGTGGCGCGGGTTTCGGCGGCCTTGAGGGAGGGGCTGGAACCTTGCCGCAACGCGCCGGGCGTCGTCGACGTGCGGGTGCTGGGGGCGATCGGCGTGGTCGAGTTCGCCTCGCCGGTGGCCGTCGGCGCACTGTGCCAGGCCTTCGCCGAGAAGGGCGCCTGGATCCGGCCCATGGGCAAGGTGGTCTACCTGACCCCGGCCTACACGACGCCGGAAAGCGACCTTGAAATCCTGCTGTCGGCCATTCGTGAGGTTGTCGGAGCCGGTGGGGTTGAAGGAAGCGGCGGGGTCTGATCCAAGCGGGACCATGTCCGCGTCCACCGGCCCCCTGACGAGCATCGAACGCCTGGCGATCCTGGCGATCATCCTGACCTGGGGGCTGAACAACGCCGCGGCCAAGTTCGCCACCGCCGCCCTGCCGCCGATGATGGTTGGCGGCCTGCGCTTCGCTCTGGCCCTGGCCTTCCTGTTTCCCTTCGTGCGGCCGCCGTTTCCCAGCTGGAAGCGGCTGCTGCTGATCGTGCTGCTGTCTGGGCCGATCCATTTCGCCCTGATCTACATCGCCTTCGGCATGGCCCAGTCGCTGAGCCCGCTGGTGGTGGCCACCCAGCTGTGGATCCCGTTCACGGCCCTGTTCGCCTGGCGCATGCTGGGCGAGACCATGCGGGTCCCCGCGGTGATCGGCCTGGCCGTGGCCTTCGCCGGCGTGGCCTGGATGAGCCTCGACCCGCACGGCGCGGCCGAGCTGCCGGCCATTGCGCTGGGCGTGATCGCCGCCGCCATCTGGGCCGTCGCCACCGTGCTGGTGCGCAAGAGTCCGGGCGTGAAGCCGCTGAAGGTGCAGGGCATGACGGCCCTGGTCGCCGCGCCGATCCTGATCGCCATGTCCTTCGCCTTCGAGGACGACGTCGTGGCCAAGGTCTCGACCGCGCCGCCGCTGGCCTGGGCCTGCGTGGTGTTCGCTGGCGTGGTCTCGACCATCGGGGCCAGCGCCCTGCTGTTCTGGCTCGTTCAGCGGCGCGAGCCGGGGCGGGTGACGCCCTATTTCCTGCTGACGCCGCTGGTCTCGTGCACCATTGGGGTGCTGTTCATGGGCGACGCCTTGTCGCCGCAACTGGTCATCGGCGGCGGCGCGACCATGGTCGGCGTGGCGCTGGTCGCCCTGACCGAGAAGAAGGCGCCGGCGGCGACCAGCGGCGATCCGGCCTAGTCTTCGTCGCCGTCGCGCCACCGCCAGGGCGCGTCGCTCTTCCAGCGGGCGACCAGCATCACCACCAGCGTGATGACCACGACGAACACGCCGACCAGGCGCGGATGGGCCTTGCCGTAGAGGGCGGCCGAGGCCAGCAGCAGTCCCAGATAGAGGGCGAGGACGGCCCAGCCTTCCCAACTGCAGGGCGGTCCCGCGCCATAGCCATGACGCTTGACCCTGAACCACGGCTTGCCGTCGGCCACGTTTCCCCCCGGAAATTGTTATCCGGGCAAGCGTACGCCCAGTTCGCCGGCGAGGTCGCGGACAAATTGCCACGCTACCCGACCCGAGCGGGCGCCGCGCAGCTGCGACCATTGCAGGGCCCGGCGCTCAAGGTTCTCGACCTGCAGGCCGAAGCGTTCGGCATAGGTGTTGATCGCCGCCAGATAGGTCGGCTGGTCCATGGGGGGGAAGCCGATCCAGAGGCCGAAGCGGTCGGAGACGCTCATCTCCTCCTCGGCGTTCTCGGCCGAGGCGATGGCGCCCTGGCTCTCGGCGTGGTCGCGGGGCATCAGGTGGCGGCGGTTCGAGGTGGCCACGAACAGCACGTTTTCGGGCGGACCGGCCACGCCGCCCTCCAGCGCCGACTTCAGCGCCTTGGCCGCTGCCGCGCCGTCCTCGAAGGAAAGATCGTCGCACAGCACCACGAAGCGTTCGGTGCGCGTGCGCAGGGCGTCGAACAGCGGCGGCAGGGCGGCGACCTCGTCGCGATCCACCTCGACCAGCTTCAGGTCCGGATATTCGGCGGCCAGGGCCATGAAGGCCGACTTGGTCAGCGAGCTCTTGCCCGTGCCGCGCACGCCCCACAGCAACACGTGGTTGCAGGGCAGGCCGGTGGCGAACCGGCGCAGGTTCTGCAGGAAACGCTCCTTCTGGCGCTCGATGCCGACCAGCAGCTCGATGTCCATGGCGTAGTCGGGGGCTGGCAGGAAGGCGCCGGACACAGGCTCATGCCGGAAGAGACGCGCGTCGTCGAAGCTTTGGGCGACAGGGGCGGGCGGCGCCAGGCGATCCAGGGCGTCGGCGATGCGGGCGAGCAGGGGCAGGGCGGCTTCGGTCATGGCAACGCTCCTAACGCCCTCGCGCCCTCATTGCAAAAGAGGAGGTGAACGCATAGCTTCCGCCGACTTGGCCGGGCCCCATTTGAGGGCCCGCCCGCAGATATTTTTTGGAGTCGTCATGGATCCCGCCCTGCAACAGCAGATCATGGGCATCGCCCCGATCATCCTGATGGTCGTGCTGTTCTACTTCATGCTGATCCGTCCGCAGCAGAAGCGTCAGAAGGAACACCTCGCCACGCTCGCCAACATCAAGCGCGGCGACAGCGTCGTTCTGTCCAGCGGCGTGATCGGCAAGGTCGTGCGGGTGGAAGAAAAGGAAGTCGGCGTCGAGATCGCCCAAGGCGTCACGGTGAAGGTCCGCAAGGGCATGATCACCGAAGTCACGGCCAAGGGCGAACCGGCCCCGGCCAACGACCCGAAGAACTGAGCTTTAAGTCTAGCTCGTACCTAGCCCGCCCTGGCGCCTTTGGCGTCGTCGAGAGCCTCGTAGTCCATGCTGAGCCTATCCCGCTGGAAGATTGTCCTCGTCACCCTGTCGGTGATCTTCGGCATCGTCTTCACAATGCCGAATCTTCTGCCGCAGAAGACGCTAGACGCTTTGCCGGGATGGGTTCCCAAGCAGAAGCTGAACCTGGGCCTCGACCTCCAGGGCGGGTCGTACCTTCTTTATGAGGTCGACACCGCTCAACTGCGCAAGGAGCGCCTCGACAATCTGGTCGAGGACGCCCGCAACACGCTGCGCAACGCGGGAATCAGCTTCAACGGCCTTGCCGTGACCAACGGCGTGGTCGGTGTCCGCATCGATGACGCCGGCAAGGTCAACGCCGCCGTCGCCGAGCTGCGCAAGCTGGGCAGCCCGCTGCAGAGCGGCGTGGGCACGGACCTGAACGTCTCGACCAAGGCCGACCAGCGCATCGAGCTGGCCTTCTCTCCGGAAGCCGCCCGCGCCGACGCCTCCAAGGCCGTCGAGCAGTCGATCGAGACCATCCGTCGCCGTATCGACAGCCTCGGCACCAAGGAGCCGACGATCACCCGCCAGGGCGCGGACCGCATCGTCATCCAGGCTGCCGGCGAAAGCGATCCGGAACGCCTGAAGGCCGTCATCGGCAAGACCGCCAAGCTGACCTTCCAGATGGTCGACGAGACGGTCACCCAGGAAGAGATGGCTTCGGGGCGCATGCCTCCGGGCACGGTGCTGGTGGCCGGCGACGACTTCCAGCCCTACTACGCCCTGAAGAAGCGCGCCGTCGTCTCGGGCGAGGAGCTGGTCGACGCCCAGCAGGCCTTCGACGGCCAGAGCGGTCGCCCCGTGGTGTCGTTCCGCTTCAACGGTTCGGGCGCGCGCAAGTTCGGCGACGCCACCTCGCGCAACATCGGCAAGCGCTTCGCCATCGTCCTCGACAACAAGGTCATCTCGGCCCCGACCATCCAGACGCCGATCCTCGGCGGTTCGGGCCAGATCACCGGCAGCTTCACCGTCGAAAGCGCCAGCGAGCTGTCGCTGCTGCTGCGCTCGGGCGCGCTGCCGGCCCAGCTGAACATCGAAGAGCAACGCACCGTCGGCGCCGAACTGGGCGCGGACGCCGTCAAGGCCGGCGCCATCTCGCTGGCCATCGGCGCGGCGGCGATGTTCGTCTTCATCATCCTGGCCTACGGCCTGTTCGGCGTGTTCGCGGCCTTGGCCCTGGTGGCCAACGTGCTGCTGATCGTCGGCATCATGTCGTTCAGCCAGGCGACCCTGACCTTCCCCGGCATCGCCGGCCTGATCCTCACGCTCGCCGTCGCCGTCGACGCCAACGTGCTGATCTACGAACGGATGCGGGACGAGGCCGCGGCGGGGAGGTCGCCCATGTCGGCGGCCGACACCGGCTACAAGCTGGCCCTGGTGTCGATCCTCGACGCCAACATCACCAGCCTGATCTCGGCAGGCATCATGTTCAGCTTCGGCTCGGGCCCGGTGAAGGGCTTTGCCTGGACCCTCGCAATCGGCGTGTTCACTTCGTTGTTCACCGCCATCATCATCACTCAAGTGCTCATCGGTTGGTGGTTCAAGGTCGCCAAGCCGAAGAAGCTGCCGATCGCGTAAGGATCAAAGCTCATGGCTGCTTGGCCCCTCATCCGCCTGATCCCGCGCTCGACCCACTTCCGCTTCGTGCGCTGGGCGCCCGTCGCCGCCGTCTTTTCGCTGATCCTGATCCTAGGCTCCGGCGTGTCGTTCTTCACCCAGGGCCTGAACCTGGGCATCGACTTCAAGGGCGGCGTCGCCCTCGAAGCCCGCATGCCCACGGCCATCGACCTCGACGATCTGCGCAAGGTGGCCAAGTCCACCGGCGCGCATGACGTCCAGGTCCAGGGCTTCGGCTCGCCCAACTCGGCGATGATCCGCTTCCTGCCGACCGAGGGCGTCAACGCCAACGTCGAGGCCAACCGGATCAAGACCGAGATCATCGCCAAGTTCCCCGGCATGACCATGCCGGCGCCGACCGTCATCGGCGCCAAGGTCTCGGGCGAACTGCTGATGGGCGGCTTCAAGGCGCTCGGCATCGCCCTGCTGCTGATGCTCGGCTACATCTGGTTCCGCTTCCAGTGGCAGTTCGCCGTCGGCGCCGTCGTGGCCGTGTTCCACGACATCATCCTGACCCTGGGCATCCTGTCGGTGATGCAGATCGAGTTCTCGATGACCTCGGTCGCGGCCCTGCTGACGGTCATCGGCTACTCGATGAACGAAAAGGTCATCACCTTCGACCGCCTCAAGGAAAACCTGCGCAAGTACAAGACCACGCCGCTGCGCGAGATCATCGACCTGTCGGAGAACGAGCGTCTGTCGCGGACGATCATCACCGGCTCGACGGCGCTGCTGGCGCTGGGCGGCACGATGATCTTCGGCGGGCCGGTGCTGTTCCCGCTGGTCTTCACCATGGTGTTCGGCATCGCCATCGGCACCTATTCGTCGATCTACATCGCTCTGCCCCTGATCCTGGTCTGGGGCGTCAAGCGCGGCGATGAAGAGGCCAAGCCGGTCAAGCTCGGCGCGGCCAGCCAGCCGTGAGCCAGGCGCTGACCCCGCGCCAGCCCCCGTCGATCGACGCCTGGGGCGGCGGCGGCTTCAGGGTCTCGGGCGTCTGGCGGCCCGGTTCGCTGCTGGTCATCGACGACCAGCCGCAGGACTGGGCGGTCACGAGCCTGGCCGACCTGACGCCGGAGGCCTTCGCCCAGGTGTTCGCCGCCGGCGGCGCGGTCGAGTTCGTGCTGCTGGGCGTGGGTCTGGCCAACGCCTTGCCGCCGCGCCCGGTGCGTGACGCCCTGAAGGCCGCGGGCCTTGGTCTGGAGTTCATGAGCACCGAGGCGGCGGCTCGCACCTACAACGTCCTGGCCAGCGAAGGCCGGCGACTGGCGGCGGCGCTGATCGCGGTCTAGGTGTCGAAGCTATGAAGGTTGTTCACCCGGGGCGGTGCTGAGAGGCTGGGGTTGCGAAGCGCCAAACTCTAGCCCGGAGGCCCCGGATGAACGTGCATGAGAATGCGCGGCT
>NZ_QDKQ01000022.1 GCF_003116815.1 Caulobacter endophyticus
GCGTACAGCCAGGCGGCCGGCTGGCGCGGCGCCCCGTCGCGCGGCCAGGCCGCGGCCGCGCGGGCGCAGGCCTCGGCGAAGCCGTCCTCGGCCAGGTCGAGATCGCGGAAGCCGGCGGCCAGGGCGGCGATGATCCGTCCGCCGTCGCGCCGCGCCGCCTGGTCGAGCTCGGGGCTCACGCCGGCTCCGCCAGGGGCCGCACCTCGACCGCGCCATCGCCCAGCGGCAGGCGGCGAGCCCAGGCCAGGGCCGCGTCCAGGTCGCCGGCCTCGATCAGGTAGAGTCCCGCCAGCGGCTCGCCCGCCTCGGCGTGGGGGCCGTCGTGCAGGGGACGGTCCCGCCGCAGGGTGGTGGCCGCGCCCGGGCCCCGGAAGCCCGCCCGCCCCCGCAGGACCCCCGCGCTCGCCAGGGCGGCGGCGAAGGTCCTGCGCACCGGCGCCAGCAGGGACGCGGCGGCTTCGTCCTCATAGATCAGCAGGGCGTAGCGCACGGCCTAGCCGCAGTTCTCGCCCGTGGGCCGGATCTCGACCTTGCCGCCGGGCGACAGCGGGATCTTCCGCGCCCAGTCGACGGCGGCCTCGCGGTCGGCCACGTCGATCAGGTAGAAGCCGCCCAGTTGCTCATGGGTCTCGGCGAAGGGGCCGTCGTGGACCACCCCGTCCTTGGCCAGGGTCGAGGCCGCGGCCGTGGGCGCCAGTTCCGACCCCGTCCAGGCGACGCCGGCGGCTTCGAGGTCGTCGGTGAACTTCATGTGCCCGGCCAGCACGTCGGCCAGCAGGGTCTCGCCCGCCTCGCCGGCGTAGTGCGCCTCGGTTTCGTAGATCAGCAGCATGTACTTCATCGCGGCTCTCCGGTCGCTGCGGCGCACCGCGCGCCGCCTCAGGGGAGAGACGCGCGGACCGGGCGCCATTCGACAGGCCCGGCGAAAAAAGTCGAGCCCGCCGCGCGGCGCCCCGTCATTTACCCCTGGGTTCATTGCGCATACTCTCGCGCAAAGATTGCATCCCCTTTCTTCTGGGGAGAGGGGGAGGCGGCGATGATCAGGTTGGCGGTGTTCTGCGACGGCACCTGGAACGGCCTGCAGATGCAGAACCTGACCAATGTGGCGCGGCTGGCGCGCTCGGTGGTGCGCGATCCGCCCGACGGCGTGGCGCAGGTGGTCTATTACGACGAGGGCGTGGGCACCGCGACCGGGGTCAGCCGCACCAGCGACCGGCTGGAAGCCATCCTCGGCGGGGCGTTCGGCGCCGGCCTCGACCGCAAGATCGAGCAGGCCTACCGCTTCATCGTCCTGAACTACAAGGAGCCGGACGACGAGATCTTCATCTTCGGCTTCAGCCGCGGCGCCTACACCGCCCGCAGCCTGTGCGGCCTGATCCGCAAGTGCGGCATCCTGCGGCCCGAGCACCTGCAGCGCGTGCCCGAGGCCATGGCGCTCTATCGCAACCGCAAGATCCACCCCGCCGGTCCCGAGTGCCAGGAGTTCCGCGACCGCTATTCCCGGCGCGAGGTGGTGGGCAGCGAGGACCTGCGGCGCAAGGTCGGCGAGACCACGCCCCGGCGGGCGGCCGGCGCGCCCGACGATGAAGAAGGCCTGCTGACCGACGACGTGCGCCGCCGCCGCGCGGTGCGCATCCGCTATCTGGGCCTGTGGGACACGGTCGGCTCGCTGGGCGTGCCCGACCGTTTCATGCTGCTGTCGGCCTTGAACCGGCGCTTTCGCTTCCACGACACCGAGGCCTCGAAGCTGATCGAGAGCCTGCGCCACGCCATCGCCGCTGACGAGGACCGCCGCACCTTCAGCGCCACGCCGTTCTCGAACATCCGCGACCTGAACATCACCGCCACCGAGGAGCTGAACGTCGGGATCAAGGCCGCCAATGCGCGCTCGACCAAGGCGGGTCGGGCGACCGCGCCCCTGGCCCAGGTCGTCGACCGCAAGGCGCCTGGCTACATCCCCTACGACGAGCGGCGCTATCAGCAGAAGTGGTTCCCCGGCGACCACGGGGCGGTGGGCGGCGGCAATTTCGAGCTGGGCCTGTCGAGCGCCGCCCTGCTGTGGGTGGCCCAAGGCGCCCAGGAGGCGGGCCTGGCCTTCGACGACCGGCCGGAGGGCGAGCTGGCCCAGGCCGGCGACCTGGCCAATCCGCTGGTCGACTGGCGGATCGGCAGCCGCCCCGGAACCCTGCGCCCCGCCTGGGCCACCGACATGCTGGGCATGATCGGCGGCTATCGCTCGCGCGCCGTGTCGATCGGGCGCGACGAGGTGCATCCGGGCGCGCGCCTGCGCTGGAGCCGCATGGCCCACTATCGCCCCAAGGTGTTCTCGCCCTTCACCGGCGAGACGAGGCTGGGCCCGCACCGCTATGTCGAGCTGGTCACCGGCCCGCCGTTCCGGCTGCTGTTCGTGCTGGCGCTCATCGCCGGCGGGCTGCTGGTGCTGTGGCTGCTGGGCGTGCTCGCCCACGAGCTGTTGCGGCTGCTGCCCTTCGGCCTGGGCGCTCCGGCGGCCGACGCCCTGGCGGGCGCCGGCGACTGGGTGCGCGGCCTGTTTCGGCGCTAGGCGCGCGCTCCAGAAAGCCTAGCGGGCCAGGGTTTCGAGGAAGCGCACCGGCTCGCCGCGGCCCTCGGCCACGATCTCGTCGTCGCGCATGACCACGATGCCGCGCACGATGGTGGCCACCGGCCAGGCCTTGGCCTCGAAGCCGTCGAACGGGGTCCAGCCGGCGCGGTTGGCCATCTGCTCGTGGGTGATCGTTCGCTTGGCCTTCATGTCGACGATGGTGAAGTCGGCATCGAAGCCTTCGGCCAGGCGGCCCTTGTCGGCCAGGCCGAACACGCGGTTGACGCCATGGCTGGTCAAATCAACGAAGCGCTCGAGGGAAAGCTTGCCGTCGACCACGTGGGTCAGCATCACCGGCACCAGGGTCTGCACGCCCGGCATGCCCGACGGCGAGGCCGGGTACGGGCGGGCCTTCTCCTCGCGGGTGTGCGGGGCGTGGTCGGAGCCCAGCACGTCGGCGATGCCGGCCTCGATGCCGCGCCAGACGCCGGCCACGTGATAGGCGTCGCGGATAGGCGGGTTCATCTGGGCGAAGCCCTTCAGCCGCTCATAGGCTTCCGGCGCCACCAGGGTCAGGTGCTGGGGCGTGACCTCGACCGAGGCCACGTCCTTGTTCTGGGCCAGGAAGTCGATCTCTTCCTTGGTGGTGACGTGCAGCACGTGGATGCGCTTGCCCAGGTTCTTGGCGATGCGCACCAGGCGGTGGGTCGACTGCAGGGCGGCCTGGGCGTCGCGCACCTCGGGGTGGCTGGTCCAGTCGCCGGGACGCGCCAGGCTGCGGCGCTCGGCCAGGCGGTATTCGTCTTCGGAGTGGAAGGCCGCGCGGCGGTTCACGTGGCGCAGCACGTTCTCGACGCCTTCGTCGTCCTGCACCAGCAGGCTGCCAGTCGAGGCGCCCATGAACACCTTGATGCCGCAGCAGCCCGGCAGGCGCTCCAGCTCACCCAGGAAATTGGCGTTCTCGTGGGTGCCGCCGACATAGAAGGCATGGTCGGTGTGCATCCGGTTCCTGGCGCGCGAGAGCTTGTCGGCCAGGGCGTCCGGATCGGTGGTGGTCGGCTCGGTGTTGGGCATCTCGAAAACGGCCACCACGCCGCCGAGGGCCGCGCCGCGCGAGCCGCTTTCCAGGTCTTCCTTCCATTCCAGGCCTGGTTCGCGGAAGTGGACCTGGCTGTCGATGACGCCCGGCAGCACGGTCAGGCCCGCAGCGTCGAACACCTCGCCGGCGCTGGCCTGGGACAGGTCGCCGATGGCGACGATCTTGCCGTCGCGAACGCCGACGTCGGTGACGCCGCGCCCGGCGTGGTTCACCACCTCGCCCCCACGGACGATCAGGTCGAAGGTCTGGGACATGGGGCGCTCCTGCGGTGGGTTTGGGGCGGTCTAGGTCTGCTGCGAGCGGGAGGCAACAGGTTTCGAGAGAAACGGGCGTTTGATATTTCGTGCGCGAAGTATATGATCACGCCGTCATGCCAGCCCCGCCCGAACCCAAGCCCGATCGCCGCCTCGTCTTCCTGCTCGCCGCCGGCCACCGGCGCGTGCAGCGCTGGATCGAGGCCAGGCTGGCGAGCGAGGGCAACGGCCTGACCTCGGCCCAGTCGGGGGTGCTGTTCTATCTGGGCGCCGCCGACGGCGCCCTGATCGGCGAGGCGGCCGAGGCCCTTGATCTGGCCCCCTCGGCCATGACCGGCCTCGTCGACCGCATGACCCGCGCGGGTCTGGTCGAACGCCGGTCCGACCCCAAGGACGGCCGGGCCCTGCGCCTGCACCTCACCGACCACGGCCGCGCCGCCCGGGCCGAGGCCAAGGCGGGCCTCGCCCATCTCAACACCCACCTCACCGAAGGCTTCACGGACGACGAGATCGCCGTGGTCGCCCGCTGGCTTTCGAGCCTGCAGACCAAGTTCCCCAAAGGAGACGCCCCCCAATGACCGAGCACGTGAAGACCAGCCTCGAGGCCGGCGTGCTGACCATCACCCTGGCGCGTCCCGAGAAGAAGAACGCGCTCAGCAACGCCATGTACGGCGCCCTGGCCGACGCGCTGGAAGGCGCCGAGACCGATCCGGAAATCCGGGTGGTGGTGTTCCAGGCCGATGGCGACAGCTTCAGCGCCGGCAACGACCTGGGCGACTTCGTGGCCCAGGCCACCGGGACCTTCCAGGAGGAGCGCCATGTCTGGCGGTTCCTGAAGGCCCTGGCCAACGCCACCCGGCCGCTGGTCGCCGCCGTCCATGGCCAGGCCGTGGGCGTGGGCACGACCATGCTGCTGCACTGCGACCTGGTCTTCGTCGCGCCCGACGCCCGCCTGACCGTGCCGTTCGTCAACCTGGCCCTGGCGCCGGAGGCCGCCTCCAGCTGGCTGCTGCCGGCCCGCATCGGTCATGCCCGCGCCTACGCCATGTTCGCCCTGGGCGAGGCGGTGGACGGAACGACCGCCGCCGCCTGGGGCCTGGCCAACGCCGTGGTTCCCGCCGACGAGCTGCGCGCGCGGGCCCGCGCCGCCGCCGACCAGCTGGCCAAGCGCCCTCTGGGCGCCCTGACCGTCACCAAGGGCCTGATGCGCGACGCCGAGGCCATCGCCGCCCTGATGGACAAGGAAGGCGCCCTCTTCGCCGAGCGCCTGCAGACCGCCGAGGCCCGCGAAGCCTTCATGGCCTTCGCCGAACGCCGCGCGCCAGACTTCAGCAAGGCGGGGTAAGCCAAGGATCCTCCCCCTCTGGGGGAGGTGTCGCCAAAGGCGACGGAGGGGGGGCGTTTTCAGCTTACGCTGAGCGGGTTTAGTTCGCCACACTCCCCCCACCGATCGCTGCGCGATCGCCTCCCCCACGGGGGGAGGTTCAAGAACAAAGGGAGAGGAAACATGGCCGACCGCATCGTCTCGCCCTTCGGGGCGCGCAGCACCGCCGGCGAGGTGGTCGCCGGCCATGACCTTTCCGGCCGCACGGCGATCGTCACCGGCGCGGCCACCGGCATCGGGATCGAGACCGCCCGCGCCCTGGCGCAGGCCGGCGCGCGGGTGGTGATCGCCGCCCGCAAGCCCGACCTCGCCGCCCAGGCCATCGCCGATATCGAGGCCACAGCCGGCCCCGGCAAGGCCGAGTTCGCCATGCTCGACCTTTCCAGTCTGGCCTCGGTGCGCGCCTTCGCCGACGCCTGGGGCGACCGGCCGCTGAACCTGCTGATCAACAACGCCGGCGTCATGGCCTGCCCGCTCGCCTACACCGAAGACGGGCTGGAGATGCAGATCGGCACCAACCACTTCGGCCACTTCCTGCTGTCGACGCTGCTGGCGGAAAACCTGGTCGCGGGAGCCCAGGAGGCCGGTGTGCATTCGCGGCTGGTGTCGCTGTCGTCGATCGGCCATCGCCGCTCGGGCGTCGATTTCGACGACCCGCACTTTCGCCACCGGCCCTACGACAAGTGGGAGGCCTACGGCCAGGCCAAGACCGCCAACAGCCTGTTCGCCGTCGGCTTCGACGCGCGCTTCAAGGACCAGGGCGTACGGGCCAACGCGGTCATGCCCGGCGGCATCATGACCCCGCTGCAGCGCCACCTGCCGATCGAGGAGCAGGTCGCCCTGGGGTGGATCGGCGATGACGGCAAGCCGCGCGACGGCTTCAAGACGCCGCAGCAGGGCGCGGCCACCAGCGTCTGGGCGGCGGTCGGCCCCGAACTCGACGGCGCCGGCGGGCTCTATCTGGAAGACTGCAAGCAGGCCCTGCCCTGGACCAAGGACAAGCCCTGGGCCGGTGTCATGCCGCACGCCCTGGACCCCGACGCGGCCGAGCGGCTGTGGGGGCTGTCGGTGGAGACGGTGGGGCAATAGGAACCTCCCCCTCTGGGGGAGGCGGCCGAAGGCCGGCGGGGGGCCGTTCTCAGCTTCCGGCGAGGGTGGCCGATTTCCAGAAAACTCCCCCCACCGATCGCTTCGCGATCACCTCCCCCACAGGGGGAGGTTCCCTGATCAGCCTTGCTTCGACAACCAGTGCAGCACGTTCAGCAGGAACGCCTTGTTTTGCGGCGCGGTCGGGGCGTTGAAGCCCATCCTGCGCCTCTGAGGGCCGGCGACCTGGGCGGTGAACATCGCCGCCTCGCCCATCACCACAACCCGCCCCTTGCCGACGCTGAGCGCCGCGCCGCGCAACAGGCCGTCGCCGTCGTGGCGGGGGGTCTTGTCGTCGAACACCCAGGCCTTGTCCGGCATGGCCACGCTCCAGCCGCCGCGCAGCACCAGCAGCGGCTGGGCCTGCGGCGGGGCCCGGAACGACGAGCCGGTGAAGCTCTGCAACCGGTCGATCCCCCGCGTGATCGGATGGTCGAGCATCGAGCCGTCGCCGCGCTGGAAGAACTCCGGCCCGCCGCCGGTCTTCTGGGCGAAGCCGTTGTCGAAGTCGAAGCCGAAGGCCCTGGCCAGGGGCTCGGCCCCGCCTGGGAAGGGCATGTGGTCGGCGATCAGCAGCAGGGCGCCCCCGGCCTCGACCCAGGCCTTCACCTCGGCGACCTCCTCGGCCGTATAGGCGCCGGGCGTGGGCAGGCTCCAGTTGCCCAGGTTCACCGCCGCCAGCGGATTGGCGACCACCAGCAGGTCGACCTCCGACAGGGCGATTTTGTTGAAGCGCATGCCCAGGCCCGAAACCCGGTAGCCGTCGGCCCTGGCCACCGCCGCGAACGGGGCGAACCGGCCCTCCACGGTGTGGAAGTTGTTGTGGCCCTGATCGATGGCCAAGCGCGGCCCCTTTTCGGGCGCGAAGGCGGGATGGACGACCGACAGGTCGGCGCCGGCGTCGGCCTCCTGCTGGCGAGCCTGGGCCTGCCCGACCACCAGGGCGCCGGCGGCGACGGAAAGCAGGAACAGTCGACGGCGCATGGCGCGGATCCCCCGAGAACTGCGGGCCACCCTACCCTGCGCCAAGGCAAAGAAAAGGCCGCGGAGCGCAAGCCCCGCGGCCTTCTCGTTTCGATCTTGCATGCCAGCCTTAAGGCTTGGCGGGCGCGGCGGCGGGCTTGTCGGCGGTCGCAGGCGCCGGGGCGGTCGCCGCGGCGGAAGCCGGAGCGCCCGCGGCGGGAGCGGCGGCGCCTTCAGCGGCCGGAGCCGCAGCCGCAT
>NZ_QDKQ01000023.1:0-40019 GCF_003116815.1 Caulobacter endophyticus
GGCCCCGAAGGCCGCTGCACCGGCTCCCGCTGCTGCGCCGGCCGCCCCGGCTCCGGCCGCGCCCGTGG
The DNA here is from genome assembly GCF_003116815.1 of Caulobacter endophyticus. Taxonomy (GTDB): domain Bacteria; phylum Pseudomonadota; class Alphaproteobacteria; order Caulobacterales; family Caulobacteraceae; genus Caulobacter; species Caulobacter endophyticus. The sequence goes on from NZ_QDKQ01000023.1 coordinate 69, forward strand.
CCGCCGACGGTTCGCGCGTCTTCGCCTCGCCGCTGGCCCGCCGCCTGGCCGCCGCCGCCAATCTCGACCTGAAGTCCATCAAGGGCTCGGGTCCGCACGGCCGCGTCGTCAAGTCGGACGTGGAAGCCGCCAAGTCGGGCGGCGCTCCGGCCGCCAAGGCCGCTCCGGCCTCGGCTCCTGCCGCCGCTTTGGCCCCGGCCGCCGAGCCGCGCAAGGTGCAGTCGCTGGAGCAGATGGGCATCCCCGCCGGCTCCTACGACCTCGTCCCGCTGGACGGCATGCGCAAGACCATCGCGCGCCGCCTGACGGAAAGCTTCCGCGACGTGCCGCACTTCCCGCTGACGATCGATATCGAGCTGGACGGCCTGCTGGCCGCCCGCGCGAAGATCAACAGCCTGCTGGAAGGGCAGGGCGTGAAGGTGTCGGTCAACGACATCGTCATCAAGGCCGCCGCCGTGGCGCTGAAGCGCGTGCCGGAAGCCAACGCCTCCTACACGCCCGAAGGCATCGCCATGCACAAGCATGCCGACATCGCCGTGGCCGTGGCCATCGACGGTGGTTTGATCACCCCGATCATCCGCGCCGCCGAGACCAAGGGCCTGGCCCAGATCTCGGCCGAGATGAAGGACCTGGCCGCCCGCGCCAAGGCCAAGAAGCTGAAGCCCGAGGAATTCCAGGGCGGCACCTTCTCGGTCTCGAACCTGGGCATGTTCGGCATCAAGGCCTTCTCGTCGATCATCAACGAGCCGCAGGGCGCGATCATGAGCGTCGGGGCCGGCGAGCAGCGTCCGGTGGTCAAGAACGGCCAGCTGGCCGTGGCCACGGTCATGACCGTGACCCTGACCTGCGATCACCGCGTGGTCGACGGCGCGGTCGGCGCCAAGTTCCTGGCGGCCTTCAAGCCGCTGATCGAAGAGCCGCTGACCCTGATCGTCTAAGGGCGGCCCTTCTCCTGAAATCCTCGCCTTGCGGTCAAACGCGGGGCGGGGATTTCGGAAGCGGCTCGGCGAGGCCCCATCCTGAACCTTTCAGGACGGGGACGGCCCCGAGGAGAACACGCGATGTCGGTCTATGATTTTTCGGCCAAGACGCTCGAAGGCAAGGACGCCAGCCTGGCGGACTATCGCGGCCAGGTGCTGCTGATCGTCAACACCGCCAGCAAGTGCGGCCTGACCCCGCAGTACGAAGGTCTCGAAGCGCTCTACAAGGCGAACAAGGACCGCGGCCTGACCATCCTGGGCTTTCCCTGCAACCAGTTCGGATCGCAGGAGCCGGGCACGGCCGAAGAGATCGGGAGCTTCTGCTCGCTGACCTACGACGTGACCTTCCCGATGATGGCCAAGATCGACGTCAACGGCCCCTCGACCCATCCGCTCTACGCCTATCTGAAGAAGCAGCAGAAGGGCGTGCTGGGGACCGAGGGGATCAAGTGGAACTTCACTAAGTTCCTGATCGACCGCGACGGCAAGGTCGTTGAGCGTTTCGCCCCGACCACCAAGCCTGAAGAGCTCCAGGCGGCCGTCGAGGCGCTGTTATAGAATTTCCCAGGCCGGCCAGCGCCGGTCGTTCGACGCCGCCGCTCCCCCGGCCGGTGTCCAAGCTAGGGTAAGACACTATGTCCACGGAATTCGATGTCGTCGTCATCGGCGCCGGTCCGGGCGGCTACGTCGCCGCCATCCGCGCCAGCCAGCTGGGCCTGAAGACGGCGATCGTCGAGCGTGAGAACCTGGGCGGCATCTGCCTGAACTGGGGCTGCATCCCCACCAAGGCGCTGCTGAAGTCCGGCGAAATCTTCGAACAGCTGTCGCACCTCGACAGCTACGGCCTGGCCGTCGAGAAGCCCTCGTTCGACTTCACCAAGATCATCGAGCGTTCGCGCGGCGTGGCCAAGACCATGTCGGGCGGCATCGCCTTCCTGATGAAGAAGCACAAGATCGAGGTCATCGAGGGCGAGGCCAAGCTCGAAAAGGGCAGCCCCGCTCCGAAGGTCGTGATCGCGCTGAAGGCCGGCGGCAGCCGCACGGTCCAGGCCAAGAATGTCATCCTGGCCAGCGGCGCCCGCGCTCGCAACATCCCGGCCATCGGCGCCGTCTCGGACGGCGACAAGGTCTGGACCTATCGCGACGCCCTGGCGCCGAAGTCCATGCCCAAGTCGCTGGTCGTCATCGGTTCGGGCGCCATCGGCATCGAGTTCGCCAGCTTCTACCGCGCCCTCGGCGCCGAAGTGACCGTCGTCGAGGCCGTCGACCGCATCATGCCGGTCGAGGACGCTGAAGTCTCCAAGGCCGCCCAGAAGGCCTTCGAGAAGCGCGGCATCAAGTTCCGCATCGGCGCCAAGGTCACCAAGATCGACAAGACCGCCTCGGGCGTGTCGGTCTCGGTCGAGGTCGGCGGCAAGGCCGAGCAACTGACCGCCGAGAAGTGCATCGTCGCCATCGGCATCGTTCCGAACACGGAAGGCGTCGAGTCGGTCGGCCTTGCGCTTGATCGCGGTCACGTGGTCACCGACAAGCACTGCAAGACCAACGTGCCTGGCCTCTACGCCATCGGCGACGTCGCTGGCGCCCCCTGGCTCGCTCACAAGGCCAGCCACGAAGGCATCCACGCGGCCGAGCACATCGCCGGCTACAAGACGCCCAACGTCCACTCGCCGATCCCGGGCTGCACCTACGCCAACCCGCAGGTCGCCTCGGTGGGCTACACCGAAGCCGCCGCCAAGGCGGCCGGCATCGAGGTCAAGGCGGGCCGTTTCCCGTTCAAGGTCAACGGCAAAGCCGTGGCCGCGGGCGAGACCGAAGGCTTCGTCAAGACGGTGTTCGACGGCAAGACCGGCGCCCTGATCGGCGCCCACATGATCGGCCACGAAGTGACCGAGATGATCCAGGGCTTCGTCACCGCGATCACCCTTGAGGCGACCGAGGAAGACCTGCACGGCATCGTCTATGCGCACCCGACCATGTCGGAAGCCATGCACGAAGCCTCGCTCGACGCCTACGGCCGCGTCCTGCACATTTAATCCGTCATCGAACGATTTTCGCGGCGATTGTCGCGAAACTGTCGTTGAAGTGTCGCATTAGGAAGGCCCGTTCGGAGCACCCTCCGGACGGGCCTTTTCACGTCCGGAGCAAAGCCGTGCGCCGATCCGTCCTGCCCCTGCTGGCCACCAGCGCCCTTGGCCTCGCGACGCCGGCCTTCGCCCAGGACGCTATCAGCGCCGACGAAGCCGCCGCCATGCGGGCCCAGATTTCGGCCCTGAAGGCCCAGATCCAGCTGATGGAGCAGAAGCTGGACGCCGTCGCCGGAGCGCCCCAGCGCACGGCTCCGCCCACGGCGCCGCCGGCCACGATCGCCACGCCGACCTCGACCAAGGCCCCGCCGCCTACGGAGATCGCCTGGAAGGGCTCCCCGCAATTCAGCAGCAGCGGCGGGCGCAGCTTCAAGGCCAAGGGACGCATCCAGGCCGACGTCGGCTATGTGGCGCGTCCTGACGGCTCGGCCGACCGGGGCCTCGGCTACGCCGCCGAAATGCGCCGCATCCGGCTGGGCGGGGAAGGGGGGCTGGGCGCCGGGATCGGCTACAAGCTGGAGCTGGAGCTTTCCGACAACGGCGTCGACCTGGTCGACACCTTCGTCACCTACAAGGACGGCGGCCTGCTGCTGTCGGTCGGCAACCAGAACCAGTTCCAGTCTCTCGATGAGCTGACTGGCGATACGTCCGGCTCGGTCATGGAGCGCGCGGCCTTCACCGACGCCTTCAACTTCGAGCGCCGTCTCGGCATCGCCGCCCAGTACGAGAAGGCCGCCTGGCTGCTGCAGGCGGGCTTGTTCGCCGACGACATCACCGCGCTCTCCAACGACAGCGACGGCGAGACCGGCGGCGACGAGAACAACAGCTACGGCCTCGACGGGCGCCTCGTCTATGCGCCCAAGCTTGGCGACGCCCAGCTGCATTTCGGCGGCTCGGCCCACTGGCGCGACCTCAAGCGCGTCGGCGACGCCGGCACGCGCTATCGCCAGCGGCCTTTCGTGCACACCAGCAACACCCGCCTGATCGGAACCTCGACCCTCGACGTCAAGGACGAGGCCCACTACGGCCTCGAGGCCGCCTTCGTGCGCGGCCGCCTGCACGGCGCGGCCGAGACCCACTGGCTGCGCAGCGACCTGGCGACCGGTCCCGACGCGGAATTCTTCGGCGGCTATGCCGAGCTCGGCTGGTTCCTGACCGACGACACCCGCGGCTATAAGGGCGGCATCTTCGATCGCGCCAAGCCCAGGAAGCCGCTGGGCGGCGGCGGTCTTGGCGCGGTGCAGGTCAACGCCCGCTACGACTATCTCGACCTCAACGACGGCGCGATCGTGGGCGGCCGTCAGGACGCCTGGATCGCCGCCCTGATCTGGCAGCCGGTCGAGTACCTGCGCTTCAACGTCAACTACGCCTATCTCTCGTACCAGGACGCCACGCCGCTGGCCGACGGCGACCGGGACTACAGCGTGCACGTCACCGGCGCGCGCATGGAGTTGGATTTCTAGAACCGAAATCCTCCCCCTTCAGGAGGAGGATCTGGACGTCACGGCCGCTTCCGTACCTGCGCATCCACGCTCCACTCGCCCGGCCCGGCGAAGACCAGGTACAGGAACACGAAGCAGAACAGGATCGCGGCCTCGCCGCCGTTCAGGGCCGGCCAGAAGCCCTGGCTGGCGTGGGCCAGGAAATAGGCCACGGCCATCTGTCCTGACAGGATGAAGGCTACCGGCCGGGTGAACAGGCCCAGCACCAGAAGGCCGCCGCCCACGACTTCCAGCCACGCAGCCGCCAGCAGCATGGGAGGCAGGGGATCGGGCGCGCCAGGCTGCGGAGCGGGAAAGTGGAACAGCTTCATCAGGCCATGTTCCATGAAGAGCAGGGCGGCGATCACCCGCAGCAGGCTCAGCACCCGCGGAGTCCATACGAACAATCGTTCCAAGCGTTTCTCCCGTTCGCAGAGGTTCGTGGTCGGCCGCCGCCGGGAAGGCGACGGCCGTAAGCTCTACTGAAACGCGGCGCTCGGGCGGAAGTTCGTCAGCCGGCGGCTTCCACCATGCGCTGGATGGCCACGTAGTCGGTCTTGCCGCTGCCCAGCACGGGCACCTGTGTGACCTTCAGGATCTTGCGCGGCACGGCCAGTTCCGGCGCGCCGATCGCCTGGGCGTGCGCCACCAGCGGGGCGGCGTCGGCGCCCTGGCAGTCGGTCACCAGAACCAAGCGTTCGCCCTTCTTCTTGTCGGGCATCGAGATAACGGCATGACGGGCCGTGGGCCAAACGGCCACGGCCAGATCCTCGGCCGCGGTCAGCGACACCATCTCGCCGCCGATCTTGGCGAAGCGCTTCACCCGGCCCTTGATGGTGATCCACTGGTCGTCGGTCATGGTGACCACGTCGCCGGTGTCGTGCCAGCCGCCTTCCGGGGCGTCGACGCCGCCGTCCTCGCGCAGGTAGCCCGCCATGATGTTGGGGCCGCGCACGAAGAAGCGGCCGCCTTCGGCGATGCCCTCGACGGGCTCGATGCGGGTCTCCATGCCCGGCAGCAGGCCGCCCACGGTGCCGGGGCGATTGTCGGTCGGCTTGTTGACGGCGATGACTGGCGAGGCCTCGGTGGCGCCGTAGCCTTCCAGCACCGGTACGTCGCCGAAGCGCTCCTTGATCAGGGCGTGGGTCTCGTCTCGCACCTTCTCGGCGCCGCAGACGATGAACTGCAGGCCGCCCAGTTCGTCGGTCTCCGAAGCCCGGGCGTACTGGTTGACGAAGGTGTCGGTGGCCAGCAGCAGCGAGGCCTTGGCGTCCTTGATCAGCGGCGGGATCTGCTTGGTGTGCAGGGGCGAGGGATATTCGAACGCCTTCATGCCCTGCAGCAGGGGCAGGATCACCCCGCCGGTCAGGCCAAAGCAGTGGAACACCGGCAGCGGGTTGAACATCACCCAGTTGGGATCGAGCGGGATATGCGCGGCGATCTGGGCGGCGTTGGAAACGAGGTTGGCCTGGCTCAGGACCACGCCACGCGGTGCGCCGAAGCTGCCCGAGGTGAACAGCACCACGCCCTTGTCCGACGGCTTGGCAGGCGCGCGGAACTGGCGCGGAAAAGCCCCGGCGGCGGCGGCGAACAGCTTGTCGGCCAGGCCGATCGTCTTTCGCACGTCCTCCAGGTAGACGACCTTGGCCAGGTCGTCGATCGCGTCGACCACGTCGTGCAGTTTGCCCAGCTCGATGAACTTGTGGGCGGTCAGCACGTGCTGGACCTTTGCCAGCTTCACCGCCGCCTTGATGTTCCGCAGGCCCGCCGTGAAGTTCAGCATGGTCGGCACGCGGCCGAAAGCGTGCAGGGCGAAGAACACCACGACCGCGCCGACACCCGACGGCAGCAGCACACCGACGTGCTCGCCGGGCTTGGTCATCGCCGCGATCTTGCGGCCCAAGGCGAAGCTCGCCCTGATCACGTCGGTATAGCTGAGCGGGTTGCGGTCCTGGTCCTCTAGGATCGGCTTCTTCGCTCCGAACTTGTCCTTGGCGTCGATAAGGGCGTCGAAGAGCGCCTTCTGGCCATCTTCCGCTTTGTAAACAACCGGCATGCCGGCGAAACCTCCCACAAAGACGGTGGTTCCGCCCTCGTTCGATTGAGACGGGAGCCTAGCGGCCCCGATGGAGTTTGCAAAGATCGGTCACATTTCGTGAGCGAACCGCGTTCTTCATCTGGTGCGCCAAGCCTTGCAGCTCAAGGGATGGCGGGGGGTGGACGACCAGCAGCGCGCACGGTCGCCAGCACCGCTTCAAGCCAGGGTCCGCGCACCGAATCTCGCTCCAAGTGCAGGGCGTGACGACCGCTGGCCAGGCGAGTCTCCCGGCACTCGGCCAAGGCCTTGCAGACCGATTGCTGGGCGAAGGCGGGCGTGACCGAATCCGTATCGCCGGCCAGCAGCGCCACGGACGTCTTCACGCGAGAGAGGTCGCGGGCCGTCACGTCCAGCACGTCGTAGAACGCTGCGTACTGGCCAAGGCTGGGCGAGCCCATCCGCAGGTCCGGATTGGCCGTCTGCCAGGCGTGGTTGACCGCGCCGCGCACGGGATCGCCGGTCAGGCCCGTCGCTCGGTCGTCGGGACCGTCGCGCCGCCAGTCCGGAGCGCCCGGCCAAGCCTGCAACGACAGCTGCAACCGCCGGGTCCAGCGCGCCGCCTCTATGAGCTGGCCCTTTGGGCGGGGCAGGGCGGAGAGCTCGAAGGTCGGGGCCGACAACACCAAGGCGTCGACCATCAGGCCCTCCTCGACAGCGCGCAGAGCCACAAGGCCGCCCTGGCCCTGGCCGAGCACCGTCAGCGGCAGCCGTCCGTCGGGCCGGACGACGACCCTGACCATCGCCTTCGTGGCCGTGACGTCCGGCGCGTAGCTGACGACATGGCCGCGATCGCGCTTGCCTGTCAGGCGCTCGGAGCCGCCCTGGCCCTGGCGCTCCAGGATCCAGACCACCACGCCCTTGGCGTTGAGGTCGCGGGCCGTCTCGAACCAGGTCTCGGCGCTCTCGCCGTAGTCGGTCAGGATCAGGATCTGGGCGGTCGCCGCGCCGTGAGGAGCAGAGACGCCATAGCGCTGGACCGCGTCCTCGCCAACCTGGACATAGCCCCAGGCCCAGCCGGCAGGCGGCAGGAACCGGCGCTCCAGGCCCGGCGGCGTGCGGCTGTCGGCGAAAGGCGCGCGCAGTCCTTGCTCGCCGCAGGCGAAAAGGGGCAGGGCGAGCAGCAAAGCGAGAGCGGGACGACGCATATAGGCCACTCATTTCGCGCCTTTGCGCCGCATGCAAGATCGAGAGCTTGATCCGGAGGCCAAGAAGGCCGATCTAGGCCCACATGGTCACGTTGATCGACACGCTGAAGGCCCGCGGTCCCGAGGATCGCGCCGTCCGCCACCCCGAGAAGCAGAATCGCCCGGACACCCCGGTCCTGCGCAAACCCGAGTGGCTGCGCGTCCGCGCGCCCGGTTCGGGTCAGTACAACGAGACCAAGGGCATCGTGCGCGAGCACAAGCTGACCACGGTCTGCGAAGAGGCGGCCTGCCCGAACATCGGCGAGTGCTGGAGCCAGAAGCACGCGACCATGATGATCATGGGCGAGATCTGCACTCGCGCCTGCGCCTTCTGCAACGTCACCACCGGTCTGCCGACCCAACTGGACCCCGACGAGCCGCGCCGCGTGGCCGAGGCCGTCGCCAAGATGGGCCTCAACCACGTGGTCATCACCTCGGTGGACCGCGACGACCTGATCGACGGCGGCGCGCGCCACTTCGCCGAGGTGGTCACGGCCATCCGCGCGGCGGCGCCCAAGACCACCATTGAGATCCTGACGCCCGACTTCCTGCGCAAGGACCGGGCCGAGAACGTGGTCATCGACGCCCGCCCGGACGTCTTCAACCACAACCTCGAGACCGTGCCGCGGCTCTATCTGAAGATCCGCCCCGGCGCCCGCTACTACAACTCGCTGCGCCTGCTGGAGCGGGTGAAGGAACGCGATCCCTCCCAGTTCACCAAGTCCGGCCTGATGGTCGGCCTGGGCGAGACCAAGGAAGAGGTCATGCAGGTCATGGACGACATGCGTTCGGCCGGCGTCGACTTCATCACCATCGGTCAGTATCTGCAGCCGACCCGTAAGCACGCGGCCATCGACCGCTTCGTGACGCCCGAAGAATTCAAGGCCTACGAGGCGATCGCCCGGGCCAAGGGCTTCCTGATGGTGTCGTCCAGCCCGCTGACCCGCTCGTCGCACCATGCGGGCGAGGATTTCGCCAAGCTGCAGGCCGCCCGCCGGGCCCTGGACGCCAAAGCCGGCTGATCCCGTGCACCGCCACGTCGTCACCCGGGTGCTGCCCTACGCGCCCGAGCAACTCTTCACGCTCGTCGGCGACGTCGAGGCCTATCCGTCGTTCGTGCCTTGGATCACCGGCATGCGCACCTGGAACGCCCACGAGAGCGGCGAGGTCAGCACGCTCGACGCCGAGGCCCAGGTCGGTTTCTCGTTCCTGCGCGAGAAGTTTGCGACGCGTGTCCGTCGGGACCGCTCGGATCTTAGCGTGACCGTCAGCCTGCTCTACGGGCCCTTCAAGCGCCTCTCGAACCACTGGCGGTTCTCGCCGCATCCGGACGGCGCGACGATCGACTTCGTCATCGACTTCGCCTTCAAGTCCAAGCTGCTCGACGCCATGCTGGCGGCCAACATGGACAAGGCCGTAGACAAGCTGATCGCCTGCTTCGAGGCCCGCGCGGCCCAGCTCTACGGTACGGAGCGGTAGGGGCGGTCCCGACCCTCTCTCAATTTCCAAACTGGCCCGCCTTCCTGGGCCTTGCGCTGCTTAACCCCGCTTGCTGGTCGTTTCCTCGACCCGGTCGGAGAAATCGCCCAGGTTGGCGAACAGGTTCTCCACCGCGAACACCAGCCCGAAGGTCCGGGCGGCGTCGTCGAAGGCCAGTTCGCGCGTCGCGCCTTCGTCGCGCATGCTCTCGATGGCGTCCTGGAAGGTCTTGTGGCCCTCGGCGAAGGCCAGGCGGTCCGGTTTGGCCGCGCCCGAAAGACTCTGGGCGACGGCGCGCAGATAGGCCGACGAGGCCGCCAGCATCGCCGCCGTCGGCGGTCCGAGCGCCGGCGCGGGAAGAGGCTCGCGCAGCGCCCGGCCGATCATCACGCAATCGTTGCGCAGCCTCCACAGCGTGCGGGGCAGGGCATCGGACACCGAGCGGTCGGAAAGCTTGCTGGCCGTTTCGCGGTCGGCCTCGGTGATCGCCGTCTGCAGCTTGGCCAGGGCCTTGAGGGTCTCGTCGTAGTGCTCGCGCGGATCCAGCTCGCTGGGCTTGCCTTCCAGCTTGGCGGCGTAGTGCGACAGCAGGTCGGCCAGCAGGCCAGCGGCCTTCTGGCTGCTCTGCACAACCGATTCGTGGGCCCGGGCCGGGAAGATGAGCAGGGTGGCGGCCACGCCCACCAGGCTGCCGACGGTGATCTCGGCTACCCGCAGGAAGGCCGCCGTCAGCGGATCCATGTGAGTCGTGGTGCCGATCAGCATGATGACGGCCGTGACCGGGGCGACCTTGAACGCCGGCCGCACGGCCGCCAGGAAGGCGAGGGACGCCGCCGAAGCCGCCAGGATCACGCCGCCCCATTCGGGATGGCGCATGTGCAGCCAGGCCGCGCCGGCCCCGACGGCGGCGCCCACCACCGTGCCCATGAAGCGCTCGATCGAGGCGGTGATGGTCGCGCCCAGGCTCGACTGCACGACGATCACCGCGGTGAACACCGCCCAGTAGCCCTGCGGCAGCCTCAACAGCGTGGCCAGCGCATAGGCCGCCACGACCGCCGCCGACACCCGCACGGCGTGTCGCAGTTCGCTCTGGCGTCGCGCGGCCGCAGCCAGGGCCGAGCGCGAAAAGCCCGCGCCGACGAACCGCCGCCAGTCGGAAGGCGCGCTTTCGGGCATCAGCCGGCCACCGCCTCGCGCAGCATCTCGAGGGCCGTTCGGATCGCCGCCAGTTGCACGCCCTCGCGCGGAAGGCCTTCGAAGTATTCGTGGCGGTGAACCACCGAGCGGTTGGCCCGCGCCACGGCGAAGTGGACGGTGCCCACGGGCTTCATCGGCGTGCCGCCGCCGGGGCCTGCGATGCCGGTGATCGCCACGGCCACATGGGCGTTGCTGTTGGCCAGGCCGCCTTCGGCCATCATCCGGGCCACCGGCTCCGACACCGCGCCGTGGTCGGCGATCAGGTCGCCCGGCACGCCCACCTGCTCGCTCTTGGCCCGATTGGTGTAGGTGACGAAGCCGCGTTCGAAGACGTCGGAGGCGCCGGAGATCGCGCAGATCGAGCCGGCCACCAGCCCGCCGGTGCAGCTTTCGACCGTTGCCAGGCGCAGCTTCTTCTCGCGCGCCTCGTCGATCAGCAGTCGGGCGAGGGTGTCGATCTCGATGGGAAACATGCCGCGACTCCTTTGATCGTCAGACTAGAGCGCCGTCTCCACCGTCGCCACGGCCTGGGCGGCCAGGCCTTCGCCGCGACCGGTGAAGCCCATCTTCTCGGTGGTGGTGGCCTTCACGCTGACGCGGTCGAGCGGCAGGTCGAGGATCTCGGCGAGCCGCTGACGCATCGCCTCGCGGTGCGGCTTGATCTTCGGCCGCTCGCAGATCAGCGTCACGTCGACATTGATCAGGCGGCCGCCGCGCTGGCGCACTAGGTCGACGGCGTGGACCAGGAACTTGTCCGAGGCCGCGCCCTTCCATTGCGGGTCGGTCGGCGGGAAGTGGTCGCCGATGTCGCCGTCGCCGATGGCCCCCAGAATCGCGTCGGTCAGGGCGTGAAGGCCGGCGTCGGCGTCCGAGTGGCCGATGAGGGTCTCGTCGTGGGCGATCTCGACGCCGCACAGCCATACCGACTCGCCTGGACCCCAGCGGTGGGCGTCGAAGCCCTGGCCGATGCGGGTGATGCGGGCCGCGCCCGCCAGCCGTTCGGCCATGGCGAAGTCCTCCGAATAGGTCAGTTTGGTCAGCAGCGGATCGCCGGCCGAGATGGCGACCTTGCCGCCGTCGGCCTCGACCACTTGGGCGTCGTCGGTCGGTTCGCTTTCGCCGCTCCAGGCGGCGTAGGCGGCCAGCAGGCGGTCGCGCCGGAAGGCCTGCGGGGTTTGGGCGCGCCAGAGGCCGTCGCGCGACGTTGTAGCGGCGCCTGACTCGCCTGAGCGCTTCAGGGTGTCGGCGACCGGCAGGGCCGGAACCACGCCGTCGGCGTCGCCAAGGGCCTTCAGCACGCCGGCGACGACGGTCTTGGTGAGGAAGGGGCGGGCGGCGTCGTGCACCAGCACCGGTTCGTCGGCCGGCCGATGAGCGAGGGCGGCCAAGCCCGACTGCACCGACAGGGCGCGCGAAGCGCCGCCGGGAGCGAACCGCCAGCCGTCGAGGCCGGTCAAGGTTTCGCCCAGCATGTCCTGCATGCTCGGGTCGGTCACGATTGCGAGATCGGCGGCGCCGGCCGCCAGCAAGGCCTCGACCGACCAGCGCAGCACGGGTTTCCCCGCCAGATCCCGCCACTGCTTGGCCTGGCCGGGTCCGGCCCTGGTGCCGCTGCCGGCGGCGACGATGACGGCTGAGAAGGTCATGGGCCGTGTCTAACGTTGTCGTCGCGCATGTCCAGTGAACGGAGGGCTTTACTGCGCTGCACAATGTGCCTAAAAACACAGCGGTGGGGATGATCATAAAATGAGCAAGCAGCTCGCAGTCGGCGCCGTCACGGTGCCCGGGCGGGTATGGATTGCGCCTATGACAGGCGTGTCCGACCTCCCGTTCAGAGAAACGGCCACGCGCCTCGGCGCGTCATACGTGGCCACCGAAATGGTCGCCTGCGCGGAATTCGCGAAGGGCCGGCCCGACGTCGTCCGCCGCGCGGCCGTCGGCGAAGGCCTGCCGCTTATGGTCGTACAGCTTGTCGGCCGCGATCCGGCGTTCATGGCGCAGGGCGCCCGCCTGGCGGCCGAAGCCGGGGCCGAGATCATCGACCTGAACTTCGGCTGCCCCGCCAAGGAAGTCACCGCCGGCGCCGCCTCGGGCTCGGCCCTGATGCGTGAGCCTGATCTGGCCGAGGCCCTGGTCGCCGCCGCCGTCGAGGCCGTCGATGCGCCCGTCACCGTCAAGATGCGACTGGGTTGGGACGACGCCAGCCGTAACGCCCCCGAGATCGCCGCGCGCGCCGAGGCCGTGGGGGCCCGCGCCATCACCGTCCACGGCCGCACCCGCTGCCAGTTCTACAAGGGCGAGGCCGACTGGTCCGCCGTCTCGGCCGTCAAGCAGGCTGTCTCCGTGCCGGTGCTGGTCAATGGCGACATTATCGACGCCGACAGCGCTCGCAGGGCGCTGGAACAGTCGGGCGCCGACGGCGTCATGATCGGGCGCGGCGTCTATGGCCGCCCCTGGATCGCCCAGGCCATCGAAGCCGCGCTGGACGGCCGCGACTTCGTCGAGCCGCAGGCCGAGGAGCGCCTCGCCATCGCGCTCACCCATTTCCGCCGCAACCTGGCCTTCTACGGCGAGCGCTTGGGGCTGAAGATGTTCCGCAAGCACCTGGCCTCGTACATCGAGGCCGCGCCGTGGCCAGAAAGCGCCGAGGGTCGCCGCGCCGCGCGCGCCAGCCTCTGCCGCATCGACGACCCCGCCGCTCTAGAGATCGCCCTGGCCGACCTTTGGCTGGCCGGCGGGAGGATCGCCGCATGACCGACCGCGCCCGCGTCCTGTCCGGCCCCGCGCTGGACGCCCTGAAGGCCGCCGCCTTCGAGCTCAGCCCGGAGCCGGCCCTGGTGGTCGACCGCGATGGCGGCCTTGTGGCGGTGAACGAAGCCGCCGAGGCTCTGTTCGGCCACGGCCTGTCGCTGCTGGCCCGCGGCCGCTTCCGCGCCGCCCTGCCGCCGGGTTCGGTGCTGGTCTCGCTGATGGACCGGGCCGTGTTCGAAGGCGCGCTGGTCCGCGAGCACGGGGTCGAGGTCAATCTGTTCGGTCAGCCGCCGTTCGAGGCCGACGGCGCCGCCGTGCCCCTGGGCGACGGCTCGGTGCTGCTGACCCTGCACGTCAAGGGCGCCCTGGGCGTCGAGCGCGCCGCCGATCAGGCCGGACTGCGCTCGGTCGTCGGCCTTGGCCGCATGCTGGCCCACGAGATCAAGAACCCGCTGGCCGGCATTCGCGGCGCAGCCCAGTTGCTGAAGACCGGCGCCAGCGCCGCCGACCAGCCGCTGGCCCAGCTGATCGTCGATGAGACCGACCGCATCCGCCGTCTCGTCGACCGCATGGAAGCCTTCTCCGACCAGGCCCCGACCCCGCGTGAGGCGGTCAACATCCACCAGGTGCTGGACCGTGTGCGCGCCCTGGTCGTCAACGGCGTCGCCGACGGTCTGCGCCTGCGCGATCATTACGACCCCTCGCTGCCGCCGGTCTGGGGCGACGAAGACCATCTGATCCAGATCTTCCTGAACCTGGTGAAGAACGCCTCCGAGGCCGCCCACATGCGCGGCGATGGTCAGGGTGAGCTGACCATCCACACCGCCTGGCGTCCCGGGGTTCGGGTTCGCGGCGCCGACGGCAAGTCGGCCTCCAGCGCGCCGATCGAGATTCGCGTGCAGGACAACGGCCCCGGCGTTCCGCAGAGCCTGCGCGAGCACTTGTTCCAGCCCTTCGTGACCACCAAGGCCAACGGCACCGGTTTGGGCCTGGCCCTGGTCACCAAGCTTGTGACGGCCCACGGGGGCCTGATCGATTTCGAATCCGAGCCCGGCCGCACCGTGTTCCGCGTGCTGCTGCCTGTGGCGCCTGAGCCTTCCTTGGGAGACGCGTGAGTACATGAACGCCGCAAACAAGAAGATTCTGATCGCCGACGACGACTCCTCCGTCCGTCTGGTGCTCAGCCAGGCCTTCACCCGTCTCGGCTACCAGGTCAGGGCCACGGGTAACGCCACCACGCTCTTGAAATGGGTCAGCGACGGCGAGGGCGATCTGGTCGTCACCGACGTGATGATGCCCGACGAGAACGTGTTCGACGTGCTGCCGCGCATCCGCAAGGAGCGCCCCAAGCTGCCGATAATCGTGATGAGCGCGCAAAACACCCTGCTGACCGCGGTCAACGCCGCCGACGCCGGGGCCTTCGAGTACGTTTCCAAGCCCTTCGATCTCGACGACGTCACAGCCGCCGCCCGCCGCGCCCTGTCGCGTCCGGCCGACGCCGAGGCCTCCAAGGCCCAGGCCCGGGCCATGCGCGACGAACGCCTGCCGCTGATCGGCCGCTCGGCGCCGATGCAGGAGGTCTACCGCACCATCGCCCGCCTGGTCGGCGCGGACCTCACCGTGCTGATCCTGGGCGAAAGCGGCACCGGCAAGGAACTGGTCGCCCGCGCCCTGCACGACCTGGGCCGCCGTCGCGATGGCAAGTTCGTGGTCATCAACCTGGCCGCCGTTCCGCGCGAGCGGGTCGAGGCCGAGCTGTTCGGGCGCGGGGAGGGCGACAACGGCCGCCTCGTCGAGGCCGACGGCGGCACCTTGTTCCTGGACGAGATCGGCGACATGCCGCTCGACGCCCAGACCCGCCTGCTGCGGGTGATCGACGGCACCGAACCGGTGATCAACCCCAAGACCGGCCGCCGTCCGAACGTGCGGATCATCGCCGCCACCAACCGCGACCTGCGCGGCCTGATCCAACAAGGCCTGTTCCGCGAGGACCTGTTCTTCCGCCTCAACGTCGCGCCCGTGCGCCTGCCGCCGCTGCGCGACCGCGCTGAGGACATTCCGGACCTGGCGCGCACCTTCCTGTTGCGCGCCAACCGCGAAGGCCTGCCGGCCAAGACCATCGACCAGAGCGCGCTCGACCGCATGAAGAGCCACTCCTGGCCGGGCAACGTGCGCGAGCTGGAGAATCTGATCCGGCGGATGTGCGCACTCTATGCCGAGGAGCTGATCACCGCCCGCATCGTCGACCGCGAGCTGCAGGACCACGCCCCGGCTCCGCGCGCCGACGAAGGCCCGGTAACCCTGGCGGCCCTGGTCGAGCGCCACCTGGCCTCGCACTTCGCTGAGCAGCCCGACGGCGTGCCCGCCGCCGGCCTCTACGACCGCGTGCTGCAGGAAGTGGAGCGTCCGTTGATCCAGCTGACCCTGTCGGCCACGCGCGGCAACCAGGTCCGGGCCGCCGAGATTCTCGGCCTGAACCGCAACACGCTGCGCAAGAAAATCCAGGATCTGGGCGTCGAGATGAGCCGGGGTCGTCGCTAGTCGACCAGCGCCCGCCATTGCTGACGCTTTTTCAGCACATCGGTGTTGAGTTTAGGGCACACCCCGCCCTAAACTCGCATCGATGAGTTCGGTCCCGTCAGTTTCGGAATCGGAAGACCGCCCGCGCCGCTTCAGCCGGTCGTGGTGGCGCGAACTCTTGAGATCACGCTACGTGCTCGGCGGCGGCTATGTGCTGGCCGCCATACTGACGGCCACCGGCGTCGGCCTGGCCTCCTCGCCGCCGACCACCGGCCCGATCGGCCCCGCCAGCACCGCCATCCTGGTGGTCCTCGGCTTCAACCTCGCCTTGATCCTCTGCGTCGCCGCCATCGTCGGCTGGCGACTGCTCGACCTGATCGACGCTCGCTCCAGCGACGCCGGCGCCCGCCTGCACCTGCGTTTCGTGGGCCTGTTCTCGGTCGCGGCCGTGGCGCCTGCGGTGATCGTGGCGCTGTTCTTCGGCGTGCTGGTCAACCGCGGGGTCGACGGCTGGTTCAGCAAGCGGGTGACGACCGTGGTCGAGAACTCGGCCACAGTGGCGCGTTCCTACGTCTCCGAGCAGACCAGCTACATCAGCCAGCACATGGGGCCGATGGCCGCGACGCTGAACAGCGCCGCCCCGGCCATGGCCGAATCGCCGGTCGTGTTCGGCCACTTCCTACGCACCCTGGCCGAGGACAACGGCTTCTCGGCCGCCTACATCCTTGACCGCGACGGCCGCATTCTGGCGCGGGCCGAGCTCGCCGACGCGCCGCCGTTCCTGGCCCCGCCGCCGTCGAGCTTCCGCTGGACCGACACTGGCGAGATCACCTCGCAGCGCTTCGTCTCCGAAGACCTGTTCCGGGCGCTCTACAAGCTGAAGGGTTTCCCGGACGGCTATCTCTACGTCGCCCGGCCGATCGACAAGGGCATCCTGGCGCACCTGATCGAGTCGGAGGAGTCGCTGATCTCCTATCGCGACGCCGCTCAGAATCGGGCCCGTATCCAGGCGATCTTCGGCCTCAGCTACGTCGAGACGGCGCTGCTGGTGCTGGTGGCGGCCGTGTGGGTGGGCATCGCCGCCGCCAACTCGATCGCTGCTCCAGTCTCTGGGCTGGTGCAGGCGGCCGGCCGGGTTTCGGCGGGCGACCTCGACGCCCGTGTCGACGCCGAGGCCGGGCCGGAGGAAATCCGGGCCTTGTCCAACGCCTTCAACATGATGACGGCCGATCTTCAGACCCAGCAGGCCGCCCTTAGGACCGCCAGCCTGGACGCCGAATCCCGCCGCCAGTTCATCGAGACCGTGCTGTCGGGCGTCAGCGCCGGCGTGATCAGCCTCGACGGCGCGGGCCGGATTTCGGCGCTCAACCGTCGCGCCGGCGAGCTGCTGGCCCTGGACGAGGCCGCCGAGGGTCAGGATCTGGTCGAGGCCGCGCCGGAGTTCGCCCAGGTGCTGGAGGAGATGAGCCAGGGCCGACCCAACGCCGAGGTCGAGATCGACGTCGTGCGCGGCGGCGAGACGTTGCGCCTGCGCGTCCGCGCCGCCGGCCACGCGGCAGAGGGCCAGGTGCTGACCTTCGACGACGTCACCCGCCTGATGGCGGCCCAGCGCAACGCCGCCTGGAAGGACGTCGCCCGCCGCATCGCTCACGAGATCAAGAACCCGCTGACCCCGATCCAGCTGTCGGCCGAGCGGATTCGCCGCAAGTACCGCAAGGACATCACCGGCGATCTCGAGACCTTCGATCGCTGCACCGACACCATCATCCGCCAAGTCGGCGACATCGGCCGGATGGTCGACGAGTTCTCGGCCTTCGCCCGCATGCCCGCGCCGCGCTTCGCCCCCGCCGATCTGGCCGAGCTGCTGCGCGCCGGGGTCTTCGCCCAGCGCGTCGTCGATGCAGACACCGACGTGGTCAGTGACGAGCCGGGCGGCGCGATCTGGGTCAACTGCGACGCGCGGATGATCGGCCAGGCCCTGACCAACATTCTGAAGAACGCCGGCGAGGCCGTGAGCGCCCGGCGCCACGTCACGCCCGAGCCGCGCGGCCAGATCGACGCGACGCTGGTCTCCGACGACGAGGCGCTGTGCATCATTGTCGAGGACAACGGCGTCGGCTTGCCCGCGAAGGATCGCGACCGTCTGGCCGAACCCTATGTGACGACCCGCGAGAAGGGCACTGGCCTGGGCCTGGCCATCGTCAAGCGGATCATGGAGGACCACGGCGGCGAGCTGGTCCTCACCGACGCGCAGGGCCATGCCGGCGCGCGCGTCGTCCTGAAGTTTCCGGTGTCGGCGCGGCTCGCCGCGGCGCCGACGACCCTGGGCGTAGAGGAGATGACATGAGCGCTGACGTGCTTGTGGTCGACGACGAGGTCGACATCCGCGATCTGGTGGCCGGCATCCTGGAGGACGAAGGCTATGCCGTACGTACGGCCGCCGACGCCGACCAGGCCCTGGCCGCGCTGCGCGCGCGCAAGCCGGCCCTGCTGGTCCTCGACATCTGGATGCAGGGCGGGGGCATGGACGGGCTGGAACTGCTCGACATGGTCAAGACGCTCGACGCCGACCTGCCGGTGATCATGATCTCGGGCCACGGCAACATCGAGACGGCCGTCAGCGCCATCAAGCGCGGCGCCTACGAGTTCCTGGAGAAGCCGTTCAAGTCCGACCGGCTGCTGCTGGTGGTCGAGCGCGCCCTGGAGGCGGCCAATCTCAAGCGCGAGAACCGTCGCCTGCGGGCCCAGAGCTTCGCCTCCGACGGCCTGATGGGCAAGTCGCAGGCGGCCCAGGCCCTGCGCCAGATGATCGCCAAGGTCGCCCCGGCCAACAGCCGGGTCCTGGTCGCCGGCCCGCCGGGCTCCGGCAAGGAGCTGGTCGCGCGCCTGATCCACGGCGCCAGCGCCCGCACCAAGGCCGAGTTCGTGGCCGTCAGTTCGGCCGGCATGGCGCCCGAACGTCTCGACGTCGAACTGTTCGGCGAGGAAGGCGAGGGCGGTCGCCCGCGCAAGATCGGCGTGTTCGAGCGCGCCCACGGCGGGACGCTGTATCTCGATGAAGTGGCCGACATGCCGCGCGAGACTCAAAGCCGGATCCTGCGGGTGCTGGTCGAGCAGCGCTTCCGCCGCGTCGGCGGCGACAGCGACGTGCAGGTCGACGTGCGGGTGATCTCGTCCACCTCGCGAGACCTGCGCGAGGAGATCGCCGCCGGACGCTTCCGCGAGGACCTGTTCCACCGCCTCAACGTGGTGCCTGTGCGCGTGCCGGGCCTGGCCGAGCGCCGCGAGGACATTCCCGAGCTGATCTCCTACTTCATCGAGCGGATCAGCGAGGCCACCGGCATGCAGCGCCGCCGCCTGGGCGAAGACGCGCTGGCGACCCTGCAGGTCCAGGCCTGGCCGGGCAACGTCCGCCAGTTGCGCAACAACGTCGAGCGGATGCTGATCCTGGCCGCCGGCGAACCGGGCGACCTGATCACCGCCGAAATGCTGAACGCCTCCGAGCAGCCGTCCAGCGGCGGCTCGGGCGCGATCGGCGCCGAGCGAATCATCGCCCTGCCGCTGCGCGAGGCCCGCGAGCTGTTCGAGCGCGAATATCTCAACGCCCAGATCCTGCGGTTCGGCGGCAACATCTCGCGCACGGCCAACTTCATCGGCATGGAGCGCTCGGCCCTGCACCGCAAGCTGAAGTCCCTCGGCGTGGCCGGCGGCCGCGGCGAGGAAGAAGAGTAAGGACCCCATGTCGCGTTTCGCTTACGTCAACGGCCGCTTCGTCCGTCACGGCCAGGCCGCCGTGCACATCGAGGACCGCGGCTACCAGCTGGCCGACGGTGTCTACGAGGTCTGGGCCGTGTTCGACGGCAAGCTGGCGGACGCGGAAGGCCACTTCGCCCGCCTGTGGCGCAGCCTGGACGAGCTGCGCATCGACCATCCGATGAGCGAGGCGGCACTGACCATCGTGCTGCGCGAGGCCATCCGCCGTAACCACGTGCGCGAGGGGCTCGTCTACCTGCAGGTCACGCGCGGCGTCGCCAGGCGCGACCACGCCTTCCCGAACCCGGCCGTGCCGCCGGCGGTCGTGATCACCGCTCGCTCGGTCGACCGCGTCGCCATCGAGGCCAAGGCTGCCAAGGGGGCGGCCGTGATCACCGTGCCGGAAAACCGCTGGGGCCGCTGCGACATCAAGACCATAGGCTTGCTGCCGAACGCCCTGGCCAAGCAGGCCGCCCGTGAGCGTGGGGCGATCGAGGCCTGGTTCGTCGACGACCTAGGCCTGGTCACCGAGGGCGCCTCATCCAACGCGTGGATCGTCGACGCCGACGGCCGCCTGCGCACGCGCGACACACAGGCCAACATCCTGCGTGGCGTCACCCGGCTCACCCTGCTTGACGTCATCGCCCAGGCTGGCCTGCCGGTCGCCGAGCAGCCTTTCACGGTGGAAGAGGCCAGGAACGCCCGGGAAGCCTTCATCACGGGCGCCGGCAGCCTCGTGACGCCCATCACCAGCGTCGATGGCGTCAAGATCGGGGATGGAACGGTGGGGCCGGTGGCGAGCCGCCTGCGGGCTCTCTATATCGAGCGGGCGCGGGCGGGAGCGATCTAGGGTCTCTCTCCGCCCTGCGTGCATTTTCTCGCCGGAAAGTCATATCAAACGGCGAAAAATGCTCTAGCATGAGCTTGTTTGTGTGGAGCGCGTTTTGCCCTCCGATTTCAACGAGAGGGGAATCCCCAATGTCCGCCGACAAGAAACAGAATCTTCAGGACACCTTCCTGAACAGTGTGCGCAAGTCCAAGACGCCGCTCACCATCTTCCTGGTCAACGGCGTCAAGCTGCAGGGCGTGGTCAGCTGGTTCGACAACTTCTGCGTCCTGCTGCGCCGCGATGGCCAGTCGCAACTGGTCTACAAGCACGCCATCTCGACGATCATGCCGGCTCAGCCCGTTCAGCTGTATGAGCCGAGCGCCGATCAAGACGACTAAGTCCAAGGCTCTTTTGTCAAAATCTACTTCTAAGTCCCCCGATGGACTTATCGATCACGCCGACCCGATCCTGCGGGCCTTCGTGATTCATCCGGTGCGGCCTGCTCGCGGGCAGGCCGCTCTGGAGGCGCGCGATCCCAAGGCGCGTCTCGAAGAGGCCGTCGGCCTCGCCATCGCTCTTGATCTCGACGTCGTCGAAACGGCCATCGCGCCGCTACGCACCGTCACGCCTGCAACCCTGTTCGGCAGCGGCAAGATCGCCGAGTTCAAGGTCGTCTGCGAGGTCGAGGCCATCGACGTCGCGGTGTTCGACGACCAGCTCACCCCTGTCCAGCAGCGCAATCTTGAGCGCGGTCTGGGCGTCAAGGTGGTCGATCGCACGGGCCTGATCCTCGAAATCTTCGCCCGTCGCGCCCGCACTCGCGAAGGCAAGCTGCAGGTCGAGCTCGCCCGGCTCGACTACGAGCGCTCGCGCCTCGTGCGCACCTGGACCCACCTCGAACGCCAGCGCGGCGGCACCGGCAGCACCGGCGGCCCCGGCGAAACCCAGATCGAACTCGACCGGCGCCTGATCGCCGGCACGATCGGCAAGCTCAAGCGTGAGCTGGAAGAGGTGCGGCGCACCCGCACCCTGCATCGTAGCGCTCGCAAGAAGGTTCCATACCCGACCGTGGCGCTGGTGGGCTACACCAACGCCGGCAAGTCGACGCTGTTCAACCGCCTGACCAATGCCGAGGTCGTGGCCCAGGACATGCTGTTCGCCACGCTCGATCCAACCCTGCGGACGGTCAAGCTGCCCGACGGCCGCCCGGCCATCCTCTCCGACACCGTGGGCTTCATCTCTGACCTGCCGCACGAGCTGGTCGAGGCCTTCCGCGCCACCCTCGAGGAGGTGCAGGAGGCCGACGTGGTGCTGCATGTTCGCGACGTCGCCAACCCAGACACCGACGCCCAGGCGCGCGACGTCCAGGCGGTGCTGAGCGAGCTGAAGGTCACCGCCGACGACGGCAAGACGGTCGTCGAGGTCTGGAACAAGATCGACCTCGTTGACGGCGAGGAACGCGAGATCCTCGAAGGCCGCGCCAAGCGGTCCGACGCCTCGGCCGTCTCGGCCGTCACCGGCGAGGGCTGCCCCGAGCTGCTGAAGCGCGTCGGCGGCCTGATCGACGACACCCCGCCCATGGCCGTGCGTCTTGGCCCCGCCGACGGCGAAGCCCTGGCCTGGATCTATCGCAACGGGCGCGTCACCGAACGCGAGGACATGGAGGACGGCGAGGTCCGCCTTGTCGCCCGCATGGACCCCCAGGCCCTGGGGCGGTTCGAGCGGCAGTTCCCGACCGTCTGGGTGATGCCGATCGGCGACTGAAAGCTTCGGAGGGGCGCTCGCGCACGCGGCCGCCCCTCCGGCCACTTCGATTACGCCGACAGCGGTTCGGCCTCGGCCGGCTTCTTGCGCGGCGGCTCGACGAGCACCGAAGCCTTTACCGGCTGGCCGGTAGCCTGGGCGATCAGCTCGTTGGTGCGGTTCTCGACCGTGTTTTCCAGCAGCTTCATAAACTCGGCCTTCTGCAGGCCCTGGGGCAGGGCGGGCAGGAACTCGACCGTGGCCTGGCCGGGGGTCTTTCGGGCTTCCTGCTGCTTCCAGAAACAGCCCAGGTTGGTGGCCACCGGCACCACCGGCAGGCCGAAATCCTGGCTCATGTGATAGACGCCGGTGCGATAGCGGAAGCGCTCGCCCGGTGCGGCCAGGTGGCCCTCCGGATAGATCAGTATGCGACGCCCCTCGGCGGCGACCTGCGCGGCGCTCTTGGACAGGGCGGCGCGCGCTTCGGGGCCGCCGCAGCTGTCGACGACGATGGCGCCGAACTTCTTGAGGATGTTGCCCAGCAGCGGGAACTTCTCCAGGTGGTCGCCGGTGACGAAGCTCAGATTGTCGACATTGGCGAACATCACGAAGCCGTCGCCCCAACTGTGGTGCTTGGCGGCGATGATGAAGGCGCCCTGCGGTAGGTTCTCCTGACCCTTCAGCTCGATCTTGATCCCTGCGAATGTGCGCAGGGCCCACAGCATGCGCCTGGAATAGAGCCGCAGGGCGAAGGTCACCGGGCGGCGTCCAGGCAGCAGGGCCGAGAGGGCCGCCGACAGGCCGTAGAAGATCGACAGAACCCAGTAGTAGGCGTTGAACAGCGCGCTACGCATCGCTTGGTCCTTCATGGAGGGCTTGTGATTGGTTTGGGGTCAGCGTGCCTTGAGCACGGCCTGGACGGCCGCGGTCATCAGCGAAGCATGGGCCGAAAGCGCGTCTTCGCCCAGGCGCCCGTAGGCCTTGTTCTGAGCGGTCTGGGTGATCACGCCGATGGCCATGGCGGCCACCACGCGCGGATCCCCGGGCGGCAGCTCCATCTTCATCATGCCGTACTTGATGATGGTCTCGACCAGGGTCACCGGGTCGCGGCCGTCGTCCTGGTAGTAGGGCAGGAAGTGATGCAGTTGCAGCAGGTGGAACGAGAACAGGGTCCAGTCCTCGTCGGCGGCCGTGCAGTAGGCCTTGACCAGGGCCGCGGCCTTGGCCTCGACGCCATGGACGGCGCCAGCCTCGGTATCGATCAGATCGGACAGGCGCCTGTGGGCGGCCATGAACAGACCGATGGCCAGTTCGTCCTTGCTCTTCCAGTGGCGATAGATCGCGCCCTCCGAAACCTCGGCGCGGGCGGCGATCAGCTTGGTCGTCGCGCCATCGACGCCGTGGGCGGCGAAGACTTCGAGGGCGGCGCGTTCGATGCGGGGCTTGGCGCTCATGCAATCGACGTTACCCCAAATCACGCGCCATGCAAGTAAATGCTCACATACTGATCGCGACGATTGACGGCGGCGGCGGGCGCGGCCATGCACGGCCATGGTCCAGACGGTTCTGATCTATTCCATGGGCGAAGTGATCGGCGACGGCCTGATCAAGCTGCCCTTCATCGCGGGCCTGCGCGCGGCCTTGCCAGACGCCCGGATAACCTGGTGCGCCGCCAAGGGCGTGACGGTCTATGACGGCCCGCTCAAACGCGTCGTGGCGGGGTATATCGACGAGATCGTCAAGGATGGCGTCACAGGCGCCGGTGCGCTGGACGTGCTGCCCTGGGTGAAGCCCTTGAGCGGGCGCACCTTCGACCTTGTGATCGACACGCAGGAGAATCTGCGCCGCAGCCTGGTGGCCAGGCGTGCCGTCACAAGGGGCGGCAGGTTCGTCTCGGCCGCCATGCAGGCGCGCAAGCCTGATTGGCCGGCGGCCGTGGTCGACCGACTGGCGCGGCTTCTGGCCCTGGTCACGGACGGCCAGGGCGCCTTGCGGCCGCTGGCCCTGACCGAGGCCGACGCGGTCTCGGCCGCCGAGGCGCTGTTGCCGGATGGTCCGACCTATGTGGGCCTGGCCCCCGGCGCAGGCGGCCAGGAAAAGCGCTGGCCGCTCGAAAGCTATCTCGACCTTGCCCGCGCCCAGCAGGCGGCGGGACGCGCGCCGGTGTTCTTCTTCGGTCCGGACGAAGCCGTTGATGCGGCTATCGCGCGGGCGCAGGTTCCGGGCGCGCTGTTCCCGGAGGCCGACCGCACCGACGGATTCGCCGGTGTGAAGGGGCCGATCCTGGCCATCGCCCTTGCCGGACGCCTCGCCGCCGCCGTGGCCAACGACGCTGGCCCTGGCCACATGCTGGCGGCCGGCGGCGCGCCGCTGCTGTCGCTGCAGCTAAATCGCCGCAAAGCCGTGAAGTTCAAGCCCGCGGCGCAACGCCTTGAGATGCTGTGCGCCGAGGACTACGGAGAGAGCATGGCCGCCCTGCCGCTCGCCCCGGTGAAGGCCGCCCTCGACACCCTGATCGCCGGAGTTTCCTGATGTCCATCCTCGCCCCCATCTCCGCCGGCGAGCTCGTCGACAAGATCACCATCCTGCGGGTCAAGGCCGAGCGGATCGGCGACGCTGCCAAGGAAGCCAATGTCCGCAAGGAGCTGGCGCTGCTGGAAGGCATCGCGGCTAATGCCCTGACGCCCAGCGCCGAGCTGGACGCCCTGACGGTCGAGCTGACCGCCATCAACGCCGCCCTCTGGGACATCGAGGACGGCAAGCGCGCCTGCGAGCGTAGCCAGGCCTTCGGCCCGGAGTTCGTCGAGCTGGCCCGCCGCGTCTACATGGACAACGACAAGCGCGCCGCCGTTAAGCGCAAGATCAACGCCCTGACCGGCTCGGACATCGTCGAGGAAAAGAGCTACAAGCCCTATTAAAGCAAAGGCTTGCGCTCGGGCATTGATGTTTAAAGGGGGCTCAGCGCCCCTTGAAGGCCGCGGGACGCTTCTGCAGGAAGGCGCTGACGCCTTCGATGAAGTCCTCGGTCTTGCCGCAGGCGCGCTGAGCGTGGCGCTCGGCATGCAACTGGCCGACCCAGTCGGCGTCGAGGCTGTCCCAGACCAGGCGGCGGATCGCGCCCAGCGAAGCAGGGCCGTCGGCCAGGGCGCGGGCAAGCTCCACGGCCCTGGGCATCAACTCCGTATCGGGAACGCAGCGGTTGATCAGGCCCCAGTCGAGGGCGGTGGCGGCCGGGACCTTGTCGCCCAGCAGCATCATCTCCATGGCGCGCGCCTTGCCCACCAGACGCGGCAGGAGATAGGTCGAGCCGCCATCGGGAACCAGGCCGATACGGCGGAAGGCCTGTAGGAAATAGGCGCTTTCGGCGGCCACGACGATGTCCCCGATCAGCGCCAGCGAGCAGCCGATGCCCGCAGCCGGGCCGTTCACGGCCGTAACGATCGGCAGCGGAAAGTCTCGCAGCAGCGTCATCAGAGGGTTGTAGACGCTCTCAAGCGCCGCGCCTGCGTCGGGCTTGCCGTCGGCGTCCATCGGGCGGCCCGCCGTGGCGCCGGACGACAGGTTGGCGCCGGAGCAGAAGCCGCGACCTTCGCCCGTCAGGATCACCGCCCTGGCTTCGACCTTGTCGGCCGCGATTGCGCCGAAGGCCTGGGCGAGCTCGCGGGCGACTTCGGGGCTGGCGGCGTTCAGGGAAGCGGGGTCCGAAAGGGTGACGACGGCGACGCCGTCCTGGGCTTCCAGCCGGATCTTTTCATAAGCCGTTTCGGCCATGGGGGCGGTCCTCCGGGCGTCTTTACGCGCCTGGACGCCAGCTAGGCGCGACTGTCCCAGGGGAACGCAAGAGGGGTGTTCGGGCAAATGAAAAGGGCCCGCCGATCCTTGAGGATCGACGGGCCCCGACGCGGTTCTCTGGAGAAGAACGCGTATCTCGTCAGGCGGCGTTGGCCGATTCAGCCTGCGTGTCGGCGGCGGTGACGCGATTGCGGCCGCTGCGCTTGGAGGCGTAGAGGGCCGCGTCGGCGCGCTCCATCACCGAGTGCCCGGTCTCGCCCTTGCGGCGCTCGGCAAAGCCCGACGACAGGGTGATCGCGCCCAGGTCCTCGTTGGTCGAGCGGCGCTTGAGCATGCGCGAGGAGACCTCGACGCGGATCTCTTCCAGCGTGGCGCTGACGGTGGCTGCGGCTTCGCCAGGGAAGATCATCGCGAATTCCTCGCCGCCGTAGCGGGCGGCGAAGCGGGGCAGGGCGGCCACGCGACCGATGACGCTGGCCACATAGCGGATGACCTGGTCGCCCGTCTGGTGGCCCCAGGTGTCGTTGAAGCCCTTGAAGTGGTCGATATCGAGCACCGCCAGGCAGATGGCCGAACCGGCCTCGTCGGCTTCGGCGCAGGCGCGCTCCAGTTCCTCGTCGAAGGCCTTGCGATTGGCCAGGTTCGTCAGGCCATCCGTGGTGGCGTCGCGACGCACCTGTTCCAGGTGCTCGCGCAGGCGATCGACCTCGGCGGTCGAGTCGGCCAGGCGGCTTTCCAGCGCCTTGTTTTCCTTGGCGACCTGCCGGGTGGCCTCGGCCAGGCTGGAAACCACGGCCTTGATGCCTTCGACACCGGTCGGGGCGTCGAGATCCTTGGACACGCCCGCCAGGGTCTTGCCGAAGGCGGCGTTGGTCTTCTGGGCGTTCTGGATGGCCTTTGAGACCGACTCCAGCTCCTTGGAAAGCAGGTCGCCGGCGTCGCGGATCTGTTCGTTGAGGCGGGCCTTGGGGAGATACGCCGCGGCGAGCTCCTCGCTCAGCATCTCGGTGATGGGCTCGCCCATCGAGATCAGTCGGGTGATCTCGCGCGCCAGGGCGCCGTCGGGATCGGCCACATAATGGGTCCAGAGTTCGAAGTTCAGCGCGGTCGGCCAGATCTGATGGCGCTCCATCAGGTCGAGGGCCCGACGGGCGATCTTGTAGGCTTCCGGGCCGCGCAGCGTGGTTTCGACGTCCGACATCATTCATTCCCCCGTTCGATCCGGGCTTCTCCCAGACCGATCGCTTGCGCGGCGAGCATAGGCACGAGAGTTCAAACGAGCGGTTAAGGCCGTGCGGGGTGCTTGCGTCAGGCACAACTCCAAAGCATTCTGAACGTTGATAAGATGAGCCGAGAGGCCGTTTTCGGGAGAGACGCCGCATGAACGCCCCCGCCAATCTCGGTCAGGAGGCCGCCAAGGCCGGCCTCGAGATCATCCTACAGCGCCAGAAGGCCGCCCATCTGCGCGACGGCGCGCCGCCGCTCGAGCGACGGATCGACTGGCTGAATCGCTGCATTGCGCTGCTGGTCGACCACCAGTCCCAAATCGCCCAGGCGGTCAGCGACGACTTCGGCGTGCGCTCCAGGGACGCCACGGCCCTGACCGACGTGGCCGGATCGATCGGCCCGCTCAAGTACGCCCGCGACCATGTCGGCAAATGGATGAAAACCGAGAAGCGCCGCACGACGCCGGCGCTACTGGGCCTGTTCGGCGCCAAGGCCGAGGTGCGCTGGCAACCCAAGGGCGTGGTCGGGGTGATCAGCCCGTGGAACTTCCCGGTGAACCTGACCTTCGCGCCGCTGGCCGGGGTGCTGTCGGCCGGTAACCGGGCCATGATCAAGCCGTCGGAATATACGCCCGCCACCTCCGATCTGCTGAAGGCGATGTTCGCCAAGTCGTTCGACGAGGACGAGATCGCCGTCGTCACCGGCGGTCCCGAGATCGGTCAGGCCTTCTCCGGGCTAGCCTTCGATCACCTGCTGTTCACCGGCGCGACTTCGGTGGCCAGGCACGTGATGCGAGCGGCGGCCGAGAACCTGGTGCCGGTGACTCTGGAGCTGGGCGGCAAGAGCCCGGTGATCCTGTCGCGCGGCGCCGATCTCGACACCGCTGCGGCCCGGGTGATGGCCGGCAAGACCCTGAACGCCGGCCAGATCTGCCTGGCGCCCGACTATGTGCTGGCCCCGGCCGAGGATGTGGACCGCTTCGTCGAGGCCGCCCGCGCCGCTGTCGCCCGCAGCTTCCCGACCCTGAGGGACAATCCCGACTACACGGCCCTGGTGGCCCAGCGGCACTATGACCGGGTGAAGGACTATGTCGACGACGCCAAGGCCAAGGGCGCCAAGGTGGTCGAGCTCAATCCGGCCGGCGAGGACTTCTCCCAGCAGCAGCAGCGCAGGATTCCGCCGACCCTGATCCTCAAGCCGACCGACGACATGACGGTGATGCAGGACGAAATCTTCGGCCCGCTATTGCCTGTAAAAGCCTATGACCGGATCGAGGACGCCATCGACTACGTCAATCGTCACGACCGACCGCTCGCCCTCTACTGGTTCGGAACTGACGAGGCCGAGCGCGAACGGGTGCTGGCCGCCACGACCAGCGGCGGGGCCACGGTCAACGACGTGATCTTCCACGTCGCGCAGGAGGACCTGCCGTTCGGCGGCGTCGGCCCGGCGGGCATGGGCGCCTATCACGGCTACGACGGCTTCCGCGAGTTCAGCCACCGCAAGGCGGTGTTCCACCAGCTGAAGAAGGACATCGGCCCGATGCTGGCCCTGCGCCCGCCTTACGGCGAGGGCATCCGGAAGTACCTGGCGGGACAGATCAAGCGGTAGGGGAGCTTCTCAGCGCCCTCGCAACCACGATCGCCTCCTGAGCCCCGTGCCCAGGATCCATCGTTCACCTGCTCAGGCCTTGGCTATCCTGGTCGAGATTTGAGCGGTTACGGGCATGGGTCCTCGCCACGAGGGCGAGGGAAGCGAATGCTATTGGGGCCGCAGCCTATCAACGCCCCTCGGTCCACAGGTCCAGCGGCTGATGCTGCTCATGCCGGATCACGGCGAAATAGCCGGCGACGCCCAGCACGATTCCGGCGATCGCTCCGCCGATAAAACCTGCCGGTGTGGCGAACCACAGCGTCAGCACGGTCAGGGCGACGGCGACGCCGACGATGGACCAGCGCACGAAGACGCTGAAGGCGTGATAGGTGCGCTCGTGCACCAGCAGTTCCAGGTTGGATTGCGAAGGCGTGAAGTCGGCCATGGCGGTTCCTTCGAAGGCTTCGGGAAAAACGCGCGGAGCCGCCCGAACGACGCGGCTGTCGGCAAAAGAAAAGCCGGCGGCTCCGTGGAGCACGCCGGCCAATCTACGCCTTTTCAGACGGTCCGTCAGTCCTCGACCTTGGCCAGCTTCGGCGGCGCGCGAAGCAGGAAGGCGGGAATGTCGTTGCCGAAGCCGACCACTCGGCGGTCGTCGTCGTCCTCGCGGCCGCGAACCGGCTGGACGCCGCGAACCGGCATCGGCGGGCGTTCGCGCGACGGGCGGGCGACAGGCGGCGCTTCCTCGATGGGCGCTTCCACGGCCACGGCGGGGGCGCGGTCTGCGCGCTCGCCACGATCGCGCGTCCGTTCGCGGCGCGGCTTGCGTTCCGGACGCTCGCCACGCTCGACGGCGGGCGCTTCGGCCGGCCCCTCGGCGACGACGGTTTCGACGACTTCGGCTTCCGCAGCGGTCTCGGCGCGCTCGCGACGGCCGCGGCCGCTGCGCTCGCCACGCTCGCGGCCCGGACGTTCGCCACGACCGCGACGGCGGTCGCCTTCGCGCGGCACGGTGACGGCGTTGGTGTAGTCGACGTCGATAACCTCTTCCGCGGGCGTCGAGCCGATCAGCTTGACGACCTTGTCGAAGCCCTTGTCGTCGGCCGGGGTGACCAGCATGTAGGCCACGCCGGTGCGGCCGGCGCGGCCCGTGCGGCCGATGCGGTGCACGTAGTCGTCGGCGTGGTGCGGAACATCGTAGTTGAAGACATGGCTGACGGCCGGGATGTCGAGGCCGCGCGCGGCGACGTCGGAAGCCACCAGGATCTTCAGCGCGCCCGAGCGGAAGTCGGCCAGGGTCTTCATGCGCTGGCTCTGGTCGAGGTCGCCGTGGATGGCCGCGGCGTCGAAGCCGTGCACCTTCAGCGACTTGGCGACGATATCGACTTCGGTCTTGCGGTTGCAGAAAACGATGCCGGTTTCAGGTGCGGCCTTTTCGACGATGGTGCGCAGGGCCAGGCGCTTGGCCTTGGGATCCGACGACGGCACCTTGATCAGCAGCTGGGTGATGTTGGCGTTGGTCGTGGCCGGCTTGGCCACCTCGATCCGCACCGGATCCTTCAGGAACTGTTTGGTGAGGCGCGTGATTTCCGGCGGCATGGTCGCCGAGAAGAACAGGGTCTGCTTCTTCGGCGGCGTGAGCTTGAAGATGCGCTCGATGTCCGGGATGAAGCCCATGTCGAGCATGCGGTCGGCTTCGTCGACGACGAGGAATTGCACGCCGGTCATCAGGAGCTTGCCGCGCTCGAAGTGGTCGAGCAGGCGGCCCGGGGTGGCGATCAGCACGTCGACGCCGCGGTCGAGCTTCTTTTCCTGGTCGCCGAACGAGACGCCGCCGATCAGCAGCGCCCACGAGAGCTTGGTGCCCTTGGCATACTTCTCGAAGCTGGAGGCGACCTGGTCGGCCAGTTCGCGGGTCGGGGCGATGACCAGGGCGCGCGGCATGCGGGCCTTGGCCCGGCCCGAGGCGAGCTTGTCGATCAGGGGCAGGGTGAAGGCCGCGGTCTTGCCGGTGCCGGTCTGGGCGATGCCCAGCACGTCCTGGCCGACGAGGGCGACCGGAATCGCCTGGGCCTGGATCGGGGTGGCGGTCGTATAGCCGGTGTCGGCGACCGCCTGAAGGGTCGTGGGCGAAAGCCCGAGGTCTGAAAATTCGGTCATGTCACGCTGGTCTAGCTCGGAGCCGCCCGTGCTTGGGCGAGCGGGCGGCGCGGATTCGCCAGACCTGCTCCGAAGGTGCGGATAAATAGGCGTAATCGCCGCAAAGTCAATCTTCGCGGGGCCCGCCAGGGTTTCAGGTGGGTGCGCCGGATGGCGAGATCAAGGGCGAGCGCCGTCCCGATCCTTCCCCCGAAGGACCAGACCAGAACACCGGAGCCGTCGGTATCGTCCTGGCGGGGCGGCGCTCGCCTCGGCGCCGCCAAAGGGGAGGAAGACAGCGCTGATAAATCACTACCTAATTAGTATGGATTTGCGCGCCCCAGATTTTCTGAGGTCGTCGTCAGGCGCGTCCGGTCTAGTGGTGCGCGTGGTGCTCGGCGTTGCGCTTGCGGGTCGCCGCAGCTTTCCTGGCCGATGCCGACCGTTCGGCGGCGGTACGGCTGGCCGAAGCCTTGCCACCTTTCTCGCCGCCCTTGTGCGCGGCGGGATGGCCAGTCCGCTTGCCACGGCCGGCTCCGCCGGGCTGCTTGCCGCCGCCGTCGTCCTTGTTGACCGTGGCCCAGGCCCGGCGTTCGGCCTCTTTCTCCGAGACCCCGCGAGCCTCGTAGCCCTCGGCGATGTGCTCTGCCTTGCGTTCCTGCTTGTCGGTGTACTTGCTCTTGTCACCGCGTGGCATGTCATCCTCCTTCCGCTCGGCGTGGACAGGAGAAACCCGCGGCAAGCAGGCGGGTTCGAACTTCAGCAGTAGGAAACGGGCCATGCCGACCTCCGAAAGCGCGAAGGGAAGGGGACCTCAATTACGCTCGGCGACGGATTTGAGATTGGACAGGCCCGTCTCGAAATCGCGACCGATCATCTTGTCGATATTGAACACTAGGCCCATCAGGCGCGAGACGTAAGGCGCCGGCCCCGACATCGCCCAGGTCACCCGGGTGGCCTCGCCGGCGGGTTCGGCGGTGAAGGCGGCGGCGTTGCTGGCCTCGAAGGGCTTTTCGAAGTCCAGCGCGATGCCCACCTCGCGGCTCGTCGCCGAGACGATCCGCATCCGGCCAGTCCCTGCCTTCCTGCCAGCCCAGGCGTAGGTCGCGCCGACGCCACGTTCGGCTCCGCCATAAGTGCGTTGCAGGTCGGCATCCAGGGTCTCGTACGGCGACCAGGCTCGCCAGGCCTTGAAGTCGGACACATGGGCAAGCACGGCCTCGGGCGGCGCGTTGATCAGCATCGAGCGCTCGACCCGAAAGGTCGGCGGACGCAGGGCCGCGGCGACCAGCAGGCCAGATAGCGCCAGCACTCCAACGACGGCGACGATCTTCAGCATCGAAAACTCCCTGAGCGCGGACCGGTTCTAGGGCCATTTGCGGCAAGGACGTCCGAAGCGTCAGCCTTCCGACACCGCGTTGCGATTTTTCTGGCCGTCGGCCTGCAGCCGGTCGAGGTGCTGGCGTATGTGAGCAGCCTCGGCGGCGCCGCCAGCCAGGGCGATGGCCTGCTGGAAGGCCTCACGGGCGACATCGTCGCGGCCCAATTGCAGATTCAGCGCGCCCTTCAGGCCGTGAAAGTGGAAGTAGCCGGCCAGCCGCTCCTCCAGCGGCGCGATCATCTCCAGCGCGGCCTGCGGCCCGGCCACCTTGGAAACCGCCACGGCGCGGTTAAGGCTGACGACCGGGGAGGGGGTCATGCGCTCCAGCGCCGCGTAGAGCTGGTCGATCTGAGTCCAATCGGTGTCCTGCTGGCGCTCGGCCCGGGCATGCAGGGCGGCGATCGCGGCCTGGACTTGGTAGGGGCCTGGCTGGCGATGGCGCATGGCCTTGTCGATCATGGCCAGCCCCTCGGCGATCATCGCCTTGTCCCAGCGGCCGCGATCCTGATCCTCGAGCAGCACGATCAGGCCGTCGGCGTCCAGGCGCGCCGGGCTGCGGGCATGCTGCAGCAGCATCAGCGCCGTAAGGCCCATGACCTCGGGCTCGGCCGGAAACAGCCGCAGCAGCAACCGCGACAGACGCAGGGCCTCGTGGCACAGCGGCCGCCGCGCGCCGGCTTCCACACCGCCGGCAGAATAGCCCTCGTTGAACACCAGATAGACCATGGCCATCACGGTCAGCAGCCGTTCGGCGCGTTCGGTCGGGCTGGGCGCCTCGAACGGCGTATCGCCCTTGGCCACGCGGGCCTTGGCGCGGGTGATCCGCTGTTCCATGGCGCTTTCGCCGACCAGGAAGGCGCGAGCGATCTGGCGTACCGACAGGCCCGAGACGATGCGCAGAGCCAGGCCGATCTGCTGGGTGGCCGGCAGATCCGGGTGGCAGCAGACGAACAGCAATCGCAGGATGTCGTCGCGATAGTCCGCGCCGTCCAACCGCTCGGCCAGCGCGGTTTCGGCGTCGTCGAGGCCAGCGGCGAGGTCGGTCAGCACGTCATCGGACGGCAGGGCGGTCTGGCGACTGCGCTTGCGGCCAGCGTCCACGCCGCTGTTGCGGCCCACCAGGATAAGCCAGGCGGTCGGATCGCGTGGCGGGCCTTTCTCCGGCCAGGACTTCAGGGCGCGAAGAC
The DNA here is from genome assembly GCF_003116815.1 of Caulobacter endophyticus. GTDB lineage: Bacteria > Pseudomonadota > Alphaproteobacteria > Caulobacterales > Caulobacteraceae > Caulobacter > Caulobacter endophyticus. Next base: position 33,490 of record NZ_QDKQ01000023.1, read on the forward strand.
AGGCGTCCTGATAGGCTTCCTCGGCCGTGTCGAGGTCGCGGAAATAGCGCAGTAGGGCCGCCATGGCCTGGGGGCGGGCCGAAACCAGTGCGGCGTCGATCCAGTCCGGGTCGGTCATGCGCCCGCTCCGTGAACGCCGTTCGATTTCCAGATATCGGCTACAGGACGAATTTCGTAGCAGCCGCCGGGGTTTGCGCGCGCAAGCTCGCGCGCGGTAGCCACAACGTCGTCGAGATCGTCGCAATCGACGAGATAGAAGCCCAGCAACTGTTCCTTGGTCTCGGCGAACGGTCCGTCGACCAGCAGCGGCGGCTCGCGGTCCTTGCGCAGCGTCACGGCCGTCGTGGTCGGCAAAAGCCGGGCTGACAGGCCAAGGCGGCCCCGAGCGGCCAGATCGTCGCGCACCGCGCCCAGTTGCGCCATCACGGCCTCGTCATGCGTCGGGCTCCATGCGCCGACGACGTCTTCCATGTGATAGCAGAGAATGGCGTAAAGCATCCGGCAGCTCCGACGGCGCCAACGCCGTGAGCCAAGGACGCGACAGCCGGGCAAACGCCGACATCGCCGCTGAGGAAATCGGCTCTGTGGTGAATAAGGGCCGAGATAATCGGCCGGATGGAGTCCGGCGCGTCTGAACCGCCTGGGATTTTATTTCTGATAATATTCCTTAGGCGACGTATATTGATGCGCGACTGAGGGTGTCACGGATCGCAAACGCTGCTGTCACGGATCGCAAACGCTGCTGTCACGGATCGCAAACGTTGCGAGTCGCACACCAGCCGTCACCGGTTGCTCCAACGTTCCGGATTTTGGCGCTTCCCGTCTCCAAACCCTGCGACTCCCCGATCCGCAATCGTTGCGACTGGAAATGCATGCGTTGTGGAGTTCCTCCTAGCGCAGCCGTGTTGGCTTAAACCCCGCTAGAAAACGTAGCCTCCGACGGCGCCGACTGCGGCCGCGTAGGTCCATCGGCGTCTCAGATCTTCAGGCCAAGCCAACGAGCGCCGGCCCAGTTCCAGGACAGCCTCTCTCGGAAGCTCTATGGCCAACAAGAACAGCGGATCTTGCACGGCCTGCTCGTACACGCTTTGCCACCCTCGGATGCGCGAATGGCGATAGCGGGACAAAAGCCAGTTCGAGCCCAGTGGAGACTGCTTTGTCGCGCGGTTGGGATCGCTCGGCTCGGCCAACACCAACAAGGCTAGCCGAACCTGTAGAAGTCGGGTCGCGGAGTTTGCGGTCAGTCGCATCGTTTCCGGTTTCGGCCCTTGCCCCGGAAACGATGCGACTGACGGTGGGTTCGCTGACGCGGTAGAGGCGGGCCATTTCGGCGGCCGATTTGCGTCCGGACATTACGTTCTCGACCACGTCGGCGCGTTGTGCGGGGGTCAGTTTCGGCCGGCGGCCGCCGACGCGGCCGGCGGCCCGGGCTTCGGCTAGGCCGGCCATGGTGCGCTCGCGGATCATGGCGCGTTCGAACTCGGCGAAGCTACCGACCATGTGCATCATCATTCGGCCGGCAGGGGTCGTCGTGTCGATGCTTTCGGTCAGGGACCGGAAGCCGGCGCCAGCGGCGTCGATCTTCTCCAGGATGTGCAGAAGGTCTTTCAGGGAACGGGATAGGCGGTCGAGCTTCCACACGACCACAACGTCGCCGGCGCGCAGTTGGTCGAGCATTCGGTGAAGCTGGGGCCGGTCCCATCGGCCGCCGCTGGCCGCCTCCTCGAACAGGCGCTCGCATCCGGCATCGGTCAGCGCGCGCTTCTGGGCCGCAGTCGATTGTTCGTCTCCCTTGGAGACCCGAGCGTAGCCGATGAGCATGTCCCGTCTTTCAAAAACCAGTTACCTTTCGGCGAATTTATGGAAGAGGTTTTCGAAAGAAGCCAGCGCCTTTCCGTACGCGCCGCGCTTCGACCTTTCATAAACGGCCGAAAGCGTAGCGCTGCACGTTATAGGAATATATTCCTATAATGGCGTGCGGGCCGATTTTGGGATCCGCGACAGCAGCATCAGGAAAATATTCCTATTCCGCCTCTCACTGCTCGCGGAAGCTTCTGAACAGCCGCTGTTGCAGCGGCTCCATCAGGTACTGCAGCGCCGTGCGCTTGCGCAGCGGCGCGACGATCTCGACCGGCAGGCCGGCCTTCAGCGTCGGCGGCTCCCGTCCCGGCTGCTTGAGCGCCGCCAGTTCCTCCGGCGGCACGGCGACCTCGGCGCGGAAATAGCGCGCGCCGGTCTTTTCGTCGGTGAAGCCGTCGGCCGACAGCTTGGTCACCGTGCCTTGCAACAGCGGCAGCTGACGGTCGTGAAACGCCGTCAGCTTGACGTCGGCGCTCTGGCCGATGTGGACGTCGTCGGCGTCGTTCGGCGAAACGCGGGCCTCAATGACCAGCGGCGCGCGCTGCGGCACGACTTCCATAAGGACGTCGCCGGGCGCAGCGACGCCGCCGACGGTGAACACTTTCAGGCCCACCACCTGGCCCGAGGCCGGCGCCCGGACCATGCCGCGCGAAAGCTGGTCGCGAGCCGCGGCCAGCCTGGGCTTGAGGTCGTTGAGCTCGACTTCCGACTGCCGCAGCTCGGCGATCACCTCGTCCATGTGCTCGCGGTCGCCTTGCAGGGCCTGCATGCGGGTCTCGCCTATGCCTTCGCGGGCGCTGGCGGCCTGGGCGCGATAGGCGCCGTCGGCGCCCACGAGATCGGCTTGGGCGCGTTCGAGGGCCCTCACCCGGGTCATTGGGGCGTAGCCCTGGGCGGCCAGCTTGCGCATGCCTTCCAGCTCCTCGCCGATCAGCCGCTGCTGCTCGCGATTGGCGGCGAGCTGGCGATTGTAGCCGTTGATCTGTTCGGACAACTGGCCTGCGCGCTCGGCCAGCACGCCGCGTCGCGAGGCCAGGGCCGCGCGCTGGGCGGCCAATTGGCGGCGCTCCAGGCCTATGGCCTCGTCGGCCAGCGCCTGGTCTTCGGCTGGAAGACCCGCGAAGGCGATCGGCTTGATCGGCGCGGCCAGGCCGTCCCGCTCGGCGATCAGCCTTGCCCGGCGCGCCTCGACGGCGAAGACACGGGCGGCCAGCGCCCGTTCCTGCGCCCTCACCTCCTCCACGTTGATCTCCAGCAGCACCTGCCCCTGGCGGACCTTGTCGCCCTCCTGCACGCGCAGCGCCGAGATCACGCCGCCCTCGCGGTGCTGGACGGCCTGGCGGCTGCCCGACACCACGACCACGCCCTGGGCGTAAGCCCCGGCGTCGAGCGGCGCGAAGGCGGCCCAGCCCAGCAAGCCGACGAAGAAGGCGCCGGCGACGACCAGGCCGATGCGAAGCTCCCATTGAGGACCGTCGGTCGGTCCCTGCGTCTTGTAGGCTTCGACCGTGACCATGGCCCCGGATTTCTGGATGGCGAGCGAACCGGTCATGACCTCACCCCGAAACCCGAAGACCCGGCGCCGCGTTGGCGGGCCTGGGCAGGCCAGCGACCCGGGCTTCCAGCGCCTGCAGGACCTCGCGGCGCGGCCCGAACAGATCCATGGCCCCGTCGCGCAGCACCAGCAGCTTGTCGGCCACGCCCAGGATGTTCAGGCGATGGGCGATGACCACCAGGGCCGCCCCCCTTGCCTTCTGGGCCGCGATCGCGTGCTCCAGCGCCGTCTCCCCCTCGAAGTCGAGATTGGAGTTGGGCTCGTCGAACACGAACACCCTAGGCGCGCCATAGAGCGCCCGGGCCAGCGCCAGACGCTGGGCCTGACCGGCCGACACGCCCGCTCCGCCCGGTCCCAGCAACGTGTCGTAGGCTTGGGGCAGTCGCAGGATCATCTCGTGCGCGCCGGCCGCCGTCGCGGCCGCCACCGCCCGCTCGTCGATCTCGCGCGGGTCGCTTTCGGTGATGCTGGCGAAACGGGCGATGTTCTCCTTCACCGTGCCGGCGAACAGACCGCAGTTCTGCGGCAGGTAGCCGATGTGGGCCGCCAGGCGCTCGGACTGCCAGTCGGCGAGATCCGCGCCGTCGATCCGCACACAGCCGAGGTCGGGCGTCAGGGCGCCGACCAGCACCCTGGCCAGCGTGGTCTTGCCCGCGCCGCTGGGCCCGACGACGCCGATGATCTCGCCCGGATTGAGGTCGAACGACACGCCGCGCAGGATCATGCCTGCGCCGTCAGGCGTGCGCACGCAGGCCTGCTCGGCCTGCAGCCGCCCCTTGGGCTCAGGCAGGCGCGTGCGGGCCGGCGCGGCAGGGGCGCGCTCGAAGAGGTCGGCCAGGGTGCGCAGGCCGTCCCGCGCCTGGATCACGTTCTTCCAGGACCCGACGATCTGCTCGACGGGCGCCAGGCTGCGGCTGAGCAGGATCGAGGCGGCGATGACGCCGCCGGTCGAGATTTCGTGCCGCACGGCCAGCCATGCGCCGGCGCCCAGCGCCAGCGACTGCAGGGTCAGCCGCAGGAAGCGGATCAGGCCGGTATAGACGCCGCCGGTGAACTGTGTGTCGGCCTGCAAGCCCACCGCGGCACGGCGCTCCAGCAACTGGCGCACGATCAGCGGCTCGCGCATGCCCAGCGCCTTGACCAGCCCGCCATGGCTTGCGATGGCCTCCTGCGAGGCGTAGGCCTGGGCCGAGGCCTCGTTCAGGGCCTCGAGCTTGGCGCGGGTCGCCTGCTCGTTGAGGATCGCAAGGATCAGCAGGACCCCTGCCCCTATCACCGCGATAACGCCAAGCAAGGGGTGCAGGACGAAGCACAGGGCCAGGTAGATCGGGGTCCAGGGCGCGTCGAGCATCGCCGTTGCGGCGGGACCGGAGACAACGCTTCGGAAAGCGTCGAACTCGCGCATGGCCTGCCGCAGCCGCGGCCCGGCATCGACGCCCAGGCCGCCGGTTAGCCGGGTCAGAACCTCGGGCGCCAGCTGGCGGTCGAGGCGCAGGCCCAGCCGCACCAGGATGCGCTGGCGAAGGTTGTCGAGCACGGCCAGGGTGGCCAGGGCGAAGACGACCGCCACAGTCAGAAACGCAAGCGACAGGAGCCCGCTGGTCGGCAGGACCCTGTCGTAGATCTGCAGCATGTAGAGGGTCGGCGCCAGGTAGAGGATGTTGACCAGGGCGCTGAAACCGGCGGCGATCAGCAGATGCCGCCGGCAGGTTCTCAAGGCCCCGGCCAGGGGCTCGGGAAGGGCGCGCCTCCCCGAGTCTCTCGCCCTGCCCTCGCCGGCCCGCCCGTTCATGCGAGGACATCCTCGGCGTGGTAGCGGGTCAGCATGGTCACGAACAGGTGGTCGTCTCCGTCGCCCGCGAAGGTCGTGGCGCCGATCGTGCCGTTGTTGTTGTAGCCGTCGAGGGCGGTGTGCAGCGACGCGCCCGAACCTTGCCAGGCCGCGCTGTTCTGCTTGACGGCCGGGCCGTTGAAGTCGGCGACGCCGTCATGATTGGCGTCGGCGTACTGCTGCAGCCAGTCGATGGCCTGGTTCATCTTGGCGGCTGGGCTGTTCGGATCGAGCGGGTCGCCCGTAGGGTTGCCGGCCTCAAAGTTCAGCCAGGCGGCGATGACGTCGCGACCCAGGACGTAGCGGGCGTCCTGCGAAGGCTTCATCGAGGCGTCCAGCACCTTCAGGGCCAGGGCCAGCGACATCTGCAGGGTGTCTTCGCCGGCATCGGTGATCCCGTTGCCGTTGTCGTCGCCCAGCAGGATATAGCGCTCTTCCTTGTTGCTGTTGCCTGGGTCTGGGCCGTCGGCGATACCGTTGTTGTAGGCCAGCAGTTCGCCGTCAGGGAAATCGGGACCCGACTTGGTCTCGTTGCCCACGGCGCCGTCCCAGAAGGTCAGGCCGTTGGGCGACAGCCAGAAGCCGGGGGTGCGCACACCCACGCTGTCGATCAGGCCGTAGTAGTAGGCCAGGTCGTGGTCGCTGGCCGCGCCGCCCGAGTAGGCGCCCGACGCGGTGGCGTCGTTGACATGCTGACCGGCGGTCCAGGGCGCGGAAATCTGGAACTCGGTGGTCGCGCCGACCGCCAGGTTGCCCAGATCGCGAGCGGTCCCCGCCGCCGGGCCGTTCAGGTCGAACACCGTGTCGGTGACCGACGTATTGGTCAGGGTCACGTTGCCGGTGTTGGTGACCACGAACTTGAACGCGATGTTGGCGTCGGAGGTGGCGATCGGTCCTTTCGGGTCGTCCGCATCCTCCCAGGTCAGGCCGCCGTCGATCGAGACGTACTTCTCGATGTCGATGCTCGCCCGCTGCTCGACGGGCACATTGGCGTCGTCGGTGTCGGGGCCGGTCTGGTTGGAGTCGGCCGTGGCGGTGTTCTCAAGAGCGCCGTCGCCGCCGCCATTGGAGTCGATCTCGGCCTGGGTGACCGTGTGGGTGGCGGTGTAGCTCCAGGTTTCACCGACCTCCAGCACGCCGTCGTTGTCGCCCACCAGGTCGGCGCCGCGCATGATCGAACCGGCGTCGGCATAGGGATCGGTCACCGTCACGCCGTCGAGCGTGGTGTTGCCGGTGTTGGCCACGGTGATGACGTAGCTGATCTGCTCGCCCGCCGCGTCGGCC
>NZ_QDKQ01000023.1:40119-160523 GCF_003116815.1 Caulobacter endophyticus
ATCGAACCGGCGTCGGCATAGGGATCGGTCACCGTCACGCCGTCGAGCGTGGTGTTGCCGGTGTTGGCCACGGTGATGACGTAGCTGATCTGCTCGCCCGCCGCGTCGGCCGTACCGCCTGGGACGGTGGCGTCCTTGGTGATGTTCAGGCTGGGCCGGCGGTCGACGGGCACGCTGGCGTCGTCGGTGTCGGGGCCGGTCTGGTTGGAGTCGGCCGTGGCGGTGTTCTCAAGCGCGCCGTCGCCGCCGCCATTGGAGTCGATCTCGGCCTGGGTGACCGTGTGGGTGGCGGTGTAGCTCCAGGTTTCACCGATCTCCAGCAGGCCGTCATTGTCGCCCACCAGGTCGGCGCCGCGCATAATCGAACCGGCGTCGGCATAGGGATCGGTCACCGTCACGCCGTCGAGCGTGGTGTTGCCGGTGTTGGCCACGGTGATGACGTAGCTGATCTGCTCGCCCGCCGCGTCGGCCGTACCGCCTGGGACGGTGGCGTCCTTGGTGATGTTCAGGCTGGGCCGGCGATCGACGGGCACGCTGGCGTCGTCGGTGTCGGGGCCGGTCTGGTTGGAGTCGGCCGTGGCGGTGTTCTCAAGAGCGCCGTCGCCGCCGCCATTGGAGTCGATCTCGGCCTGGGTGACCGTATGGGTGGCGGTGTAGCTCCAGGTTTCACCGACCTCCAGCAGGGCGTCGTTGTCGCCCACCAGGTCGGCGCCGCGCATGATCGAACCTGCGTCGGCATAGGGGTCGGTGACGGTGACGCCGTCCAGCATCACGTTGCCGGTATTGGCTACTGTGATCGTGTAGCTGACCTGCTCGCCGGCCGCGTCGGCCGTGCCGCCGGGGACGCTGGCGTCCTTGGTGATGTTCAACGCCGGATTGCGGGTCAGGGTCACTGTCTCTGGATCGCTGTCGGAGACGGAAAGGCCGCTGGCCGACGAACCCGTGGCCGTACCGGTATTGGTGTAGCCGCCGGCCTCGATCTCGGCCTGGCTGAACATGTGCAGCAGACTGCCCGTGGCCGAGGCGCCGACCGCGAGGTCGTCGGCCTGCCCGTCGCCGTCCTGGTCGGTCAGGCCGGCAAGGGTGACCGCGATGTCGTCGGCGGTGTTTCCAGGCGTGCCGTTGTCATCCATCAGGGTGACGTTCAGCAGCTTGATCGTGCCGGTGTTGGTGACCGTGAAGTTGAAGACCTGGGTATCGCCGGCGTCGTCGCCGTTGCCGTCACCATCTGTGCGCGCGCCGGCCGTCTTGACGACGTCCACCTGGGGCGGGATCGGCTGGTTGCCGATCTGCACGTTGTAGGTGGTGGCCTCCGCGAGGGTCACGGTCTCGAAGGCGCCCGTCGTCTGGGTCCAGCCTTCCTGCAGCACCTCGTCGACCTGGACCGTGCCCAGCGACAACGGCAGGCCGCCGATCTGGAACGAGCCGTCGGCCTTGGTCACGGTCGAGCGTTCACCCGCGTCGAGCACGCCGTTCTTGTTCTCGTCGACAAAGATCGTCCAGCCGCCAAGGCCAGCTTCCCCGGCGTCCTGCACCCCGTCACCATCGGCGTCGAGGAACTTCACGCCGCTTATGATGGCGGCCTTCTCGGTGTTGAATTCCTCGAAGCCGTCATCGGCGCCGTAGGTGGTGCCGGGGCGGCCGAACTCGGCGTACATGGTGATGTAGGCGGTGCTCAGGTCGGCGCCGCCGAACAGCGAGACCGGCACGTAGAAGATGTAGTCGTCATTGCCGCTGCCCGACGAGTGGGCGTCCATCAGCAGCGTCTTGTCGCCGCCGGCGTCGAGATCGAAGATCTTGGTGAAGTCGGCGTCCAGTTCCTGCGTGCCGGCGACGTAGTCCGCGCCCGTGGCGGGGGCCGACGAGTAGTAGATCTTCATCGCGTTCAGCGCGGTGTACGGATTCTCGTTGGTCTCGTTGAGGTCCAGCCGGAATTCCAGGTACTGCACGCCGTTGATCACCCGGATGGGGATCTGGTTGAAGGTCAGGCTGCTGGTCTTGCTCTGGTCGGTGTTGAGCACGCCGCTGGCGTCGGTGTTGAAGCCGTTCTCGTTGCCGTCGTTGTCGCGGATGGCCAGGAACGGGTCGTAGTTGCCGGTGCCCGAACCGATCGCGTCGCCGCGCGTGATGACCACGCCGTTTACGGTTGTCGAACTGCCTGGTGTGGTGATGTCTATGTCGGCCATGACTTGCTCCCGAGCGCTCCGCGCGCGTGCCCTCTGGGCTCGTCCGCGCGATCCAAACGAAGGCCTCGATCACAACGTCGACGGGGGAAACGGATGCCGGGTCCGAAGTCGGCGTCGGAGGCGTACGCGTGGATCCTGAAGCTCGTGGTCGCTTTTCGGGATGCAGATGTTCGCTATCCCGTCGTCGGTCGAAGGCATTCCCGGAGCGCGCAGCGCCTACGCGAAGCGAAACAGCGGCTAGCGATCTGCCTAGATTGGGTTCCCGTCAATAGCTTGGCCATAGCAATGACAAGTCGTGATGCCAAATGCATTACGGCGTATATTTAAGCGCCTGCCGAAATTGATCGCGACAATTCAGATCATTTAGATGAACTGGGGCTTCGCCCAGGTAGAAACGAGAAAAACTCGCCCGATCAGAAGCGGCCGCGCAAGGACACTCGGATCTGGCGCCCGATCGGGTCCTGCTCGTCGCGCCCATAGCCCGGCGCGGGCAGGCCGTCGCCTCTGCGGGCCTGCTGCCTGGCGTCGAGCAGATTTTCCAGATCGACCCCAAGCCTCAGGCCGCTCCGCCGCCTGGCGCCGGCCGCCTGGGCGCTCGCCGGCGGGTCGAAAGTGTAGCCCAGGCGCAGGTCGACGCGGGTGAAGTCTCCCATCACCAGGTCGTCGGCGCCGTCGACGCCCCGCTCGCGCCGGATGCGATAGCCCTCGTTCCAGTTGACCGATGTGCTGAGGCTCCACTTGCCGCGCCGCCCGTCCAGAGAGGCCGAAAGGCGCTGCTTGGACACCCCGCCGCCGTCGCCGACCAGACGATCCAGCACGGGAAAGCCCTCCCGAATGACGGTCAGACTCTTCAGCTGCACCGAATGGTTCAGCGACACCCGCCAGGACAATATGTCGCGGGGAGATTTTGCGCCCGGCTTGGTCGGCAGGCTGAAAGTGAAGTTGGACGAGAAGTTGCGGGTCTCCATAGAGCCCAGATTGATCGGCCGCTGGTCGATGCCGGTCAGCACGCCGTCGGCGTCGCGCTGGAAGCGCTCTGGGAAGGCCGCCTCGACGGCGGGCGTCAGGGTCGGCAGCGCACCGATCCCGTCGGTCGTCTTGCTGCCCTGGTAGTTGATCCCGCCGGTCAGTCCCCATCGGGTCACCGGCCCGGCCGAGGCGTTGAGCGAGTAGGTGTTGCTTGTCTGCGGCCGCAGCCCGGGATTGCCGCCATACAGCGGCAGAACCTCGACGGAGCGACCGGTCCGGAAATCGTAGACCACGATCGGCGCGCCATAGAAGTCGGGCTCGAACAGTTGGGCGCTCGAGGGCGTCTCGTAGCTTCGCGACCACGACCCGTTCAGCCTGACGAGCGGCCTGGGGCTCCACGAAAGGCTGCCGTTCACCCCTCCCCCGCCGTCCGATCCCGTCTGCCGGCGCAGCGCTCCGCCCAGGCTTAGGGTCGCGTCGCCCAGATGGAAGCCCTCCTCACCCGGCATGGCGCGCAGCAGCGGCGCGTTGAGCGTGCCCCGCAGCTCTCCACTTTCGACTGTACGCTCGGTCCGCACGCCTTCGCGGGTGTTGCTGGAGGTGCTGTGGCTGGCCGTGCCCGAGACGTTCGCCCTCACCGGACCGGCCGGCAGGGTCAGCAGCGCGCGATCGCCGCCGAGGTTGAGCGTGACGCCGCGATTGCGGTTGACGCTGTTGGTCAGTCCCTCTTGCTCCGCCCTGGACATCTGGCCGTCGAGTCCGGCCCGCACGGTCCAGCCGGCCAGCTCGCCAGTGACGCCGGTCGTGACGTTCAGGCCCTGCTGCTGACGTCGGGTTTCGACCAGCTCGCCGTTGACGCGCGAAAACGTTCGATCGCGCTGGGCTCGGCCATTGCCGCCCAGCGAGACCGCCCAGTCGCCCAGCGACCGGTTCATCGACAGGTTGGCCCCCACGCTCTGGGTCGCCGGCCGCAGGGTGACCCCCTCGGAGCCCGGCTTGGCTCGCAGGTAGTCCGAACGCTCGTCGGCGCGCAGCGAGGTGTCGCGCGCGGCTCGCAGTCCGAACTGGGTGGTGTCGTTGTTGGCGATGGCCGAGCGGCGCACGTCGCTGGTCATCGAAACCCGGCCGCCGGCGGTCGGCGTATTGGCGCCTGCTTGGCCGTCGCGGCTCTGGAAGTTCTTCTGCAGGACGAGGTTGACGACCCGCTTCCCGGGTTCGGCCCCGTACTCGCCCGCCGCCTGCTGCGGCAACACCTCGACGCGGGTCAGGGCGTCGGGCGGAAAGCCCATATAGTCGCCGGGGTTGAGCACGCGGCGGCCGTTCACGATCACCACGGGCGCTTCGTCCAGGCCATAGGCCTTGCGGATCCGGTCAAGCGCCTCGCCGATATCGTAGGCGTCCAGCGCGTCGATCTCGTCCGCGCCCAGTTCCGTCTCGGGCGCTACCCGCGCCGCGCCGCGCCGCGCCAGCACCTCGACGCCGTCCAGTTGCACCGCCCCGCCCTCGACGACCGCCTGCGCGGGGCCTCCTGACGCCCCACGCGTCACGACCTGGTCGCCGGCAGGGGCGTCGCTCGCGACGGCGGCGGGCAAGGCGGACAGGATAAGCAACCAGGACATCGGGGCCATCCAGCCGCATCACAGCCGCGAGTTGCAAGGGCTGTTATGTACTTTTTTGTAAATAAAAGCGCGGCCGTATTGTGGCTTCAGGTGATGCGGCGCTTTTCAAGCTTGCGAGCCAGGGTGCGGCGGTGCATGCCCAGGCGCCGGGCGGTCTCGGAAATGTTGAAGTCGGTCTCGACCAGGGTCTGGTGGATCCGCTCCCATTCCAGGTTCTTGATCGAGGTGGCCCGCTCGCCGATCGCCGTCCCGGCGTCGCCCTCGCGCTTCTCGAACGCGGCCTCTATGTCGTCGGTATTCGAGGGTTTCGCGAGGTAGTGGCAGGCCCCGAGCTTGATGGCCTCGACCGCCGTGGCGATGCTGGCGAAGCCCGTCAGCACCACGATCAGCATCTCCGGATCACGGGCGATCAGCGCCTGCACGCAGGCCAGGCCCGACTCCCCGGCCAGCTTCAGGTCGACCACGGCGTAGCGCGGCGTGAAGGTCTCCAGCGCCACCAGCGCCTCGTCCAGTCCATGGACGTGCGCCACCTGGTAGCCCCGGCGCTCGAACGACTTCTTGAGCGTGGCGGCGAACTTCTCGTCGTCCTCGACGATGATCAGCTTGCGTTCAGCGGGCATGACGCCTCCCGATCTGCAGCGACGCCAGGGGCAGGCTCAGCACGACGCGGGCGCCGCCCTCGGAACGGTTGGCCGCAGCCACCTCCCCGCCCAGCTTGCGCAGCACGTTGACCACCAGGAAGAGGCCAAGACCGCCCCCTGCCCTGCCCTTGGTCGAATTGTAGGGCGTGCCGAGGTTGTCGAGGGTCTCGGCGGTGAAGCCCGGTCCCTGGTCCTCGACCACGACGACGATCCAGCCGTCGGTGACGCGCGCGCTCATCCGCACCGCCTGGGGCGAGGCGTCGCGGGCGTTGTCCAGCACGTTGTGGATCACCTGCTTCAGCGTCGATTCCGCGACGATCGGCGTGACGCCGGAAAGGTCGGGCGCGTAGGTCAGCACCTCGCCATCGCGGGTGGCCCGCCACTCGTCGACCACCTCGTCGAGGAAAGCCCGCAGGGTGCTGGCCCGCACTTCGCCGCTGCGGGCCTCGCCGGCCGACAGCAGCACCCCGGTGACGATGTCCTTGCAGCGTTTGACCTCGCCGCGCATGTCCTCCAGCTCCTGGGCCAGCTCCGGATGCTTGGCGAACACCTTCATCCGGCGCCAGTCGCCCAGGATGACGTCCAGGGTCGCCAGCGGCGTACCTAGCTCGTGCGCGGCGCCGGAGGCCAGCAGGCCCATGCGGACGATGTGGGTCTCTTCCGCCGCCCGCTGGCGCAGCTCGGCCAGGTGGGCGTCGTGGCGGCGCAGGTTGCTGTTGATGCGCGAGACGAAGGTCACCAGCAGCACCGCGTCCAGAACCACGCCCATCATCATACCCATGATGAACAGGCCGAAGAACGCCTGGTCGCTGAGCCCCGTGGCGATCACGGGCCGGTTGGCGGCCACCAGCAGCAGGAAGCAGAAGCTGGTCAGGAACACGATCGCCCAGGTCGCCCAGACCTCCAGCAGCACCACCCCAAGGATCACGTGCAGCAGGTAGAGTGTCGTGAACGGGTTGGTCGCCCCGCCGCTGAAATAGAGCTGGGCCGTCAGGGCCAGGGAGTCGAGCGCCAGGGCCAGGAACAGGTCGTAGGGGCCGATCGGCTTGGCGCTCTTCAAGCGCAGCAGGCTGAACAGGTTCAGCACCACCAGTACCGCCAGCACCAGCATCATCGCCGCCAGCGGCAGGTGGAAGCCCAGGCTGAAATGCACCGCCAGGATGGTCACCACCTGACCGACCACGGCGATCCAGCGCAGGTGGATCAGCTGCAGCATGTTCTGGCGGGCGATGGCGTCGGCGGGGCCCGCCGCGTTGTCCGCGGCCCGCGCTCCCGAAAGCCAGCCCGACATGCCGGCGATCAGGATGCGGGTGGTAGGCGTCATGGGGTCTCTTTACCCCGGTTCCTGCGCGCGTCGAACAGAACATAGACGGCCGCTCCGCCGGTCAGCAGCGCCAGGCCGAACCAGGTGAGCATGTAGACGAGGTGGCTGTTGGGGAACTTGACGACCGTCAGGCCGCCGATCGGCCAGCCGCCGGGATTGGGCGCAGCGTCGGCGTCGACGAAATAAGGAGCGACGTTGGAAAGCCCCCTCGCCTGCCCGATGGCGGCGACGTCGCGGGAGTACCAGCGGTTCTCGGCCGGGGCGTTGGTCCGCAGGAAGCCGCCGTGCGGCTCGGTCAGGCGCAGTAGGCCGACCACGGTCACCGGACCTTCGACCTGGGCGGCGAGGCGCGCGCCCGGCGCGCGGCGCTCGGCCGAGACGAAGCCGCGGTTGACCAGGACGTCGAAACCCTGGTCGGTGGAAAGCGGGGTCATGACCCAGAAACCGGGGCCTTCGGTCGTCACGGCCTGGACCAGGGTCTCGCGGTCGTGGAGGAAGCGTCCCGTCAGGCGCAGGCGGCGATAGCCGTCGCTGGCCTGCGAGATCCCCGCCCAGCGGCCTGGACCAGGCGGCGGGGCGGGTTCTGCATGGATGCGCTGCTCGACCCGGGCGATCAGGTCGAGCTTCCAGGCCCTGCGCTGGACCTGCCAGCCGCCGAGCGCCAGGAAGACCGCCGTGAAGGCCAGGCAGAGCCCGACCAGGGCGGTCGTCCGGACGGCTCGGCCGCCGGACTTCGTCACGGAACTTCCCGCATTTCGTGCGGCGCCGGCGCCATCATGTGGGTGTCGAGGTTGTGCATCACCCACATCGAGCCGGCGAGCGTGATCACCACGATGATGAGGGTGAACACCAGGGCCAGCATGGTCCAGCCGCCTTCCGAACGCGAGTTCATGTGAAGGAAGTAGATCATGTGGACGATGACCTGGATCGCGGCCAGGCCCATGACCGCCACGGCGGTCATCTGGTGGCTGGGCAGCACGTCGGCCATGACCAGCCAGAACGGGATGGCGGTGAGGATCACCGCCAGCACGAAGCCGATCACGTAGTCCTTCAGCGTACCGTGAGCGCCGCCTTCGCCGTGCTCATGGTCGTCATGCGCGTGGTGCGCGTCGTGGCTGGCCGCGCTCATTTCAGGACTCCGAGCAGGTAGACGAACGAGAAGACGCCGATCCAGATGACGTCGAGGAAGTGCCAGAACATCGACAGGCACATCAGGCGACGCTTCATCTCGACGCCCAGGCCGCGCTTGGCGACCTGGACCATCAGGGTGACGAGCCAGATGGTGCCGAAGGTCACGTGCAGGCCGTGGGTGCCGACGAGCACGAAGAACGACGACAGGAAGGCGCTGCGCTGGGGACCGGCGCCCTCATGGATGAGGTGGTTGAACTCGTACAGTTCCAGCGACAGGAAGCCGAGACCGAGCAGGCCGGTCACGGCCAGCCAGGCCAGGGTCGGCTTCACCTTCTTGGCCTGGGCCGAGATCATGGCGAAGCCGTAGGTGATCGACGAGAACAGCAGCAGCGCGGTGTTGACCGCCACGATGGGCAGATCGAACAGATCCGCCCCCGAGGGGCCGGCCGCATAGTTGCGGCCGAGCACGGCGTAACAGGCGAAGAGCACCGCGAAGATCAGGCAGTCGCTCATCAGGTAGATCCAGAACCCCAGCAGGGTCCCGTTCTCCGGATGGTGCTCCTCGGTCGTGTGGAAGCGGATTTCGTCCGCCTCGGTCAGGGTCTGGGCGTGGGCCATGGTTACGCGAGGCTCCGCAGGGCTTCGGTGCGGGCGTCCTCGATGCGGACGACCTCCTCGGCCGGAATGTAGTAGTCACGCTTGAAGTTGAAGGTGTGGATGATCGCCGAGGCCACGAGAGCCACGAACGAGATCACCGCCAGCCACCAGATCTGCCAGATCATCGCGAAGCCCACGACCACCGAGATCCCGGCCAGGACGACGCCCGCGCCAGTGTTCTTCGGCATGTGGATCGGGATGAACCCGGTCGTCGGCCGCTGGTAGCCACGCTGCTTCATGTCGTGCCAGGCGTCGATCTCGTGGATCACCGGCGTGAACGCGAAGTTGTAGGCCGGCGGAGGCGACGAGGTCGACCACTCCAGCGTACGGCCGCCCCAGGGGTCGCCCGTCTTGTCGGCGTACTGTTCGCGCTTCATGAAGCCGACGACCATCTGCATCACGAACGAGATGATGCCGAACAGGATCAGTACGGCGCCGAAGGCCGAGATCACGAACCAGATCTGCAGGCTGTGGTCTTCGAAGTGGCTGACGCGACGGGTCACGCCCATCAGGCCCAGGACGTAGAGCGGCATGAAGGCGAAGAAGAAGCCGATCTGCCAGAACCAGAACGACAGCTTGCCCCAGAACGGATCCAGCTTGAAGCCGAAGGCCTTCGGGAACCAGTACACGATGCCGGCGAACATGCCGAACACCACGCCGCCGATGATCACGTTGTGGAAGTGGGCGATCAGGAACAGCGAGTTGTGCAGGACGAAGTCGGCGGGCGGAACGGCCAGCAGGACGCCGGTCATGCCGCCGATGACGAAGGTGACCATGAAGCCCACGGTCCACAGCATCGGCACTTCGAAGCGGATGCGGCCGCGGTACATCGTGAACAGCCAGTTGAAGATCTTCGCCCCTGTCGGGATCGAGATGATCATCGTCGTGATCCCGAAGAACGAGTTCACGCTGGCGCCCGAGCCCATGGTGAAGAAGTGGTGCAGCCACACCAGGTACGACAGGATCGTGATGACGACCGTGGCGTAGACCATCGAGCTGTAGCCGAACAGGCGCTTGCTGGAGAAGGTCGAGACAACTTCCGAGAACACGCCGAAGGCCGGCAGCACCAGGATGTAGACCTCGGGGTGACCCCAGATCCAGATGAGGTTCACGTACATCATCGGATTGCCGCCGAAGTCGTTCGTGAAGAAGTTGGTGCCGAGGTAGCGGTCCGAGGACAGCAGGGCCAGGACGGCGGTCAGGATCGGGAAGCTGGCGACGATCAGGACGTTGCTGCACAGCGAGGTCCAGGTGAACACCGGCATCTTCATCAGGCTCATGCCCGGGGCGCGCATCTTCACGATCGTGACGATCAGGTTGATGCCCGACAGGGTCGTGCCCACGCCCGCGATCTGCAGTGACCAGATATAGTAGTCGACCCCTACGTCTGGACTGTACGCCAATCCAGACAGCGGCGGATAGGCCAGCCAGCCGGTGCGGGCGAACTCGCCGACGAACAGCGACAGCATCACGGTGATCGCGCCGCCGACCGTCATCCAGAAGCTGAAGTTGTTCAGGAACGGGAAGGCCACGTCGCGGGCGCCGATCTGCAGCGGCACGACGAGGTTCATCAGGCCGGTGATCAACGGCATCGCCACGAAGAAGATCATGATCACGCCGTGGGCGGTGAAGACCTGGTCGTAGTGGTGCGGCGGCAGGTAGCCGGCCGCGTCGCCGAAGGCGATGGCCTGCTGCGCGCGCATCATCAGGGCGTCGGCGAAGCCGCGCAGCAGCATGATGATGGCCAGGATGATGTACATCACCCCGATCTTCTTGTGGTCGACGCTGGTCAGCCACTCACGCCACAGATAGCCCCAGACCTTGAAATAGGTCAGGGCGGCCAGGACGGTGATCCCACCCAGGGCGACGACCCCGAAGGTGCCGATCAGGATGGGTTCGTGAAGGGGAATGGCGTCCCATGTGAGACGGCCGAAGATCGTTTTTACGAGGTCCGGGGACATGAATGATCTCTAGGCTTGATCAGCGCGCTTCGGCGGGCGCGGACTTGGGGGCGCAGAGCGCGGCGATGAACGAGCGGATGCCGCCCTCCCCGCGCCGGGTCCGCTTGTCGTATTCGAGCGTGGTGACGTTGTAGACGCCTTCCATGCCCAGGCCGCCCGACTTGTCGATGGCCATCATGTCGTGCTGGCACATCTTGCCCGGCTCGACGCAGCGGTTGACCGCCTTGTCGAACAGGCCGGCCTCGACCGAGGCGAAGCGTTGCGGCGGAACCTTCTCGCTGGGCTTTTCCAGGACCAGGTAGCGCGTGCCGTCGAGACGGTCGTTGCTCTTGCGCACGTCGGCCGCCCACTTGTCGAAGTCCGCACGGTTCATGCCGTGGAACTTGAAGCGCATGTGCGAGAAGCCTTCGCCGCTGTAGTTGGCCGAGAAGCCGTCATAGACGCCCGGCTTGTTGATGACCGCGTGCAGCTTCGTGCGCATGCCGGGCATGGCGTAGATCTGACCGGCCAGGGCGGGCACGTAGAACGAGTTCATCACCGACGAGGCCGTCAGGTCGAAGTCGATCGGGGTGTCCACCGGCGCGGCCAGTTCGTTGACCGTGGCGATGCCGAGCTCGGGGTAGATGAACATCCACTTCCAGTCGAGGGCGACGACCTGCACCTTCAGCGGCTTGACGCCTTCGGCGCTGCGGCCCGGCGCGATCCGGTCCAGCGGACGATACGGGTCCAGCAGGTGGGTGCTGGTCCAGGTCACGGCGCCCAGGATCATGATGATCACCAGCGGGGCGGCCCAGATCACGATCTCGAGCTTGGTCGAGTGGTGCCACTCGGGGTCGTACTTGGCCGCCGTGTTCGACTGCCGGTACTTCCAGGCGAAGAACAGGGTGAGAATGATCACCGGGACGATGATGACGAGCATCAGGACGGTGGACAGGATGATCAGGTCGCGCTGCTGCGCGGCGATGTCGCCGGACGGGTTCATCACCACCCAGTCGCAGCCGCTCAGCAGGAGCAGCACGGGCAGCAGGGCGAGCTTCTTCAAGGAACTCGGTGTCATGAGGGACCTGGACTACGGACGTTGGCGGCGCCGTTAAGCCAGTCCGCCAGTGCGTGACATTGGACCATTTGTCCTAGGGGCAGCCTTAGCACACGAAGCCGTGTTCTTCGAGCGGAGCCGAAGAGGCCTCAAGACGTTTGCCAGGAAGGGTAAGTTGGTCTCATGCTCGGACTCAGACCGTCGAAAAGGCGGCTGAAAAGAGTTTGGGACGAAAACAACAGGAATAGGCGCGTAGCTGCATGAACCAGGATTTCGCAATTCCGACGTCATCGGGCCTAGAGCGTGACGCACGGCGATTGCATGCCGATCACAAGGGGGTGCGCCCCGGCGAGATCGCCATCGGCGTGATCATCGGCCGGACCTCGGAATTCTTCGACTTTTTCGTCTACGCCATCGCCTCGGTGCTGGTGTTTCCGCAGCTCTTCTTCCCCTTCGTCGACCGGCTGACGGGGGTGCTCTGCTCCTTCGCCATCTTCTCGCTGGCCTTCGTCGCCCGGCCGATCGGCTCGGCGATCTTCGGGGCCATCGACCGCAACTATGGGCGCGGCGTGAAGCTGACCATCGCCCTCTTCCTGCTCGGCGGCTCGACGGCCGCCATCAGCTTCCTGCCGGGCTACGCCACGGCCGGCGTCCTGTCGATCTGGGCGCTGGCGGCCTTCCGCATCGGCCAGGGTCTGGCGCTGGCCGGCGCCTGGGACGGCATGGCCTCGCTGCTGGCTCTCAACGCGCCTGAGAAGAAGCGTGGCTGGTACGCCATGATCCCGCAGCTGGGCGCGCCCTTCGGCTTCATGCTGGCCAGCGGCCTCTTCGCCTACTTCGTCGCCAGCCTTGGCTCGGCCGACTTCCTCGACTGGGGCTGGCGCTACCCGTTCTTCGCGGCCTTCGCGATCAATGTCGTGGCCCTGTTCGCTCGCCTGCGCATCGTCGCCACCGAGGAGTTCGGAAAGCTGTTCGAGAAGGGCCAGCTCAGCCCCGTGCCGATCACCAGCCTGCTGAAGGCCCAGGGCGGCAACGTGCTGATCGGCGCCTTCGCCCCGCTGGCCACCTTCGCGATGTTCCACCTGGTCACGGTGTTCCCGCTGTCGTGGGTGTCGCTGCATGACGATGGCGGCGAGGCGCTGAACTTCCTGCGCATCGAACTGGCCGGCGCCCTGGTCGGCGTGGTGGGCATCATGGCCTCGGGCTGGATCGCCGACCGCATCAGCCGCCAGAACCAGCTGGCCCTCTCGGCCGTGCTGATCGGCGTGTTCAGCCTCGCCGCGCCGTGGCTGCTCGACGCCGGCAGCGTTGGCCAGACCATCTACGTGGTCGCCGGCTTCGCGATCCTGGGCCTTTCGTTCGGTCAGGCCTCGGGCGCGGTCAGCTCCGGCTTCCTGCGCAAGTACCGCTACACCGGCTCGGCCGTGGTGTCGGACCTGTCGTGGCTGGTCGGCGCCGGTTTCGCGCCCCTCGCCGCCCTGGCGCTCGCCACCTTCTGGGGTCTGCCGGCCATCGGCCTCTACCTGGCCTCGGGTGCGGTGGCGACGCTGATCGCACTCAGCCTCGACCGCCGTCGCCGGCTTCACGCCAAGGCCAAGACTAGCGCCTGATCTGAAGTGAAATGGTCTCCCGCGTCGCCCTCAGGCGACGCGGGTCCAGACCTGGGTTTTGCAGAGGAAGTTGCCAAGCACGCAGCCCCTGGCCCGCAGCTTGCCGGCGTCCAGCACCAGAACCCGGCCCGAGAAGGTCATGTTGATATCCGGCGCGAAGACCTTGCCGCGCCATTCGCCCTTGTCCCCGGGCGAGAAGTCCCTCAGCAGCTGTCGCCCCAGAAGCTCGCCGCCCGAGCCCTTGCGCGCGTCGGTGCGCGCTTCGTCATTCGCCCAGACCACATAGCCGCAGACCTCCGGCCCGCACGGCTTGATCTCCACATGGACGCTGCCCTTGGGATTGCGCCAGACGCCGTAGATGCCGTCCGTCGATGGCGGAGTCTGGGTCTGGGCTTGGGCGGCTCCGGCCAGCCATGCCCCCAGGGCAAGCGCCCCCAGCCCCAGGGCCTTCGCTAATCCGCGCTTCGATGACGACATGGCTGCTGCCCTCCCCCGTTTCCCGGACGGTCGGCCGGACCGCTCCCGCCGTCAAGCACGGGCATGTCCGGGAAGAGCTCAGGGCATCTGGCTGAGGGGCGCACCCCGGGGCATTCCCCAGATCATGCAGCCCCATACCAGCCAGGGATCACGGCGCCAGCGATAGCTGATGCGTCCTGGGGTTAGCTGGTTCCGCGCACGGCGTTCCCCACTTCTCCGGAGCGGCTGGGCTCCGGATCCCGCGGGCCTTCAGGGAAAGATTGGCGCCGTGGTGCTGTAGGTGAGCATGCCGTCGATCTGGCAGAAGCCCGGCGAGCCCGGAATGCCGCTCGAGAAGCTGTTGAAACCTATATATTGGCCGTCGACGGGCGGTGCGGTCAGGTTCTGATTGTGCGCTGAGAGCGTGCCCTGGCACTGGCCCACGGGATGGTGGTATCCGAAATTGGTGATCCTGACCGGAAATATGGAGTAAGTGTCGAGGTCGATGAACCACGGGGCGCTCGTCGGCGTCAGGATGAAGCCACAGGTCCAGATATATAAGCCTCCGCCGGACGAGAACGTGGCCGATGTTATCGTGCCGCTGAACTGGCCAGGCGGCAGGCGAGAAGGACGCAACGCTTCAGCATGCTGCTCTCTGCTTGATGATTGGGCGTGAGGCGAACCGCAGTCGCGGCGAGCATGTGGGCCTCGAAGGCGTCTTGAAAGGAAAACGCCGGAGGCCCGAAGGCCCCCGGCGAGTCGAGGGGTAGAGGGGATTATAAGTCCGCCCCCTGTCCTCAGGGGTTGACGATGACCGTCTTGTTGGACGTCAGGTAGCCGTTGATCACGCAGGCGTTCGGCGAGCCGGGGATCGTCGCGCCCGTGAAGGTGATCCGCTGGAGGGTGTCATCCCACTCGCCGAACACGTCGCCCGAGCAGGTGCCGGCGATCGAGGTGGCGGAGATGCCGGTCACCTTGATGTAGTCCTTGCCCGTCGAGGAGTCGTGATAGGGCTGCAGGCTCCACGGGAAGCCCGACGGCGCGACGAGGATGCCGCACACCCAGGTGCCGCCCGAGAAGCTGCCGCTGTTCACGTTGCCGGTGGTGGCGCTGGTGATGTTGGCGTTCAGGCTGGTCACGCAGTCGGCCGTGGTGGTCTGCTGCAGGTTCAGGGTGCCCGACAGATTGATGTTCGACAGGCTGGTCGGGGAGAAGGTGCCCAGGACCGGGGCGGCGTTGGCTTGGCCGGCGAGGGCCAGCAGGGCGGCCGCGGCGGTGGCGGCCAGAACAGAAGCGCTCTTCAACATGACGTCTTCCTCTCAGTTGTTCTTTTGCAACTCCTCATCCGGGAGCGCCCTGATTACAACCTTCGCGTCACAAGGGAGTCAAATGAAAAAATCAATAACTTCAATATGATATAAAGAGTAAGACGCCAACGCCCGGCGCTCCGGCAAGGAGCGTCGGGTGAAAAAGTCGCCGCCCCGTTTCCAGGGCGGCGAGGCGCCGAGATAAGCCTAGAAGCGCTTTGACACGCTGACCGCGATGAGACGGGGATCGAGGGTGAAGACGTTGGCCGTGAGGCCAGTGTCGTCGCTGTTGGTGAAGCTGTCGGTGATGGGGGTCTTGTCGAACAGGTTCTTGACGTAGGCCTGGAAGATCAGCCCGTCGGCGGGCTTCTCCAGCGTCACCGAGACGTTGACGTTGTCCCACGCCTTCAGGCGGTCGTAGGTGGTGTTGTAGACCCGCGCATAGCTGCTGCCCTGGTAGTAGTAGTCGCCGCGCAGCGTCAGCTCCCAGTCGTCCTTGAAGAAGGTGTATTGGGCGCCGACGTTGGCGGTCCAGTTCGGGGCGTTGGGCAGTTCGTTGCCGCTCAGGTCGGCGTTGAAGCCCCGGCCGCCGTTCGGCGCCTCGGTCAGCGGGTCGTAGGTGAAGCCGTAGATGCGCCAGAACGGCAGGTTCGAGGTGAAGTTCGGGTTGAACGTCCCCGTCCGCAGCGAGCCGCCGCACAGCGCCTGCAGCGCCGCCACCGTGGTGTCCGCCGGCAGGTTGCGTTGCAGGATCGTCTGGACGTGCCTGGTCGGGGCCACGCAGTTCGACGGAACCTGCAGCCACGGCCGCAGAACCGTCCAGTCGGCGTTGCCCTGGGTGCGGTTCATGACGTCGATGGAGCCTTCGCCATCGTCGATCCTGGTGTTCAGGTAGCCGAGGTTGGCGTCCATCCGGAAATTGCGGTTGGGACGCCAGATCGTCTCCAGCTCCAGGCCCCAGGTGCGCGAGTCGAAGTTCTCGTTCAGCGAGATCCGGTCGACGATCTGCGAGACCTGATAGTCCTTGTAGTCGTAGTAGAACGCCGTGGCGTTCAGGCGCAGGGCGCCGCCGGCCAGGGTGTTCTTGGTGCCGATCTCGAAGGCGTTGACGTATTCGGGATCGAAGGTCTGGGCCAACGGCTGGTACTGGATCACGGCGGGGTTGATATCGACCCGCGGCGGGTTGGCGCCGCCGCCCTTGTAGCCTCGCGAGAACGAGGCGTAGACCAGGGTGTCCTGGGTGAAGCTCAGCTGCGGCTTCCAGTCCACGACCAGGCGGCCGGTGACCGCGTCCCACTGCTGGTCGATGTCGGGCAGAGCCGGATAGTCGCGGCTGACATAGCCGCCCGAAAGCTGACCCGGATTGCCGCGGTCCGCGCCCAGCAGCAACTGGCTGGGATAGGGCGTGCTGACCTTGCGGTCGTCGGTGTAGCGCAGGCCGGCCGTCAGTCGCCATTCTGGCGTCAGGTCGAAATAGGCCTCGCCGAAGACGCCCCACGACCGAGTGTGGATCTGGTTCTTGCTGCGGAAGTAGTTGTGGCCGTCGCCCGCCAGGTTATCCAGCGAGGTCGGATCGACGTAGATGCATTCCTTGGTCGTCGCCGGCGTACAAGGCTGCGTCTGGCGGCCCAGGTTGGACGGCGCTCCGATCACGACGTTGTAGTAGTACTCCGCCAGGAACGAGAACAGGTTGTTGAAGACGAAGTAGTCGTCGTTCGACTTGAAGTCGATGTAATTGGCGCCCAGGCTGAAGTTGAAGCGCCCCTCGTAGGACGACTGCAGGCGCAGTTCCTGGGTCCACTGGCGGTTATCCGAGCGGCTCAGGTCGACCGAGAGCATCCGGTTAGAACGCCCGAGCTGCGGATCGTTGTAGTAGCCGCCGGGCGTCGGGGTGGTCGGCGCGACGATCGGCCGACCCAGGACGTCGTACAGGCCTTCCGAGCTGTTGAAGATCGGATTGGAGACGAAGCGGTTGTAGTCCTGCGACGAGTAGTAGTCGTCCTTGGCGTAGGCCGTCTGCGAGATCAGCTTCAGATTGTCGCTGAGATCGAACTCCATGTTGAACTGATAGACATCGTTCTTCACGCGGAAGATCGGGTCGTAGCTCGTGGCGATCTCGCGCAGGTCCCGCGACTGGGTCAGGCCGGCATACGGGTTGACGCCCGGGTTCACCGCGTACACGGCCTGCCGGTCGGCGGTGTAGCCGTAGTTCATGCTGGCCAGGAAGACGTGGGCGAAGGCGCCGCCGTTGGGCACGCCGTAGGCCGCGTCGCTGTAGAGCGAACCGGGCAGGCAGCCCTGGCTCAGGCGGTTGCGGACGACCTGCGAGGTGATGGCCACGCCGCCGATCGAGGTCGGGCCCGGATCGGTGGTGCAGAGCTGCTTGCCGGTGCGCGAACGCTGGTCGTCTTCCTCGAAGTGCTCCCAGATCAGGTTGCTGCGGAAGCGGTCGTTCGGCTCGAAAGCCAGCGACAGGCGCGTGGACCACAGGTCGCGATCGTTGACGTGCGTGTCGTTGAAGCTGTTGTAGTCGAAGCCGTCGCGCTTGGTCATCGACCCGGCCAGGCGAACGGCGAAGGCCTCGCCTAGCGGCACGTTGACCAGGCCCTGCATGCGGCGGCTGTCGTAGTTGCCCGCCTCGCCCTTGATGAAGCCCTCGAACTTATGGCTGGGCAGGTTCGGGATCATGTTGACCACGCCGCCGGTGGCGTTGCGGCCATACAGCGTGCCCTGGGGACCGCGCAGCACTTCCACGCGCTGGACGTCCAGGTACTCCTGCTCGAACAGGCGGTTGCGGATCAGCGGGGTGGAATTGAAGCTCACGGCGACGGCAGGGTCGCTGCTGGCCGAGATCGCCTTGGTCCCGACCCCACGGATCGAGAAGTTGTACATGCTGAAGTTGGCCTTGGAGAACGAGACGTTCGGCACGGCCCGGACCAGTTCCGAGCCGCCTTCGATCTTCATCTCGTTCAGCGCTTCCGAAGACAGGGCCGAGACGGCGATCGGCACCTGCTGGATCGACTCTTCACGCTTCTGGGCCGTGACGATGACGTCCTCGACCTGGGTCGCTTCCTGCGCGAAAGCCTGGCCCGCCCCGGCGGCGAGCGCAAAAATCGACGCGGTTACAGCCAGACGCGCGCGAACGCAGGGCTTTGAAGCCATGCTATTTCCTCCCCTACCCCGACCCAGCTCTCCGTCCAGGCCGACGAACGTTTCCCCCGCCCCAAATCAATCTCCGACGGCATTGGCGGACGCGCCGACGGTTGGGTTGTACGATCTACCTATTCACTAGCATGTCAATACATTACTTACACCGATGTTCAGTTCCCTGACGTAAGTTCCGTACGGCTACGTAGCGCTCCCAATGACGCCGAATTAATATTTACATCGCTGTAAAAATAGACATTGTCTGCGCCGCACGGGAGGGCAAGGAATGGACGCTGACGTCATCGTCGTCGGAGGCGGGCTGGCCGGATTGGTCGCCGCCAACGAACTGGTCCAGGCGGGCAAGCGAGTGGCCCTGGTCGACCAGGAGAACGCCGCCAACCTGGGCGGTCAGGCCTTCTGGTCGTTCGGCGGCCTGTTCCTGGTCAATTCTCCCGAGCAGCGGCGCCTGGGCATTCGCGACAGCCTGGATCTGGCCTGGCGCGACTGGCTGGGCAGCGCCGACTGGGACCGGCTGGACGGCGCATTGCCCGAGGACGAATGGGCGATCCGCTGGGGACGGGCCTATGTGGAGTTCGCCGCCGGCGGCAAGCGCGACTGGCTGCGCCGGCACGGGATCTCGCTGACCCCGATGGTCGGCTGGGCCGAGCGCGGCGCCGGCCAGGCCCTGGGCCACGGCAACTCGGTTCCCCGCTTCCACGTCGCCTGGGGCACCGGCACCGGCGTGTCCGAGCCCTTCGCCGATCGCGCCCGGGAGGCCGCCGGCCGGGGCCGACTTTCATTCCATCACCGCCATCGCGTCGACGCCCTGGTCGTCGAGGGCGGCCGTGTCACCGGCGTCTCGGGCAGCGTGCTGGCGCCCGACGACGCGCCGCGCGGGGCGCCGTCCAACCGGAAGATCGTCGGCGACTTCACCCTGAAGGCCGGCGCCGTCGTGCTCGCCACCGGCGGCATCGGCGGCAACCATGACCTGGTCCGCCGCCACTGGCCCGAGCGACTGGGAAGGCCGCCCGCGAGCATGATCACCGGCGTGCCCGCCTATGTCGACGGACGGATGCTCGACATCGCGGCCGGCGCCGGCGCGCGGCTCGTGAACCGCGACCGTATGTGGCACTATGTCGAGGGCGTCCAGAACTGGGATCCGATCTGGCCCAGGCACGCGATCCGCATCCTGCCGGGGCCCTCGTCCATGTGGTTCGACGCCTTGGGGCGACGCCTGCCCTTCCCCGCCCTGCCCGGCTACGACACCGTCGCCACCCTCCGCTATCTGCGCACCACGCCGGACCTGGCCGAGCACGATCACTCCTGGTTCATCGTCAGCCAGAAGATCCTGGAAAAGGAGTTCGCTCTCTCCGGTTCCGAGCAGAACGGCGACATTACCAACCGTCGCCGCCTGTCGCTGCTGAAGTCGCGTCTGGGCAAGGGCGCGCCGCCCGAGGTCGACGCCTTCAAGCGCAACGGCGCCGACTTCGTGGTCTCGGCCAATCTCGAGGAACTGGTCGGCAAGATGAACGCCCTGACTGCCGCGCCCCTGCTCGATCCCGCCCTGATCCGCCGGCAGATCGAGGACCGCGACGCCCAGATGGCCAATCCCTTCGCCAAGGACCTGCAGGTGATGGGCATCCACAACAGCCGCCGCTCCCTCGGCGACCGGCTGGCCCGTACGGCCAAGCCGCACCGGATCCTGGATCCGGCCGCCGGCCCGCTGATCGGGGTCAAGCTGCACGTCCTGACCCGCAAGTCGTTGGGCGGGCTGCAAACCGATCTTGCGGGCCGCGTGCTCACGCCCGACGGCCAGGTGCTGGAAGGTCTGTATGCGGCCGGCGAGGCCTCGGGCTTCGGCGGCGGGGGGCTGCACGGCTACAACGCGCTGGAGGGCACCTTCCTGGGCGGCTGCATCTTCTCGGGCCTGACCGCCGGCCGGGCCCTGGCGGGAGCGGTCTGAGCCATGGACGCCGACGCCCTCGCCTCGCCGCTGACCACGGTCGCCTTGCCCGCGGCCCTGGGCCTGATCATGTTCGGCCTGGGCCTCAGCCTGACGCCCGCCGACTTCGCGCGGGTCGGCCGCCGGCCGCGCGCCGCCGTCGTGGCCTTGTCCTGCCAGCTGCTGGTGCTGCCGGTGATCGGCTTCGCCCTGGCCCTGCTGTTTCGCCTGCCGCCGGAGACGGCGGTCGGGCTGATGCTGCTGGCGGCCTCGCCGGGCGGCACGGCGGCCAATCTCTACAGCCACCTCTTCCGCGGCGATGTGGCGCTGAACATCAGCCTGACGGCGATCAACTCGATCCTGGCCGTCGCCACCCTGCCGATCGTCGTCAACCTGTCGGTGGCCTGGTTCCAGCCGGGCGAGCTCAGCATCGGCCTGCGCTTCTCCAAGACCGTCGAGGTGTTCCTTGTAGTGCTAGGCCCCGTGGCGCTGGGCATGCTGGTGCGCCGCCTGCGCCCGGCTTTCGCCGACGCCATGGACCGGCCGGTGCGAGTGGTCTCAGTGGCGTTCCTGACCCTGCTGATCGGCGCGGCGGTCGCCGCCAATTTAGCGACGCTGAAGGACGAGGTGCTGGCCCTGGCCGGCGTCACCGTCGCCTTCTGCCTGCTCAGCCTGAGCGTCGGCTTCGTGGTTCCGCGCCTGCTTCGCGTGTCCCGCGATCAGGCGATCGCCAGCGCTTTCGAAGTGGGGCTGCACAACGCCGCCCTGGCCATCGTCGTCGCCCAGTCGGTGCTGCAGCGACCCGAGATGAGCCTGCCGGCCGCCGTCTACGGCGTGCTGATGTTCCCGCTGGCGGCGGTGTTCGGGCTGGTGCTGACGCGGACGGCGCCGCGCCAGGCGACGGCGGGGGCTATTTGAGCTCCCGCCGCAGCACCTTGCCGACCGGCGTCTTTGGCAGCGGGTCGGCGCGGAACTCCACGATCCTGGGCACCTTGTAGGCCGTCAGCCGCTCGCGGCAGTGGGCGACCAGCGCCTCGGACGTCAGCTCGGGCGAGCGTCGCACCACGACGATCTTGATCCGCTCGCCCTGCACCGGATCGGGCACGCCGATCGCGGCGACTTCCTCGACCAGCGGGTGGGCGGCGACCACGTCCTCGATCTCGCTGGGATAGACGTTGAAGCCCGAGACCAGGATCATTTCCTTCAGGCGGTCCAGCAGCTTCACGCGGCCGTCGGCCTGCATCACCCCGATATCGCCCGTGGCTAGCCAGCCGTCGGCCGACAGCACCTTGGCCGTCTCGTCGGGATGGTTCCAGTAGCCCTTCATCACCTGCGGCCCGCGCACGCACAGCTCGCCCGGCTCGTCGACGCCGCACCACGAGCCGTCTTCGCGGCGCATGCGCACCTCGGTCGACGGCACCGGAAGCCCCACCGTGCCGTCGAAGCCCATGGTCTCGGGGTTGTCGATGTCGACATAGCCGATGCAGACCACGGGCGAGCATTCGGTCAGGCCGTAGCCCTCGATCACCGGCGCGCCGGTGACGTCCTGCCACTCCTCGGCCACGGCCCGCTGGGTGGCCATGCCGCCGGCGATGGTCAGGCGCAGGTCCGAGAAATCGCGGCCGCGAAAGGCCTCGTTGTTCAGCAGGCTGGTGAAGAGGGTGTTCAGACCCGTAAGCCCCGTGAAGCGCTCGTTGCGCAGCACCCACTCCACCCGCTTGGCGTCGCGCGGATTGGCGATGAGGATGTTGCGCCCGCCCACGCCGACAAACATCAGCAGGTTCGCGGTCAGTGAGAACACGTGATAGAGCGGCAGCATCGTGACATTGCCCACCGCCTGGTCGGCGGGGATCTGGGTCATGATCCAGGCCCGGCCCTGCAGCACGTTGGCGATGATGTTGCGGTGGGTCAGCATGGCCCCCTTGGCCACGCCGGTGGTGCCTCCCGTATATTGCAGGAAGGCCAGGTCGCCGGGGCGGATCTCGACCGGCGTCGGCTTCAGCTGCCGCGCCCTGCGCATCATCGCCGGCCAGCGCAGCGCGCCGGGCAGGCGCCACTTCGGAACCAGCTTCTCGACGTGGCGCATCAAGGCGTTGACCGCTGCGCCCTTGGCCGGGCCCATCATGTCGCCCATGGCGGTGACGACGACATGGCGGATCGCCGTGCCTTCGATGGCCTGCTCCAGCGTGTGGGCGAACATCTCCATGGCCACGATGGCCACCGCGCCGCTGTCCTCCAGCTGGTGGTGCAGCTCGCGCGGCGTATAGAGCGGGTTGACGTTGACCACCACGGCGCCGGCCATCAGCGTCCCGAACAGGGCCACCGGATACTGCAGGCAGTTGGGCATCATCAGCGCCACGCGCTCGCCCTGCCGCACGCCGACCGACTGCAGCCAGGCGGCGAAGGCCTTCGCCTCGCTCAGCGCCCGGCCGTAGGTGACGCCAGCGCCAAGGCTGACGAAGCCGGTGCGCTCGGCGTATCGGCCGGCGTCGGCCTCGAACAGCTCGCCGACCGAGCGCCAGAGGGCCAGCTCGTCATCGATGGTGGGCGGCACGTCGGCGCGATAGGACCGGGTCCAGAAACGCTCCGCCCACAGGCGAGCGGCGTCGGCGGCGAGGGTCTGGGCGTCGGTCATTTCTCGATCACCGCAACCACGCCCTGGCCGCCGGCCGCGCAGATCGAGATCAGGCCCCGGCCGCTTCCCTTGCGGTCCAGCATCGTCGCCAGATGCGCCAGGATGCGTCCGCCGGTGGCGGCGAACGGGTGACCGGCGGCCAGCGAGCTGCCGTGGACGTTCAGCTTCTCGCGGTCGATGGCGCCGGGCGCGCGATCCAGGCCCAGCCGTGTGCGGGCGTAGTCCTCGTCCTCCCAGGCCTTCAGCGTGCACAGCACCTGGGCGGCGAAGGCCTCGTGGATCTCGTAGTAGTCGAAGTCCTGCAGTCTGAGCCCCAGCTTGCCCAGCATGCGCGGCACGGCGTAGGCGGGCGCCATCAGCAGCCCCTCGTCGCCCTTGACGAAGTCGACCGCCGCCGTCTCGCCGGCCCGCAGCCAGGCCAGGACCGGCAGGCCGTGCGCCTTGGCCCACTCTTCGCTGGCCAGCAGCACCGTCGAGGCGCCGTCGGTCAGGGGCGTGGAGTTGGCGGCCGTCAGCGTGCCGTGCTCGCGATCGAACACCGGCTTCATCGCGGCGATCTTGGCCGGGTCGATGTCAGGCCGCAGGTTGTTGTCGCGCTTGAGGCCCCGGAACGGGACCACCAGGTG
Source organism: Caulobacter endophyticus (assembly GCF_003116815.1). Classification (GTDB taxonomy): domain Bacteria; phylum Pseudomonadota; class Alphaproteobacteria; order Caulobacterales; family Caulobacteraceae; genus Caulobacter; species Caulobacter endophyticus. Next base: position 63,367 of record NZ_QDKQ01000023.1, read on the forward strand.
GTCGAACAGGCCGTCGGCATAGGCCTTGGCCATGCGCTGGTGGCTGCGCACGGCCAGGGCGTCCTGCTCGGAGCGCGGGATATTCCAATGCTTGGCCATGACCTCGCAGCTCTGGCCCATGGAGAGCCCGGTTCGCGGCTCGGCGTTGCGTGGCGGCTCGGGCTTGAACGGGGCGGTCAGGCCAGCGCCCAGCAGGGCCTTGATCCTGCCGCCGTTGGTCTTCTCGCGGTTGGCCGCCAGCAGAGCCTTGCGGAAGCCCTCGTTCAGCGCGATCGGCGCATCCGAGGTGGTGTCGACGCCGCCGGCGATCCCGACGTCGATCTGGCCCAGGGCGATCTTGTTGGCCACCAGGATCGCCGCCTCAAGTCCCGTTCCGCAGGCCTGCACGACGTCATAGGTCGGGGTGTCGTGGCCGATGGTGGTCGACAGCAGACTTTCGCGGGTCAGGGCGATGTCGCGCGAGTGCTTGAGCACCGCGCCGGCCGCCACTTCGCCCAGGCGCAGGCCGTGCAGGTTGAAGCGATCGGCCAGGCCCTGCAGGGCGGCCGTCAGCATGTCCTGGTTGGAGGCGTCGGCGTAGGCGGTGTTGGAGCGCGCGAAGGGAATGCGGCTGCCGCCGAGGATGGCGACGCGGCGCGGCGCGGGCAGGGTCAGCATGGAGGGTCCTGTGGCTTGAGGCTCAGGCGGCCGCGCAGATGGGTGCGCGCGCCCTGGGCGTCCTTGATTTCGAAGGCGCGCTCGGCCCCGTCAGGACCCGCGAGCAGCTGGATATGGCCGGGCAGGAAGACCGGCGCGCGGAACGAGACCTCGACCTCGCCGGCCTCGACGGCCCGCCCATCGGTCAGGGCCGCTATGGCCCGGGCCTTGACCCACATGCCGTGGGCGATGGGCCGACTGAAGCCGAACAGCTTCGCGCCGAGCGCCGAGGTGTGGATCGGGTTGGCGTCGCCCGAGACCCTGGCGTAGCGGCGGCCAAGATCGGCCGGCAACGGCCAGGCCTCGACCGGTATGTCGGCAGGTCCGGCGTCGACGCTCGGCGCGGGATTTCCGCGCCCCGCCTTGCCCAGGCGTAGATAGACGCTGGTTCCTTCCCAGACGACCGCGCCGTCGCGAGCGGCCGTGGTCTCCAGCGAGAAGGCCTGGCCCTTGTCGTGGGCCAGCAGCTCGCCGGTCCGCACCGTGATCGCCAGCTTCTCGCCCGCCTTCAGCGACGCGTGCTGGCGGACGCGGTTGGACAGGTGGACCAGCCCCATCACCGGATAGGGAAAGTCGCTCGCCAGCATCAGCCGCATCTGCAGCGGAAAGGCCAGCATGTGGGGGAAGGTCAGCGGAACGCCGCCATCCAGCCGAAAGCCGCAGGCCTGGGCGTAGGCGCCGATCGCCTCGCTCCGCAGCCAGGCGTCCGCCTGCAGCGCCGTGTCCGGCAGCCCCTCGCCCCCGCCCCGACGCAGCAGACCGCGCAGGGCGCCGCCCGCCAGCGTCAGGGTCGACACCGGCTGCGCCAGATCGGTGGTCATGGTCAGGCCCCGAGCAGGCTTTGGCCGCAGACGCGGACCACCTGGCCGTTGACCCCCCCGCTGGCCGGATGGGCCAGCCAGGCGATGGTCTCGGCCACGTCGACCGGGCTGCCGCCCTGCCCCATGCTGTTCATCCGCCGCCCGGCCTCGCGGATGGCGAAGGGGATGGCGGCGGTCATGCGGGTCTCGATGAAGCCTGGGGCCACGGCGTTGATGGTCACGCCCTCGCCCAGGCCGTCGCGGGCCAGGCGGCGCACGGCCCCGATCCAGCCGGCCTTGGACAGGGCGTAGTTGGTCTGGCCCATGTTGCCGGCCACCCCGCTCAGCGACGAGACGGCGATGATGCGGCCGTTGCGGCGGATCGCGTCGGCCTCCAGCAGCGCCCGGGTCAGGGCCAGTGGCGCGCCGAGGTTGACGGCCATCACGCTGTCCCACTCGCGGGCGTCCATCCGCGCCAGGGTGCGGTCGCGGGTGATGCCGGCGTTGTGCACCACCACGTCGAAGCCGCCCGCCGCCCGCGCCGCCGTCACCAGGGCCGCAGCAGCCTCCTGCGAGGTGATGTCCAGACCCAGCGGCCTGACGCCCAGTTCGTCGGCCAGGCCTTCAAGGTCCTCGCGCGCGGCCGGCACGTCCAGAGCCGTGACCCGCGCGCCCTCGGCCGCGAACAATCGTACGATCGCCTCGCCGATGCCCCGCGAGGCGCCGGTGACCAGCACGTGCCGGCCGGCATGGCCGAGCCTGGCGTCCCCCGACACCCCGGGCGCGGCCACCCGCACCACCTGGCCCGACACATAGGCCGAGCGCGGCGACAGCAGGAAGTCCAGCGTGCTGGCCGCGGCCTCCTCGTCGCCGGGGGCGATATAGAGCAGTTGCACCCCGATGCCGCGCCGCGCCTCCTTGGCCAGCGAGCGGACGAAGCCCTCCAGTCCCCGCTGGATCGCCTCGGCCTCGGCGGTCGCCGTCGTCTCGGGCGGAACACCGATCACCACGATCCGGCCGTGCTCGGCCACCGAGCGCACCGCCTGGTGGAAGAAGCCGTAAAGCGCCCGGGCCGAGGCCACGTCCACGCAGTCGGAGGCGTCGAAGATCAAGCCCCCGTAGCGCTCGTCGCTCGACCAGCGCCTGCGCAGGGGCGCCCCCGAGACGCTGGCGACGCGCTCCAGGACAGGGGTCATCCGGCCGCTCCCGGCCGATTCCAGCAGCAGGGGCTGCACCGCGACGGCCCCGGCCTCGGCGCGCCGTTGCAGCGGCGCGGGCTTGGGCAGGCCCAGGGCGCCGACCATCCAGCCGCCCAGGCCGCTATTGGCGAACTCCAGGTAACGGTCGGTCATTGGGTCACCTTTTCGCGCTTGGCGGCGCGCTTGCCGCCCCGGCGCGTCAGGCCCTCGGCCAGGCCGAAGTCCTGCGGGAAGTCGTCGACCTGGATGGCCATGTCGGCCAGCACCGCGAAGCGGGCGAAGAGATCGCGCTCTTCGGACGAGATCAGGCCCCTGGCCTCGACCTCGCCGGCCCATGCGTCCAGCAGGGTCAGGTTCTGTGGCGCGCGGGCGATGCGCCCCGAGGCGATCTCGGGCTTGAGGCGACGCTCGACGGCCTCGATCTTCGGATGCAGGTCGAAGGCGGCCGCCGTGGCGGCGATCGGGTCCACTTCGATGCGCGGCGTCCACGAGCCGGCCAGCAGGCGCTCGCGCGCCGGACCATGGCGCTGGATCAGGCCGGCGACGTCGGCCGAGACCCGGTCGTCGGGACCCGCGCGGGTCAGGCCGACGCCGACCGCGCCCAGCACGAAGGCGACGACGCGGCTGGGATGGTTGGCCAGCAGCGCCCGCCAAGCCTCGCTGGCCCGGGCCAGGGCGTCCTGCGCGGCCCAGTGCACCAGCGGCAGGTCCTCGGCGGGGCGGCCCTCGTCCTCGAAGCGCTTGAGCGCGCTCGACAGGATCAGCAGCTGCGAGAGGATGTCGCCCAGCCGCCCGGTCAGCGCGCCCTTGCGCTTCAGCGCCCCGCCGACGGTGGCCATCGACAGGTCCGAAGCCAGGGCCAGCAGGGTCGAGAAGCGGGTGGCGGCGCGGTAGTAGCGGCCAAGCTGGGGCGCGGCCCCCGCCGGCCTGCCGATCAGCAATCCGCCGGTCACGGCGAAGGCGCTCGCCCGGGCCAGGTTGCGGAACAGGAAGCCGGCATAGCCGAACAGGGCCGCGTCGAAATCCTTCAGGTTCTGGCTCTGCGCGGTGCGCATCAGGGTCAGGACGTAGGGATGGCAGCGGACCGCGCCCTGGCCGTAGATGATCAGGGTGCGGGTCATGATGTTGGCGCCCTCGACCGTGATGGCGATCGGGATCTGCTGGTAGGCGCGGGCCAGGAAGTTGCCCGGACCCATGCAGACGCCCTTGCCGCCGACCACGTCCATGGCGTCGTTGACGACGATCCGGGCCCGCTCGGTCACATGATACTTGGCGATGGCCGACACGACCGACGGCTTCTCGCCCTGATCCAGGGCCGCGGCCGCCAGCTGGCGCAGGCTGTCGGAGGCGTAGAGGTGGCCGGCCATGCGGGCCAGCGGCTCCTGCACGCCCTCGAAGGCGCCGATCGGCATGTTGAATTGCCGGCGGATGGCCACGTAGGCCCCGACCATGCCGACCGCCAGCTTGGACATGCCCACGTTCGACGACGGCAGCGAGATCGCGCGCCCGGCGGCCAGGCATTCCATCAGCATCCGCCAGCCGTTGCCCACCTGGGGCTGGCCGCCGATGACCATCTCCATCGGCACGAAGACGTCGTCGCCGGTGATCGGGCCGTTCTGGAACACCGCATTCAGAGGCCAGTGGCGGCGGCCGATATTGACGCCCGGATGGTCGCGCGGCAGCAGCACGCAGGTGATGCCGGGCTCGGCGCCCTGGCCCAGCAGGCCGTCGGGATCGACGGCGCGGAAGGCCAGGCCGATCACCGTCGCGATCGGCGCCAGGGTGATGTAGCGCTTGCGCCAGCTGACGCGGAAGCCCAGCGTCTCGCGGCCGTTCCACACGCCCCGGCAGACGACGCCGGTGTCGGTGATCGAGGCCGCATCAGAGCCGGCATAGGGATTGGTCAGCGCGAAGCACGGGATCTCGTCGCCCCGCGCCAGGCGCGGCAGGTAGTGATCCTTCTGGGCGTCCGTGCCGTAATGCAGCAGCAGTTCGGCCGGGCCCAGCGAGTTGGGCACCATGACCGACACGGCCGCGGCCGAGCAGCGGGTCGACAGCTTCTGCACCACCTGGCTGTGGGCGTAGGCCGAAAAGCCGAGGCCGCCATAGCGCTTGGGAATGATCATCCCCAGGAAGCCCTTGTCGCGGGCGTACTCCCAGGCGGCCGGCGGCAGGTCCTGCCAGACCGAAGTGCTCTCCCAGTCGTTCGACAGATCGCACAGGTGCTCGGCCTCGATGTCGAGGAAGCGCTGCTCCTCGGGCGACAGCTTCGGCGCGGGCGTGGCCAGCAGTCGCTTCCAGTCGGGCTTGCCGGCGAACAGCTCGGCGTCCCACCAGACGTTGCCGGCCTCGACGGCGGCCTGCTCGGTGGGGCTCATGCGCGGCATGATCCCGGCGAAGGCCTTCATGGCCGGGGCCGACAGCACCGCGGCTCGCAGCGGCCGGAAGGTCGTCAGCACCGCGATCGGCGCGGCGATCGCGGCCAGCACCAGCGTCGTGGTCGAGCCGATCAGCCCCGTGGCGAAGCCGGCGGCTATCCATATGGCCGTCGCTGCGGCCCAGAGCACGGCCCTGGCCTGCACGAAGGTCAGCACGAAAGCGATGAGCGCAAGCGCGCCAATCCAGATCAGCATGGTCGCAATCCCCCGACCGGCGGGGCGGCCCCCGTCGGCTTGTGTCAAAGTCGGTTACTCGGAACGCGAGGGCGGCCGGCGGACCGCCCGGTTACTCATTTTGAGCGGCGCTCAGCGCACGCGTTTCCAGGTCTGGGTGCGGCACAGCAGCGGGGCGATGCAGCCCCTCACCGCCAGGGTGTCGTCATCCAGCAAGGTCAAGGTGCCGGTCGAGGCGCCCTGCCCCGTCTCCGGGTCGTAGAGCGGCCCGCCGGACCAGATTCTCGGGCCGCCGGTGAAATTGGCCAGCACCGTCAGGTCCTTCAGGCGGCGCGCGCGAAGCTCGGTCTTGCGATTGCGCACATCCCGCTGATCGGGATCGGCGCGCAGCGGCTTGGCGTCCTTCAGGCGGCCGCAATAGCTCTCGCCGCAGCGCTCGATGGCCACCAGGCCGTTCTCGGCCGAGGTGCGCCAGCGGCCAGTCAGGCCAGCGTCCTGCGCCAGGGCTGGCGCGGCCAGAGCAGAGGCCGCCAAGGCCAGGCCCGCGAGAAGCCGGGTCATGCCTGGCCTCCCAGATAGGCGTTGCGCGTTTGCGGCGGCACGCGCTCGTAGAGCGTCGGCCGCGGGATGCGCAGGCGGGCTCGCGCGGCGTCCAGCGGCTCGGCCATCAGCGCCTCGTAGTCCTCTCCCGGCAGCCACGAGGCCTTGCGGCCATTGCGCCAGGCCTGCAGCACGGCCCGTCCGCACGGATGGCCGGTGCGGGCCCGCATGAACTGCACCGCGGCCCCGGCGGCGATCAGGCCAAAGCCGGTGCTGCGGGTCTGGGGCAGCGAGAATGCGACCACGCAGGCCTCGCCCAGGGCGTCGGTCTGGTAGCCGGTCAGCACATGCCAGATGTCGTGCACGTCGCGGATGCGGCGGGCGTACCAGGCCCGCGGATGAGCCGCCTCGATCTCGGTGTCGGCGACCTTGTTGCTCTCCGCCGCCAAGCCGTAGGCCGACAGGTTGCGGCTGTCGATGAACGCCAGATAGGCCGCGCCCACCGTGCCTTCGGGAAACCCCGCCAGCCAGTCACGATCCTGCAGCCGGTCGGAAAGCTCGACCTGCTGATAGGCCTGGATGCCGCCCTGCGGCGTATCCATCAGGCGCTGGTAACCCCACTCGATCGAACGGCCGGCCAGGGCGTTCATGATCTCGAAGACCTGCCGCGTGTCCTCCTTGTCGGCCACCAGCCGGCCGAAGGCCCGCATGGCCCGGACGGGCTGGATGCGGCGAGGCGCCGCATGGGAAGGTTGACGATTCTGGCCGTGAACTGGGCGCAGTACGGGCGCGGTCGGCGCAGCTTGCACTTGCGGTTCCCCTTGTTGGAGCCTAAGGAAAAAGCCTTATCTACATGAATGTCATTTACATCGATGTCAATTGAGAAAAGCGCAACCCGCCGTCGACGCCGCGTGCCCGAAGAAGCGCGCCGCGAAGCGATCGCCTCCGCGCGCGCCCTGCTGCTGAGGGGCGGACCCGATGCCGTGACATTGTCTGCCGTCGCCGGCGAGATCGGCGTGACCCACGCCAACCTCATCCACCACTTCGGTTCGGCCGCCGGCCTGCAGTCGGCGCTGATGGGCTCGATGGTCTCCGACCTCACCCAGGCGCTGGACGAAGCCATCGCCCGCCTGAAGACCGACGAGGGTGCGCCGCTCGAACTGGTCAACGCGGTTTTCGACGCATTTGACACCGGTGGCGCGGGTCGCCTGGCCGCGTGGATCACCCTGTCGGGCGACCTGTCGCACCTCGAACCCGTCCGAGCGGCCGTCCAGAACCTGGTCGAGGCCATCGCCGACAAGATGGGCGCCCAGGACGCCCAGGCCCGCGAGGGCGTCGGCGCTGCCGTGCTGTTCATCGCGCTCAGCGCCTTCGGCGAGGCCCTGATCGGCCCGCCCCTGCGCGACATGCTGAGCCTGCCCGACGGCACGGGCCGCCGCGTCGTGGCCAGTCTGCTGCCCCGCTTCCTCATCCCCAAGACCCCGTCGACCGGAGCCTCGGCTACGTAAGATCATCGCCGCGCTTGCGAACGGTTCGCGGAGCGACGACATTGGGCCTGCTTCGGGGCGGCTGGCCCCGGGTTTCTGGGGCGATCGGTGGTTTCTGCCGCGGGCGATCGGATGGGACGATGGATGGCGGCTCTGGCCGGCATGCTCGTCGCCGTGTTCGTCGTCCAGGCGCCGATGACCAGCCTCGATCGCGCCCTGCATGGCCCGCCCGGCGCGGTCGCCGCGCTCGACGAAGATCACGACCACGTCTATCAGGGCCGCCTGACCGCCATCGACGTCCGCTTCGACGCCTCGATCATCGAGGCCGACGGCCTGGGCGATGATCCGGTCGCGCCGCACCACCACCACCATCACCACGACACCCCTTCGGTGTTCGGCTCGCTCGAAGGCCTGCCGCGCCCGGCTGCCCGTCATGTGGACGACGACCTCTGGGCGCTCGCCCAGCAGCGGCTGACCAGCATCGGCGCCCCGCAGCAGGAACGCCCGCCCAAGGACCCCCTCGCACACGTCGCCTGAAGCCGCGCGGCCGTCGGGCCGCGCTCCGACCTGTTTCGAGGATCATCCATGCTATCCGCTATCCAAGGCCGCCGCGCGCGGTCCTGGCTGCTCGCCACGGCGCTCGCCCTGGCGACGCCCGTGGCCCTGCAAGCCGCGCCCCTGAGCCTGTCCGACGCGCTTGGACGCGTCGCCGCCGCCGATCCGGCCCGCCCCGCCCTCGCCGCCCGGCTGTCCGCCGCCGAGGCCGGCGTGCGCCAGGCCGGCGTGCGCCCCAATCCCGTCGTCGGGATCGACGTCGAGGACCTGGCGGGCTCTGGCCCCTACTCCCAGATCGATCGCGCCCAGGCCACGCTCTATTACGAGCAGACCCGCGAGCGCGGCGGCAAGCGCGCCGCCCGCATGGCCCTGGCCCGGGGCGATATCCCCCTGTCCCGCCTGCGCGACGACGTCCGCGTGCTCGACCTGCTGCATGAAGCCGATCTCGCCTGGGTCGAGGCCGTCTTCGCGCAGGCCGAGGCCGCCCTGGCCGCCGACCGTCTGGCCCTGGCCGAACGCGCCCGCGGCGAGGTCTCGCGGCGGGTGAAGGCCGCCCGAGACCCGCTGTTCGCCGGCGCCCGCGCCGACGCCCAGGTCGCCGAGGCCCGTCTTGTCCTGGCCCAGGCCCAGACCCGCGCCGCCGACGCGCGCCGGGCTCTCTGCGCCTACTGGGGCGGCGGCGAGATCGAGATCGACGCCGCGGCGCTGGAAGACCTGTCGGTCGCCGGCCGCGTGGCCGGTCCAGCCTCGGCCGTCGACCTGGCCCTGCTCGACGCCCAGCGCGACCTGGCGGGCGCCCGCGTTCGCGTAGAGGAGAGCAAGGCCGTGCAGGATCCCACCTGGCGCGCCGGCCTGCGCTACCTCAACGACGACGGGGCCGTGGCCGCCGTGGTCGGCGGGTCGATCCCGCTCGGCCGCCATGACGCCAACCGCGGCGCCATCGACCAGGCCCGCGCCGAGCGCCAGGCCGCCGATCTCGATCTGGCCGGCGCGCGCAGCGTGCTGGAGCGCAGGATCGCCGCTACCCAGGCCGCCCTCGCCCAGAAGGCCGCCGAGACCCGCCGCATCCAGGACGAGATCGTGCCGGCCAACGCCCGCACGGTCGCCCTCGTCCGCGACGGCTTCAACCGCGGCGGCTTCTCCTATCTCGACGTGCTGGAGGCCCAGAAGGCCCTGATCGAGGCCAGGACCCGGCGCCTGGCCGTGCTGAAGGCCTTCCAGGTCGACCGCGCCCAGCTCGACCGCCTGACCGGCGCCCACGCGCGCCTGATCCCTGCCGCTTCGGAGCCCGCCCGATGATCCGCCGCTTCATGCGCGCTTCCGCGCCCCTGGCCCTGGCGATCGCCGGCGCCCTTATCCTCGCCGCCTGCGGCCCCGCACCGGCCAAGCCGGAGAACCACGCCGCCGAAGAGGCCGAAAAGCGCGGCCCCCACGGCGGCCGCATGCTTCAGGATGGCGACCTTGCCATCGAGATCACGATCTTCGAGGACGGGGTCGAGCCGGAGTTCCGCGTCTACGCCTACCGCAAGGACAGGCCGCTGGCGCCGGGCCAGATCCAGCTGTCCATCGCCCTCACCCGTCTCGACGGCGAGGTGAACCGCTTTTCCTTCAAGCCCGAGGGCGACTACCTGCGCGGCCAGGGCGTCGTGACCGAGCCGCATTCGTTCGACGTGGCCGTGTCCGCCGTGCAAGGCGGCAGGACCAGCAACTGGCGCTACGAGTCCTACGAGGGCCGCACGACCATCTCGGCGCAGGCCGCCAAGGCCGGCGGCGTGCGCACCGAGGTCGCCGGTCCCGCGCCGATCGCGCAGCTGGTCGACATGGCCGGCCGGGTCGAGATCACGCCCGAGGGCAAGGGCGAGGTGCGCGCCTGGTATCCGGGCCGGATCATGAGCCTTTCCGGCCAGCTGGGCACGAGCGTCCGCAAGGGCCAGGTCCTGGCGCGCGTGGAGTCCAGCGAAAGCCTGCAGACCTACTCCATCCCCGCCCCGATCAGCGGCGTGATCATCGAGAAGAACCTCAATGTCGGCGACGTGGCCATGGAGCGGCCGATCTTCGTGATCGCCGACCCCACCAAGCTGCACGCCGAGTTCTTCGTCTATCCGCGCGACGCCGAGAAGGTGCGTGTCGGCCAGCCGGTCGAGGTCCGCAGCCTGTCGGGCGACACCCGCCTGACGGCGCAGGTCGAGGCCGTTCTGCCGACCGCCGACCTGGTCAGCCAGACCCTGCTGGCCCACGTCCACCTGCCCGGCGGCGCCGACAGGGCCTTTCGGCCCGGCATGGGCGTGGAGGGCTCGTTCCAGGTCGGCGCCCAGACCGCGCCGCTGGCCGTGCGCACCAAGGCCATCCAGCGCTTCCGCGATTTCCAGGTCGTCTTCGTCAAGGTCAGGGACGCCTACGAGGTGCGGATGCTGCAGATCGGCCGCCAGACGCCCGAATGGACCGAGGTGCTCTCGGGCCTCAAGCCGGGCGCCGAATATGTCGTCGACGGCGCCTTCCTGATCCGCGCGGACATCGAGAAGTCCGGCGCCAGCCACGATCACTGAGGGAGGCGAAGGTCATGCTCGAACATATCGTCGCCGCCGCGATCCGGCTGCGCTGGGTCGTGCTGGCGCTCGTCGCCGTCGCGATCGCCGTCGGGGTCTGGAGCTTCCAGCGCCTGCCCATCGACGCCACGCCCGACATCACCAACGTCCAGGTGCAGATCAACACCGAGGCCCCCGGCTTCTCGCCGCTGGAGGCCGAGCAGAGGGTCACCTTCCCGGTCGAGACGGCCATCGCCGGCCTGCCGGGCCTGCAATACACCCGCTCGATCTCGCGCTATGGCCTTTCCCAGGTCACCGTCGTCTTTGAGGACGGAACCGACATCTACTTCGCCCGCCAGCTGGTCGGCGAGCGGCTGCAGAGCGCGCGCGGTCAGCTGCCGCCGGGCCTGACGCCGGAACTTGGGCCCATATCGACAGGCCTGGGCGAGATCTTCATGTACACCGTGGAGGCCAAGCCCGGCGCTCGCCGCCCCGACGGCAAGGCCTGGGGTCCCGAAGACCTGCGCACCCTGCAGGACTGGGTGATCCGGCCCCAGCTGCGCAACACGCCGGGGGTGACCGAGGTCAACACCATCGGCGGTTTCGAGCGACAGTACCACGTCACGCCCATTCCAGCGCGCCTTTCGGCCTACGGCCTGACCATGGCCGACGTCGTCGCGGCGCTGGAGCGCAACAACGCCAATGTCGGGGCCGGCTACCTGGAGCGCTACGGCGAGCAGGTGCTGGTGCGCGTGCCCGGCCAGGCTGCGGGCATCGCCGACCTGTCGGCGGTGATCGTCGCCAGTCGCAATGGCGCGCCCATACGCGTGGCCGACGTCGCCGACGTGGGGCTGGGCCAGGAGCTGCGCACCGGCGCGGCCACCGAGAACGGCCAGGAGGTGGTGCTGGGCACCGTCTTCATGCTGGTCGGCGAGAACAGCCGCACCGTGGCCCGCGCCGCCGCCGCCCGCCTGGAGGTGGCCGCCAAGGCCCTGCCGCCCGGCGTCACGGCCAAGCCGATCTACGACCGCACCGACCTCGTCGACCGCGCCATCGCCACGGTCGAGAAGAACCTGCTGGAAGGCGCCCTGCTGGTCGTCGTGGTGCTGTTCCTGCTCTTGGGCAACATCCGCGCGGCCCTGATCACGGCGGCGGTCATCCCGCTGTCGATGCTGCTGACCATCACCGGCATGGTCCAGGCCGGGGTCTCGGGCAATCTGATGAGCCTGGGGGCGCTGGACTTCGGCCTGATCGTCGACGGCGCGGTGATCATCGTCGAGAACTGCCTGCGGCGCCTGGGCGAAGCCCAGCACCGCCAGGGCCGCCTGCCGACCCGCGACGAGCGCTTCGCCCTGGTGGCCTCGGCCGCTGGCGAAGTGATCCGACCCTCGCTGTTCGGCATCCTGATCATCACGCTGGTCTATGTGCCGATCTTCGCGCTGACCGGGGTGGAGGGAAAGATGTTCCACCCGATGGCTGTCACCGTTGTCATCGCCCTGACGGCTGCCCTGGTGCTGTCCCTGACCTTCGTTCCCGCGGCCGTGGCCATGTTCGTCACCGGCAAGGTCGAGGAGAAGGAAAGCCGCATCATGCTCGGCGCCCGCCGCCTTTATGAGCCGGCCCTGGAGACGGCCCTGCGGCTGCGCATTCCTTTCGTGGCCGGCGCGGCGGTGCTGGTCGTGGTGGCGGCCTTCACCGCCTCGCGCATGGGGTCGGAGTTCGCCCCCAGCCTCGACGAGGGCGACATCGCCATGCACGCCATGCGCATCCCCGGCACGAGTCTTTCCCAGGCGGTGGCCATGCAGGCGGCGCTGGAGAAGCGGATCGCCCGCTTCCCCGAGGTCGAGCGGGTGGTGGCCAAGATCGGCACCGCCGAGGTGGCCACCGACCCGATGCCGCCCTCGGTGGCCGACACCTTCATCCTGCTGAAGGACCGCAAGGACTGGCCCGATCCGGGAAAGCCTCGGACGAAGCTCGTGGCCGAACTGGAGGCGGCCGTGGCCGAGGTCCCCGGCAGCAACTACGAGTTCACCCAGCCGATCCAGATGCGGTTCAACGAACTGCTGTCGGGCGTGCGGGCCGACGTGGCGATCAAGGTCCATGGCGACGATCTCGAGCAGCTGCTGGCGGTCGGCGAAAAGATCGGCGCGGTCGTCGAGGGCGTCTCCGGCGCCCAGGACGTCGGCGTCGAGCAGGTCACCGGCCTGCCCGTCCTGCAGATCACCCCCGACCGCGCCGCCCTCGCCCGCCTCGGCCTCAATGTCGACGACGTGCAGTCGGTGGTGGCCACCGCCATCGGCGGCACGGTCACAGGCCAGGTCTTCGAGGGCGACCGGCGGTTCGACGTGGTCGTGCGCCTGCCCGAAAGCGAGCGCGGCAAGGTCGACGACGTCGGCCGGCTGCGCATCCCGCTGCCCGGTTCGCTGGACCAGCCGCGCGGCTTCGTGCCCCTGCAAGACGTCGCGCGGATCCAGACGGTGATCGGTCCCAACCAGATCAGCCGCGAGGACGGCAAGCGCCGCGTCGTGGTCACCGCCAATGTCCGCGGCCGCGACCTGGGCTCATTCGTCGACGAGGTGCGGCAGAAGGTCGGCGCCGAGGTCGAGGTCCCGCCCGGCTACTGGATCACCTACGGCGGCACGTTCGAGCAGCTGATCTCGGCGGCCAGGCGGCTGCAGCTGGTGGTTCCGGCCGCCCTGCTGCTGATCTTCGGCCTGCTCTACGCCCTGTTCCGCTCGGCCAAGGACGCGGCCATCGTGTTCTCCGGCGCGCCCCTGGCCCTGACCGGGGGCGTCGCGGCCCTGTTGCTGCGCGGACTGCCGATGTCGATCTCGGCCGGGGTCGGCTTCATCGCCCTTTCGGGCGTGGCGGTGCTGAACGGCGTGGTGATGCTGAGCTTCATCCGCTCGCTGCGCCAGGACGGCATGGAGCTGGATCAGGCGATCCGTGAGGGCGCTCTGGCGCGGCTAAGGCCGGTGCTGATGACGGCCCTGGTGGCCAGCCTCGGCTTCGTGCCCATGGCCTTCAACGTCGGGGCCGGCGCCGAGGTGCAGCGACCGCTGGCCACCGTTGTGATCGGCGGCATCGTCTCGTCCACCTTGCTCACCCTCCTGGTGCTGCCGGCCCTCTACCGACTGGCCCATCAGGTCAGACTGCGGCCTTAAGCCGCTGTTCAGGCGTGGTTAATCCTGAAAGGCCGATCGTGGGGTCGTACCCGCTCCGGATCCCGGTTTTCGCCTCGCAAGGCGTGAGCCGGGATCCGGCGCCTCAGCTTTCGGAACTCCCGCCATGCTTAGCCGCAAACCCAAGAAGACGCCCTTTCCCGTGGCGGACGGCGACACCGTCGAGCTCGTCCTGCGCTGCGGCCACCGCGCCCGCGCCTCGGTGCTCGGCTCCAGCGGCGGCCTGGTCGAACTGGCCTACCGCAAGGCCGACGACCGCTGCGGCCACGCCTATGTCGACTCCGCCACCCTGCAGCCGGGCCAGAACGTTCGCTGGGCTTTCACCGCCCGCCCGCCGGCCTGAAAGCCCCTCCCTCTTTGAGAAAGGGAGGGACCATGGCGAAGCCATGGGAGGGTGGGAGGTAACAAACCGACCGTTGGGAGCGAGCCCGCAAGTCCCGTTCAGGTCAGCGTCGTCCGGCCGCCGCCCTCGACGCCCGGATGATCACCGCCGTCGAGAGCAGCACGCCGCTCAGCAGCGCGCCCACCGCCAGGATACCCGCCGGCGTGACACGAACCTCCGCGCGATAGCGTAGAGGCCCGGCCTCGAATTCGGCCACGGCTGTCTCCGGACCGTGATCGGCGGTCAGATCGTAGGGCATGGCGGTCCGGCGGCTGGAGGCGGCAAGCCCTGCGACCTTAACGCGATCGACCGCCGGCGTCGCGCCTTTCCCTTCAGAACCGCCAGCTCAGCGCCGCGCCCCAGGTGCGCGGGCGTCCGGCAAAGCGCACCACCGTGTTGGCGTTGCTGCTGACCGCCGTCCAGTAGTATTCGTCGGTCAGGTTGCGGCCCCACAGCGACAGCTCCCAGCCGCTGTCAGGCGATGAGATGCCGATGCTGCCGTTCAGCAGGCCATAGCTGTCGATGACGAACAGCGGATTGCCCTCCAGGTCCGCGCTCGACTTGCCCTGCCAGCGCCCGTTCAGCGCCGCCTGCAGTTTCAGGCCATTGGCCAGGTCGTGGTCGAACAGGGCCGTCAGGCCGCCCTGGAACTTCGGGCTGTATAAAAAGGGCCGTCCGTCGAAGTCCTGAGGCTGACCGGCGCCGTTGATGCCGGTGTAGCCCTGGACCTCGGTGTGCAGCCAGGTCGCCGAGGCGAGGAAGGTAAGCGACTTGGTCGCGCGCCAGGTGATGTCGCCGTCCAGGCCCCTGGCCATGCCTTCGGGCACGTTGGCCAGGCGCGACAGGGCCGTATAGATCGGGTCGGCGAACGACACGCTGAGCTGCTTGTCGGTGTAGTCGTAGTAGAAGACGCCCAGATTGGCCTGCACGCGCCGCTGGAACAGCGCCGCCTTCACGCCCACCTCGTAGGCTGTCAGCAGCTCCTGCCGCGCCGGAGCGTTCTGGGTCGAGATGTTGGCCGCGTTGATCGGCGTCGCGCCCGCCTTGGCCCCGCGCGAGATCGAGCCGTAGACCAGCACGTCGTCCGACGCCTGCCAGTCCAGCGCTGCGCGCCAGGCGAAGTTATCCTCGTCCAGGGTCGAGCGCACGAAGCCGAAGCTGGCCGTGGCCGGATCGAAGGTGTTGCACGAGCCCTGCGTGATCGGCGCCACCAGGCCGTAGACGCTGAAGAACAGCGCCCGGTTCACGACATTGACGTTGGGCAGCATGTTGCCGTTGAAGTCGCGCGAGCAGCCGACATAGTGCTGCTTGTCCTGGCTGTAGCGCAGGCCGACGGTCAGCTTCAGACTTTCCGTCAAAGCCCTGTCGGCGTTGGCGAAAAGGCTCCAGGTGTCGGTTTCGATATTACCGACGTCCTCGTAGGTGCGGAACGCCTGGCTCATCTGCAGGGCGGTATAGCCGCCGCTGTTGAAGGGCGTGGCCAGGAGGGTCGATCCGTAGAACCTGATCAGGCCGACATTGGCGTTCTGGCCCAGGATCGTGCGGTTCATGTCCAGGATCTCGTCGTGGGCGATATAGCCCCCGACCAGCCATGACCCCTTCTCTGTGCGCCCCTCCAGCCGCAGTTCCTCGGCCGTGGACTCGATGTCGCCATGCGCCTTCTGCACCAGGATCTCGTAGGGCGCGCCGCTCCAGTCGAACACCGCATCGCGCCGCAGCTTGTTGTAGCTGGTCAGCGAGATCAGGCTGACGTCGTCGGAAAGGTGCCAGGACAGCCGAAGCTTGGCCGCGTCGAAGCGGTCGTCCTCCTCGGCCGGATCACCGATTCCCAGGCCCGTGCCGGCGTCGGCGCCGCGCACCGACAGCGGCGCCCAGTCGGCCTGGCTGCCCTTGGTCGGCCTGTTCGCGGCCACATAGCTGACCAGGCCCGCGGCGTTGAACGGACTGGCCGCCGTCGCCGGGGTGAAGCCGATCGCCTGGGCGGCCACCGTGTCGGAGCGGTTGCGCCAGCCGGCGTAGGAGAAATCTATATCCACCTTCTCGCTCGGCTGGGCGGCCAGCGACAGGCGCCAGCCCTGGCGGTCCACCTCGCCCAGGCGCTCGTCGCGGCTGTTGCTGACCTGCCAGCCCTTGCCGCTGTGCTCGGCCCGGAAGGCGATCCGGGCTTGAACCTTCTGCCCCAGCGGACCGCTGAAATAGCCTTCGAAGTTGCGGGTCTTATAGTTGCCGGCCTCGGCCGTCAGCCCCGCCTCGAAGTCCTCGGTCGGCTTGTTGGTCACGAAGTCGACCAGGCCCGCCGTGGTGTTGCGGCCGTAGAGCGTGCCCTGCGGGCCTTTCAGCACCTCGACCCGCTCCAGGTCGAACATCGGGCCGGTGTTCATGAACGGATAGGCGTAGGCGACCTCGTCGACATAGGTGCCGACGGTCGAGGTGGCCGACAGATTGATGGTGTTGAAGCCGATGCCGCGCAGCGTGTAGGTCGGCACGCCCTGGTAGCTCTGGCTGACCGTGAAGCTGGGGGTCACCGTCGACAGGTCCTTGGGATCGGTCACCCGCAGCTGCTGCAGGGTCTGGCCGCTGAAGGCCTGGATCGGCATGCCGATGTCGTTGGCCGCTTCCTCGCGGCGCTGGGCCGTGACGACGACCGTCTCGATGGCCAGGCTGTCCTTCTCTTCCTGAGCGGGCTTGGCGGCCGGGGCCTGCGCCCAGACGGGCGCGGCCATCGACAGGGCCAGGGCCGACACCCCGAACGTCAGCGCCAGGCGCAGTGGTCCTTGCATGCGAAACCTCCCTCCGGCCGCGCCTTCATTGGACGCTGGCTCTATCGGAGCGTGCGGGTCGCCCGCCCCTCTAGCAAGCTATCGGAACTGATAGGGTCGACGTCCTGGGCTGTGCGTCCTTCGAGGCGCCCTAGGCGGCGGGCCTCGAAGGACGCGCCGCCTCACAGCCCCAGCACCAGCCTGGCGATGATGTCGCGCTGGATCTCGTTGGAGCCGCCATAGATCGAGGCGGCGCGGTTGTTGAGGTAGCGGGCCATCGTGGTGCGGCCGTGCTCGGGGCCGATCAGCGCCTCGTTCGAGCCCGCCTCGCGCGCCGCTGGCTGATGCACGGCCGCCCACGCGCCCAGATGCGCCACCGCCAGCTCGTCCTGCCGCTGCAAGGCTTCCGAGCCCTGCGCCTTGAGGATCGACGAGGCCGGTCCCGGATTGGCGCCGCCGGCGATGGCGCTCAGCACGCGCCGCTCGGTGACGTCGATGGCCAGGGCCGCAATCTCCGCCTCGGCCAGCCGTCGTCTCTGGTCGGGATCGTCAGCCACGCCCGCCTGGCGCAGCCGGCCAAGCCCCGCCTCCAGCCCCGCCGCGTAGCCCCCGCCCCGCTCGAACTCCAGAAGGTGCTTGGCCACCGTCCAGCCCTGGTTCTCCTCGCCCAGCCGGTCTGCCCTGGGGGTGCGGACGTCGTCGAAGAACACCTGGTTGACCTCGTGCTCGCCGGCCAGGGTCAGGATCGGGTCGACGCGGATGCCCGGCCGGTCCATCTCGACCAGCAGGAAGGTGATGCCCGCCTGCGGCTTGCCCTCGCTGGAGGTGCGCACCAGGCAGAACATGTGCGTGGCCCAATGGGCGTGGGTGGTCCAGATCTTTGAGCCGTTCAGCACATAGTCGTCGCCGTCGGCGAGCGCCTTCATCTGCAGCGAGGCCAGGTCCGAGCCGGCTCCAGGCTCCGAATAGCCCTGGCACCAATAGTCCTCGCCGGACAGGATCCTGGGCAGGTAGCGCGCCTTCTGCTCCGGGCTGCCGAACCGCATGATCGCCGGCGCCACCATCCGCAGCCCCATCGGCGCCAGGCCCGGCGCGCCGGCGAACGCGCATTCGGCCTGGAAGACGTGCCGCTGGATTTCGCTCCAGCCTGGTCCGCCATACTCGACCGGCCAGGTCGGCGCGACCCAGCCGCGCCTATGCAGGATCTTCTGCCAGGCCAGGCTGTGGTGCTTGTCGCAGAAGACGCTGGTCATCCGCCGCCCGGCTTCGCGCAGTTCAGGGGTCAGCTCGGCGTCCAGAAAGGCGCGCACCTCGTCCCGAAAGGCCAGGTCATCAGGCGACAGTTCCAGGTCCACGCGCACGCTCCGCTCCAACGTCGGGGAAACTTGCGAAAGCCGGGGCCCGGTGCGCAAGCTATCGGAACCGATAGGGAAAGAGCGCCCGCATGACGGCGACGACGGGGGAAGCGGCCGATCATCTGGCGCGGGTCATGGACCTGGCCTTGCGCGTGCGCGATCTCGGCGTCGAGATCGGCCTGCCCTATATCGCCGCCAGCGCCGACATCTCCAGTCCGGAGCCGATGCTCGGCGCGGACGGGCTGCCCCTGGCCGAGACCACCTTCGAGTGGCTGGACGCCGGCCTGCGCTACTGGCGCGACCGGTCCTTCGCGCTGCGGGCGCCCTTCATCCTCGCCGCCCGTTACGCCGCCGAGCCGTTCTTCTACCACCAGGGCCGCTTTTCCAGTTGGCGGCCGCTGCCCAAGCTTGAGGCCATTCCCGTGGCCGAGGCGGCGGAGGATTTCGGCGTGGCCGCGGCCATCATCGCCCCCGCCTACCTGACCGGCGGGGTGATCGGGGCCGTGGTCTGGGCCAGCGCCGAGCCCCTGCCCGACCTGCCGGCTCTCTACGCCGCCCGCACCGACCAGTTGCTCGGCGCGGCCCTGCGCCTGGTGTCGACCTATCGCGACGGCCTGGCCGACGACGCTCCGCTGGTCCGCTTGACCAAGCGCGAGATCCAGTGCCTGAAATGGGCGGCGGCCGGAAAGACCGACGCCGACATCGGCCAGATCATCGGCATCTCCGGGCCCACGGTCCGCTTCCACGTCCAGAACGCCGCCCTGAAGCTGCGAGTGGCCGGACGGGCGCAGGCGATCCACCGGGCCACGGGCCTGGGCTACCTGGGATCAGCCGCTTTCTGAGGCGCCGGCGCCTCGAATGACGCGCCGCAATGCTTTGTCACGAACGAGATGCACAGCCGCAAGGCGGGCTCTCCACCTTTGAACCTGTCGGAAGCGCCCGCCGAACGAGGGATCGGCCCGCGGCTTCACAGGAGAACACTATGACCAAGACCCGCAATCGCCTGCTGGCCCTGACCGCCCTGGGCGGTCTGGCCATCGGCGGCGCGGCCGTCGCCGAAACCGTGAAGCTGCCTGCCAAGCAGGTCGCTCTCGGCGTCGATCACTTCCAGGCCAGGACCCAGGTCATCGACGACCAGCTCGACGTCGAGACCGTGGTCTCGACCCAGGCCGGCTTCCAGACCGGCAAGGGCCTGTTCCGCAATCCGTCGAACGACAACTACCTGCGCGCCGTCGTCGACAAGCGCACGGGCGCGACGCGCTACGAAGTCCGCCAGACCCTGATGTACCAGGGCTCGATGCGCGAGTACGACACGGTGGCCTACGAGACCTCGGCCTGGCCGGTCCAGACCCAGGCGATCAAGATCCGCGACAACGCCGGCCGATGCTTCCTGTTCGAAGCGCCCGAGCTTTGCACGGAAGAAGTCGCCTTCTCGATCGGCGAGGACGAACTGCGCAAGGTCGCCGCCAGGCCCCAGGCCTGGGGCTTCAAGTTCAAGTCCCCCAAGGGCTACGAGCACCGCACGGCCATCACCCAGGCCGAGATCACGGGCCTGCTGAACAGCGTCGAGGCCTATCGCGCGACCCTCCCCGCCGTCCAGGCGCAAGCCGACACCGCTACCGGCGGCTGAGCCGTCGCGTCCCCGTACCGGAGTAGTTTTCCATCATGAAGTTCGCTGCTGTTCTCGGCGTGGCCGCTGGCCTCGTCGCTTTCCCCGCCCTGGCCGGTCCGGCCGGCCACGGCCTGACCTTCACCGAAGAAGTCGCCAAGAAGAACCTTCAGAAGCGCACCGTGAAGATCGCCGCCGCCGCTTCCTGCGCCGCCCCGGCCGCCGTCGAGCTCGCCAAGCGTGACGACGTCGCCACCGCCAAGGCCAAGCAAGGCGTGGTCCGCGTCGTGTTCCACTCGGTCGACGCCGCCGCGTCGCAGGAAAGCGCCGTCCGCACCGCCGTTTCCGACATCTGCCGCGCCGCCTAAGGGCGCCCGGCATCCAAGACGACCGTTTCGGCGGTCGGCCCTCGCGCGAGTCCTCTTCCCCCGAAGTGCGCGCGAGGGCGTCCCTTTTTCAGAGAGCGATGCAGTCTGGCCTGGCAAGGGGTTGAAGTCGGTGGGAAATCGCCGCTTTCTACCTTGCTAGCGGCCACTTCGTTCCTAGATAGCCCAGTCGTATGGATTCCTCAGGCTCCGGTATGAACGCCCTGCAGCGGGAGCTGGCGACAGCGCCCGTGGCCCCGACCGTGCTCATCGTCGAGGACGATCCCGCACTGCGCACCCTCCTGATGCGCCTGCTGCGCGAAGAGGGCTTCCAGCCGCTCAGCGCCGCGCACGGCGGCGAGATGGCCCGCGTGCTGGAGACCAACACGGTCGACATCATCCTGCTCGACGTGATGATGCCGGGCAGCAACGGCTTCCAGCTCTGCCGCAGCCTGCGCAAGGAAAGCGACGTGCCGATCGTCATGCTCAGCGCGCGCGACGACGAGAGCGACCGCCTGATCGGCCTGGAGCTCGGCGCCGACGACTATATCGGCAAGCCCTTCAGCAAGAAGGAGCTGATCGCCCGCATCCGCGCCATCCTGCGCCGCACTCAAGGCGGGGCCCAGGCCAGCCAGCCGCGCGGCGCCCAGCAGATGGTGTTCGCCGGCTGGCAGCTCGATCCGGGGCGCCGCGAGCTGCTGTCGCCCGACGGCGCCTTCGTCGACCTGTCCGGCGCCGAGTTCGACCTGCTGCTGGCCTTCCTGTCCTCGCCTCAGCGGGTGATCGGCCGCGAGCGCCTGCTGGAGATGTCGCGCGCCCGCATCTCCGACGCCTCTGACCGCAGCATCGACGTGCTGGTCAGCCGCCTTCGCCGCAAGCTGGCCGTCAGCGGCCAGGCCGAGTCGCTGCTGCGCACGGTCCGCGGGATCGGCTACATCTTCACCGCGCAGGTGGAGCGCCGATGAAGCCTTTGCGGCTATGGCCGCAGCGTCTGGTCGGCCAGGTCACCCTGGTCCTGATGCTGGCCGTGGCTCTCGAATTCATCGGCAGCTCGATCCTGTTCGAGAACAGCCGCATCTACCCCAATCGCGACAACCAGGTTCAGCGCGCCGCCGAACAGCTGGTGACCGCAGAAGCGATCATCGAGACCCGTCCCGAGAACGAACGCGCCGCGCGCGCCGCCGGGCTTTCCAGCCGCTTCAGCCAGCTGGAGTGGACGCCCCTGCCCCATCTGGTCGACCGCGAACGCTCGGCCGAGCGCAAGCTCAAGGACCAGTTCCGCGCCGCAGAACCCAGCCTGGCCCGCCGCGACCTGCGGATGAACGCCGAGATCGACCGCACCCTGCCGCGCGACACCCACCTGAAGGTGGCGCTGAAGATGCGCGACGGCACCTGGCTGACGATGAAGACCAAGATCCGGGCCGCGCCCTGGGCGGTGCTGCTCAGCAGCGTCGGCTCGGCCTTCATCCTGGGCCTGGGCGTCATCACCGCCGCAGCCCTGGTGCTGCGCAATCTCAGCCGTCCGCTGCGGGCGCTTGCCGAGGCCGCCGACAAGGTCGGCCAGGGCGCGCGGGTGCGGGTGGCCGAGACCGGGGCCGGCGACCTCAAGCTGGTGGCCCAGGCCTTCAACGCCATGCAGGACCGCATCGCCGGCCTGCTTCAGGCCCGCACCGAAGCCCTGGCCGCCGTCGGCCACGACCTGCGCACGCCGCTGGCGCGCCTTCGCCTGCGCGCCGGCTTCGTCTCGGAGACCTCGGCCCGCGAGGCGCTGGAGGCCGATGTCGACGAGATGACCGGCATGCTCGACTCCCTCCTGGCCTACCTCGGTGGCCAGGAGGATCCCGAGCCGCCGCGCCGCACCGACATCGCCGCCATCGCCATGACCCTCGTGGACGACGCCACCGACTCCGAGCGCATCGCCACCTATGACGGCCCCGAGCACCTGCCGGTGCGCGCCCGCCCGCTGTCGCTCAAGCGCGCCATCAGCAACATCGTCGAGAACGCCCTGCACTACGGCGGCGAGGCCGCCCTGACCCTCAGCCGCGAGGGCCGGCTGGTCATTCTCGCGGTCGAGGACAAGGGGCCCGGCATCCCCGAGGCCGAACTCGCCCACGTGCTGGAACCCTTCCACCGCCTCGACAGCGCCCGCGCCCGCAACACCGGGGGCCTGGGCCTTGGCCTGACCATCGTCCAGCAGATCCTCAAGCGCGAGGACGGCGAACTGGTCCTCCGCAACCGCCCGCAAGGCGGCCTGCGGGCGGAGATCCGGCTGCCTGCGCTCTAACGCCCCCCCACTTGTCCAATCCCGCTTTCGCTGGGATTGGACGGATTTGAGGGCCGGACGGGGATAGACGCCGCTCCATCCACGGCGAGTTCGTCAAAGAACCCAACCAATCCAAACCCTTGCAACTTTCTCACCCAAACTTATCAGACGCGCTCAGCCCTGGGTCATAATAAAAGCCGTCCCCGCCATGGGGAGGGCTCTTGGTACCGGCCCAAGCGTGGCGAGGACCGCATCGAGCGGGGCCGCAAGGCGCGTATCGGGAAGGCGGGATAGGGTCTGTCCGTGGATAGATCCGGGGCCCTGCGAAGCCTTCCTGGACAAGCTTGCGGGTCGACAGGGCCGGGATCGTCAAACCGGCCTAACAGGATCAGCCGAGGCCGCGCCGGATCACCGCGGGGCTATTGGTCCTGCCCGTCCGGGGGAAAGGCTGGCCCTTGGGTTGAAACATCACCCGCGCCTCTGGCCCCTCCGAGACAAATGATGCGGCGGAGCGGTCGACGAAGCCGAAACGCTAAACAAACACACGGTCTCCGGGCTCCGCCCGGCCGCTCCGCGCCTCCCCGAACTAACGCGCCATCGCGCGGGAGACTGCGAAGTCGCGCCCAAAGATCCTCCCCCTGAAGGGGGAGGTGGCCCGAAGGGCCGGAGGGGGAAGTTCCTGATGCGCTCAGCACATCCGCAGCGGCAGCAAGCACTTCCCCCTCAGTCGCTCCGCGACAGCTCCCCCGTCAGGGGGAGCATCTTGATGACGGGCCGGAGGGGGAAGTTCCTGATGCGCTCAGCACATCCCCGACGCCGCAGTCCCTTCCCCCTCAGTCGGCTTCGCCGACAGCTCCCCCTTCAGGGGCAGCGCATGGGAGAACGGGCCGAGCCCACGCCCCGACCCACCACGAGAAAGCCCCGTCTCGGAAACCCTTTGTCACAAAACCCGCTGCGACGCAGCAAAGACGGAAACCCACCTTCCATGTTGCGTGGCGGTTCAGGCCGCGCGCGCCGCGGCGTCCGTTACCCCTTTCCCCGGACGCCGCGGCCATCGCATGGAGGTTCCTCTTGGAACAGTTTCTCGAACGCGCCGCCCTTTTCCGCGGCCAAGTCTTCCCGGCTCAAAGCGCGCTGTACGAGCGCCTGGCCAGCCATGGCCAGAGCCCCTCGGCCCTGATGATCTCGTGCGCCGACTCGCGGGTCGTGCCGGAGCTCATCACCCAAGCCAATCCCGGCGACCTGTTCGTCTGCCGCAACGCCGGCAACATCGTGCCGCCGTTCAGCCAGGCCAACGGCGGCGTCTCGTCGGCGGTCGAATACGCCGTCATGGCGCTGGGCGTGCGTGACATCGTCGTCTGCGGCCACTCCGACTGCGGCGCCATGAAGGCGTTCTCGAACCCGGCCGCTCTCGAAAAGATGCCCAACGTCGCCGCCTGGCTGCGCCACGCCCACGCCGCCCACAGCGTGGTCTGCAACGCCTATCACGGCCTGGACGAGCACGGCACGACCCGCGCCCTGTCGCTGGAAAACGTCGTGGTCCAGATCAATCATCTGCGCACCCACCCGTCGGTGGCCTCCGCCATCGCCAAGGGCGAGCTGACCCTGCACGGCTGGTTCTTCGAGATCGAGACCGGCCAGATCCAGGCCTACAACGGCGACAGCGGCCAGTTCGAACTGGTCCGTGAAGGCCAGCCCCTGCCCGTCGCGCAGCGTCCGGCCAAGCGCATGGTCGCCGCCAACCATCTGGGCATCGCGGCCGAATGAGCGACTCCGCCGTTTCCTCCCCGAACGGCGCGAAGCAAGGGTTCGGCGCGGTCTTCTCGCGTGACCTGACGGCTTCCATCGTCGTGTTCCTCGTGGCGATGCCCCTCTGCATGGGCATCGCCGTCGCCTCGGGCGTTCCGGCCGAGCGCGGCCTGATCACCGGCATCATCGGCGGTATCGTCGTCGGCGCCCTCGCCGGTTCGCCCCTGCAGGTCAGCGGCCCCGCCGCTGGCCTGGCCGTCATCGTGTTCGAGATCGTCGCCAAGCACGGCCTGTCGACCCTCGGCCCGATCCTGGTGCTGGCTGGCCTCGTCCAGCTGGCCGCCGGCGCCCTGCGCATGGGTCAGTGGTTCCGCGCCATCTCGCCGGCCGTCGTGCACGGCATGCTGGCCGGCATCGGCGTGCTGATCGTCGCGGGCCAGTTCCACGTGCTGTTCGGCGACAAGCCGCGCGCCAACGGCCTGGAAAACCTGCTGGCCATCCCGGGCGCGATCACCGGCCTGTCGGTGTCGACCTTCGGCGCCGCCGAAGCCGCCCTGCTGGTCGGCGTGGTCACCATCGGTTCGATCCTGCTGTGGGAGAAGATCCGTCCGGCCAAGCTGAAGCTGGTTCCCGGCGCCCTTCTGGGCGTGCTGGCCGGCACCTTCGTGGCCATGGGCTTTGGTCTCGACGTGCAGAAGATCGCCGTGCCGGAATCGATCGCCGGCGCGATCGCCATCCCGGGCATGGCCGACTTCGCCAAGCTCGCCGATCCGATGATCATCCTCACCGCCGTGGCGGTGGCGTTCATCGCCTCGGCCGAGACCCTGCTGTCGGCGGCCGCCGTCGACCGCATGCATGATGGTCCGCGCACCAAGTACAACAAGGAGCTTGGCGCCCAGGGCGTCGGCAACCTGCTGTGCGGCCTCGTCGGCGCCCTGCCGATGACCGGCGTGATCGTGCGCAGCTCGGCCAACGTCCAGGCTGGCGCCGTCACCCGCGCCTCGGCCATCCTGCATGGCGTCTGGATCCTGGCCTTCGTCGCCCTGCTGCCCTTCGTCCTGCGTCAGGTTCCCAGCGCCGCCCTCGCCGGCGTGCTGGTGGTCACTGGCTGGAAGCTGGTCAGCCTGGACCACGTCCGCCACCTGTTCGCCCGCTACGGCCTGCTGCCGGCGCTGATCTGGGCCGCGACCTTCGTCATGGTCGTCGCCACCGACCTGCTGACCGGCGTGCTGGTGGGCCTGGCCCTGACCATCGTCGAGCTGCTGCCGAACCTGAAGCGCATGCGCCTCAAGATCGCCCAGCAGAACGTCGGCGAGAAGGACCAGGAAATCCGCCTCGAGGGCGCGGCGACCTTCGTGCAGCTGCCGAAGATCACCAAGGCCCTGGACGCGGCTCCAGACGGCGGCGTCGTCCGCCTGGACACCCGCGCCCTGACCGTGCTCGACCACACCACGACCGAGGTGCTGAGCGAGTGGGTCAAGAGTAAGGAGCGCACAGGCTCCAAGGTCGAGCTGCCCAACGCCTGCGTGTTCGGCGAACGGCTGCGGGCCGCCGGCGCCCACTGACCTCACCCAGTCGCCCCGGGGCCGAGTCCGCTCGGCCCCGGGGTTCTTTTTCGTTTGAAGACGCTCAGAGACCTTCGATGAACAAGGCCCAGGAACGCGCCGCCGACGTGGCGGCCCAGGTGCTTTGCGCCTACCTGCAGAACAACATCGTCTCGGCCGATGAACTGCCCGATCTTGCCGCCCGGACCTATGCGGCGCTGGAGGCGGTGTTCTCGACTCCCGCCAGCGAGCCCCTCGAGCGCCCAAACGCCGACGAGATCGCCGCCAGCATCACCCAGGACGCCATCGTCAGCTTCGAGAACGGCCGCCGCTATCGCTCGCTGAAGCGCCACCTCAACAGCCTGGGCCTCACCGAGGAGGAGTATCGCTCAAAGTGGGGCCTGCCGGACGACTACCCCACGGTCGCCGCCAGCTTCTCGGACCTCAGGTCCAACGTGGCCCGCGCCAACCGTTTCGGCTCGCGTCGCTGAACCAGGAAAAGGCCCGCCGGTCCGGCGGGCCTTCGTCTTTCTACCAGGCGCCGGTATTGGGCATCGAGACCCACGGCTCGGCCGGCTCCAGGTGGCCGTCCTGCAGCAGCTCCACCGAGATGCCGTCGGGCGAGCGCACGAACGCCATGTGGCCGTCGCGCGGCGGGCGATTGATGGTCACGCCCAGGTCGGCCAGGCGCTGGCAGGCCGCGTAGATGTCGTCGACCTGATAGGCCAGGTGGCCGAAATTGCGGCCGCCCTGATAATCTTCCGGGTCCCAGTTGAAGGTCAGTTCGACCAGCGGGGCCTTCTTCTCCTTGGCCTTGTCGGCGTCGCCCGGCGCGGCGAGGAAGACCAGCGTGAACCGGCCCTTCTCGTTCTCCATCCGGTACATTTCCTGCAGGCCCAGGCCCTCGCAGTAGAAGCGCAGCGAAGCGTCGAGGTCCTTCACGCGGACCATGGTGTGCAGATAGCGCAAGGCGGCCTCCAGATGTTGCGAAGCGCCGGTATAGCCGATCGGCTAGAGCGCGCCAGGGTTAGGTGCATGCGGCTAACCCGCCCGGGCGCGCGTCCCAGCATAAACCTGGAGCCTGCCAATGGCAGGTTCTAGGTCGCCGCGACCTTGCCGCGCGTCTGCCGTCGCCAAAGGGCCGCGTACTCGCCATCGGCGGCCAGCAGGGCCGCGTGAGGGCCTCGCTCGACCACCTTGCCCCGGCGCAGAACAAGGATCTCTTCGGCGTCGGCGATGGTCGACAGCCGGTGGGCCACGACCAGGGTCGTGCGCCCTTCCCTGGCCTTGCGCAGCGTCGCCTGGATCGCCGCCTCGGTGCGGCTGTCGAGCGCGCTGGTGGCCTCGTCGAGGATCAGCACGCGCGGATCCGCCAGCAGCGCGCGGGCGATGCCCACCCGCTGGCGCTCGCCGCCCGAAAGCTTCAGGCCGCGTTCGCCGACCTTGGTCTCCATGCCTTCCGGCAGGCTGCCGATGAAGTCGCCGAGCTCGGCCGAACGGGCCGCGGCCCAGACCTCTTCCTCGGTCGCATCTGGACGGCCGAAGGCGATGTTGGCGGCGATCGTGTCGTTGAACAGCGCCACGTCCTGCGGCACCAGGGCCACGGCCCGGCGCAGCGAGGCCTGCCTGATGGCGCGCAGGTCATGGCCGTCCAGCGTGACGCGGCCGCCCTGCGGATCGATCATCCGCAACGCCAGTCGCACCAGCGTCGTCTTGCCTGCGCCCGACGGGCCGACGATGGCCACCGTCTGGCCCGGCGCGGCCGCGAAGCTGACGTCGCTCAGCCCGTCCGAGCGCGCGCCATGCCGGAACGAGACGTCCTCGAAGGCCACCGCCCCGCCCCGACGATCGCCCGCCGGCGGCAGGTCGACGGCGTCCGGCGCATCGGCCACGTCCGCGCCCTGCTGGCGCAGCTCCATCATCGCCTCCATGTCGATGAACGATTGGCGGATCTCGCGATAGGCGAAGCCCAGGAAGTTCAGCGGCTGATACAGATTGACGAGGATCAGCACGACGGCGGTGATGTCGCCTGGGCCGATGCGGCCGTGGGCGGCTTCCGAGCCGGCCAGCACGGCCATCACGGCCAGGCCCACGCTCATGATCGCCGACTGCACGACGTTGAGCAGCGAAAGGGAGTTGGTCGCCTTGATCTGCGCCGCGCCATAGGTCGACAGGGCCCGCTCATAGGCGCCGACGGCCCGATCCTCAGCCCCGAAGGTCTTGACCGTCTCGTAGTTCAGCAAGGCGTCGACGGCCCGCCCGGCGGCCTCGGCGTCGGCCTCGTTCAGTTCGCGCCGATGGGCGATCCGCCAGTTGGAGATCGAGAAGGTCAGAACGCCGTAGATCACCACGGTGACGATGGCCGTCGCCGCGAACCGCCAGTCATAGGCTCGCGCCAGCACGGCGGCGGCCAGGATCAGCTCAACGATGGTCGGGGCGATGTTGAAGACAAGCCCGCGGATCAGGAAATCCATGGCCCGCGCGCCACGGTCGATGGTCCGCGAGAGCGCGCCGGTGCGCTTGGTCTGGTGGAAGTCGATCGACAGCGACAGGGCGTGGGCGAAGGTCTCGGTAGCGGCGCGGTTCTGGGCGGCCTGGGCCACCGGCGTGAACACCGCGTCCCGCGCCTGCGGCGCGGCGGCGGCGATGAACCGCACTCCGGCCCAGCCCAGCGCCAGTGCGGCGAAGGAGAGGGTCACCTGCGTGGCCGCGCCCTGTCCGGCCGTCAGCCTGTTGACCGCCGCGCCCAGCAGCAGCGGCGCGGCCACGCCCAGCGCCTTGCCGGCGAAGGTCAGGGCCAGCGCCGCGATCAGCCGCCAGGTCAGGCCCGGCGCGCGCGACCGCAGAACAAGGCGCAGGAGTTCGGCCAGCGCCGCCCAGCCGGAAACGGGCTTGGCGGCTTCAGGGGCGGTTCGGGCGCTGTCGCGGCCGGCAGAGGCGAAGCCTCTCACCGCGACGCTCCGGGCGAATAGAGCACCGTGGTCTGCAGGCCGCCGCCGGGCGTCATCCAGTCGGCCCGCCAGGCGCCGTCCAGGCGCTCGGCATGCAGCGGCGGCGTGGTCAGCGGCCCCGACGGCGAGACGACGACCCGCACCAGATCCTCGCCGCCTTCGCCGGCAACCTGCACCGCGTGCTCGCCATGAGCCAGCGGCCGCGGCAGCGAGAAGCTGAAGCGCCCCTGGGCGTCGACCTTGGCCTCGGCCTGGGTGACGCGGTCGATACGTACGCCAAAGCCCGCGCCGGGACGTCCCACGCCGGAAATCACCGCTCCGCCGTCCTGGTCGTAGTCGATCGCCAGGATGCGCAGGGAATCGGAGGGGCCGGCCAGGGGCTCCGAGCCGCCCCCGGCCTTCAACAGCGCCACCGCTCCTTCCGGCGTCACCAGCACATAGCCCTCGGCCTGCACGGTGCGGCCCTCACGGGTCATGGACAGGCCGAACAACCGGGGCGCGGCGGCGCCGCTCAGCGCCACGCGCCACAGGCCCGAGGCGTCGGCCTCGGCGCTGGTGGCCTCGCCGTTCGGCGAACCCAGGCGCACGGTGGCCCCGGCGGCGGCCGATCCGGTCAGGGTCACGCCCCCGCCCTGGATCGCGGCGGTCACCACCTTGGGCGGCGCCAGATAGGCCGCTTCGGGGTCGCGAGCCGGCTGGGCGGCGGGCGCCGTGCGGCCCCAGTCGCGTCGCCCGTCCTCGCCGCAGGCCGCCAGGACCGCAACGAGGATCAAGGCCAGCGGCCATGGCTTGAAAGCAGCCTTGCGAATCCCGATCATGGACCTTCCAAATCCTGGGCCGGCCAAGCTGGCCTGGACCCTAAACGCCATGGCGCGCCTTTCCCGACGGGAGCCGCGCCTTTTCTTTTGTTGGAGTGGACGACGATGCCCGACCTGTCTAGCCGCCTGGGGTCGGTCTGCGTCTACTGCGGCTCTTCGAACACGGCCGATCCGGCCTATCTGGAGGCCGCCCACAAGATCGGCGGCGACTTCGCCCGCGCGGGCCTCAAGCTCGTCTATGGCGGCGGCGGCGTGGGTTTGATGGGCCAGGCCGCGCGCGGCGCGCACGAGGCCGGCGGCAAGGTGCTGGGCATCATCCCCGAATTCCTGCGCGGCCGCGAAAAGCCGTTCGACGACGTCGAGACGGTGATCGTCACCTCGATGCATGAGCGCAAGATGCTGATGTTCGAGCGCTCGGACTCCTTCGTCGTGCTTCCTGGCGGCATCGGCACCTTGGAAGAGATCATCGAGCTGCTGTCCTGGCGGCGGCTGGACCTGCATCGCAAGCCGATCGTGTTCCACAATCCGGACGGCTTCTGGGACCCGCTTTTCGCCCTGCTCAAGCACACCATCGATCGGGGCCTGACCCCGCCCGCCCTGACCAGCGCTTGGGTGTCTGTGGAAGCCGCCGAAGACGTCACGCCGGCCTTGCTGGCTTGGGGATTGGACGTTGATCGCAACCGCGAGATCGACGTTCGGCGATTGACTTAGTTTTCAATAACAACGAACAATGTGATCAGCGTCCACTTATAACTAGGACGCGGGGATAGGAGATGTCCATGCGTATGCTTCTGCTCGGCGGTCTCGCCGCAGCTTCCCTCGTGGGCGTGGCACAGGCCGCGCCTTCGGAAGGCGCCATGCTTGTTTTGAAAGCGCCGCCGGCCAAGGCCGAACTGATCCTGGAAGGCGCGATGTGGCGCTGCACCGGAACGGTCTGCAAGGCTCCGACCGTGAAGGCCCTGCCCGCCGTTCGCAGCTGCCGCAAGGTGGTGGCCGAGCTGGGCGCCGTTTCGGCCTTCACTTGGCGAGGCGAAGCGCTAGACGCCGCGGGCGTCGAAGAGTGCAACACGGCCGCCAAGCCATAAGCCTCTTCCAAATCGCGGAATTCAGCGCCATCCTGGCCCGTCCGGGATGGCGTTTTCTTTTGCACTCTACTTCCTGTCGGAGGTCTTGGGCGGCGCTGACTGCTGAGGCGGCTTGGCGACGCCTGGCCGAGGCCCGACGAGCAGCCCGCCCATCAGGGCGAAGGACAGCATGGCGTGGCTCATCTCGTTACGTTCATGGCGGCGTCTCCTTGACCAGCCCGGGGCCTCCTAAGACGCCCCACGTGTTACGGGACCGGCTCCGCGACCGGCCCAGCCAGAAAGAGACGCGCGCGGCTTACACGGGCTCGCACCCTCCTAGTCGTCAGCGCGTCACCGCAAGGATGCGCCGGCGCCGCTGCGTGACAAGTGAAATATTCCGAACCAGGACGATGTCCGCGCACTGACGATCGACTTGAAGAGCACCTGAAAGAGGGTTTCGGATACTCTCCGCTCACGCATGGATCAGTGCAGCGTCGCACCGTCGCGCTCTGGTAGATCGACGGCCGGGACTATGTCGCCCTGCCCCGGCTTGCCGGCCGAGGCGATGATGTTGGCGGCGGCGCGCAGCATCACCGGCTCGATGCGCTCGGCCTCGCAGCCGACCAGCTCGGCGGCCAGTTCCGGCAGGTCGGCGCACAGCCGCAGCTGGCCCGCGATCCGTTGCAGGGCGAAGCTTTCCTCCAGCCCGGGATCATTGGCCACCACGCCGACCAGCAGCGAAAGCGCGGTCTCCAGCTTGTCGGCCCGGGCCTTGGCCTCGCGCGCCTGGTCCAGCAGCAGGCGCGCGCTGGAATCCATCGCCTCCAGCGTGTCGGCCAGCTTTTCGGGCGAGAGGCCCAGGAGCATTTCGGGGCGGAGCATCGTGTTCACCGTGCAGTCCATCGGGTGGTCTGCTGCGTTGAACGGTCGCACCCGTTCCGGCTGGGCGGCGAAAGTGGCGCTCCAAGGAGAAAGACCGCCCGCGTCGGCGTGACGCGGGCGCTCTCATGTCGAAAACCAAAATCCTCAGTGGGCGGCGTCAGGCCGCCGCGCCGAACGACAGGCCTTCGTAGCGCCGCAGGTGATGGTCGACTGAGCCGAACAGGCCCTCGATGATCGTGCCGCGCTTGAAGTAATGGCCGATGGACAGCTCGTCCGTCATGCCCATGCCGCCGTGAATCTGGATGGCGTTCTGACCGACGAACTTGAGGGCCCGGCCGATACGCACCTTGGCGGCCGAAACGGCCTTGGCGCGCTCGGCGTCGCTTTCTTCGAGCTTGATGGTGGCCATGTAGGTCATCGACACCGACTGCTCCAGCTCGATGAACATGTCGACCATCCGGTGCTGCAGCACCTGGAAGTCGGCGATGGCGCGGCCGAACTGCTTGCGCTGCTTGGCGTAGTCCAGCGTGCCCTCGTGCAGCTTGCGCAGCACGCCCACGCCTTCGGCCAGGCTGGCGGCGGTGGCCTCGTCGATCACCTTCTCGACAAGCGGCAGGCCGCCGCCCTCATTGCCGATCAGGGCGTCGGCGGGGATCGAAACGTTCTCGAAATAGATTTCCGAGGCGCGGCCGCCGTCGACGGTGGGATAGTCGCGGGTGACGACGCCCGGCAGGGTCTTGTCGACCAGGAACACTGACACGCCCGACGCCTCGCGCTGGCTGCCGCCGGTGCGGGCGGTCACCACGAGGTGGGAGGCGAACGGCGCGCCGATCACGACGGCCTTGTGGCCGTTCAGGACCCAGCCCGAGCCGTCCTTTCTGGCCGTGGTCTTCAGGTCGCTCCAGGTGTAGCGCCCCTGCGGCTCGGCATAGGCGAAGGCGATGGTGGTCGTGCCGGCCACGATGCCCTCGATCACCGACGCCGCGCCCGCGTAGCCCGAGTGCTTCATGAAGCCGCCGCCGATGACGACGGTGCCCAGATAAGGCTCGATGACGAGCGCCTTACCGAACTCCTCCATGATGATCATGTTGTCGATCGCGCCGCCGCCCAGGCCGCCAAGCTCCTCGCTGAACGAGGCGCCCAGGATGCCAAGCTCCTCAGCGAAGGCCTGCCAGTAGTCGGCCCGCCAGCCAGCCTCGGAGCCGACGATCTTGCGCCGGGTCTCGAAGTCGTACTTGTCCTGCAGGAAGCTCGCGACCGTGTCGCGGACCATCGACTGCTCTTCGGTGAAGTTGAAGTCCATCCCTGAAGTCCTTGTTCTTGCTGGCCCCGAGGCGGCGTTCCGCTCGGCCTGCTAGGGGCATG
Organism: Caulobacter endophyticus; assembly: GCF_003116815.1. Taxonomy (GTDB): domain Bacteria; phylum Pseudomonadota; class Alphaproteobacteria; order Caulobacterales; family Caulobacteraceae; genus Caulobacter; species Caulobacter endophyticus. The sequence goes on from NZ_QDKQ01000023.1 coordinate 96,069, forward strand.
ATTGATAGGATTGCGAGCCTCCCTCCCGGCGAGGAGGGAGAAGGGATCAGAGACCCAGCACCATCTTGGCGATGATGTTGCGCTGGATCTCGTTGGAGCCGCCGTAGATCGACGTCTTGCGGACGTTGAAATAGGTCGGCGCGGCGCGGTGAGCGAAGTCCGGCCCGATCGGATGGGCGTTGTCGCCGTCCTTCGGGAAGCCGCGGAAATAAGGCGCCGCGTAGTGGCCGGAGGCCTCAAGGGCCAGTTCGGTGATCCGCTGCTGGATCTCGGTGCCCTTGATCTTCAGGACGCTCGATTCAGGACCCGGCCCCTTGCCGGCCGCCTCGCCGGCGAGGGTGCGCAGTTCGGTGTATTCGAGGGCCGTCAGGTCGATCTCGAGGTCGGCGATCTTGCGCTTGAAGTCCGGATCGGTGAGCAGCGGCTTGCCGTCGTCGCCAAGCTCGGTCGAGGCGATCTGGCGGATGCGCTCGATGCCGCGCTTGGAGCGCGCCACGCCAGCGATGCCGGAACGCTCGTGGGCGAGCAGGAACTTGGCGCAGGTCCAGCCCTTGTTCTCGTCGAAGATGCGGTTCTCGACCGGCACCTTGACGTTTTCGAGCCACACCTCGTTGACCTCGTGTTCGCCGCCCAGGGTGATGATCGGGCGCACGGTCACGCCGGGCGACTTCATGTCGATCAGCAGGAACGAGATGCCTTCCTGGATCTTGGCGTTGGGATCGGTGCGAACCAGACAGAAGATCCAGTCGCCGTGCTGGGCCAGGGTGGTCCAGGTCTTCTGGCCGTTGACCAGGTAATATTCCTTGCCGTCGTCGCCGGTGAAGCGCTCGGCCTTGGTCTTGAGGCTCGCCAGGTCCGAACCCGCGCCCGGCTCGCTATAGCCCTGCGACCACCAGATCTCGCCCGACAGGGTCGGCGGCAGGAAGCGTTCCTTCTGCTCAGGGGTGCCGAAGGTGTAGATCACCGGCCCGACCATGTTGATGCCGAACGGCAGGATCGGCACGCAGTCGGCGCGGGCGGTCTCTTCCGACCAGATGTAGCGCTGCACCGAGGTCCAGCCCGGGCCGCCGTACTTCTGGGGCCAGGCCGGCGCAACCCAGCCCTTCTGGGCGAGGGTTCGGTGCCAGGAGAGGAAGTCCTCCTTGGACATCTCCTCGCCCTCTTCCTGGCGTTCGCGCAGGCCTTCCGGATAGTTCTGCGCGATGAAGGCGCGAACCTCGTCGCGGAAGGCCAGGTCTTCGGGCGAAAAATCGAGGTTCATAGCGCGCTCCCGAACAGGCCGGCTGAGCCGGCGTCTTGTTGTTTCGAGAGGATGATAGGGGTCGAACGAGCGTTTGGAAAGATGACGCGAAGGTCAACGTAAACGTCGTTCACCCATCACGCTTAGCGGACCTCGCAGGCCAGGCGCACGAGGGCCAGGGCCGAGACGCCGCCGACGCCCTCCTCGTCCTCGATCTCCAGCGAAACCAGCGGCGCCTTGCCCAGCGCGGCCAGAAGGCGGGCGTGGCCCGGCCCGCCGACGTGCGCGGCCACGGCATGGGCGATCAGGTCGGGGTCGATCGCATGCAACACGGCGGCTGCGGCGCTGGCCGCATAGCCGTCCAGCAGCACCGGGATCTTCTGCACCCGGGCGGCGAGGATCGCGCCGGCCACGGCGGCGGTCTCGCGCCCGCCCAACTGGCGCAGCGCTTCCAGCGGATCGGAAAGGTCGCCCTCGCCGCGCGCACGCTCCACGGCGGCGGCGACATCGGCGGCGACCTCGCCCACCGCCCAGTCCGCAGCCTCGCCGCCGAACAGGGCCAGGGCGATGGCGGCCGCGTCGCGGTGGGCTTCGGCGGCGATGACGCCGGGAATCAGCAGGTCGGGCTGCTTGGCCAGGGCCTCCATGCCGAAGGCCATGGTGGCGGCGCATTCCTTCTCGCTCATCGAGGCCTTCTGGCGCGCGTCCGGCGTCGGACGGTCAATGGCGAGGTCGAAGGCTTCGAGACCAGCGCCCTGCGACCCGGCCATGCGGCTGATGCTGGCGCCGCCGGCGGCGATGGTCTCGAGCCGGTCGCGGGCGTAGCCGCGCGGACCGATCCCCTGGCGTGCGCCGGCATACAGCGCCACGACCGGACGGTTGACCGACGGCGGGGTGCGGCCGGTCCAGGCGGTCAGCCAGGCCGAGATCTCGGCCAGGCGACCGCCGTCGGCCGGCGGTACGAAAACGCCCGGCGCCGGGAGATCGGCTGCCAGGCGGCGAATGTCGGCGAAGGGCGAAGCGGCGGCGGAAGCGGTCATGGCCGCCGACTTAAGCCAGTCCGCGCCCGATGCAAGCGCATAGGGCGCGGATATTGTGCGAAGGGGCGGCCCGAAGACCGCCCCTCGCGCCGCCTCAGCTGGCGATCAGACCCTTGCAAGTCACGTCGCGTTCCTGGATCAGCGCCGCCTTGGTCGCTTCGTCGGCCTTGGAGGCGGCGCGCTTGGCGTCGCTGCGGGCCGTGTCGGCGCGGTCGGAAGTGAAGGTGTGACGGCCACCGCGCTGATCCTTGATGAACTGCTTCAGCGCGGCCGGATCGGCCTCGCCCAGCGCCTCGGCCTCGGTCAGGCCCAGGCAGCGGTTGGCATGGATGAACTGGGCGTCGGTGACGCGCTCGGCGGCCAGGGCCGGAGCGGCGGCGGCGGTCAGCGAAGCGGCGGCGAGCAGAATAGTGGCGATACGCATGGCGGTGTCCCTCTGGATTAAAAGTGTGGGCGCAGGGCCGCATTGCGTCTGGCGACTTGCGCCCGACGCCGCGGATGGCGAAATTCGGTCATGACTTCAGAAAGCCGACCGCCCCGCCCCATCGTCACGCCCTGCATCAAGGTGTGCGCCGTGGATGGTGCGTCCGGCTTCTGTCTTGGCTGCCGGCGGACCCTGCAGGAGATCGCTGGCTGGTCGCGCTACAGCAACGAAGAGCGCGCGGCGATCATGGCCGCCCTGCCCCTTCGCCCCGATCCGATGGAAAGCCTGATGGCCGCCCAGTCGGTTGCGCGCAGTTGATTGGACTTCAGGTTCTCAAAAGAATTCCCTGAGTTTGCATCCAAGTTCTCCCCGAAGCGTCTGTTCGACGAAGAGAAAGATGCCGCCAGAGACCTGGACTTTGAAGTTAAATTCAGTCCATGAACTTTATTACACGTTCGCCCAGCAATGTTACGGCGAGTTAATTGGCCAAATGGCCAACACCTTGTTAACCAAGTAAATTCGACTTTCGATTCACCGCTTGCAAACGTCTTGCCGCCTATGGTGGCGACTAAGGGTCGTAGAAACGGCCGAAAAGCCTGCAAGGCGGGGTGTCTTCGATGTTCAAGTTCACGGCGATCGCGATTGTCGGTGCGCTGTCGGCGGTGGGCGCGGCCAAGGCCGTGACGACGCTCGACAGCACGCTCCGCCAATCGCCCCAGACCGTCCCGGCCACGGCGGCCGCCGCGACGCTCGGCGACGCCGGAGCCGCGCAACTGACCAAGGGTCCCGATGGCCACTTCTGGGCCGAGGCCAAGGTCGACGGCCGCGCTGTCCGCTTCCTCGTCGACACCGGCGCCACCGCCGTCTCGCTCAGCAAGGCCGACGCCCAGCGGTTGGGCATCGACCTCAGCAAGCTGAACTACGAGTACGACGTCGTCACCGCCGACGGCCGCACCCGCGCCGCCTCCGTGAAACTGGGCAGCGTCGCCATCGCCGGCGCAAAGGTCGCCAATGTCGACGCCCTGGTCATCGAAAGCGGCCTGGAGACCTCGCTGCTGGGCATGAGCTATCTGGGCCGCCTGTCGCGGTTCGAAGCCACGCCGCGGTCGCTGATCCTCCACCCCTGACAGCGACCGGGCGCATGATCGCCCGAAATTCTTGCACGATCCTGCGAAAGCAAGGCCCCACGCATGGGCGCCCGCGCGGGTTTGCGCTAACCTCCCGCCATGCTCATCACGTCAACGCCGGCCCAGGCTGGCTGCCCTCGCCATCCGGCCCTGGCCGAGGCGATTGAACGATCCGTCGCGACGGACGGCGTTCACCCGACCGCGATCCACGGCATGTGGCTGGCCCGGATGTCCGAGCCCAGCCCGCCCGTACACGGCGTTCACGAGGCCGCGGTCTGCATCATCGCCCAGGGCCGCAAGCAGGTGATGCTGGGCGAAGAGGTCTACATCTACGACCATGCCCGGTTCCTCGTCGTCTCGGTCGACGTGCCTGTCGTCGGCCAGGTCATCGAGGCCAGCACCGAAGCGCCGTATCTTTGCGTGCGCCTGGACATCGATCCGCGCCGCCTGAACGAGCTGATCCTCGAGATCGATCCGGGCCCCGTCCGCAACGCTCCGGCGCCCAGCCTGGCGCTCAGCGCCACAACGCCCGAACTGTTCGACGCCGTCGTGCGGCTGGTGAGCCTGCTCGAAACCCCTGGCGACATACCGGTGCTGGCGCCGCTGATCCAGCGCGAGATTCTCTATCGCCTGCTGCGCACCGACCAGGGACCGCGCCTGCGCGAGATCGCCGCCTGCGAAAGCCGCCTTGGCCAGGTCTCGCGCGCCATCCACTGGCTGAAGACGAACTACCAGCAGCCGTTCCGCATGGAGATCCTGGCGGCCGAGGCTCGGATGAGTCCCTCCGCCCTGCACCAGCACTTCAAGGCGGTCACGGCGATGAGCCCGCTGCAGTACCAGAAGCAGCTGCGCCTGCAGGAGGCGCGGCGACTGATCCTGGCCCAGGGCCTGGACGCCGCCACGGCGGGACACAACGTCGGCTACGACAGCCCCTCGCAGTTCAGCCGCGAGTACAGCCGACTATTCGGAGCGCCGCCGCTGCGCGACGCCACGCGGCTTCGTTCGCGCCCGGAACTCGTCAGGACTGCGTGACGGCGCCTTCCGGCGCGACGCCGGCCGCCGCGTCGTAGGCGGCCTGGTCGAGAATGCCTTCCTGCTTAGCCACCAGCGTGGGCACCAGGGCCTGACCGGCGACGTTCACGGCCGTGCGGCCCATGTCGAGGATCGGGTCGATGGCCAGCAGCAGCCCCGCGCCCTCCAGCGGCAGGCCCAGGGTCGACAGGGTCAGGGTCAGCATCACCGTCGCGCCCGTCAGGCCGGCCGTGGCGGCCGAGCCCAGCACCGAGACGGCGACGATCAGGGCGTAGTCCGTCAGGCCCAGCGGCAGGTGGTAGAACTGCGCGATGAAGATCGCCGACAGGGCCGGATAGATGGCCGCGCAGCCGTCCATCTTGGTGGTCGCGCCCAGCGGCACGGCGAAGGCGGCGTAGGCGCGCGGCACGCCCAGGCCGCCTTCCGTGACGGTCTCGGTCACCGGCAGCGTGCCGATCGACGAGCGCGACACGAAGGCCAGCTGGATGGCCGGCCAGGCGTTGGCGAAGAACTTCAGCGGGTTCAGGCCGTGGGCGGTCAGCAGGATCGGATAGACGACGAACAAGACCAGAGCCAGGCCCAGATAGATCGCGCCGGTGAAGGCGCCGAGCTGGCCCAGAGTCGTCCAGCCGTATTGCGCCACGGCGTTGCCGAGCAGGCCGACGGTGCCGATCGGCGTCAGGCGGATCACCCAGCTCAGCACCTTGCGCACCACGGCCAGCGCCGAGGCGTTGAAGGCCAGGAAGCCCTCGCCGGCCGGACCGACCCGCAGGGCGGCGATGCCGGCCGCCAGGGCGATGACCAGGATCTGCAGCACGTTGAACGAGAGCGAGGTGCTGGCGCCGGCCTCGCCGACCTTGGTCGAGGCGTTGAGGCCAAGGATGTTGGACGGCGCCAGGCCGGTCAGGAAGTCGAGCCACGAGCCGTTGGTGCGCGGGGCGGCCGCCGTGGCGGCGTCCAGGGCGGCATGGGCGCCCGGCTGCAGGACGACGCCCAGGGTGATGCCGATGGCCACCGCGATCAGGGCGGTGATCGCGAACCACAGCAGCGTCTTCCAGACCAGCCGCGCGGCGTTCTGCAGTTCCCGCAGATTGGCGATGCTGGCGACGATGGCCGTGAAGACCAGCGGCGGCACCAGCACGCGCAAAAGCTGGATGAAGATCGACCCGACCTGGTGCAGGGTCTCGGCCAGGGCGTGGCCGGCCTGACCGTCCTCGACGCCGAGCCGGCGGGCCAGCAGACCCAGCGCCAGACCGCCCACCATGCCGGCGAGGACCTGGACGCCAAAGCCGCTGATGAAGCGGCTGGAGGGGGCTGTCGCCTGGGCCATTGGGTCGTTCCTGCTCACATTCGGCGGTGATCAGTCGCCGTTCAACTCACGAAACACCGAAAGCTTGGTGACGACACGTGTCGCCTAGCTTCGAAACTGCAATTTCCTGCTCGCGCATATGGGCGCGGCGGTCGAACCAGTTTTTGTGCGATCCGGCGCCAGCCAAACTGCAAGCTCCACCAGTCCGGTCGGAATTGGGGGCGGCGGCGTGTCACATGGTAAACGCGGCGGGGGCTCCCTAGGGTGACCGCGCCCCCTTCCCTGTCTCGACCTTCCGGAGCCGCCATGAGCCTCTCCTTCCTGTTCGGCGCGATCATCGGATCCGGCCTGTTCATCCTGCTCGGTCGCGGCCCGGTGGAAAAGCTGCTGGCGGTGATCCAGGAGCGCGTCGGCAAGCGCTGAGAAGTTCCAAGCGAGGCCGGCCTATATTCGCCGGCGATACACGCGATCGTGTCGGAACGAAGTCTTGGGAAGCGCCTTTCTTCTGCATCAGACGCGCTGCGGCGCGCCAGGAAATGTTCAGGAGGCGCTCATGTCCATTCTCGCCTGGATCGTTCTGGGTCTCGTGGCCGGCTTCATCGCCAGCAAGCTCGTTAGCCGCAGCGGCGGCAGCCTGCTCGTCGATCTTGTGCTCGGCATCGTCGGCGCGCTGGTCGGCGGTTTCGTGTTCAACCAGTTCGGCGCCTCGGGCGTGTCGGGCTTCAACCTCTACAGCCTGCTGGTAGCCACTGTCGGCGCGGTGATCGTGCTGGCCATCTACCACCTGCTGGCCGGACGCCGCGCGCTATAGCGACGACCAGATTCGAAACGAAGAAACGCCTTCGGCCCCGGGCCGGAGGCGTTTTCTTTTGCCGCGACTAGCGCGATGTCTACCGGTGTCATACTCCTGGCGAAAAGATGTCGGGAGGAAGAGGCATGGCCCACCAAAGTCTGGTCGCACGTCTGACGCTGGCCGCGACGGCGCTAACCGCTCTCATTGGCGCAGCGCCGCTACGGCTGACCGTGGCGACCGATGGCCAGGCCGATCACCGCACGCTGCAGGCCGCCATCGACGCCCTGCCCGACACCGGCGGCGAGATCGCCATCGCGCCGGGGACCTACCGCGAGAAGCTGTCAGTTCCTCGCAACCGCGTACGCCTGGTCGGCAAGGGCAAGCGCCCGCAGGACGTGGTGCTGGTCTATGGCGACGCCTCGGCCACCGTCGGCGGCACGCTGAAATCCTCCTCCGTCACGGTGGCGGGCGACGATTTCCTGGCCCGTAACCTGACCATCCAGAACGACTACCACCTCCATAACGACAAGCCTTCTCAGGCCGTGGCCCTGGCGCTGATGGGCGATCGGGCCCAGCTCTACAGGGTGCGCCTGCTGGGCGCGCAGGACACGCTCTACGCCGCCAGCCGCAAAGGCAGGCCGCCGAGCCGGCAGTACTTCCGCGACTGCTACATCGAGGGGCATGTCGACTTCATCTTCGGCGACAGCAAGGCCGTCTTCGACCGCTGCCAGATTCATGGCATCGCCAACGCCACGGTGATGATCACCGCCCAGAGCAAGAGCAGCCCCGAACAGGACAGCGGCTACGTCTTCGACCGCTGCACGATCACCGCCGACCCGAAGGTGGGCGAGCTGTGGCTGGGCCGCGCCTGGCGCCCCTACGCCACCGTCGTCTTCCTGCGCACCAGGATCGACGCCGACCTGCAGCCCAGGGGCTGGCGGGAATGGACGCCGGGCAAGACCGACACCTTCAAGACGGCCTACTACGCCGAATACGCCTCGACCGGGCGCGGGGCGAACCCCGCCGCGCGCGAGCCGAGCGCTCATGCGCTGGACGCGAAAATGGCGGAGCGCTGGGCGCCCCGCCGCTTTCTCTCGGGGCCGGACGGTTGGACGCCTGGCCGTTTCTAGAGCCGGCTACTCGGCCGGGGCCGTCGCCAGTTCATCCTGAGCGAACAGCGCCGGCGCCGGCTTGCGGGCCGACCAGCCGAAGGCGGCGATGATGACATAGCAGGCCGCCGGCAGCAGGAAGGCCAGGCCCAGGCCGAAATGGTCGCCCAGGAAGCCGGTGGCCGGCGGGATCAGCGCGCCACCGACGATGGCCATGCACAGCAGGCCCGAGGCCTGCGGCGTGCGGTGGCCCATACCCTCGATGCCGAGGGTGAAGATGGTCGGGAACATGATCGAGTTGAAGAAGCCGATGGCGATCAGGGCGTAGCCGGCCTGCGGACCGGTGCTGAAGGCCGAGACCACGATCAGCACGATGGCGGCCAGCGAAGCCACCGTCAGCACCTTGCCGGGCGAGACCTTGGCCAGGATGAACGAGCCGAAGAAGCGGCCGATGGTGGCGCCGCCCCAGTACCAGGCGACCATGCTGCCGGCCTTCGCCAGGGTCAGGCCAAGGGTGCTGGGCTGGGTCAGGTAGGTGGTCATGTAGGTGCCGATGGCCACCTCAGCGCCGACATAGACGAAGATGCACAGCACGGCGAAGGCCAGGCGTGGATATTTCAGCATGCCGAGCATCTCGCCTACGCCGACGGCTTTTTCGGCCCGCGGGGCGGCCGGATTCTTGCGCAGCAGCCAGAACAGCACTGCAAGCGCCAGCAGCACGCCGGCGATGATCAGGTAGGGCGTCTGCACCGCCTGGGCCTGGGTGTGGCGCACGACCGCCAGCTGGGCGGCGGTCAGGGTGGCCGGATCGGGCGCCTTCTCGATGTGGCTGAGGATCAGAGCCGCGCCGACGAAGGGCGCCAGGAAGGTGCCGACCGAATTCAGGAACTGGGCGAAGGTCAGGCGGGCCGAAGCGGTCTCGCTCTTGCCGAGGATGGCGACCAGCGGATTGGCGGCCACCTGCAGGATGGTGATGCCCGAAGCCAGCACGAACAGCGCCGCCAGGAAGCCCTCGTAGACGCCGGCGTTGGCGGCCGGGGCGAACATCAGGCAGCCGACCATCATGATCAGCAGGCCGACGACGACGGTGCGCAGATAGCCGACCTTGGCCAGCAGGAAGCTCGCCGGCAGCGAGACGACGGCATAGCCGATGAAGAAGGCGAACTGGGTGAGGCCCGTCTCGAAGTTGGAGAGCGAAAACAGCGACTTCAGCGCCGGGGCCACGAGATCGACCAGGCAGGTCGAGAAGCCCCAGGCGAAGAATAGAAGAATCACGAAGGGCAGCAGCGCCTGCCCTTTTCCGCTCCCGACGCCGCTCGCCGGCGCCGTGCCGCCCATGCCTGCCATCTGTGTTTCTCTCCCCTGTCCGTCTTCGCGGTACGGCGTAGTCGCGCCGAACGTGACAACGTTGTCAACCTCAAAGCCGGTTTCTCCCCATTGGGACCGGTATCAACCGGAACCCCGGACATGCGACGCCGTTGGAGCCGAAGCTGGGAGAACGGGCATGTCTTCGATCGTCGTGGTGATCGTCTGCGGCGCGGTGGCGATGGTCGCCGCGATAGGCCTTGCAGATGCTTTCGTGCATCTGGCCTGCTGGAGCGCGCGGGGTTTCAGGCGGCCCAAGCCGTAGCCGCCGCGCGGCGGCCCTTGTCGGCCCTTCGGGCGACCACTCTTCCAGGAAGGGATCTTTGGCGGCGAATCTGCCCCCATGGGCCCTCGCCACGGGGGCGAGGGAGGCGGCGTTACTGGTGTGGGAACATCGGAGAGAACCTGGCCCGATCGGCCAGCCGCTCCCCCTTCCCGCCCCTTAAGCCGCGATCCTCGCCGGGGCGACCACGCGGGTCAGCACCGTGGCGGCGGCGGCGAGGCCGGTGCGGATGGACTGGTCGTCGGCGCTGTCGCCGTGGGTTCCGGCCCGTCCGGCCAAGTGCAGGCCGGCGAAGTGCAGGCGCAGGTCCAGGCCGATCATCTTCAGATGCTCGTCGCAGGCCTCGTCATGGATCGGATGGACCTTGTGCTGGCGCACGACGCGGGCCGCGCGCACAGAGCCCGGCGCAATCAGGCCCAGGCGACCCGCCTCGGCCGAGGCCTGGGCGACCAGGGTCTCGTCGTCGGCGGTCCACAGGGCGTCGCCCTCGAAGCAGTAATAGTCGAGCGCCAAGGCCTCGCCGTCCAGCGCCCGCACGCGCGCGGCCTTGATCGACGCGCCGTGAATCTCGGCCAGGGCCGGCGCGCGCCGGCGCCCCGGCTCGGCGGCGAAGGCGACGGTGACCTGGTCGCGGTACATCAGCTCGCAGGCATGGAACAGGCTGATCGGCGTCGGGGTCAGGGCGCCCATCAGCTCGCGCAGCGGCATGGTGGAGATCACCTGGTCGGCGGTGAAGGTTTCCTCGCAGCCATCGGGCCCAAGCGCCGACACCGTCCAGACGCTCGTCGTCCAGTCACGGCGCAGGCCAACGACCCGGCGCTCGAGACGGATCTCGCCCCCGGCTTGGGCGATGGTCTCGGCGCAGGCCTTCCACAACTGGCCCGTGCCCTGGCGCGGCCGAACGCCGGCCTCGGACCGGAAGCTGGGACAGGCCGGCTGAGCCGGGGTTTCCTCCGGACGCAGCGCCCACAGCTTTTCGGCATAGGCGCCCAGGCGGCGGGCGACGCGACGGCCGAACCGCCGGGTCAGCCACTCGCCGAGGGTCCTGGAACTGGCGATGGGGCGAAGCTTGGCGCTGATCAGGGCGCCGAGCGCCGCGCCGGGCTGGCCGCGGCGCGCGCGTCCCTCGCCTTCCAGGCGCATGGCGCCGGGGGCGATTTCCAGCTCGTCGGGCAGCAGCGCCGTCCAGAAGGCGCGGATGGCGGGATCGGCCGAGGACAGGCGGCGCCCCGAGACGTCGAGCCGGAAGCCGTCGAACGACAGCGTGCGGGCCGCGCCGCCGACGCTGCCTTGCGCCTCCAGCACCGTCACCGTCCGGCCGGCGCGGGCCAGGGCGTGGGCGGCCGAAAGCCCGGCGGCCCCGGCCCCGATCACCAGCGTCTCGACGTGTTCGCCCATGTTTCCGCTCCCCGAAATCAGGCTTCGAGGATCGGCCGACAAGGTTAAGAACATCGTTCAGAAACAGGGCTCCCAAGGCCAAGGCGGGGCCTTGGGACGCTATGTCGCGGGTCCTTGGCTCAGGCCAGCTGGTCACCGACCGGCAGGCTGCGAATGCGCTTGCCGGTCGCCGCGAAGATGGCGTTGCACAGGGCGGCCGGGGCCGGCGGCAGGACCGGCTCGCCCAGGCCCGTGGGGCGGTTGTCGCTGAGCAGGTAGTGCACCTCGATCGGCGGGGCTTCGCTCATCCGCAGCAGCGGGAAGTCGCCGAAATTGCTTTCCACCGCCGCGCCGTTCTCGAAGGTGATCTTCTGGTGCAGCGTGCTGCCGATGGCGTCCAGGATCGAGCCCTGCACCTGGTGGTCGGCGCCGGTGGGATTGATGATCTGGCGGCCGACGTCGGCGGCGACCCAGGCCTTCTCGACCTTGACCTTGCCCTCCGCGACCGAGACTTCCATGACCACGGCCACATAGCCCAGGTGGCTGAAGTGGCAGGCCACGCCCAGCCCGCTGCCCTTGGGCAGCTTGCGGCCCCAGCCGGACTTCTCGGCGACGAGGTCGAGCACCCCGCGCATGCGACCGGTATGGAAGCTGTCGTTCTGATCGGGCGGACCGATCAGGCGCGGCTGGCCCAACAGCTTGCGGCGGAACTCCACGGGATCGGTCTTGGCGGCCAGGGCCACCTCGTCGGTGAAGCTCTGGATCACGAAGCCGAAGGCGTTGTTGCCGGGCGCGCGCAGCGGTCCGGTCGGAATGCCCAGCGGCATCACCGAGACGTCGTGCTGGTAGTTGGCCACCGCGCCGGCCGGGAACTGGCTGGAATTCATGCCGCCCGAGCGCACGAAGGTTTCGCCCTCGCCGAAGCTGACGAAATGGTCGCGCCAGGCGACGAGGTCGCCCTTGGCGTCGAGACCGGCGGTGAAGTTGTGCCAGCCGCCGGGGCGATAGAAGTCGTGCTGGATGTCGTCCTCGCGGGTCCAGATCAACTGGACCGGGGCGTCGACCTTGCTGGCGATGAAGGCGGCCTCGACCATGTAGTCGTTGACCAGCCTCCGCCCGAACCCGCCGCCGCAGCGGATCAGGTGGATGGTGACGTTCTCGGGCGGGACGTTCAGGGTCTTGGCGACAAGGGCGCGGCCGGGCTCGGGGTTCTGGGTCGGGGCCCAGATCTCGACCTTGCCGTCCTTGACGTGGGCCGTGCAGTTCTGCGGCTCCAGCGGCGCGTGGGCGATGAAGGGGTAGTCGTAGGCGGCCTCGACGATCTTGGCCGCGCCCTTCAGGGCGGCGGGGACGTCGCCATCGGCGCGGGCCGTGCGTTGGGGCGGCCCCTTGGCGAACTCGGCGGCCTTCGCGGCCAGGGAGGCGGTGCTCTGGGCGCTGGTCGGGTGGTCGGCCCACGTGACCTCGAGCGCGTTGCGGCCCCGGCGGGCGGCCCACCAGCTGTCGGCGACGACGGCGACGCCCGGCAGAAGGCCGTCCAAAGCCGCTCCGCCCTCGACCACGAAGGCTTCGCGCACGCCCTTCACGGCCTTGGCCGCGGCGAGATCCGCGGCGGCGACCTTGGCGGCGTAGGTCGGAGCCTTGAGGAAGGTGGCGTAGACCATCCCGGGCAGGCGCACGTCGATGCCGAACAGCGGCTTGCCGGTGACGATCGCCTCGTTGTCGGTCTGGACGTGGCTCTTGCCGATGATGCGGAAGGCCTTGGGATCCTTCAGCGTCAGGGTCTTGGGATCAGGCGGGGCGATGGCGGCGGCGGCCTGCGCCAGCTCGCCATAGGAGAGTTCGCGGCCGCTGGCGTGGACCACGCGGCCGGGCTGGGTGGAGAGCTCCGAGGACGGAACGTTCAGCCGGCCGGCGGCGGCCTGGATCAGCATCCAGCGGCCGGCGGCCCCGACCCGGCGCATGCCGTCCCATTCCAGCGTGGTGGCCATCGAGCCGCCGGCGACCTGGCGGCCGTAGACCTTGGTGTCGGCCAGGGCCTGCTCGACGACCACGTCCTCCCAGGCGACGTCGAGCTCCTCGGCGATGATCATCGGCAGGGCCGTGCGCATGCCCTGCCCCACTTCCGGAATCTTGGAGGCGATGGTCGCCTTGCCGTCGGGCGAGACCTTCAGATAGGCGCTGAGCGTGGCCCTGCCCGCGGCCTGGGCCTCGCTTCCGATATCGAACGACAGCAGGAGGCCGCCGCCGACGGCGGTGGACGAGGCCAGGAACAGACGGCGGGAAAGCACGGGGGCGTTCATGGCGCTCAAGCCTCCGCCTGGCCGGAGGCCGATTTGATGGCCTTGCGGATCCGCGGATAGGTGGCGCAGCGGCAGAGATTTCCGTCCATCGCCGCGTCGATCTGCGCATCCGTCGGCTTGGGGGTGGCGACCAGCAGGGCCGTGGCCGACATGATCTGTCCGGCCTGGCAGTAACCGCACTGGGGCACGTCGAGGCTCTTCCAGGCCTCCTGCACCTTGGCGCCCACCGGATTGGCGGCGATCCCCTCGATGGTGGTTACCGCCTTGGTCCCGACACGCGAGACGGGCGTGACGCAGGCGCGCACTGGAACCCCGTCCAGATGCACCGTGCAGGCGCCGCATTGGGCCACGCCGCAGCCGTACTTGGTTCCGACCAGGTCCAGCAGGTCGCGCAGCACCCACAGCAGGGGCGTGCTGGGTTCGGTATCGACGGTGTGGGCCGATCCGTTGACCGTCAGGGTGTAGGCCATGCGCGCGACTCCGGCAGGTGGAGCGTCATCTTGCCGCAACCTTCGCAACCTGCCGAGCGCGATGAGCCGCAGCCCCGGCCGAGCAGCGATTTGTCACAAAAGTTTCACGCAGGGCTTGAAAGCCCGCCGCTTCCGTGGTTCCGGTCCGCCCAATGCGCGGATGCTCCCGGTACGGACGTCCGCGTTTTTCGTTCGCGCTTCGAACAGAGGATGAAGCGACATGCTGGGTTTGTTCCGGGCGATCATGCCCAAGGAAGACCGGTTCTTCGATCTTTTCGCTCAGCACGCCGCGACGCTGGTGGCCGGCTCCAAGGCCCTCAGCGACCTGATGAGCGGCGCCGACAGCATCGAGGCCGCGACCGCGCGAGTGAACCTGCACGAGGAAGAGGCCGACGAGGTCACCCGCCAGGTGATGCAGGCCGTCCGCCGCAGCTTCATCACGCCGTTCGACCGTAGCGACATTCAGGACCTGACGACGTCGCTGGACGACGCCATCGACCAGATGCGTAAGACCGCCAAGGTGGTCAGCCTGTTCGAGGTCACCACCTTCGAGCCGCAGATGAAGGCGATGGCCCAGATCATCGTCCAGGCCGCCGACCTGACGGCCGAGGCCGTGTCGCTGCTGCCCAAGATGCGCAACAACGCCCAGCGCCTTTCGGACCTGGCCGTGAAGATCACCCAGATCGAGGAACAGGCCGACCAGATGTACGACATCGGTCGCAAGGAGCTGTTCCTGGCTCACCGCGACAAGGACCCGATGGCCTTCATCGTGGGCATCGACATCTACAGTCACCTGGAAAAGGTCGTCGACCGCTTCGAGGACGTGGCCAACCGCATCAGCGGCATCGTGGTCGAGCAGGTCTAAAGAGCGCGCGCCGTGGACCCCACGCTCCTCATCCTGGTGTTCCTGGTGGTCGTCGCCCTGGCGTTCGACTTCCTGAACGGGCTGCACGACGCGGCCAATTCGATCGCCACCATCGTCTCCACCCGCGTGCTCTCGGCCAAGTGGGCGGTGATCTGGGCGGCCTTCTTCAACTTCATCGCCTTCATGTTCGTCGGGCTGGGCGTGGCCAAGACCGTCGGCTCGGGCATCATCGATCCGCACATCATCAGCGACCGCCTGATCTTCGCGGCCCTGATGGGCGCGATCAGCTGGAACCTGATCACCTGGTGGGCGGCGATCCCCTCCTCCAGCTCGCACGCCCTGATCGGCGCCCTGGTCGGCGCCTCGGTGGCCAAGGTCGGCGGCCTGGGCGCGGTGCAGTGGGCGGGCCTTGGCAAGACCGCCGCGGGCATCATCGTCTCGCCGACGATCGGCTTCGCCCTGGCGCTGCTGCTGGTGCTGATCGTCTCGTGGACCTTCCTGAAGAGCTCGCCGTTCTGGGCCGATCGGGTGTTCCGCAAGCTGCAGTTCGTCTCGGCCGCCTTCTACTCGCTCGGCCACGGCGGCAACGACGCGCAGAAGACCATGGGCATCATCGCCGCCCTGCTGTTCGCCCACGGCGCGACGCACCAGCCGGGCTACATTCCGTTCTGGGTGGTCATCACCTGCCAGGCGGCCATGGGCCTTGGCACGCTGTTCGGCGGCTGGCGCATCGTCCACACCATGGGCAGCAAGATCACCCGCCTGACCCCGATGCAGGGCTTCTGCGCCGAGACCGGCGGGGCGATCACCTTGTTCATTGCGACCCACCTGGGCGTTCCGGTATCGACGACTCACACGATCACTGGCGCTATTGTCGGCGTGGGCGCATCGCGGCGCGTTTCGGCCGTGCGCTGGGGTATCGCCAAGAACATCGTGACGGCCTGGATCGTCACGCTCCCTGCGGCCGGGCTGATGGCCGTGGCGTTCTACTATCTTGGGTTCTGGATGCAGTGACGGACGGGACGGTCAAGCAGACCGGCGGGACCAAAGGCGGCGGAAAGCGTCGCCAGGTCGCCGCCCTGCCCTGGCGCGCGCAAGGCGCCGGGCTTGAGATCCTGCTCGTCTCGTCGCGCGAGACGCGGCGCTGGGTGATCCCCAAGGGCTGGCCGATGAAGGACCGGCTCGACCACCAGGCCGCCGCCCAGGAAGCCTACGAAGAGGCAGGCCTCGACGGGGTGATCGTTGAGACCCCTTTCGGCGACTACGAGTACCTCAAGCGGCTGAAGAGCGGCGCGGGTCGGCTCGTCAAGGTCGACGTCTATCCGATGAAGGTCACCGGCGAGCACGCGACCTGGCCCGAGAAGGGCCAGCGCACTCTGCGCTGGGTCACGCCGGTCGAGGCCGCCTTGGCGGTGCAGGAGCCGGAGTTGCGCGCCCTGATCGCCCGCTTCGCCCAGATCGACCTTCCCGCCGACGAGCGGCCGCAGACCGCGCCGGCCCCGACTCCCATGCTAGTGGCCCTGCAGCGCCTGCGCCGCCGTGTCACCGTCCTGTGGGGACGCGCCCGCCGACGGGGCTGAGCCCTCTCGACAATCGCTGGCCAGGAACATAATGTTCTCATTATGTTCACGCGAGGCGAGCGCATGCAGCTGTCCCTCTGTCTGGCCCGGTCGCCGCTCGAAGACGTGCGCGACGTCCTGCTGGCCGCTTTCGGGCCTCAGCGCCCCAAGGCGCGGATGGACCCCGTTTCGCAGCTGGTCAAGTCGTCGATAAGCCACCGCACGCTGGACGCCGTCTCGTGGGCGGCGTTCCTGCGGCTGCAGGGGGCGTTCCGCACCTGGGAGGACTTGGCCGCGGCCGAGCCGGAAGAGGTGCTGGGCCTGATCGGCGACGTCACACACGCGCCTGACAAGGCCCGTCGCCTGCCCATCGCCCTGAGGATGATCCAGGATCGCATTGGCTGGCTGTCGTTGAGCCACCTACGCAATCTCACCATCGAGCAGGCCCGTCACGAACTGCGCGCCCTGCCGGGCGTTGGCCAGAAGGTGGCCGCCAGCGTGCTCAACTTCAGCAGCCTCGCCATGCGCGACCTGGTGGTCGACAGTCACGTCCACCGCACCGCCCAGCGTCTGGGCCTGGTTGGCCCCGGCGATCCCACGCACAGCTACCACGCCCTGATGGCCCTGGCGCCCGACGCCTGGACCGCCGACGACCTGTTCGAACTGCACTGCCTGATGAAGCATGGCCTGGGCCAGATGCTGTGCCCGCACGACGCCCCCAAATGCGGGGCCTGTCCGCTGAAGGCCCAGTGCCGACGCATCGGCGTAGAGGGCGCAACGGTGCTGGCCTGGCGGCCGCGCTCCGGCTGAAAGGACCTACTGAACCTGAACGCCGCGCCGCGCGCTGACCCTGAATGACCATCCGCATCGGCACGGCCGGCTGGAGTTTTCCGCGCGCCCTGGAGGCGTTCCCGGCCAACGGGACCGGGCTGGAGCGCTACGCGGCCGTGTTCGACTGCGTGGAGATCAACTCGTCGTTCTACCGGCCGCACCAGCGCAAGACCTACGAGCGCTGGGCGGCCGGCACGCCGGAGGCTTTCCGGTTCGCGGTAAAGGCGCCCAGGACGATCACCCACGAGCAGCGGCTACACGCTTGCGACGACCTTGTGGCGCGGTTCCTGGACGAGACTGACGGCCTGGGCGCTAGGCGCGGCCCGCTGCTGATCCAGCTGCCGCCCAGCCTCAGGTTCGACGCCGACGCCGCCGAGCGGTTCCTGGCCGATTGGCGCCGTCGGACCGATGCGGCGACCGTGCTGGAGCCTCGCCACGCCACATGGTTCTCGCCGGAGGCCGAGACCCTGCTGGCCTCGTTCGCCGTGGCTCGCGTCGCGGCCGATCCCGCCATCGTTCCGCGGGCGGCGGAGCCTGGCGGCGCGCCAGGCCTTATCTATCGCCGCTGGCACGGCTCGCCGGTGATCTACGAGAGCGCTTATCCGCCCGAGGCGCTGGAAGACCTTGCGACACAGTTGCGATCCGAGATTGGCTCGGCCGAGACTTGGTGCATCTTCGACAACACCAAGTTCGGCGCGGCCACGAGCGACGCCCTGGAACTGCGCAGGCAGGCTGGGGCCGCTCGCCTATCGCTCGTCGTTCCGGAAAGCCCGTAGGGCCTGTTCGGCGGCCGGCGGGTTCGTGGGCGAGCTCAAGTCACGCGGATTTTTGCCTGAGTTAAGCTGGCGAGGAGCCGGTGGCGACGGTTCGACGGGTCTGCCGCATCGTCGCCGCCCTGTCCTTACTTCATCGTCGGGATGACGAAGGCGCTGTCCTCCACATCGCCCTCCGGCCAGCGGGCCGTGACCGTCTTGACCTTGGTGTAGAACTTCACGCCTTCGACGCCGTGCTGGTTGGTGTCGCCGAACGCGCTGCGCTTCCAGCCGCCGAAGGTGTGATAGGCCACCGGCACGGGGATCGGCACGTTGATTCCGACCATGCCCACGTTCACACGGGCGGCGAACTCGCGGGCGGCGCGGCCGTTGCGGGTGAAGATGGCCACGCCGTTGCCGTACTGGTGCTCGGACGGCAGGGCGATCGCCTCCTCGAAGCTTTCGGCGCGGACCATCTGCAGGACGGGACCGAAGATCTCTTCCTGGTAGGTCTTCATGTCCTTGGTGACGCCGTCGAACAGCGACGGGCCGATGAAGAAGCCCTTCTCGAAGCCCTGCAGGTGGAACTCGCGGCCGTCGACCACCAGTTCGGCGCCCTCGGCGACCCCGATCTGGATGTAGTCGGCGATCTTGGCGCGGTGCTGGGCGCTGACCACGGGGCCGTAGTGGGCGGCCGCGTCCGTGGAGACGCCGACCTTCAGGGTGTCGATCTCGGCGACCAGGCGTTCGCGCAGCTCGTCGCCGGTCTTCTTGCCGACCGGAACGACGACCGGCAGGGCCATGCAGCGCTCGCCCGCCGAGCCGAAGGCCGCGCCCGACAGGTCCTTGACCACCTGGTCGAGATCGGCGTCTGGCAGGACGATGCCGTGGTTCTTGGCGCCGCCCATGGCCTGGACGCGCTTACCGTGCGCCGTGCCGGTCTGGTAGACGTAATGGGCGATATCGGAACTGCCCACGAAACTGACCGCGCGGATCAGCGGATGGGTCAGGATGGCGTCGACGGCGCTCTTGTCGCCATGGATCACGTTGAGCACGCCCTCGGGCGCGCCGGCCTCCATCATCAGCTCGGCCAGCTTCACCGGAACCGTCGGATCCTTCTCCGACGGCTTGAGGATGAAGGTGTTGCCGACCGCGATGGCGATGCCGAACATCCACATCGGGATCATGGCCGGGAAGTTGAACGGGGTGATGCCGGCGACCACGCCCAGCGGTTGGCGCATCGAATAGACGTCGATGCCGGGGCCTGCGCCCTCGGTATATTCGCCCTTCAGGATGTGCGGAATTCCACAGGCGAATTCAATGACTTCCAAGCCGCGCTGAATGTCGCCCCTGCTGTCGGCGATGACCTTGCCGTGCTCGGACGAAAGGATCTCGGCCAGGCTCGCCATGTCGCGCTCGATCAGGCGCTTGAACTCGAACATCACCCGGGCGCGGCGCTGGGGATTTGTCGCCGCCCAGCCGATCTGCGCCTTGGCGGCGGCCTGCACGGCGGCGTCGATCTCGCCGTCGGTGGCGAACTGGACGCGGGCCTGGACTTCGCCGGTGTTGGGATTGAAGACGTCGCCGAAGCGCCCCGAGGCGCCATTGAAGGCTTGGCCGTTCACGAAATGGGCGATATCTCGCATGATGCGCTCCCTAACGCTGTTTTTCGGCGTCATTAGCATCCGATAAACGGCGCGTATCGTGGAAAATCTTCCCCGCCCTACTCAGCGTCGACGTGCACCCGGCGGAACCGGCCCTGCAGGTAGACCAGGGGCTCGTGGTCGGGGTCGTAGCGCAGCTTGACCACCCGCCCGACATAGACCCGGTGGTCGCCGGCGTCGAAGACGTGGTGGGTCTCGCATTCGAAATTGGCCATGCAACCAGGCAGGATCGGCACGCCGGTGCGCCAGGTCTCGGTCTCGACGCCGGCGAAGCGGTCGGTGCCCTTCTGCACGAACTGGCGCGCCAGGGCCTGGTGGTCGGCGTGCAGCACGTTGACGGCGAAGCGGCCGGCCGCGTCCAGCGCCGGCAGGCTCGACGACTTCAGGTCGACGCAGACCAGAGCGAGCGGCGGGTCCAGCGACACCGAGGTGAACGAGTTGGCGGTCAGGCCCACGCGGCGGCCGTCCTCGCCCAGCGTGGTGACGACGGTGACCCCCGTGGTGAAGCACCCGAAAGCATTGCGCAGGGCGCGGGCGTCGTGCGCGCCGCCCTCCCCCAGTTCGATCGTGACCGCCTGACTCATCGTGTCCAAGCTGTGGGGCAAACCGGCCGCGCGGGCAAGGCGGGATGGTGTGCGGTGTGGGTCGCGGCTCGTCCGCCAGATCGCAATGAAGTTTTTGCTTACTTATCAGACAGGGCTGGTGCGGCGCTTTTCGCTGAGTTTGAGCCAAATGGATTGCTAGACGCTGCGGCACGCCAACCCTAACAATGTTAGCCTCGAGCTATGCCAGACACGAAATCAGCGACCCAGCCGCGCCGCCACCACTATGTGCCGCGCTTCATCCTCAAAGGGTTCGCCGTCGAACGGAAGCGAGGTCGCTTTCAAACTCAGGTCTTTGACAAACACTCCGGCCGCACGTTCGCCGCATCAATTAATGACGTTATGGTGGAGGGAGACTTCAACGCATTGGAAACGCCCGGAGGGCTGTTGTCGATTGAGGCGTATATCAGTGAGATTGAATCCAAGGCTGCGCCGTTGATCGAGCGTGTCGTGGAAACCGGTTCTCTAGCACAGCTCAGCGAGGCTGATCGCCTAACTCTAGCCACCTTCGCAGCACTTCAGTTCATTCGCGGTACCGGACCTCGCGCCATGGCGGTCGCCGCCGCCGAAGCAGTGAACGCGCGGATCGGCGCGACCACATCCGACGCGGCCTCGGACATTAGGCCTGACGATGGCAAGCGGTTTGGAATATTGTCAATTGCCACTGAGCTGGCGGAATATGCCGGGCATTTCGCTACAAAAGATCTAGTACTTTTCCGCGCCCCAATCGAAAAGCAATTTATTCTGGGCGACAATCCTGTCACCTTAGAAAACCTAGAACCGAGCGATTTTTTCGGCAATCTTGGCCTTACTTGTGTTGGCATTCAAATCGGCCTGCCCATTTCCAACCGCTTTCAGCTGAACTTCTGGTGCCCAACCATTTTAGCTAAAGCGCGTGCGGACCGCGACGAAGTGATGTCCAGGATACGTGCGATTAATGCGATGGCGATGTTGTCGCCGAACGGCCTCTCCGACGCAGGGCGAGCGCTTTTAGAAGTACTCCAGAAAGCAATGGAAGCCGTCACTCCACTTCTTGAGGCTTACGACAGTGGGATGCCTATTGACCTTAAGGAAGCCAACGTCGTTCGCGCAAACTCGCTTCAAATATCGTACGCCGAGCGCTACATCGCCAGCGCTGCGGGTGATTTTTCACTTGCCGTCGAAATGATCAGCACTGCCCCCGAATACCGGCGCGGTAGGCGAATGAGTGTTAGTTGACGCGCTTTTCCCGCTCCCGTGGGTCGTCGCCCCGCTAAGCCTGCTCCACCAGCACCCCCGGCCGCCCGGCGTCCAGGCCGAAGGTCACCGGTAGATGCCGCACGTGCGGGGTCTGCAGGTTCAGGGCCTTGGCGCCGCGGGCGACGGCCAGCTTGCCCAGGGCCGTCGGGCCGAAGCCAGCCTGCACCTTGGGATTGGCGCCCAGGCGCCGGCGCAGCACGCCGTTGGCGTAGATGACGTTGGCGCGCATCAGGGCCGGCGGGGTCATGAATTCGATCGAGATCGAGACGTTCAGCATCGGGCCGTTCTCGATCCGGTGCGGGGCGTTCTGCTTCCAGGTGACCATGGTCCCGGGCGTCATCTCGACGGCCTGGGCGCCGGCGTCCCAGGCGGGGTCGAAGGCGAACTGTTCGGCGGTCTCGCGCAGGACGATCTTCTCCAGCGCCAGGTCGCCCACATAGGGGTCGGCCACCGGATAGACCCAGACCTTCTTGACGCCGCGGACCTGCCACAGCGACACGAGCGGCACGTCGAGATGGTAGAAGACCTGGGCGTTGGCGCTGCTGATCAGCATGCCCAGGTCGCGCTTGAAGGTCTTCAGGCCCGGAACCTGCGCCTCCTTCTCGGCGAAGATCTCGTCGCACAGGGCGGCGTATTCGGGGACGTGGTCGTTGGTGTGGCGCAGGTTCAGCCAGATGCGGCCGGCCTTGGCGGCCTCCAGCAACTGGTCGCCCGACAGGTTTCCCGCCGAGCCCTTGCGCCAAGTGGTCCAGGCCTTGGGATCCTCGCCCATGGTGAAGACGCCCAGGAGCTCGCGCGGATAGCGGTCGAGCAGGCGCGCCAGGCCTTCGTCGTCGAACATCGGCCGCTCGTGCAGCCCGTGCTTGAAAACGAGGTTCTCCTTGCCGAAGGCCTTTGCCTTCTCGGGGGTCCAGTCGTGGATGATGGTCATGACGCCAGCCTCACGCCGAGTGTCCGTAGAAATGGATCTTGAAGGGACCCCACCAGAGGGTCTTGCCGAGGCCCCGGGCGGCGCGGTCCAGCCATTCGGCGCGGTCGCCGGCGCGGGTCAGCCACTTGAAGCCGGCCACGGCCCCGAACAGGGCGGCCTGGACGACGCCGACGGCCATCCAGCGGGCCACGCCCACCCGGTCGGGCGGTACGGCGGCGGCGCAGTGGGCCGAGGGGCCCTGGCCGTAGGCGAAGGCGCGGCGGATCGTGTAGTCGAGGGTCAGGCGGTCGGGCACGGGATCCTCCCAGACCCAGGCCGCCGGCTCCCAGGCGAAGACCGCGCCGGCGGCCCGCATGTGGCCAAACAGCATGTCGTCCTCGCCGCCGATATGGTTGCGCTCGGCCGCGAAGGGGGCGACGGGGTCGGGCAGGCTCGCGCGCTTCAGCAGGCTGTCGCCGCAGCCGTAATAGTGATCGATCACCCCGGCCTGCCCGGGGCCGATGCGCGAGAAGAACCGCTCCAGATAGTCGCGATGGCTGGTCACGGCCTCCGGCGCGCGGGCGCGCACCGGGCCGAACACCACGTCGGCGGCGTAAGCCTGCTGGGCGGCCAGCAGCGCGGCCAACCACCCCGTCGGCGCTTCTTCGTCGTCGTCGAGGAAGGCGACGAACTCACCGGACGCCTTGGCCATGCCGGCGTTGCGGGCGTTGGCCACCCCGGCGCGGGGCTCGTGGACGTAGTGGACGGGGAACGGCGCCTCGGCGGCGAGGGTCTGGGCCACATCGCGCGCGGACGGGACCTGATCGTTGTCGACGATCACGAGTTCCAGTTCGGAATGATCCACCCCGGTCTGGGCCAGCACCGAGCGGGCCGCGACGGCCAGGCCGCCGAGCCGACGCTGGGTCGGGATCATGATCGTCACGCTGGCCATCAGACCTCCATCGTCGCGTTTCGGCGCTTGCCCTGGGCGGCGACGGCGTCGACCAGGCCCTTCACCCGGCCGCCCATGGTCAGCTCGGTGCTGGCGATGATGTCCATGCGCCGGCGCAGGCGCGCAACCGGTCCTTCGCCGTTGGCCCCGGCCAGGGCCCAGACGCCCTCGACCGATCCCGCCACCCGGCCGGCCATGCTGGCGGCCGTGGCCGCCCCATCGGCGATCAGGGTCTGGGACAGGCCATAGGAGTGCTTGTAGTGGTCAGCGCCGGGCCCCAGGTCGTAGCGGGTCAGGCCCAGCCCCGGCATGGCGGCGATGGCGCGCAGAAAGAAGATCTGCCCCGGTGACCAGGCCGCGAAGGCCGTATTGGTCGAGGCGATCCATGGGTGGTAGATCGGCCCCTGGCGAATGCCGAAGTGCCCCGCCACCAGTTGGTCGCCAGCATAGAGGTTGATCATCAGGCCGCTGAAATCGCCCTCGCGCTGCTCGAACAGCGTCTGGAACAGATCGCGGGTCCATTGCGGACGCAGGAAGTCGTGCACGCCGGTGCGCGCGATCTGCTCGCGCTTCCAGGCGATCAACTGGTCGAATGCGTCCTGGCTGTCGTCGCCGGCCTTCAGCACCACCTGGCCCATCTCGCGGTCGAGCTTGTTGTCGAGGCGGCGGTAGTTCTTGATCTTCTTTGGACTGCCGGCCCGGACAGCCTCCAGATAGGCCGCTGCGTCGCCCTGCGTGTCGATGACATAGGCCGGCGTGGCCGGCTCAGCCTGGAAGGCGTTGGCGGGATCAACGAGGCCGGTGTAGCGGAACACGGCCAGATCGGCGGCGCGCAGCACCTGGGCCGCGTCGATCACGACGCCCGGCTTGGCGACCAGGCCGTGATAGTCCGACAGCGGCGCGCCGATGGGACGGGCCACGCCGCCGGGACGCCGATGGTGAGCCAGGAAGCCGATCGTCTCGCCGCCGCGACGAATCACCGCGACCCGCGCGTCCTCGCGCACCTTGCCGACGGCCAGGGCGAAGTCCGGACCCAGCAACGGGCTGGCCAGGACCGGATCGGCCTTCGCGAACGCTTGCCACAGGGCGATGTCCGCGGGGGCCAGTTCGGCGGGGTGCAGGGTCTCGACGTCCAACATGTCCACCTCTGTCCTAAACCGGCTCGGTTAGGGAATGATGGAAATGCTCGCTGCAATCGAGAGGCCAGGCTGAGGTCACGTTCAGCCTGGCGGACACCGGGCCGCTAGGCGGCGAAAGTTGCGCCCAGGATACGTTCCAGCCAGGCTTGATCGACCTCGTCGAAAGCCGCCGGACGGTCGGAATCGACGTCGAACACCGCCAGCAGGCGGCCTTCTGCGTCGAACACCGGCACCACCACCTCGCTGGCAGAGCGGCTGTCGCAGGCGATGTGGCCCGGGAAGGCGTGCACATCCGGCACAAGCTGGGTCTGGCCGGTGGCGGCCGCCGCGCCACAGACGCCGCGGCCGAACGGAATGCGCAGGCAGCCGAGCGTGCCCTGGTACGGACCGACGACCAGTTCGCGCTCCTTGGCCGGATCGACGACGTAGAAGCCGGTCCAGAAGTAGTGGTCGAAGCTGTTGGCCAGCATCGAGGCCACGGTCGCCATGCGGGCGGTCAGGTTGGCCTCGCCGTCGAGGACGGAGGCGATCTCCTCGGCGACCTCGGCATATCGGGCGGCCTTGTCGGCGGAGAGGGTCTTGTCGTTGAAAGCTTCAGCCATGAGCGCGGATATAGCGCGCCCATGGCCGAATGCGAGAGGCAAAGCCGGGCCTAGAATTCCTCCCAGTCGCCCGGACGCGACTGCGGAGCGATCTTCAAGGCGTTGCTTCCCTGGACGTAGCGCTCGCGGAAGGCCTCGCGACGCGGGGCGGCGGGCTGGCGCGGCGCCTGGCGGGGATGCAGCTCGCGAATCTCGGCGCCGACCTGGAAGCGGCCGATCAGGCGCTCCAGCTCGCTCGCCTCGGTCGAGAGCGCGTGGGCGGCGGCGGTCGATTGCTCGACCATGGCCGCGTTCTGCTGGGTCACCTGATCCATCTGGTTGACGGCGGTGTTGACCTCGGCGAGGCCGACCGACTGCTCCTTGGCCGAGGACGCGATCTCGCCGACCAGGGCGTTGATCTCGGAAACCTGCTCCATGATCTGCTGCAGGGTTTCGCCGGTCTCGCCGACCAGGCGAACGCCCTTGCCGACCTCGTCGGTGGAGGCGCGGATCAGGCCCTTGATCTCCTTGGCGGCGTCGGCGCTGCGCTGGGCCAGCGCCCGCACTTCCTGGGCGACGACGGCGAAGCCCCGGCCCGCGTCTCCGGCCCGAGCGGCTTCGACGCCGGCGTTCAGCGCCAGAAGATTGGTCTGGAAGGCGATCTCGTCGATGACCCCGATGATCTGGGTGATCGACTGCGACGACTTCTCGATGCCGCCCATGGCCTGTACGGCCTCGGTCACGACCTTGCCGCTCTTCTCGGCGTTGGCCTTGGCGCTTTCGGTCAGCAGACGGGCGCGCTCGGCGCCTTCCGAGCTCTTCCTCACCGTGGCGGTGATCTGGTCGAGGGCGGCGGCGGTCTGCTCCAGGCCCGCGGCCTGGCGCTCGGTGCGCTGGGCCAGGTCGTCGGAGGCGTGGCTGATCTCGGCGCAGCCGGCGCGGATGCTCTGGGCGGCCGACAGGATGCCGGCCATGGTCTGCTGCAGGCTCTCGACGGCGGCGTTGAAGTCGCGCGGCATCTTGCGGGCCTCGCCCGAGAAGCCGTCCTCGCGCATGCGCCAGATCAGATCACCGTCGGCCAGCTTCTCCATGCCCTGACCCAGCGTGGCGACGGCGGCGGCCTGGGCCTTGGCGAAGGCTTCGGCTTCGTCGGCGTGGCGCTGGCGGTCGGCTTCGGCGGCGGCGCGCTCGGCCTCCTGCTCGGCGCGACGGCGCTGGCCGTCGGCCAGGTCGTGGCGGAAACCGTCGAGGGCGCGGGCGATGGCGCCGATCTCGTCGCCGCCGGTCACGCCGGGCACCGGCTGGTCGTAGCGGCCGGCGCTCAGCGCGTCGACCGACTGGGTCAGGCCCGACAGCGGACGGCGAACCAGGCTGGCGCTGGCCAGGAAGAGGGCCAGCAGCACCGCGCCGGTGATCGCCATGCCGCCGATGAACAGGATCATGGCCAGGCGATCGGCCGGGCCGGTGATGGCCGAGCGCGGCACGTCCATGACCAGCGCCCAGGTGGTGTTGAGTTCGGGCATGGCGATGGGGCGGACCATCCGCTCCATCTCCTCGTCGCCGACCTTGACGCCTTCGAAGATCGCGGGCTCGCCGCCGCTCAGCACGGCCTTGACCTTGTCGGCGCCCGCGTCGGCATAGGCGGTGGTGCGCAGGTCGGCGTTCGGGTGAGCCACCCACTTGCCGGTCGAGGACAGCAGCATCACGCGGCCACCGCCCAGGGGCTGCATCTTTTCCAGGCGCTGCGAGACGCCGTCCAGCGACAGGTCGACGCCCTCGGCGCCGAGGAACTGGCCGTTGGTCAGCACCGGATAGACGACCGAGGTCATCAGCTGCGTCTTGCCGGCCACGGTATAGGGATAGGGCTCGAGGATCGCGGCCTTACGGGTGTCGCGCGGGACCGTGTAGTAGGGCTGGCTGTATTCGTTGCCTTCGCTCAGGGGCTCGAAGATCACCTTGCCGTCGCTATGCACCCAGTAGGGGGTGAAGTTGCCCTGGGCGGTCGAGCCCATGGTGGTCTGGCCGACGAACTCGGCGTCCTTGCCGTCCAGCGCATCGGGAGCGGCCATGAACCAGGCGCCCATGACGATCGGCGTGGCGTCAGCCTGCGGGCGCAGCATCTCGATGTAGGCGCGGCGATCGCGCACGCCGGCGATGTGCGCCGCGGCGATCGAGCCGGCGGTGGCGCGCGAGGTGGCCTCGACCTTGCCGATCTCGGTGCGGATCTGCTCGATGGCGTCGTCGGCCACGGCGTCGGCGTAGTTGTGCGTAAGGCCCGCGACGATGCTGGAGGTGTGCATCGACACCGCCACGGCGGCGGCGATCAGCAGAAGACCGATGGCCAGCCCCGCCACCGTCACCAGCTTCCACGCGATGGTCAGCCGACCGAACGCCTTCATAAGAGAATCTCCGCAGCCCGAGCCGTTAACCTCGTTTGTGGCTGGCGATTCCTAATCAGCTGTTAACCGTAGTTAAGCTGCGACAATCTGGCGCCTCAGATCCTCCCCCTGAAGGGGGAGGTGGCCCGAAGGGCCGGAGGGGGAAGTCACTACTCAGGTTAGTTCAATCGCTGACACCGCGGTCCCTTCCCCCTCAGTCGCTCCGCGACAGCTCCCCCTTCAGGGGGAGCATCTTCCCTACCCCTTCGCCAGCTTCACAAGTTGCGTCAGGATCTTCTCGGCAGCGTCGAGCCGCTGCGCCGGCGTGTCCCATTCGCCCTTTACGACGACCTTCTGGTCGGGGCGAGCCTTCCAGATCAGGCTGTTCTTGCCGATGAACTGCATCAGCGGCAGCGGGTTGGCGAACTCATCGTTGCGGAAGCTCAGCACCGCGCCCTTGGGGCCGACGTCGATCTTGGCGACATTGGCCTCGCGGCACATGCCCTTGATGCCGACGACCTTGAGCAGGCTGTCGGTCTCGGGCGGCAGCGGGCCGAAGCGGTCGATCATCTCGGCGGCCAGAGCCTCGCGATCAGCGGCCTTCTCGGCTTCCGACAGGCGGCGATAGAGCGACAGGCGCACGTTCAGGTCGGGCACGTAGTCGTCGGGGATCATCACGGCGGCGCCGGTGTTGATCTGCGGCGACCAGGCGCGGTCCTCCAGCAGGGCCTCGGCGCCCTGGCGCTCGCGCAGGGCCGCCACGGCGTCTTCCAGCATCTGCTGGTATAGCTCGACGCCGATCTCCTTGATGTGGCCGCTCTGCTCGTCGCCGAGCAGGTTGCCGCCGCCGCGGATATCCAGGTCGTGGCTGGCCAGTTGGAAGCCGGCGCCCAGGCTGTCGAGCGACTGCAGCACCTTCAGGCGCTTTTCGGCCGACTGGGTGATCTGTTTTTCGGCGGGCGTGGTCAGATAGGCGTATGCGCGGGCCTTGGAGCGGCCGACCCGTCCCCGGATCTGGTACAGCTGGGCCAGGCCGAACATGTCGGCGCGGTGCACCACCAGGGTGTTGGCCGAGGGGATATCAAGCCCGCTCTCGACGATCGTCGTCGCCAGAAGCACGTCGTACTGGCCCTCGTAGAAGGCGGTCATCACCTCCTCGAGCTGGGTGGCGCTCATCTGGCCGTGACCGACGACGTACTTGATCTCCGGCACCTGGGTGCGGAGGAATTTCTCGATGTCCTCCAGGTCCTTCAGGCGCGGCACGACGTAATAGGCCTGGCCGCCGCGATACTTCTCGCGCAGCAGGGCCTCGCGCACGGTAACGGCGTCGAAGGGCGTGATGTAGGTGCGCACCGCCAGGCGATCGACCGGCGGGGTGGCGATGATCGACATCTCCCGGATGCCCGACAGCGCCATCTGCAGGGTGCGCGGAATGGGCGTGGCGGTCAGGGTCAGCATATGCACGTCGGCGCGAAGCTCTTTCAGCTTTTCCTTGTGCTTGACCCCGAAGTGCTGCTCCTCGTCGACGATCACGAGGCCCAGGTCCTTGAAGGCGACCTGCTTGGACAGCACCGCGTGGGTTCCGACTACGATCTCCAGCTGGCCGTTGGCCAGGCCCTCGCGGGTGTCGGCGGCTTCCTTGCCGGTGACCAGGCGCGACAGGCGGGTGACCTTCACCGGCCAGCCCTGGAAGCGTTCCTTGAAGGTCTTGTAGTGCTGGCGGGCCAGCAGCGTGGTCGGGCAGACGACCGCCACCTGCTTGCCGCTCATGGCCACCACAAAGGCCGCCCGGAGGGCCACTTCGGTCTTGCCGAAGCCGACGTCGCCGCAGATCAGGCGATCCATCGGCTTGCCCGACGACAGGTCTTCCAGCACGTCGTGAATGGCGTTGAGCTGGTCGTCCGTCTCTTCGTACGGGAAGCGGGCGCAGAACTCGTCGAACACGCCCGACGGCGGATCGGTCTCTTCCACCGACTTCAGCGAGCGGGCGGCGGCGATCTGGATCAGGCCCTCGGCCATGACCCGCAGGCGCTCCTTCGCCTTGGCCTTGCGGCCCTGCCAGGCCGCGCCGCCCAGCTTGTCGAGCTGCACGTTCTCGCCGTCGGCGCCGTAGCGGGTGAGCAGGTCGATGTTCTCGACCGGCAGGTAGAGCTTGGCCTCGCCGCCGTACATCAGGTCGAGGCAGTCGTGCGGCGCCCCCTGCACGTCGAGGGTCTTCAGCCCCTCGTAGCGGCCGATCCCGTGGTCGATGTGGACGACGAGGTCACCGGGCGTCAGGGCGCTGGCTTCGGCGAGGAAATTGGCGGCGCGGCGCTTCTTGCGCGGGCGGGCCAGGCGGTCGCCCAGGATGTCGGTCTCTGAGATGACGGCCAGGCTGTCGGTCTCGAAGCCGGCGTCCAGCGGCAGCACGACCCGCTGGGGAACCTTGGGATCATTGGCCTTGGCCGCCTGCCAGTAGCCGGCATAGGGAATCTTCTTCAGGCCGTGGTCGGCCAGCATCGTGCCCAGGCGCTCGGACGAGCCTTCCGACCACGAGGCGAAGAGGACGCGTTTCCCCTCCCCGGCCAGCTTCTTGGCGTGGTCGGCGGTGGCCTCGAACAGGTTGACGCTGTCCTGGGCGCGCTCGGCGGCGAAGGTGCGGCCGTGCTTGGCCCCAAGATCGACGACGTCCAGGCCCTGCGGCTGGAACGGCGTGAACAGGCGGTGCGGGCGGTCGGACACCGCATCGTCCCACTCCTTGGCGGTCAGGTAGAGGGCGTGCGGCTCCAGCGGGCGATAGGCCGACTTGCGGTCGGCGGCGGCGCGGGCGTCGTAGGCGTCGGCGATCATCGCCAGGCGCTCGTCGCGGGCCTCCGCGGCCTGGTGGTCTACGCCGACCAGGCCGCCGGGCGACAGGTAGTCGAAGATGGTCGCCATCCGCTCGTAGAACAGCGGCAGCCAGTGCTCCATGCCGGCGCGGCGGCCGCCGTCGCTGACCGCGGCGTACAGCGCATCATCGCCCGGCGCGCCGAACAGGCGCACGTAGGAGCCACGGAAGCGGGAGACCGCGTCGGCGTCCAGCAGGGCCTCACTGACCGGCAGCAGTTCGATCGACTTCAACTGCTTGGTCGAGCGCTGGGTCTCCGGATCGAAGGCGCGGATGCTTTCCAGCGTGTCGCCGAACAGGTCCAGGCGCACGGGCTCTTCCGAAGCCGGCGGATAGACGTCGATGACGCCGCCACGAATGGCGAACTCGCCGCGCTCGGAGACGGTGGAGGCGCGGACATAGCCGTTGACGGCGAAATAGCGCTCCAGGTCCTTGATATCGACCGACTGGCCGACCTTGGCGCCGTAGCTGGCGCGCAGCAGGACGTCCTTGGTCGGCACGCGCTGCAGCAAGGCCGGCGCGGCGACGACCAGCATGGCCGGCTTGGTCTGCCCCAGGCCATTGGCCAGCCGGTGCAGGGTGCACATGCGGGTGGCCGCCACCCCGGCCGAGGGGCCGATGCGGTCATAGGGCAGGCAATCCCACGAGGGCAGAAGCACCGCCTCGATCTCGGGGGCGAAGAACTTCAGGGCGTCGACGAAGGCGCTGGCCCGGGCGGTGTCGCGGGCGACGAAGGCCGTCAGCCCGCCCCGGGCGCGGGCGATGTCGGCCATCACCAGGGCGTCGAAGCCCTCGGGCGCGCCGGCCAGGGTCAGGCCGCCGGCGGCCTTGGCGATCTGTTTGGCGTCGTAGGCCATGCTGCTCTTCAACTGTTGGCGGGGAACAACCCGCCGGAATGCAAAGGGTTCAGGCGCCGACGAAGACCTTACGCGCCGTCGCCGGGCGGCCGCGAGGCGTGGGCCTCGAAGCGGAACTTGCGGATCATCGCCATGATCTCGGTTTCGAACGCCTCGGGCGTGGCCTCCTGGCCCACGATCCAGGCGTAGATCTCGCGATCGGACTGTTCGAGCAGGGTTTCCAGCACGTCGAGCTGGTCGGGGGTCAGGCTCGGCCCATGCGTTTCCGCGAACGGCCCCAGAATGAGGTCCGCTTCACGAAAGCCGCGGTGCCAGGCCCGAAACTTCAGCCGCCGGAGGCGGGCGTCGTGATCGATGGTCATGCGGCCGCCGATATAGAGCGCGCCGAGCCCGCGCGCCAGCGTCGCGGCGTCGATTGACCGAACCTGCTGACGCCTTTAGGCGCGGGGGCATGGCTTCCTTGATGATCCAGGGCTGCGGCTCCGACGTCGGCAAATCGACCCTTGTCGCGGGGCTATGCCGGCTGTTTTCCAATCAAGGCCTGGTCGTGCGGCCGTTCAAGCCGCAGAACATGTCCAATAACGCCGCCGTCACCGCCGACGGCGGCGAGATCGGCCGGGCCCAGGCGCTGCAGGCGGTCGCCTGCCGCACGCCTGCCAGCGTCCATATGAACCCGGTGCTGCTGAAGCCGCAGAGCGACGTCGGCGCCCAGGTGGTGGTCCAGGGCCGGGTGGTCGGCAATTACAAGGCCCGCGCGTTCCAGGGACTGAAGCCGGACCTGCTGGCCACCACGCTGGACAGCTATCGCCAGCTCGCCGCCGAGGCCGATCTGGTTCTGGTCGAAGGCGCGGGCAGCCCCGCCGAGACCAATCTGCGCGCTGGCGACATCGCCAACATGGGCTTCGCCCACGCCGCCGACGTTCCGGTGACCCTGGTGGGCGACATCGACCGGGGCCATGTGATCGCCGCCCTGGCCGGGGCGCACCTCGTCCTGGACGAGGCCGACAGGGCGCGGATCAAGGGCTTCATCATCAACAAGTTCCGGGGCGATCCGGCGCTGTTCGACAATGGGCGCACGGATATCTTCCACCGAACCGGCTGGAGCGACCTGGGCATGGTTCCATGGCTGCCGCCGGTGCGCTTCCTGCCGGCCGAGGACGCCGTGGTGCTGGAGCGGCCGCTCGCGGCCTCGCAAGGCCGGCGGGCCAGGGTGGTCGTGCCGATGCTTTCGCGGATCGCCAATTTCGACGACTTCGATCCCCTGCGGGCCGATCCGGCGGTCGATCTCGAATTCCTGCCGCCCGGCGGCGTGCTGCCCACCGATACGGACCTGGTGATCCTGCCCGGGACCAAGGCGACCCTGGCGGACCTGGCCTTCCTGCGCACTCAGGGCTGGGACGTCGACATTCTGGCGCATGCCCGCCGAGGCGGCCGAGTGCTGGGCGTCTGCGGCGGCTACCAGATGATGGGCCGCACGGTGAGTGATCCTGAAGGGGTCGAGGGTACGCCGGGCTCGGCGCCGGGCCTTGGCCTGCTGGACGTCGAGACCGTGCTGGCCGGCGACAAGACGGTGCGGCCGGTGACGGGGCGCCTGGCGAGCGGCGCGGCCTTCGAGGGCTACGAGATCCATGTCGGTCGCACGAGCGGGCCCGGAACCGGTCGGCCGCTGCTGACTATCGACGGCCATGGCCCGGACGGCGCGGTTTCGGCCGACGGCCGGATCGCCGGGGCTTATGTCCATGGCTTGTTCGACAAGGCCTCGGCGCGAGCCGCCCTCCTCGCTCCGCTTGGCGTGGCGAGCGACGGCCAGGACCAATCGGCGCGGGTGGACGCGGCGCTGGACGAGATCGCCGAAATCCTGGAGCGCTCGCTGGATATCGCCGCCATCGCCCGCATCGCCGGACTGCCCTGATCCGGTTTTCCTGGCCCAAGGCTTCGCCAGCGGCCAAAATCGCCGCCTGACGAATCCCGACCAGGAGCCTCCATGCCGGCGCGCGCCGTATCCGCCCTGAGCGATTTCCTGCGCAGCGAGTCCGCCGGCGGCGTGCTGTTGATGATCGCGGCGGCCGCGGCCTTGCTGGTGGCCAACTCGCCGCTGGCGTCCGGCTATTTCCACGCCCTGCACGCCTATCTCGGCCCATTGTCGGTCGAGCACTGGGTCAATGACGGCCTGATGGCGGTGTTCTTCCTGCTCGTCGGCCTGGAGATCAAGCGCGAGGTCGTGGGCGGCGAGCTGTCGACCTGGCCGCGCCGCGCCCTGCCCGGCTTCGCCGCGCTTGGCGGCATGATCGCGCCGGCGCTGGTCTATCTCGTCATGGCCCGCGACGCGCCGGACGTCCGCGCCGGCTGGGCCATCCCGGCCGCCACCGACATCGCCTTCGCCCTGGGAGTGCTGTCGCTTCTGGGACCGCGCGTGCCGGGCGCTCTGAAGATCTTCCTGGCCGCCCTGGCGATCATCGACGACTTGGGCGCCATCCTGATCATCGCCTTCTTCTACACCGACCACCTGACCCTGTGGGCGCTGGGCGGCGCGGCCGGCGTCCTGGCGGTGCTGGTCGCGCTGAACAGGCTGAAGGTCGCCACGCTATGGCCTTACCTGCTGCTGGGAGCCGTGCTGTGGTTCCTGTTCCTGAAGTCGGGCGTCCACGCCACCCTGGCCGGGGTGCTGCTGGCCATGACCATTCCGCTCGACGCCTCGCGCGGCGGGCATTCGCCGCTACACCGGCTGGAGCACGGCCTCAACCCGTGGGTGGCCTATCTGATCGTGCCGGTGTTCGGCTTCGCCAACGCCGGCGTGGCCCTGGGCGGGCTCGACGCCTCGGCCCTGACGGCGCCCGCCACGCTGGGCGCCGCACTGGGCCTCTTTCTCGGCAAGCAGGCCGGCGTGATGACGTTCAGCGCCGGCGCCATCGCCCTTGGCCTGGCGCGCCGGCCGACCGGCGTGACCTGGACTCAGGTCTATGGCGTGGCCGTGCTGTGCGGGGTCGGCTTCACCATGAGCCTGTTCATCAACAACCTGGCCTTCCAGGACGCCCTGCTGCGCGAGGAGACCAAGATCGGCGTACTGGCCGGTTCTGTGGCCTCGGCCCTGCTGGCCTGGCTGATCTTCGCGCTTTCGCATCGCAAGACTGGCGCAACGGCCGGTACGGGTCCAAACTAGAGCGAACAGTTCAATCAGGAGCGCTGGCCCTGCTGCGTTTCGCCTTCTTCGCCGCCGCCGCGGCCTCCCTCCTGCCGGCGAGCGCCGCCCAGGCCGACACGCCCGCCGTCTCGCAGGTCGAGGTGATCATCGGCCCCGACCTCGCCGCCAAGGTCGACAAGCTGGGCCAGCGCGAGTTCGACTACCTGGCGCGCGACCTCAAGCGGACCGTCGAACGTCGGCTGAAGCGATCCGGCGGATTGACCGCCTCGGGCGGCCGCCTGCGGCTGGTGATCGACGACGCCGTGCCCAACCGCCCCACGCCCCTGCAGCTGACCAGCAAGCCCGGCCTGTCGATGGAAAGCTTCGGCAACGGCGGGGCGCGGATCTCGGGCGAGTACGTGTCGGCCGACGGCGCCAGCACGCCGATCCGCTATCGCTGGTACGAGACCGACGTCTGGCAGGCCCAGTACGCGGCCACCTGGAGCGACGCCAGCCTCGCCTTCGACCAACTGGCCCGCCGCATCAAGGACGGCCAGTTCGTCAAGGACTGAACGGCGGTCGCTTGCCAGAACCCTCGACGCAGCGTCTGATCGCCGTTCAGTAAAAGGAGCGGCAGACGCTCCTCGGGGAGTGGAACATGGCCGCCGAGCCGCGACGATCCAACGCCGTCCTGGCGGCCTACGCCTCGCCGACCCTGCCGCTGGCCGGGCTTGGCCTGCCGCTCGTGGTCTATCTGCCCGAATACTATGTCAGCGAGCTTGGCCTCTCGCTGTCGGTGGTCGGCATGGCCTTCCTGCTGGTGCGGCTGGCCGACATCATCCTGGACCCGATCCTGGGCGGCCTGATGGACCGCACCCGCAGCAAGTGGGGCCGTTTCCGCCCATGGCTGGCCGCCAGCGTGCCGCTGCTGATGGCCGCGTCCTACGCGCTGTTCATGGCCAAGCCCGGCATCGGCCCGGTGTTCCTGTGGGCATGGCTGATCGTCGTCTACATCGGCTTCTCGATGGCGGTGCTGGCCCAGACGGCCTGGGGAGCGGTGCTGTCGCCCGACTACCAGCAGAGATCGCGCATCTACGGCTTCTGGAGCGCCGGCAACGTGGTCGGCATGATCCTGGTGCTGCTGCTGCCGCCTTTGGTGGCCTTCGCCTTCAAGGGCGACCACGCCGCCGGCGTGCAGGCCATGGGCTGGTTCATCATCGTGCTGATGCCGCTGACCGCCCTGCTGGCCGGCGTCGTCGTGGGCGAGCCGGCCGCGCCGGCCCAGCGCCACGAAGCGGGCCTCAAGCAGTATCTGGGCCTTCTGAAGAGCCCGACGGTCCAGAAGCTGCTGGCGGCCGACCTGCTGATGGGCTTGGCGCCCGGCATCGGCGGGGCGCTGTTCTTCTTCTTCTTCGAGCGCATCAAGGGCATCCCCAAGGATCAGGCGGGCATCCTGCTGCTGGTCTATTTCGTCGCCGCCCTGGCCGGCGCGCCGCTGTGGCCGTGGATCGCCAAGACCATGGGCAAGCACACCTCGCTGGCGATCGCCGGGATCATGTACGCGGTGTTCCAGGTCGCCGCGGTGATCACCCCCAACGGCGTCAACGCCTATGGCGTCGCGGTGCTGGTGCTGGCCGGCCTGCCCTATTCGGCGGCCCCGCTGCTGGTGCGCTCGATGATGGCCGACATCGGCGACGAGGAGCGGCTGAACACGGGCGTCGACCGCACCGGCCTGCTCTACGCCATCGTCAACGGCACGGTGAAGCTGGGCTTCGCCCTGGCCATCGGCGTCTTCCTGGTGCTGGAAAAGCTGGGCTTCGACCCGAAGATCCCCAGCGCCCAAGGCGACACCGCCCTGATCGTGCTCTACACGGCGGTCCCGGCCGCGCTGGGCGTGCTGGTCTCGGTCATCATCGTGCGCTATCCGCTGGACGCCAAGCGCCACGCCGAGATCCGCGCCCAACTGGACGCGCGCGACGCGGCCGAAGCCAACGCCCAGACGAGCCCGCATGACCGCCTCCCCGACCCCAGCCCCGCGCCCTCTGCAGCCCAGTGAGGAGCATCCGCTCTTCACCCTCGTCGAGATCATGGCTCGCCTGCGCGATCCGCGGGACGGCTGTCCGTGGGACATCGAGCAGACCTTCGCCACGATCGCCCCCTACACGATCGAGGAGGCCTACGAGGTCGCCGACGCCATCGAGCGGAACGACCTTTCGGACCTGAAGGAGGAGTTGGGCGACCTGCTGCTGCAGGTCGTGTTCCATTCGCGGATGGCGCAGGAGCAAGGCGCGTTCAGCCTGGCCGACGTGGCCCAGTCGATCTCCGACAAGATGATCCGCCGGCATCCGCACGTCTTCGGCGACCACGCCTATGACGATCTGGCCGACCAGAAGGCCGGCTGGGAAGAGCTGAAGGCCCAGGAGCGCAAGGCCAAGAAGAAGGGCGGCGTGCTGGACGACGTGCCGGCGGGCCTGCCCGCCCTGACCCGCGCCGTGAAGCTGACCAAGCGGGCCGCGCGCGTCGGCTTCGACTGGCCCTCGACCGATGAGGTCCTGGCCAAGCTGGCCGAAGAAGTGGCCGAGCTGCAGGTCGAGATCGACGCCGGCGACCAGGCCAAGGCCCGCGAGGAGCTGGGCGACATCCTTTTCGTCTGCGCCAACCTGGCCCGCAAGCTCGACGTCGAGCCCGAGGACGCCCTGCGCGCCACCAACGCCAAGTTCGCCCGCCGCTTCGCCTTCATCGAGGCCGAGCTGGCCAAGGACGGCCGCACGCCCGACCAGTCCGACCTGGCCGAGATGGACGCCCTGTGGGACGCAGCCAAGGCTGCCGAAAGGAAGTAGTCAGGTGAGGCGGCTGGAGCGCGTACTGGCGCGCTCCAGATCCTAATCGTCCAGAGCCTCGGGGGCCGGCTGGATGGTCACGCTCTCGCCGCAGCCGCAGGCGTCGGTTTCATTCGGGTTATGGAACACGAACTTCGACGACAGCTTGGTGATCTCGTAGTCGATTTCGGTGCCGATCAGGAACAGCACGGCCTTCGGCTCGATCAGGATGGTGACGCCCTTGTCCTCGACGACCTCGTCGATGGGGCCCTTTTCCTTGGCGTATCCGAAGACGTATTCCTGGCCCGCGCAGCCGCCGTTCTTCACGCCCACGCGCAGGCCCGCATAGGGCTGGTCCGCGCGATCCATGATCTCCTTCACGCGCGCGGCGGCGGCGTCGGTCAGGGTGACGACCTTGGGACGCGGGCGGCGCGGACGGGGGCTGACGGCGGCTTCCATGGCGGGCTCCTGCCTTAGAACATGTTCAGCTGCAGCTTGGCCTCGTCGCTCATGCGCGAGGAGTCCCACGGCGGGTCGAAGGTCAGGTCGACATTGCACGACCGGATGCCCTCGATCTCCATGACCGCATCCTTGACCCAGCCCGGCATGTCGCCGGCCACCGGGCAACCCGGCGCGGTCAGGGTCATGTCGATGGCCACGTCCTTCTCGTCGCTGACGTCGACCTTGTAGATCAGGCCGAGCTCATAGATGTCGACCGGGATTTCAGGGTCGTACACCGTCTTCAGCTTCTCGATCAGCTGGTCGGTCAGGCGGTTCAGCTCGTCCTGGGACAGGGCCGTCGCGGCGGGGGCTTGGTCGGTCATCGGCTCAACTGAAGAAGCTGCGGGCCTTGTCCAGCGCGTCCACGAACGCGTCGGCCTCGGCAGGCGTATTATATAGGGCGAAGGAAGCGCGAGCGCTCGACGTCACCCCGAACCTTTTCATCAGGGGCTCGGCGCAGTGCGTGCCGGCGCGCACGGCCACGCCGTAGCGGTCCAGCACCTGGGCCACGTCGTGGGCGTGGGCGCCCTCGACGACGAAGCTCATCACCGCGCCCTTGCCCGGGGCCGTGCCCAGGATCCGCACGCCGTTGACGCCTTCCAGCCGGGCCGCGACCCGCTCGTAGAGGGCATGCTCATGGGCCAGGGCGGCGTCGCGGTCGATGGTGTTCAGCCATTCGATGGCCGCGCCCAGGCCGACGGCCTCCAGGATCGCTGGCGTGCCGGCCTCGAAGCGGTGCGGCGGATCGGCGTAGGTGATCTTGTCCAGAGAGACCGAGCCGATCATCTCGCCGCCGCCCTGGTACGGCGGCAGGGCCGCCAGGCGCTCGGCCTTGCCGTACAGCACGCCGATGCCGGTCGGGCCGTAGAGCTTGTGACCGCTGAAGACGTAGAAATCGACGCCCAGCGCCTTCACGTCGACCTTGGTGTGAACGACGCCCTGGCAGCCGTCGAGCAGCACCGGCGCGCCGGCGTCGTGGGCCAGGCGGATGATCGTGGCCACGTCGTTGACCGTGCCCAGCACGTTCGACATGTGGGTGACGGCGACCATCCTGGTCTTTTCCGACAGCAGGCCCGCATAGGCCTCCATGTCGAGCCGGCCGTCGTCGAGCACCGGAATGAACTTCAGGACGACGCCGTAGCGCTCGCGCAGGAAGTGCCAGGGCACGATGTTGGCGTGGTGCTCCATCTCCGACAGCACGATCTCGTCGCCGGCCTTCAGGCTACGCCCGAAGGTGTCGGCCACCAGGTTCACCGCCTCGGTGGCGCTCTTGGTGTAGACGATCTCATTGACGTCGGCGCTGATGAAACGCGCGATGGTTTCGCGAGCCTTTTCATAGGCTTCTGTCGTTTCGTTGGCGAGCGTGTGCAGGCCGCGGTGGACGTTGGCGTAGCTGGTCCGCGCCAGGCCGGTCATGGCGTCCAGCACCACGTCGGGCTTCTGGGCGCTGGCGGCGCTGTCCAGATAGATCAGCGGCTTGCCATGCACCGTCCGCGACAGGATCGGGAACTGGGCGCGGATCGCGTCGAGGTCGAACATCAGGCTCATTCGCCGCGTCCCAGCTGCCTGGCGACCCAGGCGGCGGCGATTTCGCGGGCGCCGTCGTGCTCGATGCGCTCGACCACCTCGCCGACGAAGGCCTCCGTCAGCATGGAGCGAGCCTCCAGTTCGGGAATGCCGCGCTGGCGGGCGTAGAACACGGCCTCCTCGTCTAGCGCGCCGATGGTGTTGCCATGGGCGCAGGAGACGTCGTCGGCGAAGATCAAGAGTTCCGGCTTGGCGTCGATCTCGGCCTTGTCCGACAGGATCAGGGCATGGTGGCCCATGCGCGCGTCGGTCTGGTCGGCGCCTTCGGCGACGATGATGCGGCCCTGGAACACGCCGCGGGCCTGGTCCGCGACCATGCCCTTGGTCAGCTGGCTGGTGACGCCGTCGACCCCGCCGTGGGTGACCACGGTGGTCTGGTCGGCGTGGCGCTGGGCGCTGAGCAGATAGATCCCGTCGAGACGCACATTGGCGTGGGCGCCGGGGTGGGCGACCTGGGTCTCGATCCGCTGGCGACGCGCGCCGCCGGTCAGGACGGTCTGGTTGAAGATCGCGCCAGCGGCGAGGTCGACACGGGCGGTGACCACGTTGACGGCCTCGGCGTCGTCCTCGACCAGCACGA
Source organism: Caulobacter endophyticus (assembly GCF_003116815.1). Taxonomy (GTDB): domain Bacteria; phylum Pseudomonadota; class Alphaproteobacteria; order Caulobacterales; family Caulobacteraceae; genus Caulobacter; species Caulobacter endophyticus. The sequence continues at coordinate 135,744 of NZ_QDKQ01000023.1, forward strand.
TGCGGGTCAGGCTCGCGCCCTCGCCCACCGCGATGTCGAGCGCGACGTCGGTGACATAGGCCCCCGCGCGACCCTCGTGGCTTTCCAGCAGGATCAGGCTGGCGCCCGGCTCGACCACCAGGGCGTAGGACGCGCCCTGCGAAGCCTTGTCGGTCGCCGCGACGAAGCGCAGGCCCATGACCTGGCCCTGCCCGCTGGTGGCCACATGGCGGCCGTTTACGAACAGGATCTCGCCGTCGGTCAGGTTCGCGAACGGACCGGCCGGAACCTCGCCGTCGAACTTGGGCGCAGGCTCAGGCAGAGCGCGGATCAGGCCGCGCAGGTCGGTCCAGCGCCAGTCCTCGTCGCGGCGCGACGGCAGCGCGGTGACATCGCCGGTCTTGAGAGCGGTGGCCAGGCTCATCAGGCGGCGGCCCCGACGTACTTGTCGTAGCCCTCGGCTTCCAGCTGCAGGGCCAGCTCCGGACCGCCCGAGGCGACGATGCGGCCGGCGGCCAGCACGTGCACGCGGTCGGGTTTGATGTAGTCGAGCAGGCGCTGGTAGTGCGTGATCACCAGCATGCCGCGCTCGGGCGAGCGCAAAGCGTTTACGCCTTCGGAGACGATCTTGAGGGCGTCGATGTCGAGGCCCGAGTCCGTCTCGTCAAGGATCAGGAACTTCGGCGACAGCATCGCCATCTGGAAGATTTCCATCCGCTTCTTCTCGCCGCCCGAGAAGCCAACGTTCAGGCCGCGCTTAAGCATCTCGAAGTCGATCTTCAAAGAGGCGGCCTTTTCCTTGGCCAGCTTCAGGAAGGCCGGAGCGGCGATCTCGTCCTCGCCGCGGGCGCGGCGCTGGGCGTTCACGGCGGTGCGGATGAAGGTCAGGGCCGGCACGCCGGGGATCTCCAGCGGATACTGGAACGACAGGAATACGCCCTTGGCGGCCCGCTCGTTGGGCTCCAGCTCCAGCAGGTCCTCGCCGTTGAGGCTCGCCGAGCCTTCGGTCACGTCATAGCCGCCGCGGCCGCTCAGCACGTAGGACAGCGTCGACTTGCCGGCGCCGTTCGGACCCATGATGGCATGCACCTCGCCCGCTGGCACCTCGAGCGTGACGCCCTTCAGGATCGGCTTGTCTTCGACGCGGGCGTGGAGGTTGTTGATCGAAAGCATTTAACCGACGGATCCTTCGAGAGAAATCGCCACGAGCTTCTGGGCCTCGACGGCGAACTCCATGGGCAGTTGTTGCAGCACGTCGCGGACGAAGCCGTTGACCAGCAGGGCCACGGCCTCTTCCTGGCTAAGCCCGCGCTGCTGGCAGTAGAAGAGCTGGTCGTCCGACAGGCGGGTGGTGGTCGCCTCGTGCTCGAACACCGACTGGCCGTTGCGGGCCTCGATGTACGGCACGGTGTGGGCCGCGCAGGTCTTGCCGATGAGCAAGCTGTCGCACTGGGTGAAGTTGCGCGCGCCCTTGGCCTTGGGGTGGGCCGAAACCAGGCCGCGATAGGTGCTGGTCGATTTGCCGGCGCTGATTCCCTTGGCGACGATCCGCGACTTCGTATTGGCGCCCAGGTGGATCATCTTGGTGCCGGTGTCGGCCTGCTGATGGCCGTTGGTCACGGCGATCGAGTAGAACTCTCCGGAGGACCCTTCCCCACGCAAAACGCAGGACGGATACTTCCAGGTGATGGCCGAGCCGGTCTCCACCTGAGTCCACGACACCTTGCTGCGATCGCCGCGGCAGTCGGCGCGCTTGGTGACGAAGTTGTAGATGCCGCCCTTGCCGGTCTCCGGATCGCCCGGATACCAGTTCTGGACGGTCGAGTACTTGATCTCGGCGTCGTCCAGCAGGACGAGCTCGACCACGGCGGCGTGCAGCTGGTTTTCGTCGCGCATCGGGGCCGTGCAGCCTTCCAGGTACGAGACGTAGGCGCCCTTGTCGGCGATGATCAGGGTGCGCTCGAACTGACCGGAATCCTTGGCGTTGATCCGGAAGTAGGTCGACAGCTCCATGGGGCAGCGCACGCCCGGCGGCACGTAGACGAACGAGCCGTCCGAGAACACCGCGCTGTTGAGGCAGGCGAAATAGTTGTCCGAGGTCGGCACGACGCTGCCCAGGTACTGCCTGACCAGTTCCGGGTGCTCGCGGATCGCCTCGCTCATAGAGCAGAAGATGACGCCGGCCTGGGCCAGCTCCTTCTTGAAGGTCGTGACGACCGACACAGAGTCGAACACCGCGTCCACCGCATAGCGCGGCGCGCCCTCGACGCCGGCCAGCACGGCCTGCTCCTTCAGCGGAATGCCCAGCTTCTCGTAGACGGCCAGCAGCTCGGGATCGACCTCGTCCAGGCTTTTGGGCCCTTCCTTGGTCTTCGGCGCGGCGTAGTAGTAGGTGTCCTGGTAGTCGATCTTGGGATAGCTGACCTTGGCCCAGTCCGGCTCTTCAAGCTCGAGCCAGCGGCGATAGGCCTCCAGACGCCATTCCAGCATCCACTCCGGCTCGTCCTTCTTGGCCGAGATGAAGCGCACGATGTCCTCGGAGAGGCCCTTGGGGGCGAACTCCTGGTCGATATCGGTCGTAAAGCCGTGCTCGTATTTCTCGAGCGCTGCGACGGTGTCGATCGTTTCCTTGACCGCGGCCATCAAGCCACCTCCCGGCGTCGTGCGCCGATACGCTTCCAGGCGGCGAGCCAGGCGTCGCCGCACACAATCCAATCCGCTTCCGTGCTCGCCCAACCGCCGCTGACGCGCAGCGCGAACGGGGCGAGATCGGAACGGCCCATGGCCTCGACCACGCGACTGGCCTTGACCTTGCCCGACGAGCAGGCGCTGCCGGCGCTGACCATCACCCCGGCGAGATCCAGGTTCATGACCTGGACCTGCGAGGCGAAGCCCTCGGCGGCCAGACAAAGGGTTTGAGGCAGGCGACCAGCGCCCTCCCCGAGCACCACGCCGCCAGCGTCCCTGACCCGCTGGGCCAAGGCGTCGCGCCAAATGCCCTGATCGGCCGCCTGGGGCAAGTCCCGCAGGGCCGCCGCAGCCGCCGCGCCGAAGCCGGAAATCCCGGCGACGTTCTCGGTGCCCGCACGGCGGCCACGCTCCTGGCCGCCGCCGTGCTGGCGACGCACCACATTGGCACGCGTGCCGGCCACCAGAGCGCCGACGCCCTGCGGCCCGCCGATCTTGTGGGCAGACAGCGCCAGGGTGTCGGCGCCGAGGGCCGAGAAATCGATGGCGATCTTGCCGGCCGCCTGCACGGCGTCGACATGCAGCAGGCCGTCGGCCGCGCGCACGATCGCCGAAGCCTCCGCCACCGGCTGGATGACGCCCGTCTCGTTGTTGGCCAGCATCAGGCAGACCAGCGTCCGGTCCTCGCCCGCCAGCATCTCGGGAAGACTGGAAAGGTCGGCCACGCCCTGCGTGTCGACCGGCAGCACGGCGACGGGCAGACCGCTGGCGGCGGCGGCGGTCTCGGCCACGGCGTCATGCTCGATGGCGCTGACCACCAGGCGCTTTACGCCGGAAGCAACCGCGCTCTCGATGGCGAGCGCGTTGGCCTCGGTGCCGCCGCTGACGAAGGTGACCGAACCGGCGACCACCCCGACCAGCTCGCCCACCTGCCTGCGGGCGGTCTCGACCACGTCACGGGCGGCGCGGCCGGCCGCGTGCACCGAGCTGGGATTGCCGGCCTGCTCGAAGGCGCGCAGCACGGCTTCACGCGCCTCGGGACGGATCGGGGCGGTGGCGTTGTAGTCCAGATAGATGGCGGGCTTGCTGGTCACGCCGCGGCCTTCGCCTCCGGACGCAGGCGCCCTTCCAGCACGTCGGCGATGGTCACCGAGGCCAGGTACGAATGGATCTGACGGCCCATTTCCTCCCACAGGTCGTGGGTCAGGCACTTGGCCCCGCCGGCCATGCAGCCTTTGTGACCGCTCTTGCCGACGCCGCAGCGCGTGGCGCGCAGGGGTTCGTCCACGGCCATGACGATGTCGGAGATGCGGGTGGCGCGAGCCTCGGCGGCCAGGCGATAGCCGCCGCCGGGTCCGCGGGCGCTGACCACCAGGCCTTTTCGGCGCAGGCGGGCGAAAAGCTGTTCGAGATAGGAAAGCGAGATCTGCTGGCGGGCGGCGATCTCGGCCAGGGCCACCGCGCGGCCCTCCGCCTCGCCCTGCTTGCGGGCGAGGTCGGTCATGGCCATCACGGCGTAACGTCCCTTCGTGCTCAGGCGCATCCCGCGCTCTCCCTTGCAGATTCCCCGCGCAACCGCATTTGCGTATGCTACAAGCCGCGACTTCGCGCCGCGCCCGGCAAGGGCGCTTCGCGCGATGCGGATTTAGGAAGACCAAGCGCGGCGGTCAAGTATTCCATGCGCCCTTTGCGGCGAATGGCCTGGCCCCCGACGCCCCAACTCGTGACGGGGATATGAATGCCTGACGTGATTTTGACCGGCGCCGCTGGCCGTATCGAAGGCCGCTACTCGCCGGGCAAGACGGACAATGCACCGATCGCGCTGATCCTGCACCCGCACCCCAAGGCCGGCGGCCACATGAATCATCCGGTGTCGGTGCAGCTGTACCACCTGTTCATGAAGCGCGGCTTCGCGACCCTGCGCTTCAACTTCCGCGGCGTCGGCCGCAGCCAGGGCGAGTTCGACAGCGGCATCGGTGAGCTGGCCGACGCGGCGACCGCGCTCGACTGGCTGCAGGCCAACAACCCCGCCGCCGCGCAGACCTGGGTCGCCGGCTACAGCTTCGGCGCCTATATCGGCATGCAGCTCCTGATGCGCCGTCCGGAAACCGACGGCTTCATCTCGGTGTCGCCGCCGACCAACATGTACGACTTCAGCTTCCTGGCCCCCTGCCCGGCCTCGGGCCTGATCCTGACGGGCGGCGCCGACACCGTCGTGCCGCCGGTGGAAGTCGAGCGCGTCGTCTCCAAGCTGCGCACCCAGAAGGGCATCGTCATCGACTACGAAGTCGTCGACAAGGCCACCCACTTCTGGGCCGAGCACCTCCCCTTCGTCGAGCAGACGGTCGGCGGCTATATCGACAAGCGCCTGGAAGCCAATCCGATCCCGTAGGGCCGGACGGTTTCGAGGTTCGAAGAGCCCGCTCTCGGCGACGAGGGCGGGCTTTTTGTTTGGCGCTCGCCCCCCTCCCCCGGCTAACCTATTCCGCCTTCCTCGGCCTTTCGCCGAGGACCCATCGTTCCGCCGCTCAGATCGAGCAAGCAGGGCCACGATCTGAGCTGTTGCCGGCATGATCCTAGGCACGAGGCCCAGGGAGGCGAATACGGGGAAGGCGGAGAGAATCCTACCAATCCCCATCGCCCCCTTCGCAACTGCGAGACAGCCCCGCCGCAAAGTTCTAAGACCGTAGGTATCGCTATCAGCGGAGATCGCCTGCCATGCACTACGACATCGTCATCGTCGGCGGCGGCGCGGGCGGCTTGGAGCTGGCGGCCCAGCTCGGGCGAAAGCTCGGGCGCCGCGAGGGCAAGGAGCGCGTCCTGCTGATCGACCGCTCCGGCTTCCATATCTGGAAGCCCAGCCTGCACGAGGTGGCGGCCGGCACGCTCGATGTTCACCAGGAAGGGCTGTCCTACCCGATCCTCGGTCGCGCCAACCATTTCAGCTTCCATCTTGGCGAGCTGTCGGGCCTGGACCCCGTCGCCAAGCGCCTGACGCTGAAGGCCATCACCAGCAAGGACGGCGCGGTGCTCGTTCCCGAGCGCTCGATCACCTTCACCTGGGGCGTGATCGCCATCGGCAGCGGCTCCAACCTGTTCGGCACGCCTGGCGCGCAGACCGCCCACCTGCTGGAGCGCACCGAAGACGCCGAGGCCTTCCACACCCGCCTGCTGGCCGCCTTCATGAAGGCCTCGTTCGCGCCCGAGCGCACCATGGGCGTGGCCATCGTCGGCGGCGGCGCCACCGGCGTGGAGCTGTCGGCCGAACTGCTGGAGGCCCATCGCGAGTTGCTGGAGAGTCTGGGCGTCGAGCAGCGCTTCCGTCTCGACATCACCATCGTCGAGGCCGCCCCGCGCATTCTCGGCGGCCTGCCCGAGAAGACCTCGGCCCAGGCGACCGTCGCCCTGGAGCGCAAGGGGGTGCGCGTGCGCACCGGCGCCAAGGTCATCGCCGTCCATCCCGACCGGCTGGAAACCAGCGTCGGCGACATCCCGGCCGACCTGATCGTCTGGGCCGCCGGCGTGAAGGCCGCCGACAGCAATGTTGAGCTTGGCCTGGAGACCAATCGCCTGAACCAGTTCGTGGTCAACGACCGGCTGGAGACCTCCGCGCCGGGCGTATGGGCCCTGGGCGATTGCGCCGCCTGCCCGTGGAAGGACGGCAAGCTCGTGCCGGCCCGCGCCCAGGCCGCCCACCAGCAGGCCAGCTACCTGGCCAAGGTGCTGCTGGCCCGCCTGCGTCAGGCGCGGGTCGAGGAGCCCTATGTCTACAAGGACTTCGGCTCGCTGGTTTCGCTGGGCGAGAACAAGGGCGTCGGCGCCCTGATGGGCGGCCTCGGCGGCCCCAACTTCTTCATCGAGGGCCTGGTGGCCAAGTGGTTCTACGTCTCGCTGCACCTGGCCCACCACAAGGCCATCCTCGGCGTCGGCAAGACCATCACCCTGGCCCTGGCGCGGCTGCTGCAGCAGCGCGTGGCGGGACGGCTGAAGCTGCACTGATTACCCTCTCCCATAGGGAGAGGGAGGGGCCCGCGCGAAGCGTGGGAGGGTGAGGGGTTACGCTGTTTGACGGAGTGCCGGCACGCCATCCTCGGTCCCTAACCCCTCATCCGACGGCCTTCGGCCGCCACCTTCTCCCTCCAGGGAGAAGGATCACGGCATCACAATCCTCCCGCCCGTCATCGCCTGCGCCACCCCCGTCGTCCCCGGAAAGCTGATCGGCAGCCCCCGCGCCGTGCGGGCCGCCAGATACGCGAACGCCTCGGCCTCGATGGCGTCGCCGCGCCAGCCGTAATCCTCGGCCGCCTTGACCGGCACTGGAATCCGCTCGGCCAGGGCCGCCATGATCTGGGGGTTATGCCGCCCGCCGCCGCAGACGATCAGGGCGCTGGGCGGGGCGTCGTTCTTGTCGAAGGCCTTGAGCACGGCCGCCGCGGTAAAGGCCACCAGGGTCGCGGCCGCGTCCTGCGCCGACAGGTGCGCCACCGCATCCAGCGAGAAGTCGTAACGGTCCAGCGACTTGGGCGCAGGCGCTGCGAAATAGGCGCTGGCCAGCAGGCTGTTCAGCGCAACCTCGTCCACCGCGCCCGCCGCCGCCAGACGGCCGCCCTCGTCGAAACGGCCCAGCCCGCGCTCCTGCAGCATCAGGTCGATCATGCCGTTGCCGGGGCCGGTGTCGAAGGCCAGCAGGCTTCCGTCCGCGCCGATCAGGGTGATGTTGGCCACCCCGCCGATGTTCAGCGCCGCCACCGGCGCGGCCAGCCCCGAGGCCCGGGCCCTGGCCTCGTGATAGATCGGCGCCAGCGGCGCGCCCTCCCCGCCGGCCGCCACGTCGGCGGTGCGGAAGTCGAAGGCCACCGGTCTTCCCGTCAGCCGCGCCAGGCGTTCGGCGTCGAGCAGTTGCACCGTCCGGCCTACGCGCTCAGCCGTGGGGCGCTCGTGCAGCACTGTCTGGCCATGCACGCCCAGCAGCTCGAAGTCGCTCCAGGCCAAGCCGTGCTCGGCCAGGAAGCTCTGGCCGGCGTGGAAGTGCTCCTCGGCCACCTCGAAGCGGGCGTAGTCGAAGATCGCCGGCTCCGGCTCACCCCGCTTCCAGGCCAAGGCCTGACGGGTGGCTTCCAGCAGGACGGCGCGGGTGTCCTCGCGCAGTTTGCGTTCGCCGCTGGGGCCAAAGCCCTGGATCGCCTCGCCGTCGGTGTCGAGCACCGCCATGTCGACGGCGTCGAGCGAGGTGCCGGTCATGAATCCGAGAATGCGCATGGGGTCGTTGACTGCCACGGCGCGCCTCGGGTAGCTAGGCCCCATGACCGCCAAGGCCCTCCGTGCCCGCGCCTATTATCGCCCGCTGATCTAGCGGGCGCACGACCGGTCATGTCGACGCACCGCCACCTGGCCGGCGATGCGTCCTTCTCCCTCCAAGACGACGTCTCCGGCCCGCAGCCTTCAAGGAGACTATCGATGAAACCCTCGCCACAGACCGCCTCGCCCGTGCTAGACGCGCGAGCCAGCGATACAGAGAGTCGAGCCATGTCCGCGCCGCAGAGCTTCAAGTCCGAATTCCTGCAGACCATGCAGAGCCGCGGCTACATCCACCAGATCACCCATCCGGACGAGCTGGACGCCGCGGCCGCCGCCGGCGCGATCACCGCCTACATCGGCTTCGACGCCACCGCCCCGTCGCTGCACGTCGGCCACCTGATCCAGATCATGATGCTGCGCCGCCTGCAGCAGGCCGGCCACAAGCCGATCGTCCTGATGGGCGGCGGCACCACCCGCGTGGGCGACCCCACCTTCAAGGACACCCAGCGCCCGCTGCTCACCGACGAGCAGATCCAGTCGAACATCGACGGCATCAAGAAGGTGTTCTCCAACTTCCTGACCTTCGGCGAGGGCCCCACCGACGCGGTGATGGTCGACAACGACGAGTGGCTTTCGAAGCTCGGCTACGTGCAGTTCCTGCGCGACTATGGCGTGCACTTCACGATCAACCGCATGCTGACCTTCGACTCGGTGAAGCTGCGCCTCGAGCGCGAGCAGCCGATGACCTTCCTCGAATTCAACTACATGCTGATGCAGGCCACCGACTTCCTGGAGCTGAACCGCAAGTACGGCTGCGTTCTGCAGATGGGCGGCTCTGACCAGTGGGGCAACATCCTCAATGGCGTCGAGCTGACCCGCCGCGTCGACCAGAAGGCCGCCTTCGGCCTGACCACGCCGCTGCTGACCACGGCCTCGGGCGCCAAGATGGGCAAGACCGCCGCCGGCGCCGTCTGGCTCAACGCCGACGCCCTGTCGCCGTACGATTACTGGCAGTTCTGGCGCAATACCGAGGATGCCGACGTGGGCCGCTTCCTGAGGCTGTTCACCGACCTGCCGCTGGAGAAGATCGCCGAACTGGAAGCGCTCGAAGGCGCGCAGATCAACGACGCCAAGAAGGTGCTGGCCGACGAGGCCACCCGTCTGGTCCACGGCGACGAAGCCGCCAAGACCGCCCGCGCCACGGCCGAGAAGGCCTTCGAGCAGGGCGAGCTGTCGGCCGACCTGCCGACGGTCGAGATCGCCGCCTCGGTGCTGGCCGAGGGCGTGGCCCTGGCCGTGCTGGCCACCGACATCGGCCTGACCGCCTCGCGCGGCGAGGCCCGTCGCCTGGCCCAGGGCGGCGGCCTGCGCCTCAACGACGCTCAGGAGAAGGACGGCGACCGCCTGGTGACCAACGCCGACCTGCTCGACGGCGTCGTCAAGCTCAGCCAGGGCAAGAAGAAGATCGTGCTCGTCAAACCGGTTTAACCGGACGGCGAAGCTATTGAGTATCGTCATCCCGGATCGGTCGCGGCCGCTCCGGGATGACGCGTTCCAAGCCCGTGACGTGATGTTGGGCCCGCTTGTTGGAGAAACTTCGATGCTGAACCCCGGCGACAAGGCCCCCGACTTCGACCTGCCCACCGACACCGGCCGCGTCAGCCTCTCGGAGCTGAAGGGCAAGAACGTCGTGCTCTACTTCTATCCGAAGGACGACACGACCGGCTGCACATCGGAAGCCCTGCAGTTCTCGGCCGAGGTCGAGGAATTCGCCAAGGCCGGGGCGGTGGTCATCGGCGTGTCGAAGGACAGCGCCGCCAGCCACGGCAAGTTTCGCAAGAAGCACGACCTGACCGTCGAGCTCGGCTCCGACACGCTTGGCGAAACCGTCGAGGCCTACGGCTCGTGGGTCGAGAAAAGCATGTACGGCCGCAAGTACATGGGCATCGACCGCTCGACCTTCCTGATCGACCGCGAAGGCGTCGTCCGCGAGGTCTGGCGCAAGGTGAAGGTCCCCGGCCACGTCAAGGCCGTGCTGAAGGCCGCCCAGGGCCTGAAGGGCTGAGTGCAAGCCCCACTGTGGCGCCGGAGCCGCAAAGGCTCGCTTTTCGGCCACTTCTCGCGCGTCACGTGTAGCCAGCCCGTTCGTGTCGGGTTAATCGACGCGGGTTCATGGTCGAAACATGGCCATCCGCGCCTTCGCAGGTGCGAAGAGTCTTGCGCATTTCCGCTTTCTCGTTGCATATCCCCCAGACCTTGAAAACTGGGGGGTTTCCTGGGTATGGCGATCGCGCATTTTCACCGCCTGCGTAAGACCCTCGAAGGTCTGTTTCCCGAACGCCATCTGTATGTCCGCTCCGGCGGCGAGATGCGCGGCTACGTCCTGTCGACCAACAAGCAGCTGGCCTGCGCGGCCAGCGTCGGCGCCGCGGCGCTCTGGATGGGCGTCTGCACGGCCGCCATGCTGGTCAACGCCCTGGCCGTCAGCCAGACCGACCAGGTCGTCCTCAAGCAGAAGGCCTATTACGAGCGGCTCAACGCCGACCGCCAGGCGCGCCTGAACAGCGCCGTCGCCCAGCTGTCGGCCACCAGCGGCTCGCTCGACGACCTGGCCATGTCGGTCGAGAAGCGCCACGCCGCGCTTGCCATGCTGGTCAGCGACTTCAAGGGCGCGCCGGGCGCCGCCCAGGCCCTGTCCGTCAGCAAGCCCGCCCTGGCCGACGCCTCGCCGGTCGAGCGCATCCAGGCCACCCGCATGGACCAGGAGCGCCTGATCGACGCCGCCGAGGGCTTCGCCAAGAGCCGGGCCGAGCGCCTGCGCCTGGCCATGCGGATGGCGGGCCTGGACGCCGGAAGCTTCACCGGCCGCGGCGCTTCGCTGGGCGGCCCGCTGATCGAGGCCAAGGATCCCCGCGCGCTGGCCGCCGTGCTCGACGTCGACGAGGAATTCGCCGCCCGCATCCATCGCGCCGCCAGCGACATGTCGGACATGCGCTCGCTCAGCAGCGCGGCCCAGCGCCTGCCGTTCAACCGCCCGACCGCCAACCCGGCCCTGTCGAGCAGCTACGGCGTCCGCTTCGACCCGTTCACGCACCGCCCGGCCTTCCATTCGGGCCTGGATTTCCCCGGCGCCTTCTATACGCCGATCATGGCCACCGCCCCGGGCGTCATCTCGTTCACCGGCGTGCGGTCGGGCTATGGCAACACCGTCGAGATCGACCATGGCGGCGGCTTCAAGACCCGCTACGCGCACCTGCAGGGCATCGCCGTGCGCGTCGGCCAGCGCGTGGTGATCGGCCAGCGCGTCGGCGCCATGGGCTCCACCGGCCGCTCCACCGGCCCGCACCTCCACTACGAGGTCTGGGTCAACGGTCGCGCCCAGAACCCCAACCGCTTCCTCAAGGCAGGCGAGTATGTTCAGCAAGCCGGCTAAGGGGTCCAAGACCCCCGTCCAGATCGAGCCCCTGCCCCTTCCGGCCGCGGCCCCCGTCGACCAGATCCGCAAGGCCCCGCCGCGCGTGGCCTCGCTGATCTCCTCGGACATCACCATCGAGGGCGGCGTCAGCGGCGACGGCGAACTGCAGATCGACGGCGTGGTGCGCGGCGACGTCCGCGTCGGCCGCCTGACCGTCGGCGAGACCGGCCACGTCGAGGGCGGCGTCTACGCCGAGGCCGTCGAGATCCGCGGCCGCGTGGTCGGCGCGATCACCGCCAAGCAGGTCCGTCTCTACGGCACCGCCTATGTCGACGGCGACATCACCCACGAACAGCTGGCCATGGAAACCGGCGCCTTCTTCCAGGGCCGCAGCCTGAAGTTCCAGCGCCAGGCCCCGCCGCAGGCCGCTCCGGTGGCCGTAGCGCCCGCTCCGGTCGCCGACCTGACCCTGACGGCCAAGCCGGTCGGGTAAGGCCTTGCCTTGGCCGTCTCCGCAGATGGGATGGCGCGCATCTCTGCGGCGGCGCGGCCGCTTCCGGCGCGGTCGGGCCTATGCCTGGATCGCGCTTCTGCTTGTGACAGTCCTGGCCACCTCGGGCCTCGCCGGCTGGGCCTGGATGGCGCTTCTCGACACCGCCCCGCCCTGGGACCTCCTCAGCGGCGGGATTTTCCTGCTGGAAACGCCGCTGTTCATATGGCTGGCGAGCCGCGTGAAGAACCCCGCCCCCGGCGCCCCGCCCGAAGAAATGGCGGCTGACGCCTTCTTCCGCGATCCGCCCCGCCTCTCCTGAAGCCGCCCGACAAAGAAAACGCCCCGGATCACTCCGGGGCGTTCGTCGTTTCAGGCGTCACCGAAAGGCTTCAGCCCTCGGCGCTGTCCCGCGTCGCGCCGACCCGCTGGGCCAGCGAGGCGCCCATGAAGGCGTCGAGATCGCCGTCCAGAACGCCGGCCGTGTCGGAGGTTTCGACGTTGGTGCGCAGATCCTTGACCATCTGGTACGGCTGCAGGACGTACGACCGGATCTGGTGACCCCAGCCGATATCGGTCTTCTGGTCGTGCAGCGCCTGCTGGGCGGCTTCACGCTTCTGCAGTTCGGCCTCGTAAAGGCGCGCGCGCAGCATCTTCCACGCTTCGTCGCGGTTCTGGTGCTGCGAACGGCCCGACTGGCAGGCCACCACGATCCCGGTCGGGGCGTGCGTCAGGCGCACGGCCGAGTCGGTCTTGTTGATGTGCTGACCGCCAGCGCCCGAGGCGCGGTAGGTGTCGGTGCGCACGTCGGCCGGATTGATCTCGATCTCGATCGTGTCGTCGATCACCGGATACACCCAGGCCGAGGCGAACGAGGTGTGACGACGGGCGCTCGAGTCATACGGGCTGATGCGCACCAGGCGATGCACCCCGGCCTCGGTCTTCAGCCAGCCATAGGCGTTGGGACCCTTGACCAGCAGCGTGGCCGACTTGATGCCGGCCTGGTCGCCATCGGTCTCTTCGACCAGCTCGGTGGTCATGCCGTGGGCGTTGGCCCAGCGGGTGTACATCCGCAGCAGGATCCCGGCCCAGTCGCACGACTCGGTGCCGCCGGCGCCGGAGTTGATTTCGACATAGGCGTCGTTGCCGTCGGCCTCGCCCGACAGCAGGGCTTCGAGTTCCGCGCGTGCAGCGCGTTCCTTGATGGCCTTCAGCTGGGCGCGGGCGTCGTTCAGGGAATCCTCGTCGGACTCCATGTCGGCCAGCTCGGCGTATTCGAGCGCGTCCTTGACGTCGCGTTCGATGCTTTGGACGGCCTCGACCTTGGCGGCCAGGTTGGCGCGCTCGCGCGACACAGCCTGGGCCTCGGTCGGGCGATCCCATAGCGTCGGGTCTTCGACCCGCGCGTTCAGTTCATCGAGTTTTCTAAGGGCGACATCCCAGTCAAAGACGCCTCCTGAGCAGTCCAACGGACTGCTCGATGTCGGCCGCGGCGGCCTCGACATCCGGTCTCATCACGTAACTCCGTGACACAAGGTGAAGGGCGCGGGACATAGCCCGCGCCCGGAGTCGGCGCAACCGCGCCGGCTCTTCTTCCTACTTCAACAAGGCGTCGGCGCAACCGCGCCGGGTCTAGTAAAGCCCGCTGATGTCTGGCGCCTTCGGCTGCTGCTTGGGCTGCGGCTCGGACGGCGAAGGCTGGCCGGTCGGCACGCCATTAGGCCAGGCGTCGCCATAGGAGATCGGCCCGCCAGTCGGCGTGGGGACCGCCACCTTGGGCTCGGTGCCCGGGCGGAAGGCCTCGCGGATGCCGCGCACCATGGCGAACTTGGCGGTCTTCGGCGGCTTGAAGTCGGTCTTGGGCTTGTCCTTCAGCGCCACCTTCATGAAGTCGATGAACACCGGCACGGCGTCCTGCGAGCCCGTCTCGCCCGCGCCGAGCGAGCGGTTGTCGTCGAAGCCCACGAACACGCCGACGATCAGGTCGGGCGAATAGCCGATGAACCAGGCGCTGCGGTACTCGTTGGTCGTGCCGGTCTTGCCGGCCAGCGGATAGCCCAGCTGGCTGACCGAGGCGGCGGTGCCGCGCTGGACCACCCCCTGCAGCATCGAGGTGATCTGGTAGGCCGTCACCGGGTCCATCACCTGCTCGCCCGGCGCGGTGACGCGCGGGCTCTCGTCGCCGTTGAAGCCGGCGGTGCAGCGCGGGCAGTCGCGCTTGTCGGCGCGGAAGATCACCTTGCCCTCGCGGTCCTGCACCAGTTCGATCAGGTGCGGCTCGATGCGGCGGCCGCCATTGGCGAACGGCGCATAGGCGGCCGTGATCTTGAACGGCGTCGTCTCGCCGGCCCCGAGCGCCATGGCCAGCACCGGCGCCATGTCGCGCGTGACGCCGGTCTTCTTGGACATCTCGATGATCTTCTTCATGCCCACGCCCTGGGCCAGGCGTACGGTCATGGCGTTGACCGACCGCTCCAGGCCCTTGCGCAGCGGCAGGGCGCCGTAGAACTTCTTCTCGTAGTTCTCCGGGCTCCAGTCCTGGCCGTTGGCGCCCTTGAAGGTGATGGCGCTGTCCAGGATCACGCTGGCGGGCGTGTAGCCGTTCTCCAGCGCGGTGGCGTAGACGAACGGCTTGAACGACGAGCCGGGCTGGCGCATCGCCTGGGTGGCCCGGTTGAAGTTCGACAGCGAGAACGAATAGCCGCCCACCAGGGCCACCACGCGGCCGGTATAGGGTTCGATAGCCACCAGGGCTCCGTTGACCGCCGGCACCTGCTTGAGGCGGTAGGACGAGGTTCCGGCCACCTGCTCGACGAACACCAGGTCGCCGACCTTCAGGCCCTTGCCGGCCTTGGCCCAGGCGATGTCTTCACCGGTGAGGCTCCCCTCTCCCTCGTCCTTGACCAGACGCACCCCGCCGCCGGCCGAAGTGACCACGGCCGCGCGCCAGCCCCGGCGTTCCGAAGGCGGACGCTTGGCGGCCGCAGCCTTCTCCCAGCCCTCGTCGAGGCTCTCGACATGGCCCCAGGCCCCGCGCCAGCCGTGGCGGCGATCGTACTTTTCCAAGCCGTCCATCAGCGAGGCCCGCGCCGCCGTCTGCAGCGTCGGGTCCAGCGTGGTGCGCATGTAATAGCCGCCCTCGCTGATCCGGTCGCCCAGGGTCGCCATGCCGCGCTGGCGCACTTCTTCCACGAAGTAGTCGGCGTCGGCATAGGCCGCGCGCTTGGGCGCGGGCTGCACCACCAGGTCCTCTGCCTTGGCCTTCTCGGCCTCGGCGCGGCTGACCCAGCCCAGGTCGGCCATCTGGTCGAGGATCCAGTTGCGGCGGGCGATGGCCTTGGCCTTGTTGCGGATCGGGTGGTAGTTGTCGGGCCCCTTGGGCAGGGCCGCCAGATAGGCCGCTTCCGACAGCGACAGCTCCGGCAGCGACTTGCCGAAATAGTTGTAGGCGGCCGCGCCGACGCCGAACGAACGGTAACCCAGCCAGATCTCGTTGAGGTACAGCTCCAGGATCTGCTGCTTGTCGAGCGACTGCTCCAGGCGCCGCGCCAGGATCGCTTCCTTGAACTTGCGGCCGACGGTCGCGTCGCTGGTCAGCAGAACGTTCTTGGCCACCTGCTGGGTGATCGTCGAGCCGCCTTCCAGGCGACGGCCGCGCATGGCGTTGCCGACGTTCTTGAGCATGGCGCGCGAGAAGCCGCCGACGTCGACGCCCCCATGCTTGAAGAAGTTGCGGTCCTCGGCGGCCATGAAGGCTTGGGCCAGCTGTGGCGGGATCTGGTCGTAGGGGACGAAGATCCGGCGCTCTTTCGAGTATTCGCCGATCAGGGTGCCGTCCCAGGCATAGACGCGCGTCGCGGTCGGCGGACGATAGTCCTGCAGTTCGCCAGCGTCCGGCATGTCGTGGAACAGCCACGCGGCATAGATGGCGATGGCGAAACCCGCCACCGCGATCGTCGACAGCACCGCGACGCCGGCTATGGCGATCCATCTTTCGGCGGGCTTCAAGTCCACACGGCCTCCGTCGAGCGCCGCGACATGCGCACGCTCAAATCATCCAGAGGATGGCTGTAACCCGCATCGGGCGAGGCGCCAACGCCCCTGCCCGCCGCACCACGACCTCGAAGCTCCGTACGTACGCCCCGAACCCGGCCGCTCGACCAACACCAAACATCGTCATCCCGGCCCCCCGGGTCGCGCGAAGCGCGCCCGAGGACAGGCTCAGCGAAGCGCAGAGCCGGGACCCAGGGGCCACCGCAGCGCGCAGGCAACCGCTATGGAGCGGGCGGCCAGATGCCGCGCCCGGTCCCCCTGGGTCCCGGATAGCCTCTTCGAGGCTTCCGGAATGACGATTGGTTTTGACTTGTTGATCTCCCGCTGCCGCGTTGCGCAGGAAAGGCCTCAGCGAGCGCTGATCCGGGTCTGGGCGGCGAAGTAGCTTTCGATCGAGCTGGCGACCGCGCCCATCAGGCGTTCGCGGCCGGCAGGGCTTTTCAGGAGCTTCTCGTCCTCGAGATTGGTCATGAAGCCCATTTCCAGCAGCACCGCTGGCACGTCAGGCGCCAGAAGCACGATGAAGCCGGCGTCGCGGTGGCTGCGGCGCAGCAGAACGGTTTCGTCGCCGACCTTTTCCAGCAAGGTCTCGGCGAAGGCGGCCGAGCGGTTCTTGGTGGCGCGCTGCGACAGGTCCAGCAGGATCTGGCCGACCGCGCGGTCACGCCCCGGCAGGCTGGCCTTCATCAGCCAGTCGTCCTTTTCCAGCACCCGCGCGGCGCGCTCGGCGCCCTTTTCCGACAGGGTGTAGACGCTGGCGCCGCGGGTGCCGACGTCGGGCCCGGAGTCGGCATGAAGAGAGATGAACAGGTCCGCGTCGGAGCGGCGGGCGATCTGCACACGCGATTCCAGCGGGATGAAGGTGTCGGTGTCGCGGGTCAGCACGACGATGAAGCGGCCGGATTTCTCCAGCTTGGCCTTCAGCGCCTTGGCCGCGGCCAGGGTGACGTCCTTCTCGTTGGTGTTGGCGCCGGCAGAGCCGGGATCCTTGCCGCCGTGGCCGGCGTCGATGACGATCGTCTTCTTCAGCTTCAGCGCCGAGGGCTTGGCCGGGGTCGAGACGGTGGTCGGGCGCATGACGGCCGAGCCGGCCGAGGCCGGATCGCTGGCGGCCAGGTCGATCACATAGCGGAAGGCGGTCGCGCCGTCGGCGGGCGGCAGCAGGAAGCGGCGCTTGACGACGGCCTTGGAGGACAGATCGAGCGACAGGCGCGCGCCGCCGGCGGCCTCGTCGATGACCCAGCGGTCGACGAGGCCATGGCCCGCGCCCTGCAGGTCGCCGGAAACCGTCACATTGGGCAGGCCCACCACGACCCGGTTGGCCGCGGCGCCGTCGCCGATCAGCTTGCCGACGGCCGCGCGATCCAGGTCGATGACGACTCGGGTCTCGGCGCGGTCGCCGCCGAAGCGGACCTTCTGCACGCCGGCGGCGGGCGCGGGGCCCTGGACGGTCGCGACGGCCACGCCGGCGAGCGCCAGCGCGCCGACGATCAAGGCCGCCTTCGCCCAACCCGTTCTCGCTGCTCCGATGACCACCTTACGCATTACCGCCCAGCCAATGGCGTTACCTGAAAAACCAATGACGGATATCGCCCGGGGCGGGTAGAGAAACCGTTAAGGAAACCGTCGACTTCATCAATTTCGCCGGTTGCTCCACGGCGCTTTTCATTTGTCTTCCGATGTTGCTAAAGTGGCGCCGTGCGCGGAGCGACGTCGTCAGACATGGCGCCCTGCGTGAGTGGTTCCCAAATGTCGGACGCGTCCATAGCGCCCTCATGCCGGAACCGCCGGACTTTGGAGTTTGCGGGCGACGGTCGGCGCGGGACGGATGTCTCGACGGCCAGAGCCCAAAAGGGCCCGCGTCGGGTCCTGGCCGTTCCCGGCGACGACGCGTCATCCGATCCGCGCCATTCGGCGCGTCAAAGGAAACAAACGAAACCCCATGGGCTGCGCCGCACCCGATCGCCTCTGGCAACCGCCCTTCGAACGTCGCTCCGGCGAAGTCGCGGTCTGCGATGCGCGCGCCCTCCTTTCATATCGGCGCCCGGGCTTCGCGCCCGCCGCGCGCCGTGGAGATTCCCTGTATGTCGAAGAAGATGTTGATCGACGCCGCCCACGCCGAAGAGACGCGTGTGGTGGTCGTGGACGGTTCGCGGGTTGAAGAATTCGATTTCGAGAGCCAGACCCGCAAACAACTTCGTGGAAATATCTATCTCGCCAAGGTGACCCGCGTTGAGCCCAGCCTCCAGGCTGCGTTCATCGAGTACGGCGGCAACCGTCACGGTTTCCTCGCCTTCAACGAGATCCATCCGGACTACTACCAGATCCCGGTCGCCGACCGCGAAGCGCTGATGCGCGATGATTCGCACGACGACGAGGACGACACCCCGATCTCGCGCCGCGCCACCGGCGGCGAGGACGAGGACGACAGCAACGATCACGCCATCGACGACGACGAAGACGACGTCGAAGAGGAACTGGCGCGCCGCAAGCGCCGCCTGATGCGCAAGTACAAGATCCAGGAAGTGATCCGCCGCCGGCAGATCATGCTGGTTCAGGTCGTCAAGGAAGAGCGCGGCAACAAGGGCGCGGCCCTGACCACCTACCTGTCGCTGGCCGGCCGTTACGGCGTCCTGATGCCCAACACCGCCCGCGGCGGCGGCATCAGCCGCAAGATCACGGCCGTGACCGACCGCAAGCGCCTCAAGAGCGTGGTGCAGAGCCTGGACGTGCCGCAGGGCATGGGGCTGATCGTCCGCACGGCCGGCGCCAAGCGCACCAAGGCCGAGGTCAAGCGCGACTACGAATACCTGCTGCGTCTGTGGGAGAACATCCGCGACAACACGCTGCACTCGGTCGCTCCGGCGCTGATCTACGAGGAGGAAGACCTCGTCAAGCGCGCCATCCGCGACATGTACGACAAGGACCTCGACGGCATCTGGGTCGAGGGCGAGGCCGGCTACCGCGAAGCGCGCGACTTCATGCGCATGCTGATGCCCAGCCAGGCCAAGAAGGTCTTCCCGTACCGCGAAGCCACGCCGCTGTTCGTCAAGAACCGCATCGAGGACCACCTGGCGCAGATCTACTCGCCGGTCGTCCCGCTGCGTTCGGGCGGCTATCTGGTGATCAACCAGACCGAGGCGCTCGTCGCCATCGACGTCAACTCGGGCAAGGCCACGCGCGAGCGCAACATCGAGGCCACCGCCCTCAAGACCAACATCGAGGCGGCCGAGGAAGCCGCCCGCCAGCTGCGCCTGCGCGATCTGGCCGGCCTGATCGTCATCGACTTCATCGACATGGATGAAGCCAAGAACAACCGCACGGTCGAGAAGGTCCTCAAGGACGCCCTCAAGGATGACCGCGCCCGCATCCAGATGGGCAAGATCTCGGGCTTTGGCCTGATGGAGATCAGCCGCCAGCGTCGCCGCACCGGCGTGCTGGAAGGCACCACCCACGTCTGCGAACACTGCGAAGGCACCGGCCGCGTACGCTCGGTCGAGTCCAGCGCCCTGGCCGCCCTGCGCGGCGTCGAGGTCGAGGCCCTGAAGGGCAGCGGCGCCGTGACCCTGAAGGTCAGCCGCGCCGTCGGCATCTACATCCTCAACGAAAAGCGCGCCTACCTGCAGCGCCTGCAGCTGAACCACGGCGTGTTCGTCACCGTGCTGGTCGACGACGGCCTGCGCCAAGCCGAGCATGAGATCGAGCGCACCGAACTGGGCGACCGCATCGCGCCGCCGGCCATCGCCTACGAGCCCGATCCGGTGTTCGACGACGTCTTCGACGACGAGGACGAAGACGAGGAAGAAGAAATCATCGCCGAAGACGGCGACGAGGACGAAGACGAGGACGAAGCGCCCCGCAAGGCCCGCTCGGACGACGATCGCGGCGGTCGCCGCAACAAGCGTCGCCGTCGTGGCCGCCGCGACGAGGAAACCTCGGACGAACCCACCGAAGACGCTGAAGGCGGCGAATTCGACGCCGAGGCCGACGCTGACGGCGATGACGAGGATTCGCGCCGCCGTCGCCGCCGCCGTGGCCGTCGCGGCGGTCGCCGCGGGGGTCGCGAGGACGGCGATCGCGCCGCCGACGTCTATGTCTGGAACCGTCCGCGCGTTCCGTTCGGCGACAATCCCTATGTCTGGCACGACCCGGAGGCCCTCGAAGCCCGTGGCGGCGAAGGCCGTCGTGATCGCGGCGAGCGCCCGGACCGCGCCGAGCGTCAGGACCGCGCTGAGCGCCAGGAGCGCCCCGAGGCCGCCGAACGCCCGGAACGCGCCGAGCGCTCGGAACGTCGCGACCGCCGTCGCGGCGGCCGTGACCGCCAGCCCGCCGCCGAGACCCCGATCGCGCCGGTCGTGGTCGAGGACGTCGCGCCGCTGGTGCTCGAGCCGCCGGTGATCGAAGGCCCGCCCGCCGACGTCTGGGTCGAACTGCCGACGCCGGAAGAAGCCGCCCCGGCCAAGAAGCCGCGCCGCTCGCGCAGCCGCAGCCGCAAGGCCGCCGCCGAGACCGAGGTCGAGGCCGCCCAGGTCGAGACCGCCGAGGCGATCGAAGCCGCGGCCGACCACGCTCAGGCCCTGGCCGAAGTGGTCGCCGAGACCGCTCCGCTCGTCGCCGCTGATGTCGAGATCGCTCCGGAACCGGCTCCCGAGCCGGTCGTGGTGGAAGCGGCTCCGGCGCCGGTGGAAACGGTGGTCCAAGCCGAACCCGCGCCCGTCGCGGCCGAGCCCGATCCGAACGAGATCGGCGACAAGCCCGCCACGCCCAAGCGCGGCTGGTGGCGTCGCGGCTGATCCGACCGCAAAGGACCGCGGCGGCGCCATGGCGTCGCCGCGGTTCGCGCCTATATCCCCTCCTAGACAAGCCACGCCCTGGCGATTTCCAGCCGCGCTTCTCGCGCGCTAGACTGCAAGACGGCGTGGGGGCGCGACCAGGAGACCATCGATGACGTCCCGCAAGAGGACCGTCGGCAAGACGTTCGGCGCCGGCCTTTCCGCCCTCGCCCTGCTGGCCTCCGCTGCCGCCCCGATCGCGGCCAACGCCCAGGGCCTGTCGCTGATCCGTGACACCGAGATCGAAGAGATTCTGCACCGCGATTCCGACCCGATCTACGCGGCGGCCGGCCTTGATCCCAAGACCGTCCGCATCCTGCTGGTCGGCGACAAGGAACTGAACGCCTTCGCCACCCAGGGCCTGATGATGGGCCTCAACACCGGCCTGATCCTGCAGACCGAGACCCCCAACCAGCTCAAGGGGGTCATCGCCCACGAGACCGGCCACCTCGCCGGCGCCCACCCGCTGCGCTCGGACGAGATGATGAAGGCCGGCCTCAAGCCGATGATCCTGACGATGGGCCTAGGCGTCCTGGCGGCCCTGGCCGGCGCGCCCGACGCCGGCGCGGTGCTGATGGGCAACGCCAGCTATTTCGGCACCCTGGGCGCGCTGGGCTACAGCCGCGAACAGGAGTCCCGCGCCGACCAGGCCGGCGCCAACTTCCTGGAGGCCACCGGCCAGTCGGGCCGCGGCCTTGTCGAGTTCTTCGACAACTTCCGCTACCAGGAGGTCTTCGACCAATCGCGGCGCTTTGCGTATTTCCGCAGCCACCCGCTGTCGTCCGACCGCATCGAGGCCCTGCGGGCCAAGGTCGAGCGCCTGCCGCACTACGACGCCGTCGACAGCCCCGACGAGCTGGCCGAGCACGAGATCATGAAGGCCAAGCTGGAAGGGTTCATCAATCCCCAGACGGCCCTGATCAAGTACCGCGAGACCGACCGCAGCTTCCCGGCCCGCTACGCCCGCTCGATCGCCTACTACCAGATGAAGGAGCCCGACCGGGCCCTGAAGATCCTCGACGACCTGATCGCCGAGAACGACAAGAACCCCTACCTCTGGGAGCTCAAGGGCCAGATCCTGTTCGAGTTCAACCGCGTGGCCCAGGCCGAGGAGCCCCAGCGCCGCTCGGTGGCGCTCAAGCCCGACGCGGCCCTGCTGCGCATCAATCTCGGCCAGACCCTGATCGGCCTCGATGATCCCAAGAAGATCGAGGAAGGCATCGGCGAGCTCAAGCGCGCCCTGATCAACGAGAGCGACAACGCCGTCGCCTGGCGCCTGATGGCCCAGGCCTACGACAAGCAGGGCAAGGACGGCGAGGCCCGCCTGGCCACCGCCGAGCAGTACTTCAACCTGGGCGCCGTGCAGGAGGCCCGGGTGTTCGCCATGCGGGCCCGCGAGCTCCTGAAGAAGGACACGCCCGACTGGCGGCGCGCCACCGACATCGTGCTGGCCTCCCGCCCCAGCGACCAGGACCTCAAGGCCCTGGCCAAGGAAGGCCTGACGGTCTCCAATCCCTGATCGACGAATCCTGAAAGACCGAGATCCGAATGCCCCTTCGCCGCTCCCTCGCCCTGGCCGCCGCGGCCCTCGTCCTGACGACCGGCATGGCCGCCTGCAGCCAGCCCAAGAGCGACGAGGAATTCGGCAAGAAGGTCCGCGCCTACCTGCTGGAGCACCCCGAGGTGCTGATCGAGGTCAGCGCCAAGCTGCAGGAAAAGCAGATGGCCGAGGCCGCCTCCAAGTCGCAGGGCGCGATCGAGCGGCACCGCCAGGCCATCGAGCGCGATCCGCGCGACTTCGTGGCCAATCCGAACGGCACGATCACGGTCACCGAGTTCTTCGACTACAAGTGCGGCTACTGCAAGATCGCCGCGCCGCAGGTGGTCGAGATCATCGAGAAGAACCCCGACGTCCGCTTCGTTTTCAAGGAATTCGTGATCTTCGGCCGCGAATCCGAACTGGCCGCCCGCATGGCCATCGGCGCCCAGGCCCAGGGCAAGACCCTGCCGGTCTACAAGGGCATGATGGCCGAGAAGAGCCTGGATGAGGCCGCCATCGCCCGCATCGCCAAGGCCGCCGGCGTCGACGTCGAGAAGGCCCGCGCGGCCGGCGCCGCCGAGGGCGTCACCCAGCAGCTGAAGGATGTCCAGGGCCTGGCCCAGGCGCTGCACATCGAAGGCACCCCGGCCTTCGTGGTCGGCGACAAGATGATCCCCGGCGCCGACATGAAGGCCCTGAACCTGGCCATCGAGGAAGCCCGCATCGCCGCCAGGAAGAAGGGCTGACCAAGAGGGCCGGCCAGGCGGCAAGGATCGCCCGGCGGTTGAAACGGCGCGGCAAGCTTTGCCGCTCCGCCCCATCGCGCCCCGCGACACGACGTCGCAACATGTTGATATCTTTGGAAACCGCCGTGCGAGCCCCGCTTGCACGGCGGTTGCTTTGCACCTCCCGCCAGATCAGCGGCGGGAGTTCTCATGCTTATCTCCGGTTCCAATTCCTGGGCGACGATGTCGGCGAACGCGGCCAGCCGCGTCGACGGCGCGACCTCGACCTTCGCGCCGGCGTTCTCGGGCGTCAGCGACGGCTCGGCCCGCCAGGAACTGTACGACTACGCCGCCAAGTCGCCCGCCGAGAAGATGCGCGCGGCCATCCTCGGCAAGCTCGGCGTGACCGAGGAGGAGGTCGCGGCGATGGACCCCAAGGAACGTGAAAAGCTGGAAGCCAAGATCAAGCAGATGATCAAGGACGAGGTCACCCAGCAGGCCGAGGAAAAGAAGGGCGTGCTGGTCGACTTCAAGGCCTGAAGCAAAGATCCTCCCCCTATGAGGGAGGTGTCCGCGAAGCGGACGGAGGGGGGGCGTTTTCAGCTTCCGCTGACTTGGCCAGCTTCGCCCCTGCCCGCCCCTCCATCGTCATCCCGGCCGCAGCGTAGCGGAGAGCCGGGCTGACGAAAGGTCGGGTTTCTAGATCAGCCCCGCCAGCGGCGAGCTCGGATCGGCGTACAGACGCTTCTGCATCCGGCCGGCCAGATAGGCCTCGCGACCGGCGATCACCGCGTGCTTCATGGCCTTGGCCATGCGGATCGGGTCCTTGGCCTCGGCGATGGCGGTGTTCATCAGGATGGCGTCGCAGCCCAGCTCCATGCCGATCGCCGCGTCCGAGGCCGTGCCGACGCCAGCGTCGACCAGCACAGGCACCTTGGCGTTCTCGACGATGATCCGCAGGTTGACCCGGTTCTGGATGCCCAGGCCCGAGCCGATCGGCGCGCCCAGCGGCATGATCGCCACCGCGCCGGCCTCTTCCAGTTTCTTGGCGTAGACCGGATCGTCCGAGCAATAGACCATCACCTGGAACCCGTCGGCGACCAGCAGCTTCAGCGACCGCAGGGTCTCTTCCATGTCCGGGAACAAGGTCTTGGGGTCGGACAGAACCTCCAGCTTCACCAGGTCCCAGCCGCCAGCCTCGCGGGCCAGTCGCAGGGTGCGCACGGCGTCCTCGCCAGTGAAGCAGCCCGCCGTGTTGGGCAGATAGGTGAACTCGGTCGGCTTGATGTAGTCGACCAGCAGCGGCTGGCTCGGATCGGTCAGGTTCACGCGGCGCACGGCCACGGTGACGATCTCGGCCCCGGCCGCGCGGGCGGCGGCGGCGTTGGTCGCATAGTCCTTGTACTTGCCCGTGCCCACGATCAGGCGCGAGCTGAAGGTGCGACCTGCGACGGTCCAGGTTTCGTCGGCGGGAGCGGCCGGCGCGGCGGATTCGGGGGAAACGTGCGCGTTCATGCGGCCGGTTTACGCCTGGGCAGCCCGGGTTTCAAATCCGTAGAGGCGCGGAAGGCCGGTCTCCAAATCCTCCCCCTCTGGGGGAGGTGGCCCGAAGGGCCGGAGGGGGGGCTTTTTCAGCTTCCGAGGCGCTCGCCAGCCTCGCACCAACTCCCCCCACCGATCGCTTCGCGATCGCCTCCCCCACAGGGGGAGGTTCCTGGTTATGGGGATAGAGCAGCGTGGATCCCCGGCGTTCGGCGAAA